>DATJOF010000001.1:0-56495 GCA_035507415.1 Solirubrobacteraceae bacterium
AAGGGAGCTTGACTGCGAGACTGACAAGTCGAGCAGGTGCGAAAGCAGGTCTTAGTGATCCGGCGGTAGCAAGTGGAAGTGCCGTCGCTCAACGGATAAAAGGTACTCCGGGGATAACAGGCTTATCGGGCCCAAGAGTCCACATCGACGGCCCGGTTTGGCACCTCGATGTCGGCTCGTCGCATCCTGGGGGTGGAGTCGCTCCCAAGGGTTGGGCTGTTCGCCCATTAAAGCGGTACGCGAGCTGGGTTCAGAACGTCGTGAGACAGTAAATTCCGTTGCTGTCTATAAATTCGGCTATATGCTGGAAAATCCGAGGATCCTGCACTACGAGTTCGTCCCAAGTGGACGGTACCGTGACAATGTGTCAGGTGCGGACAATCAGCAGGAAAGGCTGGATGGCTAATAGCAATCCAGAATCCTCAGAGACTGTACGCCGAACAGGGGAGTGATGCCCCCTGAAGATACAGTCCGAGCTGCATGGCGACATGCAGAGTCAGGCAGAAATGACCTGGCCCGCACGCTCGTTGGAGTGTGTGAGTAACAAAACTGTCGGTCCCTATCTGCCGTGGGCGTTGGAGAGTTGAGAGGATTTGTCCCTAGTACGAGAGGACCGGGATGAACGCACCTCTGGTGTATCTGTTGTCCTGCCAAGGGCATAGCAGGCTAGCTACGTGCGGATCGGATAACCGCTGAAGGCATCTAAGCGGGAAGCCGGCCTCAAGATGAGCTCTCCCATCCCCTAGAGGGAGTAAGACCCCTGGTAGACCACCAGGTTGATAGGCCGGATCTGGAAGGGCGGTGACGCCTGAAGGAGACCGGTACTAATGGGTCGAGGGCTTGACGGATTTTTTTACGCTCCGAGGGGGAGACCCCGACGGCGTGATCGCTTGCCGGGAAGCCGGCGAGCGCGATACCCGGTGTGGCGCTGTGCAGTTTTGAAGGACCGGGAGAAGCCCGGTCTTTCAAGCTTTTCCGGTGGCTTTTGCGAGGGGGAAACACCTCTTCCCATTCCGAACAGAGCAGTTAAGCCCCTCAGCGCCGATGGTACTTGGCTCGCAAGGGCCTGGGAGAGTAGGACGCCGCCGGTCTACTTCAGCACCGTCACGACCGCGCTCCGGCTTGGGTGTGGGCGCTGGTGCGACGGCGAGCAAAGGCACACGTGCTGCCTCGGCGCCGGCTGCCCGGACCGCCGGCCGGCCCGCACGACGGCGTTGCCCCGCAAGGGCACCCGATGGGGGTGCGTCGCGGCGCTTGGCTCGCGCGATGTGACGCGGCGTCCCGGGCTCGGACGGCGCCGCATGCGGCTCGCGTCAGCAGCGGCGTCCAGGTACGCCCTCCGCTGCTCTCCCCGGCTGTGCTCGTCCCCGTCGACCTCCCAGTCGACGTCGTAGTCGTCCTCGACCGATCGGAGATCGTTATCGGATCCCAGATCGTCCAGCAGGAACGAGCGAGCCAGGGAGAGGGCGGCGCGGGCGCGCCGCGCAAACGGCGATGCTCTCGATGAACCGAACATGTGTTCGCAAGGTATGCGACCCTGCGGACGGACTCCGGCTGGGCGCGTACGACGACACCTTTGCAAGGCCGGAGGTCATTCGTCAGGTGGCTCTACAGAGCCAAGAACGGGCATCGGGCCCGTCTGCGGAGCCTGCAATGAAAGTTGCGCCGGGGGCGATCGTGTGTTCGCCTCGGGGCGCGCTCCGCCCTCGCCTCGGGCGGATTGTGAGGTGGCCTCGGGGCGCGCTGGGTCATCGGCTCGGTGCGGGTTGTGAGGTGCCCTCGGGGGAGAATGTGAGGCAGCCCTCGGGGCGGATCCGGAGCTCGCCGTAGAGCGCGCGCGGGCGTCCGTGGGCCGCGTCGCCAGCGCCTGCGACCTTGGCTTGCAGGGTCCGCCGCACGGCCCGCGAAACTACGCGACATGGCTGTTACGCTCTCGGGAAAGCCGGCGCGTGGCCCGATTGCGGGCCGGCGCGGGCGGGCCCAGCTCATGGAGAAGTTCGTCATCGAAGGCGGCGCGCCGTTGTCCGGCACGATCGTGCCCGCCGGCAACAAGAACGGCGCGCTTCCGATCCTCGCCGCGGCGATCCTCACCGACGAGCAGGTCGTCGTGCGCAACGTCCCGCACATCCGCGACGTCGACGCGATGCTCCGCATCCTCGACGCCCTCGGCGCGCAGGTGGCCTGGCGCGCCCCCAACGAGGTGACCGTCTGCTGCGCGGACCTTCGCGAGGTCAGCGTCGATCCCGAGCTCGCCGAGCTGATCAGGGCGTCGTTCCTGCTCGCCGGGCCGCTGCTCGCGCGCTTCGGCCGGGCCGTGATGCCGCCGCCCGGCGGCGACGTGATCGGACGCCGCCGCCTCGATCCCCACCTCGACGCCTTTCGCGCGATGGGCGCCAGCACCGACTGCGCCCGCGACATCGTGCTCAGCGCGCCTCACGGCCTGCGCCCGAGCGACGTATTCATGGACGAGCCGTCGGTGATGGCCACCGAGAACGCGCTGATGGCGGCCGCGCTCACGCCCGGAGCCACCGTGCTCGGCAACGTCGCCTGCGAGCCGCACGTGCAGGACCTCGCCCGCATGCTCGTGAAGATGGGCGCCGACATCCAGGGCATCGGCTCGAACCTGCTCACGGTCAACGGCGCCGAGCGGCTGCACGGCTGCGAACACGACGTCGCGCCCGACCACATCGAGATCGGCAGCTTCATGGCGCTCGCGGGCGTCACCGGCGGCGAGCTGCTCGTCAAGGGCGCCGTCGCCGACGACCTGCGCATGATCAGGCTCGTGTTCGAACGCCTCGGCCTGCGCTCGGAGCTGCGCGACGGCGACGTGCTCGTCCCCGGCGGCCAGAAGCTCGTCGTGCAGGCCGACGTCGGCGAGTACAAGAGCAAGATCCAGGACGGCCCGTGGCCCGCGTTTCCCGCCGACCTGACCTCGATCGCGGTCGCGCTCGCGACGCAGGCGCAGGGCTCGATCCTGATCCACGAGTGGATGTTCGAGAACCGGCTGATCTTCGCCGACAAGCTGATCCTGATGGGCGCCGACATCGTCATGTGCGACCCCCACCGCGCGATCGTCACCGGTCCGCGCAGGCTGCGCGCGCAGCGCCTGGAGTCGCCCGACATCCGCGCCGGCATGGCGATGCTGCTCGCCGCGCTGTGCGCCGAAGGCCGCAGCGAGATCGGCAACGTGCGCCAGATCGACCGCGGCTACGAGCGCATCGACGAGCGCCTGCGCGAGCTCGGCGCCAACATCGAGCGCGTCGCCACCGAGCCCGCCCTGCAGGCCTGAGCGACGACTGCCTGGTGTGTCCGACGCGCCCGCCTGGACGCGTCGGCGCTGTTCGGTCAGTGCGCGGTGCTCGGTCAGTGCGAGCCCACCCGCGCGCGCGCGTGGGCCGTCGCCGGCGGCGAACGTCGCGGTCCGCTTGAATGACGGCCCATGAGCTCCACCCCCCCGATCCACTCGATTCCCAGCGGCACCCGCGACGTGCTGCCCGACGAGACGCGCGAGCTGCGCGCCATCACCGACGCGCTGCGCGCCGTGTTCGAGCGCCACGGCTACGGCGAGGTATACACGCCGGCGCTCGAGTACGAGTCGGTGCTCGCGCGCGCCGAGATCGAGGGCTCCGGGCCCGTGCACAGGGTCTTCGACGAGAACGGCGAGACGCTCGTGCTGCGCTCCGACATGACCGTGCCGGTCGCGCGCATGATCGCCACGCGCTACCCGACCGTCGAGGGGCCGCTGCGCTTCTGCTACTTCGCGCACTGCTACCGCGGCATCCGCCCGCAGTGGCACCAGCCGCGCGAGCTCCTGCAGGCCGGCATCGAGCTGATCGGCTCGCCCGCGCCCGCCGGCACCGCCGAGGCGCTGACCGTGCTGTGCGACGCGCTCGATGCGACCGGGCTGAAGGACTACCGCGTCGGGCTCGGCGACGCCTCGCTGTTCGGCACGCTGATGGAACGCATGCGGGTCGCGCCCGACGCCCGCGCCGGCCTGCTCGAGGCGCTCGCCCGCCGCGACTTCGTCGAACTGGCCTCGCTGCTCGCCGGCACGGGCCTCGACGCGCAGGCCACCGAGCTGCTGCTGACCGTGCCCCAGCGCCGCGGCGGCCCGGAGGTCCTCGATGCCGCGCCGGGACCGTCCGCGCTCGGCCCGCCCGCGGACGCCACCGCCGAGGCCACCGCCGGCATGCGCCAGGTCAGCGAGCTGCTGCCGGCCAGCGTCGCCGCACGCGTGATCTTCGACCTCGGACTCGTGCGCAGCATCGGCTACTACACGGGCGCCGTGTTCGAGGTCTACGACCCGACCCTCGGCGTGCCGATCGGCGGCGGCGGGCGCTACGACGACCTGCTCGCCAGCTTCGGCACGCCGCGCCCGGCCGTCGGCTTCGCGCTCGACGTCGAACGGCTGCACATCGCGCTCACCGGCGAGGAGCGCGGCACCGGAGCGCTCGCGCGATGAGCGCCCGCCCGCTCGCCGACCTCACGATCGCCGTCCCGCGCGGCGCGCTGTTCGACGGCACCGTCGACCTGCTCACCGACCTCGGCCTCGACACCGGCGAGCTGCGCAGCCACGACCGCAAGCTGCTGTTCGAGGACATCGGCGTGATCACGATGAGACCGTCCGACGTACCGACCTACGTGGAGGCCGGCGCCGCCGACCTCGGCATCACCGGCAAGGACGTCCTGCTCGAGCGCGCCGGACAGGCCGGGGGCTCGGGCGTCCGCGAGCGCGGCCGGCGCCAGATCTACGAGCTGCTCGACCTCGGCTACGGCCGCTGCACGATGGTGCTCGCCACCGCCGACCGCGTCAACGCCGACGGCGAGCACCCCGCCGCCGAGGCGCTGCGCCGGCTGGGCGCGATGCGCGTCGCCACCAAGTACCCGCGCATCGCCGCCCGCCACCTGGAGGAGACCGGCCGGCAGGGCGAGATCGTCGAGGTCAAGGGCTCCGTCGAGCTCGCCCCGCTCACCGGCCTGGCCGACGCGATCGTCGACCTCACCGCCACCGGCACCACGCTGCGCGCCAACGGGCTCGTCGTACGCGAGGAGCTCGTCGAGTGCACCGCGCGCCTGATCGCCAACGCCGTCGCCTACAAGCTCAAGGCCGATCCCATCGACCAGCTGCTCGCGCGCCTGCGTGCCCGCGCCGGCAACACCAGTGACCCGCCGGGTGGCGTCTGAGGTGAGGCTCGTGCGTGTGCCGCTGCCGGTTGGGGTTGCGGTCCGGCTCGTGCGCCTGGGGCGACCGTGAAGATCGAGCGTCTCGACACCGCGCGCGTCGAAGCCCTCGGCGGCCCTGCCGGCACGGCGGCCCACGTGCGCGCGCTCGTGCCCGCGGGCGAGGGCGTCGCCGACGCCGTCCGCGAGATCCTCGCCGGCGTGCGCACCCGTGGCGACGATGCCGTGCGCGAATACACGCGCCGGTTCGACGCACGCGCCACCGATGACGCGGGCGCTGACTCCGGCGCGCCCGGGGGCGGTACCCACGTCGCGCCCACGGGCGGAGCGGCGGGTGCCGGCGTGTCCGGGGGCGGTACCCATGCCGTGAGCACTGGCGGAGCGGCCGACCTCAGCGCGCCCGCTCTGGCGGTGCCCGCCGACCAGCTCGACCAAGCGCTCACGCGCCTGGACCGCTCGCTCGTCGCCGGTCTGCAGGTCGCGATCGCCAACGTCGCGCTCGTTGCCGACGCCGGCGTCGGCGCGGACGTCGCCGTCGACCTTCCACAGGGCCAGCGCATCACCGTGCGCGAAGTGCCCGTGCAATCGGCCGCCGTCTACGTACCCGGCGGCCGCGCCCCGTATCCGAGCACCGTCGTGATGGGCGTCGTCACGGCTCGCGCCGCCGGCGTCATCGATCTGGCGGTCTGCGCCCCGCCGGCGCGCGACGGCCGGGTCGACCCGCTGATCCTCGGCGCCTGCCGCCTGTGCGGCGTCGAGCGCGTCTACGCCATGGGCGGCGCCCAGGCGATCGCCGCGCTCGCCTACGGCACCGAGACCGTGCGCCCTGTCGATGTCATCGTCGGACCCGGCAATCTCTACGTCCAGGAGGCAAAGCGCCAGCTCTCCGCGCTCGTCGGCATCGACGGCTTCGCCGGCCCCAGCGACCTCGCGGTCGTGCTCGGCGCCGACGCCGATTCGCGCGAGCTCGAGCTGGCCGCGCTCGACATGCTCGCCCAGGCCGAGCACGGCACCGGCAGCCTCGTCGTCGCGATCTCGACCTCGCCCGCCCAGCTCGACGCGCTTGCGCAGTCGCTCGAGCGCCAGATCCTCGCCTACCCGACCGTCGCCGACGCCGCCTGCGCGCTCATCGAGGCCGCGTCCCCGCGCGAGGCGATCGGGCTCGCCAACGCGCTCGCCCCCGAGCACCTGCAGCTGATCGGCGCCGAAATGGAGGCGCTCGCCACCCTCGTGCGCAGCGCCGGCTGCCTGTTCGTCGGCGCCGCCGCCGGCACCGCCTTCGGCGACTACGTCGCCGGCTCCAACCATGTGCTCCCGACCGGCGGCTCGGCCCGCTTCGCCTCGACGCTCTCCGCCCGCCACTTCCGCCGGCGCATGGCCGAAGTGCGGCTCGGCCCGGTCGGCGGGGACACGGTTCGCAAGCTCGCCGCCGCCGGCGTCCCGATCGCGCGCGCCGAGGGCTTTCAGGCGCACGCCGACTCGATGCAGGCCCGCGCCACGGGCGATCCGAGGATGGCCGACGAGTCCGCCACCGCGGGCGGTCCGAGGGCGGCCGACGATCCCGCCGTCGCGGGCGGTCCGAGGGCGGCCGACGATCCCGCCGACGCGGGCGATCAGACGGCGGCCGACGAGCCCGCCACCGCGGGCGATCCGCGCCCCTCGTCGTCGCACACCCCACGTAAGCTGACACCATGACCCGAACCGCCACGATCGAGCGCCGCACCGGCGAGACCGACATCGAGCTCACGCTCACGCTCGAAGGCAGCGGCGCCGGCACGCGCGCCACGGGCGTGGGCTTCCTCGACCACATGCTCGACCTGCTCGCCCGTCACGGAGCCCTCGACCTCGACGTCACCGTCAACGGCGACCTGCAGACCGGCGCCCACCACACCGTCGAGGACACCGCGCTCGCGCTCGGCCAGGCGCTCGACAGCGCTCTCGGCGACCGCGCGGGCATCACGCGCTACGGCTCCGCCCTCACGCCGATGGACGAGGCCCGCGCCAGCTGCGCCCTCGACATCTCCGGACGGCCCTTCACGCTGTTCGAAGCCGAGCTGCCCGCAGGCGCCACCGGCGGATTCGAGCACGAGCTCAGCGAGGAGTTCTTCCGGGCCCTCGCCAGCGCCGCCAAGCTCACCCTGCACCTGCGCGTCGAAGCCGGCACCAACGCCCACCACATGATCGAGGCTGCCTTCAAGGCCTTCGCGCGCGCCCTGCGCCAGGCGGTCGCGATCGACCCGACCGAGACCGGCGTCCCGAGCACCAAGGGCACGCTCACCGCATGAGGACGCTCAACACACCATCATGAGTCCATCTGAGGCGCCAGATCCAAGCGAGGAGCCGGACATGGCGCCCCGGATCGGGCTGGTCGACTATGGCATGGGCAACCGCCGCTCGGCCGAGAAGGCGCTCGAGCACGTCGGCGCGCGCGTGGCCGTGAGCGACGATCCGGCCACCCTCGGCGCCATGGACGGGCTCGTGCTGCCGGGCGTGGGCGCGTTTCCCGCCGGCATGGCCGCGATCCGCGCCCGGGGCCTCGACGAGCTGCTCGCCGAGCGGGTCGCCGCCGGCGTCCCGCTGCTCGGGCTCTGTCTGGGCATGCAGCTGCTGTTCGAACGCTCCGACGAGCACGGCGGCGCCGACGGGCTGGGTCTGCTGGCCGGCACCGTGCGGGCGCTCCACGCCGCCGACCTGAAGCTGCCCCACATCGGCTGGAGCGAAGTCCACTGGCGCCACGCCAGCCCGCTCGCCGACGACCTGCCCGACCCGATCTACCTCTACCACGTCCACAGCTACGCGCCCGTGCCAACCGACGAGGACGTCGTGCTCGCCACCGCCGACTACGGCGAGCCGTTCGCCGCGATCGTCGGAGCGGGGACCGTCTACGGCACCCAGTCGCACCCCGAGAAGTCCTCCACGCACGGTCTCACCCTGCTGAGGAACTTCACCCGCATCTGCGGCCGCGCCGCGGTGCCGACGTGATCCTGTACCCGGCGATCGACATCCTCGACGGCCGCGCCGTGCGCCTCACGAAGGGTGACTTCGACGCGCAGACCGTCTACGACGAGCACCCGCTCGCGGCGGCCCGCGGCTGGGTCGAGCAAGGCGCCACCCATCTCCACGTCGTCGACCTCGACGGCGCCAAGGCCGGCGCTCCCGTCAACCTCGAGCACCTGCGGCGGATCGCGCGCGACTCGGGCGTCCCGGTGCAGTTCGGGGGAGGGCTGCGCGCGACGGGCTCGATCGAGCGGGCCTTCGAGGCGGGCGCCGCGCGCGTGATTCTCGGCACCGCCGCATTCAGCGACCCCGACCTGCTCGACCACGCTCTGACCGCCTGGCCCGAGCGCGTGCTCGTGTCGGTGGACGTCCGCGGCGGCCGCGTCGCCACGCGAGGCTGGACCGACACCGTCGACGGCGCTCCCGCCACCGTGATCGCGCGCCTGCTCGAGCGCGGCGCCAACCGCCTCGTCTACACCAACGTCGACCGCGACGGCATGCTCCAGGGCCCCGACCTCGACGAAGTGCGAGCGGTTGCCGAGGCGGCTCGCGCGGAGGCTCGCGCCGGCAGCCTGATCTACTCGGGCGGAATCGGCCAGCTGGACGACCTGCGAAACCTTGCGGGCCTCGGCTCTCCGGCGCTCGACGGCGTGATCGTCGGCAAGGCCCTCTACGAGCGGCGCTTCACCGTCGCGCAGGCGCTCGAGGCGTTGGCCGGCTGATCGCGCAGTTCAAGCTACCTTGAGGCCGTGCACCTCAAGCGCGTCATCCCCTGCCTCGACGTCGACGCCGGCCGCGTCGTCAAGGGCGTCGAATTCCTCGACATCCGCGACGCCGGCGACCCGGTCGAACTGGCCGCCCACTACGACCGCGAAGGCGCCGACGAGCTCGTCTTCCTCGACATCACCGCCACGCACCAGCGTCGCGAGACGATCGCCGAGCTCGCCCGTCGCACCGCCAACGACGTCTTCATCCCGTTCACGATCGGCGGCGGCATCCGCTCGGTCAAGGACGCCCAGACCGTCCTCGACGCCGGCGCCGACAAGGTCTCCGTCAACAGCGCCGCGCTGCAGCGCCCCGAGCTGATCGACGAGCTCGCCCGCGTCTTCGGCTCACAGTGCGTCGTCCTCGCCGTCGACGCCAAATCCGCGCCGGCCGACGGCGCCCCGCGCTGGGACGCCTACGTCGCCGGCGGACGCACCTCCACCGGCCGCGACGCCGTCGCCTGGACCCGCGAGGCCGTCGACCGCGGCGCCGGCGAGATCCTGCTCACCAGCATGGACCGCGACGGCACCAACCACGGCTACGACCTCGCGCTCACCGCCGCCGTCAGCGGCGCCGTCGGCGTCCCGGTGATCGCCTCCGGCGGCGCCGGCGAGCTCGAGCACCTCGCGCAGGCCCTCGCCGCCGGCGCCGACGCCGCGCTCTGCGCCTCGATCTTCCACTACGGCCGCTTCACCATCGCCCAGGCCAAGCACCACCTCGCGGAGGCGGGTGTTGCGATCCGCCCCGCTTGACGCCCTGCGCGAGCTCCCGGGCGGACGCGAGCTGCTCGAGCTGGCCGCCGGGCGCGACGACGTCGAGCTCGTCGGCGGCGCCGTACGCGATCTGGTGCTCGGCCGGACCCCGCGCGAGCTCGACGTCGTGGTCGGCCGCGACGCCGACGCCTTCGCACGCGAGCTGGCTGCCCGCCTGGGCGCCTCGGCCGGCCACAGCCCCCGTGCCAGCCAGGATGCCGCCGCGACCTTTCACGATCGCTTCGGCACCGCCCTCGTCCGCTGGGAGCTCGATCCTGCCGACGCCCGCATCGGTGCCGAGGCCCGGATCGACATCGCGACCCGTCGCGCCGAGCGCTACCCCGCGCCCGGCGCGCTCCCCGAGGTGAGCGCGGGCACGCCCCAGCAGGATCTGAACCGCCGCGACTTCACCGTCAACGCGATCGCCCTGCCGCTCTCGGGTCCATCCGCCGGCAAGCTGCGCCCGGTCGACGATCGTGCCCTCGGCGACCTGGCCGAAGGACGCCTGCGCGTCCTGCACCCCCGCAGCTTCAGCGACGACCCCACGCGCCTGCTGCGCCTCGCCCGCTACAGCGCCCGGCTCGGCTTTCAGATCGAGCCGCACACCGCCGACCTCGCCGCGCAGGCCGTCGCCGAAGGCGCGCTCGACACCGTCTCGCGCGCCCGCATCGGCGCCGAGCTGCGCCTGGCGCTGGCCGAACCTGACGCGCTCGCCACGCTCGAAGCGATGGACCGGCTGGGGCTGCTGCGCGCGCTTCACCCTCAGCTGCGCTTCGAAACCGGGCTCGCCCGCGACGCGCTCGCGCTGCTCCGCCGCGGCCTCGACGGCGAGCCCGGCCGGCCCGACCTGCTGCTGCTAGCCGCGCTGCTGCGCTCGCTCGTCCAGGCGCTCGAGGTCGACGCGGAGGACGCGGCATACGCACTGCTCGACTCGCTCGAGATCCCCGCCGCAGATCGCGACCTGGCGCTCGACTCCGCGGTCGACGCCGACGCCCTGGCAGAAGAGCTCGGCGGCGCCGAAACCCCCTCCCAGATCCGCGAAGCCGTCGGCCATGCGCCACCCGAGCAGGTCGCGCTCGCGGGCGCCTGGGGACAGCGCGAGTGGGAGTTCTCCGAGGTGGTCGACGCCGCCGAAGAATGGCTTAAGCAGCTGCGCCACGTCCACCTCGAGATCAGCGGCGACGACCTGCTCGCGGCCGGCATCCCCGAGGGCCCCGAGATCGGGCGCCGGCTGCAGGCCGCGCTCGCGCGCAAGCTCGACGACGAGCTCGACGCCGGGCCCGACGCCGAGCTCCAGGCCGCGCTCGAGGCATAGATGGCACCGCCCCCGACGGACCCGTTGCGCTTCGACCTCACCGCAGGCGGCCAGGCGCTGTTCACCAGCCGCGCCCACGGCAACCTCTCGACGGTCCGCGCCCAGACGCGCGCGCAGGGCATGGGCGCGCGCGAGCGCCTGCGCCGCCAGCTCGAGCTGCGCCGACTCTGCGCCGGACCCCAGGTGCATGGCACCGACATCCAGCGCCTGCGCGCTCGCGACGGCGTCGGCGCCGAGCCGCTCACCGCCGCGGCCGATGGACGCGCCACCGCGCTCGCTGGAGTCGGCGTGATGGTCCTCACCGCCGACTGCCTGCCCGTGCTGCTCGGATCCGACCGCGCCGTGGCCGCCGTCCACGCCGGCTGGCGCGGACTGGCTGCGGGCGTCCTGGAGGAGGGCGTCCGCGCGCTGCGCGAGCTGACCGAGACCTCCCGCGAGCCGAACGAGACGTCGCGTGAGCCGAGCCGCACACCCGGGGCGCAGGGCCACGCTCGCGCCGAGCCCGAGCACCGCGACGGTGAGATCGTCGCGATCATCGGCCCGGGCGCCGGCCCGTGCTGCTACGAGGTCGGACCCGAGGTCCACGATGCATTCGACGGAGCTCACCGCGTGGGAAGCAACGTCGACCTGCCCGCGATCGCACGCGAGCGCCTGCTGCGTGCGGGCGTCGATCGCGTCGAGCACGTGCGGCTGTGCACGATCTGCGACGCGCGCTTCTTCTCCCACCGCCGCGAAGGCCAGGCCGCGGGCCGCCAGGCTGGTGTCGCGTGGCTGAGCTGATCCGCGTCGCGGACGCCGAGCGCATCGCCGAGAACCTGCGCGAGCTGCGCGCCCAGCTCGTCGACGCTGCCCGCCGTGCCGGCCGCGACCCGCGGCGGCTCGAGATCCTCGCCGCCACCAAGTACGTGGCCTGCGAGGATCTGCCGCTGCTCGCCGCCGCCGGGATCCGGCTCGTCGGCGAGAACCGCGCGCAGGACCTGCTCGCCAAGGTCGCCGCCCACGGCGAGCTGTTCGCATGGGACTTCATCGGCGCGCTCCAGAGCCGCAAGGTCCGCGCGATCCTGCCCAGCGTGCGCCTGATCCACTCGCTCGCCAGCGAATCGGCCCTGCGCGAGCTCGAGCGCCACCGCGCCCTCGCCCGTCCCGAGCTGCGCATCCTGATCGAGGTCAACGTCGCCCGCGAGCCCGGCAAGGCCGGGATCGCGCCGCACGAGCTCGAGCGCTACCTCGAACGCTCGCCGCTGCCGGTCGCCGGTCTGATGTGCATGCCGCCGCTCGCCGCCGACCCCGAGCGCAGCCGCCCGTGGTTCGCCGCGCTGCGCGAGCTCGCCGCGCTCCACGGCCTCGAAACCCTCTCGATGGGCACCTCGCAGGACTGCGTCGTCGCGGCCGAAGAGGGCGCAACGATCGTGCGCATCGGCACGAGGCTGTACTGTTAGCCGCGCTCGCCGGGCGTAACATGAGCGGCGACACTCGCTGCGCGAGCAGGGAAACACGCTCTGCGGGCGAACACGCACCTGAACCGATGGCTTTCCGCGACTCCTGGCACCGCGCGCTCGTCTATTTCGGCCTGGCCGAGGAGTACCACGACGACTACGACGACGACGACGCTCAGTCCGAGCGCGACGTCGAGGATCGCTACCGCGAGCGACCGAACGTGCGCCGCCTGCGCCGCCGCCGCGACGACTTCGACGACATCTTCGCCGACGACGAACCGGCCGGCGGCGGGCGATCGAATACCGTGCTGCGCTCTGTCGGCACCCGCGGCAACGGCGACGTGCGCGTCCACCTCGTCGTACCCAAGTCGTTCAACGACGCCCAGCAGATAGCCGACAAGTTCAAGGACTCGATCCCCGTCATCCTCAACCTGCAGGGCACCGAAACCGACCTCTCCAAGCGTCTGATCGACTTCGCCTCCGGCCTCACCTACGCCCTCGACGGAGGCATGCAGCGCATCGCCGACAAGGTCTTCATGCTGACCCCCCGCAACGTCGAGATCTCCGCCGAGGAGCGGGCAAGGCTAATCGAGAAGGGCTTCTTCAACCAGTCCTAGCCTGGGCGGGCGGCCGCGCGCAGGGCACGCCATGATCGCCTGTAGGCTGGCCCACTCATGCAGATAGGTCTGATCGGCTCCGGCAACATGGCGCGCGCGCTCGCGCGCGGCTGGGACCGTCCCGTGCTCTGCGCCGACCCCGTCGGCGAGCGTGCCCGCGCGCTCGTGGCCGAGGTCGGGGGGGAGGCCCTGGCGAGCAACGCCGAGGTCGCCCGGCGCGCGGACCTGGTCGTGCTCTGCCACAAGCCCGCGCAGCTCGACGACGTCGCCGCGCAGGTCGCACCACACGCGCGCGCGGTCGCCTCGATCCTCGCCGCGACGCCGCTGCTCGCGCTGAAGCGCGCCTATCCGGAGAAACCGGCGTACCGCTTCCTGCCGTCGCTGCCGGCCGAAGCGCGCGCCGGGGCGATCGTCTGCGCAGCCGACCCGTGGGCTGAGCGCGAGCAGCACGCGTGGGGCAGATCGCTGGAGCTCGACGAGCAGGTCCGCCAGCTGTTCGCCGAACTCGGCCTGCTCGTGGAGCTGCCCGACGAGCTCGTAGATGTCGCGATGGGCCTGATGTCCTGCGGACCGGCCTATGTGGCGCTCGTCGCCGAGGCGCAGATCGACGCCGGCGTGCGCCGCGGCATCCCCGCCGCCCAGGGCGCCGAGCTCGTCGTCGCGACGCTCGCCGGCACCGCCGAGCTGCTGCGCCGTCGCGCGGGCGACACCCACGCGATTCGCCGTGAGGTCGCCTCGCCGGGAGGCGTCACCGCGCGCGGCCTCGACGCGCTCGAGCGCGCCGGACTGCGCGCCGCCTTCAGCGACGCGCTCGACGCCGTGCTCGGGGAGCGGCGTTGAGGCCGGCCGGCGGGCCGGCCCGGATCCTCTCGGGCGGCGGGGCGGGCGGGCGAGCCTGGATCGTCTCGGGCGACGGGGCGGGCGGGCGAGCCTGGATGGTCCGCGACGAGAGCGCACGCGCGCGCGCGCGCACGCGCGCGTGGGTCGGCGTTTTGGTTCGCGTCCGCGGTTGCGCGGACGACCGCGGTGCCGGCGCTGACAGCCCGCACCAGAACCGACTCGAGCGCCGGTCGTGAGCGGGGTCCTCGCCGGCGTGCCGATCGCCACCGCGCGCACCCAGATCGCCGACTTCCTGTCGACCCTGATCTACGTGTACACGATCCTGATCATCGTCTACATAGTCGTGCAGCTGCTGTTCGCCGCGGGGCTGAAACCGCCATACTCACGCACCAGCGACGCCATCCTCGGCTTCCTGCGCGACATCTGCGAACCCTACCTGCGCATCTTTCGGCGCATCCTGCCGAGCTTCGGGGGGATCGACTTCAGCCCGCTGATCGCGATCATCGTGCTCGGACTCGTCAACGAGATCGTCGTGCAGGGCATCATCCACGGCTGATCGTCCGCGGAAGACCGGTCTGTGCGCACGTTCCTCGCGAGCCCCTACGTACGCGCCGTGATCGTGATGATCAGCGTCCTCGCGCTCGACCAGCTCAGCAAGCACCTGGTTTCGAGCTCGATCGTGCGCGGCGAAGAAGTCAAGGTGCTCCCGGGCATCCAGCTCGTGGACACTCGCAACCACGGCGTCGCGTTCGGCCTCGCCGCCGGCAGCCAGGTCGCCGTCACGGTGCTCGTCGGCCTCGCCCTGGTGGCGCTGCTCGCGTACTTCCTCACCCACGCCTCGCGCCCGCTGATCTGGCTACCGACGGGACTACTGCTCGGAGGCGCCCTCGGCAACCTCCTCGACCGCATCCGCGACGGCTCGGTCGTGGACTTCATCAAGCTCCCGCTCGGCTGGCCGCCCTTCAACCTGGCCGACACGGCGATCGTGATCGGCGCCGCGCTGCTGCTGCTCGTGATCGAGACGCCGAGATCGAAAGCCGCGGGATCCTCCCGATAATCGAGGCGCATGCCCGAGTTCGAGATCGTCCATGAGGACGAGCACCTGTTGATCATCGACAAGCCCGCCGGCTTGGTCGTGCACCCGGCGCGCGGCCATCGCGAGGACACGCTCGCGCAGCTGCTCGGTCCGCTCGCCGCGGGCGGCTCGGATCCCGGGCGCGCGGGCATCGTCCATCGCCTCGACCGCGACACCTCGGGCCTGATGGTGGTCGCGCGCTCCGAGCGTGCCCACGAGCTGCTCGAGCACGCGCTCGCCGCCCGCCGCGTGCGGCGCGAGTACCTGGCGCTCGTCCACGGCCGCCCGCCGTCGCGCACCGGCACGATCGACGCTCCCGTCGGACGGGACCCGCGCGTGCGGACGCGCATGGCCGTCGAAGGCGCGCAGGCGCGCGAGGCTCGCACCCACTTCGAGATCGAGCGCCCGCTGCCGCGCTTCACGCTCTTGCGCCTGCGCCTCGAGACCGGCCGCACGCACCAGATCCGCGTCCATCTCGAGGCGATCGGCCATCCCGTCGCCGGCGACCCGACCTATCACGGCGCCGTCGCCGCCGACGTGCTCGGGCTGCGCCGCCAGTTCCTGCACGCCGCGCGCCTATCGTTCGCGCACCCGATCACGGGCGCCACGATCGACGTCAGCTCGCCGCTGCCGCCGGACCTGCGCGACGCTCTGGGCCGCGCCGAGCTCGACGCCTGAAGCGCGCCGAGGGCCGGGCCAGCCGCGCCGGCCGGTCGCTCGAGCCGCGCGGGCCGGTCACGTGGGCTATTCTGAGGCACTTATCGACCTTCGACCCGCGCGCAGCTTGCTTGCGGCCCTGCCCGGACGGCGACACAGTCGCACGCTCCGGGTCCGCGGCGCCCGCTCGGACGCATCACGTACACATCGTCAACAAAGGGAGCACAAGCCCGTGGCTGAAGTAGGTATCGCGGAGTTGCTCGAGGCCGGCGTCCACTTCGGCCACCAAACCCGCCGCTGGAACCCGAAGATGCGCCGCTTCATCTACGGCGAGCGCAACGGCATCTACATCATCGACCTGCTCAAGACGGCAGCGCTCTTGAAGCAGGCGCAGGAGTTCGCCGGCACGCTCGCCCATCGTGGCGGCGTCGTGCTGTTCGTCGGCACCAAGAAGCAGGCGCGCGACACCGTCCGCGACGTCGCCGAGCGCGCCGACATGCCATATGTCAATCATCGCTGGCTCGGTGGTCTGCTCACCAACTTCCAGACGATCAGCCAGCGCATCCGCCGGCTGCACGATCTCGAGCGCTACGAGGCCGAGGGCCAGCTCGCATTGCTGCCCACCCGCGAGCGCATGTCCGCCCAGGCCGACCTGATCAAGCTGCGCGCCAACCTCGGCGGCGTCAAGAACATGCAGCGCGTCCCGGACGCGATGTTCGTGATCGACCTCAAAACGGAGATGATCGCGGTCCGCGAGGCCCAGCGCCTGCGCATCCCGATCATCGGCCTGGTCGACACCAACTGCGACCCCGACGGCATCGACTTCGTGATCCCCGGCAACGACGACGCGATCCGCTCCTGCGCGCTGATCACGCAGGCGATCGGCGACGTCGTCGCCGACGGGCACTCCGTGTTCCGCGCCGAGGAGCAGCGCGCCCGCGAAGAAGCCGAAGAGCGCGCCCGCCTGGAGGCCGAGGCGCGCGCGCGTCGCGAAGCCGAGGAGCAGGCCAAGCGCGAGGCCGAAGAACAGGCCAAGCGCGAAGCCGAAGAGCGCGCCGCGCGCGAGGCCGCCGAGGCCCAGGCCGCCGCTGCGGCCGCGGCTCAGCAGTCCGCGCCACAGCCAGCGCCGCCCGCCGCGCAGCAGGCGGCGCCGCAGGCACCGGCCCCTGCTGCGCCGCAACAGACGCCGGCCGCGCAGCAGGCGGCGCCGCAGGCACCCGCCTCAACCGCACCGCAACAGACGCCCGTCGCGCAGCAGGCGGCGCCGCAGGCACCGGCCCCTGCTGCGCCGCAACAAGCGCCGCCCGCCCCACGGCAACCCGCGCCGCAGGCGCCGCCGCCCGAGGCGCAGCAACCCACGCCGGCCCAGCCGCCCGCACAGGCGCCACCCGAGGCGCCGTCTGCGCCCGCTCCCGAGCCGGCACCGGAGACATCGCCGGATCCGGTCGCAGCAGCGCCGCCTGAGCCGACTCCCGAGCCCGTCCCCGCTCCGACCGACGCCGCACAGCCGGCGCAGGCGGTCAACGGCGAGCCCGCATCCGAGGCCGCGCCCGACGCCCAGCCCGAACCAGCCGTCGCCGAGGCGCAACCGGCGCCCGTCGCCGACGGCGCCGCGGGCGAGGAGGGCAACGCGTGAGCGCCACCGCGCCGAACATCTCAGCCAAGGACGTCAAGGCGCTGCGCGACCGCACCGGCGCGGGCATGATGGACTGCAAGAAGGCGCTGGCCGAGTCCGGGGGCGACGTCGAGAAGGCGATCGAGATCCTGCGCCTGCAGCAGGGCAAGAAGATCCAGGATCTCGGCGAGCGCACCGCCACCGAGGGCACGGTCCAGGCCTACATCCACGCCGGGGCCAAGGTCGGCGTGCTGATCGAGGTCGACTGCAACACCGACTTCGTCGCCAACAACGAAGACTTCGTCGGCTTCGCGCGCGACGTCGCGATGCAGATCGCCGCCAGCCCGACGGTCGGCTACGTGAGCCGCGAGGACGTCCCTGCGGACGTGCGCGACGCCGAGGCGCGCATCTACGAGCAGGAAGCCGCCGAGCGCCCCGAGAACGTCCGTGAGAAGATCGTCGCGGGCAAGCTCGACTCCTGGTACCGGACGGTCGCGCTGCTCGAGCAGGAGCTGCACAACCCCAAGTTCGAGGGCAAAACCGTGCAGCAATTGCGCGACGACCTCGCCGCCAAGACCGGCGAGAACGTCGTCATCCGGCGGTTTACAAGGTTCGCGGTGGGACAGTAGGCTCCCGGCGGATGTCCGCCGAGCCCGCCTTCGAGCGCATCCTGCTCAAGCTCTCCGGCGAGGCGCTGATGGGGGAGCTCGAGTTCGGCACCGACCCCGAGCGCGTCGCGGCCGTCGCGCACCAGGTCAGCGAGGTGCGCGACCGCGGTGTGCAGGTCGCGATCGTCGTGGGCGCCGGCAACATCTACCGCGGCATGCGCGGCGCCGCCCAGGGCATGGACCGTGCCACGGCCGACTACATGGGCATGCTCGCCACCGTCCTGAACGCGCTGCCGCTCCAGGACGCGCTCGAGAAGGGCGGAACCGACACGCGCGTGATGAGCGCGCTCGGCGTATCCGAGGTGGCCGAGCCGTACATCCGCAGGCGCGCCATCCGCCACCTCGAGAAGGGGCGCGTCGTGATCTTCGCGGCCGGCACCGGCAACCCGTTCTTCACCACCGACACCGCCGCCGCGCTGCGCGCCGCCGAGGTGCACGCCGAGATCATCCTGATGGCCAAGAACGGCGTCAAGGGCGTCTACAGCGCCGACCCGGCGACCGATCCGGGGGCGACCTTCATACCCGAGATCACCCACATGGAGGCGATCGAGCGGCGCCTGCGCGTGATGGACTCGACCGCATTGGCGCTCTGCATGGACAACGGCATGCCGCTGAACGTGTTCAACATGGACGATGAAACGAGCCTCGCGCGGATAATCTCCGGGGACCGCGTGGGCACGCTCGTATCGACACCGACAGGAGACAGCGATGGCAACTGAGATGATCGACGCACTGCTCGAGGATGCGCGCGAGCGGATGGCGAAGTCGGTCGAGTCCGCCCAGCACGAGTTCTCGACCGTGCGCACCGGCCGAGCCAGCCCGGCGCTGCTCGACCGCGTCGTGGTCGACTACTACGGCGCCGCCACGCCGCTGAACCAGCTCGCGACGATCTCGGCGCCCGAGGCCCGGCTGATCACCGTCCAGCCCTACGACAAGTCCTCGATCAAGGCGATCGAGAAGGCCATCAACGAGTCCGACGTCGGACTCAACCCGTCCAACGACGGCAACCTGATCCGGCTCGCCGTGCCCGAGCTGACCGAGGAGCGCCGCCGCGAGCTCGTCAAAGTCGTGCGCAATCTCGCCGAGGAGGGCCGCGTCGCGATCCGCAACGTCCGGCGCGACGTGCTCCACCACCTGCGCGAGCTCAAGAGCGCCGGCGAAGCCTCCTCGGACGACGAGCACCGCGCCGAGGTCGGGCTGCAAAAGCTCACCGACGAGCGCGTGCACGAGCTCGACGCCGTGCTCAAGACCAAGGAAGGCGAGATCCTCGAGGTTTGATGGGCTCAGGCCCCAGGTACGTCGCGATCATCACCGACGGCAACGGGCGCTGGGCGCGCGCGCGGGGGCTCAGCGTGAACGAGGGCCACGACGCCGGCGCCGACACCGTCAAGGCGCGCCTGCGCGACGCCGTCGACCTGGGTGTGCAGGAGCTGACCGTGTACTCGTTCTCGACCGAGAACTGGTCGCGTCCCGCCGAGGAGGTCGACGGGCTGATGGCGATGTTCGCCCGGCGCATCGCGCAGGAGACCCCCGAGCTGGACGCGGAGGGCGTGCGCATACGCTTCATCGGACGGCGCGAGGGCGTGCCGGCGGAGCTCGTCGAGCGCATGCGCTGGGCCGAGGCGCTGACCGACGCCAACCGCCGGATCACGCTGTTCGTCGCGTTCAACTACGGTGGACGCGCGGAGATCATCGACGCCGCGCGGCGCTTCGCCGGCGGCAGCGAGGAGGAGTTCAGACAGTGCCTGTACGCGCCGGAGATGCACGACCCCGACCTGATCATCCGCACGAGCGGCGAGCGCCGCCTGTCGAACTACCTGCTCTGGCAGTCCGCCTACTCCGAGCTCGTGTTCCGCGATGAGCTCTGGCCCGACTTCGGCCGCGAGGCGCTCGAGCAGTCGCTCGCCGAGTTCTCCGAGCGCCGGCGCCGCTTCGGTGGCCGCTGATCGGCGTGGCGCCCACGATCCCAACGCCGGCGCCGCCGCCCGCCTCGAGCGCGTTCGAGCGGGATCGATGCTGATGCCCTCTGGCAGCCGCGCATCGACGCGCATGCGACCCGCCGCCCGCGGTCGCGCCGGAGCGCGCCGCGCGCGTGGCGCCCGCGGCGCGGAGACGGCACGCGCGGACCGTGGCTCGGATCTCAGCGCGCGCATCCTCGCGGCGCTGCCGGCGATCGCGCTGGCGCTGTTCCTGGTGATCGAGGGCGGTGTGATCTTCGCGCTCGGCGTGTTCGTGCTCGGCTGCCTGTGCATGCACGAGCTGTACGCGATGTACGCGCGCGCGCGTCCGCTGCGCCTGGGCGGGTTCATCGCGCTCGCCGGCCTGATCGCGGCCGCGCAGTACGGCAGCCAGTTTCAGATCCTGCTGGTCGCCGTGGCCGCGCTGCCGTTGCTGTTCGCGTTCGCGATCACCCAGCCGCGCCCGAGCGTCGGCAGCCTCGCGCTGACGCTGCTCGGCATCTACTGGATCGGCTTCGCGCTCGCCCATGCGGTGCTGCTGCGCGGGCTGCCGCACGGCGAGGGCATTGTCATCGACGTGCTGGTCGGCACGTTCCTGGGCGACACGGGGGCATACCTCGGCGGGCACCTGTTCGGCCGGCGCCGGCTCGCGCCGCGCATCTCGCCGGGCAAGACCGTCGAGGGCCTCGTGGTCGGAATGGTCTGCGCCGTCGCGGGCGTCTGGCTGGCCAGCCGCTACCAGCAGTGGCTGCCGGGCTCGCACGCGCTCGTGCTCGGCGTCGGCGTGGCGCTCGTCGCGCCGGTCGGCGACCTGTTCGAGTCGTTCATCAAGCGCGACGCCGGCGTCAAGGACTCGGGAACGCTGTTTGGGGCGCACGGCGGCGCGCTCGACCGGCTCGACGCGGTGCTGTTCGTGGCTGTTGTGAGCTATTACATCTGGTTTGCGTACGTGCACTAGGGCTGCCGCTTGGCCCGACCACCGGCATTTTGGGCCTCTGTCGCGGGATCGACGTTCTGCGCGGTGCTCACGTCCCAAGTCTGTAACCCCGCTGTGAACCGAAAGTAACGACATATGTCACGTCGAAACGTGCTTGCTGTGATCGTGGTCACGACTCGTCGCAGGGATGTCCGCTAGCCTTCGGTGCGCAGGCCAATACACACTACACATGAAGGGGGGCAGCACATGCGCGTCAGGCAGCGCATAAGCATCGCGGGAGCGATCCTGGCAATCGTGCTGATGCTCAGCGCACTCACGGCGGCGAGCGCGTCCGCCGCAGCCAAAAAACTGGACCTAACCTGGGACTTCGAAGTCAACCAGCTGAAAACGGGCGAAGAATTCAAGATGGCCAACGACAGCGATATCGCGTTCGAAACAACCGCGGGAGGCGTCAAGTGCGAAGCAGCATTCTACCCTGAAGAACAGGGTTTTCTCGGTAAGGATGAGACCAACAACGAAAAGACGGACAAGCTCGAACTCGATTATGCATACGGCGGGATCTACCTCGGACGAGTGTGCGCGAGCACGCTCGGTTTGGGCACAGAAGCCCTCGTGGCCGTTTACAATCCCTCCGGCAGCCTGGGAACGCTGAGCCTGGGCGCGAACGGGAAGGCGTCGTTCAAGACGCCGAGCACGTCGGAGCCTGCGTATGTCTTGGAGTACTTCCTGAACACGGACGACGAATGCTATTACACGTTCACGAAACTCAGCGGTACGCTGAGCATCGGTTATTTGACTGAAATTACTTTCAGCAACCAGAAACTCAAGCTGGACAAGACGATCTCCAACAAACTCTGTCCAAAGACCGCGAAGCTAACAGCCCCATTCGAGTATCAGACGACTGGGGAACTAGGGTGGTACATCTTCAACCACCTCACCTCGTAGTACCGACGCGATATCCGAGCGAGGCGGTGGGTGGACGTTGGTCCGCTCACCGCCTCGTCGCTCAAACGCCGCTCAGTGCGTGCGCGCCGCGATCACGCTTTCGATCTTCGCGCCGACCGCCGGCATGCGTTCGCTGACTTCGCGCATGTAGTGCGCGGTGAGCGTGACGATCCGCACGGGTGAGGTCGCGACGATGCTCGCGTTGCGCTGCCCGCCGACCGTTCGGCGACGGCTCCCCTGCGCAGACCGATCCAGGGGTATTGAAAAGCGATCTAGGAGTGGATCTCGCAGACGCGCTGTTCGCTCTGCCCTTCCGGGGTGCCCGCATGCCGGCCAGGCTCGGTGGCGACGGCTGTGTAAGGACCGCCCTGCGGTTGCATCAAAGTGGACGACCATTTGTGTTTGCGCACACGAACAGTCTGCTGGGCGACCTCGATGCCCGCTGCCGTCGTGCCCTGGTACAGGTGGATCGTCACCGGCAATTTGCCGCTCGCCAAGCCGTAGTATGCGCATTCGCCTGAGGCCTCGATCGTGACCACCGGCGGTTCGTGAGGTTTTCTGGCCGCGGCCGTGCCCGCCAGACCAAGAACCCCGAGCCCGACTCCGAGGGTGAGGACGGCTCGTCTCATCGCCCAGGGAATCCTACCAGCGCGCGACAGCCTGTGTCCGTGCCGGTCCTCACGTTTGGCGGAATCGAGCTCTGCCCTGGCAGAAATCTCCGGATAGGAGCTAGGCCTGTTTCGTTCGAGGGACGACTGATGTAGTCAGCGGCCCAGCCGAGCCGATTGTGCGGAAGACTACTGACGCTGGTTCGGTAATTTCCCGCAAACGGCGGGGAACGCAGGTGAGATGTGAACCGTACGTAAAGCTGCCGTTGCATGTCACAACACGACATCAGGAGCGCCACGATCCTGTGTGACCGAGGTCACTGCCGGCCGCCCGAGTGTCCGGTAGCCTTTGGCACGCAGGCAACCTAAACCAACACAAGCAGGGGGGTAGCACATGCACCTCAGGAGTGCTGTTGCAACGATCGTCGGCTGCTCGCTGATGGGCCTCATGCTCTTGGCTGGGACCGCGCAGGCAGCTCCACCGCGGACATCCGCCGATAGCGGCAGGCCACCTGGCATACCGGCGGTGAAAAAACCGAAAAAACTAAAAGGTAAGAAATTCCACGCGTACGGCCCGGGCCTCGAACTTTACGCGGGTTGTGCCCACTACTCACCCGAAGGTTGCATCTTCGAAACGTACAGCAAAACGAAAGTGTGGACGTTCTCCGAATTCGCGCCCTTGGAAGAACCGTACGGGCCGTACGAAGAATTCAAGGAAAAATACGGCAAAAAGACGTACACGTATGCCTACTTCTACTACTACTACGACGAATGTGTGATAGCAACTGAAAAGGTCAAAGGCAGCTACTACGGCGGCTACTACTGTCCTAACAGCGAAGGCTACTACGAAGAAATCGAACCGCTCGACATCATAAAGTAGGCTGAAGCCAACCGTAATACTTGGCCCTCGACTCTTCGGCAGCTCTCAGCGAGCTGCCGAAGAGGGCCGAGCCTTCAGCCCCAGGCCTCAGTGCGTGCGCGCAGCGATCACGCTTTCGATCTTCGCGCCGATCGCCGGCATGCGTTCGCTGACTTCGCGCATGTAGTGCGCGGTGAGCGTGACGATCCGCACGGGCGAGGTCGCGACGATCGTGGCGTTGCGCTGACCGCCGACCGTGAGCACGGCCAGCTCGCCGAAGAAGTCGCCGGGGCCCATCGTGTCGATCGTCTCGCCGTTGCGGACCACGTTGACTGTCCCCTGCTCGATCACCATGAACTCGTACCCGTAGTCGCCCTGGATCACGAGCGTCGTGCCGGCCGGGGCCTCGAACTCGTCGACCACGCGCGCGAGCATGTTCAGCTCCGCCGGCGAGAGGTCGGCGAACGGACGCAGCTGCTTGAGACGAGAGGCTTCCATCGGCGCGGCCGGGATTCTCGCACAGCCATTTCATCCGGAAGATGCTCGGCGCGTGTGAGAATGCGGCGATGGCTGAGAATCTCCGCGAGCGAGCTGCGCGCCCCTGCCGGCTGCTCGTGCTCGGCTCCACCGGCTCGATCGGCGTGCAGGCGCTCGACGTCTGCGCCCAGGAGCCCGAGCGCTTCGAGCTGGTCGGGCTGTCGGCCGACCGTTCGTGGGAGGAGCTCGTCGGGCAGGCCGTTGCACATGGCGTCGAGCGGATCGCCCTTGCCGACGCCGACGCGGCCGCGCGCGCCGCCGAGGCGTGGACCGACGGCGAGGTGCTCAGCGGCGCGCAGGGGCTGGTCGAGCTCGTGGTCGGCTCCGGCGCCGATCTCGTGCTCAACGCGCTCGTCGGCTCCGCCGGCCTGGGGCCGACCGTCGCCACCCTCGGCGAGGGCATCGACCTCGCGCTCGCCAACAAGGAGTCGCTCGTAGTCGGCGGCGAGCTCGTCAGCGCGCTCGCCGAAGCGACCGGCGCGCGCATCACCCCGGTCGACTCCGAGCACACGGCCCTGCACCAGCTGATCTCCGGGCAGCCCGCCGGCGCGGTCGAACGGCTGACGATCACGGCCAGCGGCGGCCCGTTCCGCGGCCGCACGCGCGCGGAGCTCGAGGGCGTCACCGTGGAGCAGGCGCTGGCGCATCCGACCTGGGCGATGGGCGGCAAGATCACGATCGACTCGGCCACGCTGATGAACAAGGGCCTCGAGCTGATGGAGGCCCATCACCTGTTCGGAACGCCGTACGAGCGCATCGACGTCGTCGTGCACCCGCAATCGCTCGTGCACGGCCTGATCCAGCTGGCCGACGGCGCGATGCTCGCGCACATCGGCCCGCGCGACATGCGCATCGCGATCTCCTACGCCCTGCACGGCGGTGAAAGCGTGCAGGTGCTCGTGGGCGATGGGGAGGACCAGGCTGGGGGTGGAGCTGGCGGTCGGGGCGAAGCTGGCGATGGGGGCGAAGCTGGCGGTGGCACCGGGGGCCTGGACAGCCGGCGGCGACCGCTCGCCCCGCTCAGCCTCGCCGAAGTGGGCGCGCTCACGTTCGAACCCGTCGATCTGGAGGCCTTTCCCTGCCTGCGCCTCGCGCGCGCGGCCGCCCAGGCAGGCGGCACCGCGCCCTGCGTCCTGAACGCGGCCAACGAGATCGCCGTGCACGCGTTCCTCGCCGGCCGACTCGGCTTCAACGGCATCGCCGACACGATCGAGCGCACGCTCGAGCTCACCGACGCCGAGCCCGTGCGCGACTTCGAGTCGCTCTACGACGCCGACCGGCGCGCCAGACTGGCGGCAAACGAGCTCGTGGCTGCCAAACTGGGGGCATGAGCTGGCTGCTGACGATCCTCGGGCTGATCGCGCTGATCATCCTGCACGAGCTCGGCCACTTCATCGCCGCCAAGGCCGTCGGCATGCGCGTCGAGCGCTTCTCGCTGTTCTTCCCGCCGACGCTCGCGCGCGTGCGTCGCGGCGAGACCGAGTACGCCGTCGGCGCCCTGCCGCTCGGAGGCTACGTGAAGATCACCGGCATGACCCCGGAGGAGATCGAGGACGCTGAGCCCGCGGTCGCGGCGCGCGCGTACTGCAACCAGCCGCCGTGGAAGCGCATCGTCGTGATCCTTGCCGGTCCAGCGGTGAACCTGCTGATCGCGTTCCTGATCTTCTGGGTGATCCTGCTGAGCGCCAACTACAACGGCGACCTCACGCTCGGCAACCTCAACCCGTCGATCCCGACGCTCACGGCGACCACGCGCGTGCAGGGGGTCGAGAAGGCGATGCCCGCCGACGGAGCCCTGCGCCCGGGCGATCGCATCCTCGCGGTCGACGGCCACCACGCGACCGTGGGATCTGCGAAACGCGCGATCGCCTCGCACCGCTGCGCGGGCGCGCAGACGCAGGGCTGCCGGGCGGCCACGCCGGCAAAGCTGACGGTCGATCGCCATGGTCGCGTGCTCACGCTCAGTATCTACCCCCGCTACAACAAGGAAGCCGGCACGATGATGATCGGCTTCTTCTTCGGTGCCGCGCCGCGCCAGATCGGCGCCGTTGCGGCAGCCGGCACCGCGCTGCACGAGATGTGGACCACCACCACCAGCCTGGTCTCGGGGATTGGACGCGCCCTCACCAACGAAAAGGCCCGCGGCCAGGTCCACACGATCATCGGCATCAGCGAGATCGCCGACGAAGCGGTCGCCGCGGGCGCCGGCTACGGGCTCGTGATCCTCGCGTTCATCTCGCTCGTGCTCGCCGTCGTCAACCTGTTCCCGTTCCTGCCGCTTGACGGCGGCCACGTGGTGTGGGCGCTCGCCGAGAAGGTGCGCGGACGGCGCGTCTCGGTCACCGCCATGTGGCGCTACAGCTCGGTCGGGATCATCCTGTTCGCGTTCCTGTTCATCAACGGCCTCAGCAACGACATCGGCCGGCTGGGGGGTTGATCCGCGATGCGTGGCTTCAAGAACTTCCTGATGCAGGGCGAGCTGATCGTGATCGCCGTCGGGCTGGTGGTGGCGCTGGCCTTCAGCACGCTCGTCAAAGCCTTCACGGACAACATCATCACCCCGCTGATCAACGCCGCCGGCGGCGGCGGCGCGGGCGCCCAGGGGCTCGGCTGGACGGTCAACGGCCAGCGCATCACGTTGGGCGCGTTCATCTCGGCGATCATCTACTTCATCATCTTCATGGCGGTCATCTACTTCGTGATCGTCGTTCCGTATCGCGCCTACATGAAGCGCCGCGGCGTCACCGTCTTCGGCGAGCCCGAGCCGACCAAGACCTGCCCGCACTGCCTGTCGGACGATCTGCCGACAGCGGCCACGAAGTGCAAGCACTGCGCCAGCGAGCTCGAGCCGGCAGTCGCCTGAAGCAGGTCGGCATCGGCGCGGGCGGTCCGTGGCCCGAGCGATCTCGGGCACGGGCGATCGGCGTTTGGCCCGCGGGCCCGCCGCTCACGCGCTGGGCGCGCGCACGCACACCCAGCTCTTGACCAGCGGGCCGAAGCGCTCCGCCCGTGCCGGGCCGAACAGCGCTTCGAGCTCTGAGCGCCGCAGCAGCTCGATCTGCTCCCACTCGTCCGCGGCGCCCAGCCGCCAGTAGCGGCGGCGAGCGCGTGCGGGCAGCCAGTGCGCGAACGGCAGCAGCGCGTGCGGCTCCAGGGGGAACGAGAACGCCGGTGTCTGCACCAGCCAGCCGCGGCCCACGCGGCGAAGCTCGGCCGCGAACGCTGCGCGACGCGTGCGTGGCACGTGCTCGATCACGCTCGAGCAGTACACGAGATCGAACTCGTCCTCGGCGAACGGCAGCCCCGCGGCGGCGTCGGCGCGCACGAACGGTCCTGGGTATCCCGGGCGCTCGCACAGGTCCACGCCGGTGATGTCGAGCTCGGGCTCGAAGGCGCGCAGCCCGAGCGCCCCGCAGCCGAGGTCGAGCACGCGCGCGTCAGGAGGGAGAACGGCGAGCGCGAAGAAACGCTCGTGCCGGCGCACACGCGCGCGCGCGGCCAGCGGTGAGGCGAAACGTGCCAACGGCCCGCGCGCGGTGCCGTAGACGTCGGTGACAGGGGCGCTTGCCCGGGCGGACTCCGGAGGGGGAGCGTCGGGCGGGTTGACGCTAGACGCGGCTGCGTCCGGCCGGGAGGCGTCGGGGGGAGAGGCGCTCATGGCTGTCGGGAGGCTGGCTCCATCGTAGAATCACGGTAGATGGCCTCGCAGCGGCAGATCAAGGTCGGCGGCGTCCCGATCGGGGGCGGCGCCCCGGTGGCGGTTCAGACGATGACCAAGACCGAGACCGCCAACCTCGCGGCCACGATGGCCCAGATCCGCGACGTCGCCGCCGCCGGCGCGGACATCGTACGCGTGGCGGTGCCCCGCGAGCGTGACGCCGAGGCACTCAGGCAGATCGTGGCCGAATCGCCGATCCCGGTGATCGCCGACATCCACTTCAACCACACGCTCGCGCTGAAGGCGATCGAAGCGGGCGCCGATTGCGTGCGCCTGAACCCCGGCAACATCGGCGGTCCCGACAAGGTCGCCGAGGTGATCGCGCTGGCCAACCAGCGCGGCACGCCGTTGCGCGTCGGTGTGAACTCGGGCTCGCTGCCCAAGCACCTGCGCCAGCTCGAGTACGACAACCCCGTCGAGGCGCTCGTCAGCGCCGCCGTCGAGACCGTCCAGCTGATGGAGCGCCTGGACTTCACGAACTTCAAGGTCTCGATGAAGTCGACCTCGGTGCCCAACACGATCGCCTCCAACCGCCTGCTGGCCGAGCGCATTCCCTATCCGCTGCACCTCGGCGTCACCGAGGCCGGCACCAAGTGGTCGGGCTCGCTGAAGTCGGCCGTCGGTCTCGGCACGCTGCTCGCCGACGGGATCGGCGACACGATCAGGATCTCGCTGTCCACCTTCCACGCCGAGGAGGAGGTCAAGGTCGCGTGGGAGATCCTCAAGGCGCTCAAGCTGCGCGACCGTGGCCCCGTGCTGATCGCCTGCCCGACCTGCGGGCGCCTGCAGTTCGACATGGACACGGTCGTCGCCGAGGTCGAGCAGCGCCTGGAGCAGTACGAGGACCCGATCGAGGTCTCGGTGCTCGGCTGTGCCGTCAACGGCATCGGCGAGGCCCGCCACGCCGACTTCGGCATCACCGGCGCCAAAGACATGGGCATGATCTACTCCAAGGGCGAGCCCCTGAAGAAGGTCCCCACCGAGCGCCTGGTCGACGAGCTGTTCAAGGAGATCGACCGCTACTACGCGGCCGGCAAGAAGGTCGAGCGCGATGAGCTCGAGGCCGCCGAGGCGCGCGCGTGGCTGGCCGAGAACGAGGACGCCACGCAGATGACGCCCGAGCGCATGGCCGCGCTCGAGGCGGCCGCCGCGCAGGAGGCCGACGCGGTGCTCGAGTCGATGCTCGAGCCGGCCGGGGCCGGCGCAACGCCTGACGGCGCCGCGCCCGACGGGAACGGCGCGGCTCTGGACGAGGCCGTCTCGCCGGTGGCGGGCCGGCGGTTTTCGCGGGGATAGTCCGCGAGGAGCGTGCGGGCGGCTCGACGCCGAGTGAAGAGGATGGTCGGCCGGGATGGCCGACCGTGGTAACGGCCGGCGCACGCGGAGCGTTCACGGACTCAACCAAGAAGCGGAGCGTGCGCCGGCCTGAAGGCCGGACGCCGGTTACATCGCCGGGCTTGAACTCAGCCCAAGCTCAGCCCGTCGCCGCGAACCGCTCGGCGACCTTCGGCCAGTTGACCACGTTCCACCAGGCGTCGATGTAGTCGGGGCGGCGGTTCTGGTACTTGAGGTAGTAGGCGTGCTCCCAGACGTCCACGCCCAGCAGCGGCGCCTGGCCGTTTGAGATCGGGCTGTCCTGGTTGGCGCTGCCGACGATCTGAAGGCCCGAGCCGTCGTGCACCAGCCACGACCAGCCCGAGCCGAACTGGTTGACGCCGGTGGTCTTGAGCTTCGCCTGGAAGTCTGAGAACGAGCCGAACGCCGCGTCGATCGCAGCCGCGAGGTCGCCGCTCGGCTGGCCGCCGCCGTCCGGGCTCATGTTCTCCCAGAACATCGTGTGGTTGTAGTGCCCGCCGCCGTTGTTTTTGACCGCTCCCTTCTTGTCGCCGAGGCTGTCGAGGTTCTTCAGGACCTCCTCCACGGGCTTGTCCGCCCACTCGGTCCCCTCCAGCGCGGCGTTCGCTTTGTCCACGTAAGCCTGGTGGTGCTTGTCGTGATGGAATTCCATCGTCGCCTTGTCGATGTGCGGCTCGAGCGCGTCATATGCGTACGGCAAGGGCGGAACTGTGTAGGCCATCGTGGAGCTCCTTCCGGGACGGTCGCGGTCGATCAGCGTGGTGCGCAAGCTGTTCTATCAGAGGGATGGTTACCCTCTGCCTCCCGATGCCACGCCTGTCCGAGTATCTGCTGCCGACCGAGCGCGAGCCGCCTGCCGACGCCGAGGCCCTGTCGCACAAGCTGATGGTCAGGGCCGGCCTGGTCAGGCAGATGGGGGCAGGCCTGTGGACCTGGCTGCCCGCCGGCTGGCGCGTTCACGAGCGGGTCGTGCAGATCGTGCGCGAGGAGATGGACGCGATCGGCGGCCAGGAGATGCTGATGCCGGTGCTCCAGCCCGCCGAGATCTGGCGCAGGACCGGGCGTCTGGACATCGACGAGCTGTTCAAGCTCCACGACCGCAAAGGCGCAGAGCTGGTGCTCGCGATGACGCACGAGGAGGCCGTCACGTTCCACATCGCGCAGATCGTTCGCTCCTACCGCGACCTGCCGCTGGTCGTCTACCACTTCCAGGTCAAGGAGCGCGACGAGCCACGCCCGCGCGCGGGGGTGCTGCGCACGCGCGAGTTCATCATGAAGGACGCCTACAGCTTCGACCGTGACCAGACCGGCATGGACGAGCGCTACGCGCTGCACGTCGGCGCTTACGACCGCATGATGAACCGCACAGGCCTGCGCTGGTACCGCGTCGAGGGCGACGTCGGCATGATGGGCGGCAGCGGTGCCCACGAGTACATGGCTCCCTGTGCCGCCGGCGAGGACGAGGTCGTGCTGACCGACTCCGGCCACGCCGCCAACGCCGAGGTCGTGCGCGCGGAGCTGGGCAAGGACGAGCTGCTCTCGACCGATACCTTCCGCGGCGAGCGCATCCGGGTCGAGAAGGCGATCGAGATCGCCAACATCTTCAAGCTCGGCACGCGCTACTCCGAGCCGCTCGGCGCGCGCTACCTCGACGAGCACGGCGCCGAGCTGCCGATCTGGATGGCCTCCTACGGCATCGGACCCGCGCGCATCGTGGCAGCCGCGGTCGAGCAGTGGGCCGACGAGCACGGCATCAGCTGGCCGAAGGCGCTCGCGCCGTTTCAGGTGCACCTGGTCGCGCTCGGCAAGCCCGGTACGCCCGAGCGCGACGCCGCCGAGCGCTGCTACGAAACACTCGCGGCCGGCGCGATCGACACGCTCTACGACGACCGCGACCTCGGCGCGGGCGAGAAGTTCGCCGACGCCGAGCTGCTCGGCTGCCCGCTGCGGCTCACCGTCGGACGGCGCTCCCTCGAGTCCGGTGAGATCGAGGTCCAGCGCCGCCGCGACCGCGAGACTCTGCCGGGACTGCCGCTGGCGGCCGAGCCGGCGGCGCTCGTCGCGGCCGTAGAGACCCTGTGGCAGAGCCTGCCGTGAAGCGCCTGCAGGAGAGCCTGCCGTGCAGTTGCCTATAGGAGAGCCTGCCCTGAAGCTGTCGAGTGCTGCTGCGGAGCGCCTGTGACGCGACGCCCGCTGACCCTGCGTCGACTGGTCGGCCTCGACCGCTCCGGCCCGCCGCCGCCGCAGACGCTCGCCGGCGCGCCGCTGCGCCCGTGGACCCTGCCGAACGCGATCGGCTTCGTGCGGCTCGCCCTGATCCCCGTGTTCCTGCAGGTCGGTCTCTCACGCGTCCAGGCACCGTGCGAGGGTCAGGACGCCCCGCGTCCCGACGCGGGGCGTCGAGGCCGACCAGGAGCCGCGCCCGCGGTGCTGTTCGCCGTGATCGGCGCCGGCGACTACGCCGACGGGATCGCGGCGCGCGTGACCGGGCAGTACAGCCGGCTCGGGACGATGATGGACCCGCTCACGGACCGCCTGCTGGTCATCTGCGGAGCGCTCGTCTGCTGGCGCCACCGGCTGCTGCCGCGCTGGGCGCTGGCGCTGCTGACCGTGCGCGAGCTCGTAACGCTGGCGCTCGCCTTGCGCGGACAGCGCCGCGGTCTCGAGCTGAGCATCAACTGGCCCGGCCGCATCGCAGTCGGCATCGTGATCGGGGCGCTGTTCTTCGCGATGCTGGGCCTGCGACGGCTCGCGCAGTCGATGCTGTGCGCCGGGCTCGCGCTGGCGCTGATCGCCACCGTTTTGTACGCCCGCGCCGGCCTGCGCGCGCGCGGCGCCTGAAATCCGTCGATCATCGGACCCTCAAGCTCAGCTTTACGGTAGAGTCAGACGAAAGCCTCGCAGGCGCGCGAGCGTCCGTGAACGGGAAGCCGCGACAGGAGATCGATCAGGCATGGACACTTTCCCAGACCTCGGCACCCTTGACGACAGTGAGCTCAAGGAGCTGATCAAGAAGCTGACCGACGAAGAGACCGAGGTCTCTTACCAGCGCCGCATGCTGCACGGCAAGATCGACATCCTCCGAGCCGAGCTCGTCAACCGCCTGCGCAAGAAGCACGACGGCGGCGCGACGCCGGTCATCACCGGCGAGGACGTCCAGCAGCTGACCGACATCCTCGCCAACCGTCAGGCGGCCGTCGGCAGCGACGTCGACTAGGCGGACCGCAAGCGCGGCGGGAGCACGCATGGCTCTGCACTGCACCGAGTGCGGCTTCGTAAACGCCGAGGGCGCCAACTACTGCCAACGCTGCGGCGCGCTGCTGCCCCGCGCCGAGGGTCCCGGCGGCGAGCCCGTGACGGCCAGCTGGCGGATCGACGAGGCCGGCGAAGCGGTGCCCGTCGAGCTCCAGGAGACCAGCCGACAGGGCGGCCCCGAGCTCGTGATCCGCGTCGGCGGCGGGCGCATCGGCGAGAGCTTCATACTCGCCGGCGAGCGCATGAGCATCGGGCGGCGCCCGGACTCCGACGTGTTCCTCGACGACATCACCGTCTCGCGCGATCACGCCGTGATGGTCAGGCGCGGCGATGACTGGCACCTGGACGATTGCGGCTCGCTCAACGGAACCTACGTCAACCGCGCACGGATCGAGTCGCAGAAGCTGCAGGAGGGCGACGAGGTGCAGATCGGCAAGTACAAGCTGACCTTCCACGCACGCTGATGGCCTCACCGGCAAACACCGACACGCAGCCCGCCGCCACCGAAGTGGAGCAGCTCGCCGACGACGTGCAGCGCGCGCAGCAGGCCGCGGCCGCCGGCGGCCCGGGCGCGGGCGCGGGCGGCCAGAAGGCGATCACGATCGGCGCCGTCTGCAAGGCGCTCGCGCAGGAGTTCCCCGACATCTCGATCTCGAAGATCCGCTATCTGGAGGACCAGAAGCTGCTCGCGCCGCGACGTACGCCGGGCGGCTACCGCGTTTACACGCAGGCCGACGTCGCCCGCCTGCGCACGATCCTGCGTATGCAGCGCGACGAGTTCCTGCCGCTGCGCGTAATCCGCCAGGAGCTCGCCGCCGGCCGCACGAACGCCGAGCCTGCGCCGATGCCGGGCGCACGCCAGGGGCGCGACACCCACCGCGCGTGGCGGCGCAGCGTCAGCGTGCGCGCGGGCAACGGGGCGCTGTACACGCTCGAGGACGTGCTCGAGGAGACCAGCGCCGACGCCAAACTCGTGCTCGAACTCGAGGACTACGGCGTCGTCAAAGGCGAGCTGCGCGGCGGCGTGCGCTACTTCGACGAGACCGAGCGCGAAATCATCGGCGCCGTCGCCGAGCTCGCGCGCTACGGCGTCGGAGGACGCAACCTGCGCGTGTTCCGCTCCTCGGCCGACAGCGAGGCCACGCTGCTCCAGCAGATCCTCGCGCCCGCGCTGCGCTCGCGCAACCCGCAACGGCGCAAGGAGGCCGTCGAGGCGCTCGAGAACCTAGCGGCCGTCACCACGCATCTGAAGCACCTGCTGCTGGTGCGAGACCTGCGCAAGATCGTGCGCTGAGCCGATGGACGCGGCCAGCGTCAGCCCGCAGCTGAAGGCGCTCGTGCGCGAGATCCCCGACTTCCCCAGGCAGGGCGTCGGCTTCAAGGACATCACGCCGCTGATGGCCGACCCGCAGGCGCTGCGCGCGGCCGTTCAGATGCTGGCCGAGCAGGCCCGCGAGCTGCAGGCCGACTGCGTGATCGCCGCGGAGGCCCGCGGCTTTCTGCTCGGACCGGCGCTCGCGCTCGAGCTCGGAGCCGGCTTCGTGCTGGCGCGCAAGCCGGGACGCCTGCCGTACGAGACCGTCAGCGCCGAGTACCTGCTCGAGTACGGCGCCGCCGAGCTCGAGCTGCACGCCGACGCGCTCGGCGCCGGCCGGCGGGTGCTCGTCCACGACGACCTGCTCGCCACCGGCGGCACCGCCCGCGCTCTCTGCGACCTCGTCGCGAAGGTCGGCGGCGAGGTCGTCGGCTGCAGCTTCCTGATCGAGCTCGCCTTCCTGAAAGGGCGCGAGCGGCTCGCTCCGCACGCTGCGCACGCGCTGATCACCTACGAGTCCTGACGGCGGACCGGCGGCAGATGCCCAGCGTGCGCCGCACCCGCACCATCGCCGCGCCGGCCGCAGAGCTGTGGGACACGATCCGCGATCCCCATCACCTGCCGCGCTGGTGGCCGCGCGTCAGCCGCGTCGAGGACGTCACCGGCGAGGCCTTCACCGAGGTGCTGCGCGCCTCCGGCGGAAAACTCGTGCGCGCCGACTTCGAGCTGGTCGAGTGCGACGAGCGCGCCCGCCGGTTGCGCTGGGAGCAGCGCATCGAGGACAGCCCGTTCGCGCGCCTGCTGAAGTCCGCCGAGACGACCGTGTCGCTGGCGCCCGCCGATCGACAGACCGCGCACACCGCGGTCACGATCGAGCTGAGCCAGACGCTGCGCGGCTTCTCGGCCCGCTTCGGCTCCGTCATGGTCCGCAGAGCGGCCGCCGCCACGATCGAGGAGGCGCTCGACGGGCTCGAGCGGATCGGCGGAGCGGTTGACTGAGGGCACGCGAATCACTTTTAGACGCCGGGTGCGGTGGGGGATCGCGACTCGTGAGCCCTGATCCGCCCCAGATGCGCTGGTGGGGCTGGGGCGACCCGCGCCGCGGTCCGGAGCTGTCGGCATCCGCGCTGCAGCTGATGCGCGAGCACGTCGGGATCGCCACCCGCCCGCGCCCGCCGGTCGCGCTGAGCGCGGTCCGGCTCGCGCCTTCGCGGCTTCGCGAGCAGACCGCCGATGCGCTGCGAGGCATCGTCGGCGTCGAGGGCGTCCGTGCCGACAGCCGCGAACGCATCCTGCACGCCGCCGGCAAGGGCTACGCCGACCTCGTGCGGATGCGCGCCGGCGCGCCCCAAGCCGCGCCCGACGCCGTCGTGCTGCCGGCCAGCCACGCGCACGTGCGCGCAGTGCTCGAGCTGTGCGCCGAGAGCTCGCTGGCGCTGATCCCGTTCGGCGGCGGCACCAGCGTCGTCGGCGGCGTCGAGCCACTGCGCGGCCCCCACCAGGCGGCGATCGCGCTCGACATGCGCCGGCTCGCCGAGATCACCGAGCTCGACCGCGAATCGCGGATCGTCACCGTCGGGGCCGGCATGCGCGCCGCCGCGCTCGAACGGCAGCTCGCCCGTGCCGGACTCACGCTCGGCCACTGGCCGCAGTCCTTTCAATATGTCTCGCTCGGCGGCTGCGTCGCCACCCGCTCGGCCGGCCAGGCCTCGAGCGGCTACGGCGGCATCGCGAAGATGGTGCTCGGCCTGCGGCTCGCGGCTCCGGCCGGGGACATCGAGCTGCCCGCGATGCCCGCGAGCGCCGCCGGGCCCGGGCTGCGCGAGCTGCTGATCGGCTCGGAGGGTGCCCTCGGTGTGATCGACCAGGTCTCGCTGCGCCTGCGCGCCGCGCCAGGCGAACGCATCTTCGAGGGCTCGCTGTTCGAGACCTTCGCGTCGGGGCTGGCCGCGCTGCGCACGCTCGCGCAAGAGCACGCTCTGCCCGAGGTCGTGCGCCTGTCCGACGTGCGCGAGACCTGGCTGTCGCTGAAGCTCGCCGGCTCCGCCGGCCTCAAGGCGCGGCTCGGACGCGCCTATGTCGGGCTGCGCGGCTACGGCGAGACCGCCGCCGGCCGCTGCCTGGCGATCTTCGGCTGCGAAGGCAGCGGCGAGGAGCTGCACGCGCGGCGCAGGCGCGCGCGCGCGATCGCGCGCGCCCACGGCGCACTGGCGCTGGGGCGCAGCCCCGGCGAGGCTTGGCGGCGCGGCAGGTTCGAGGGCCCGTACCTGCGCGATGAGCTGCTCACCCTGGGCGTGATCGTCGAGACCCTCGAGACCGCCACGCGCTGGGCAAACGTCGAGCACCTGCACAGCGCCGCGCTCGCGGCGATCGAGCGCGCGCTGGTCGCGCAGGGCACCCCCGGCATCGTCATGTGCCACGTCTCGCACGTCTACGAGACGGGCGCCTCGCTGTACTTCACCTACATCGCGCGCCAGCGCGAAGGCGCCGAGATCGCGCAGTGGCAGGCGGTCAAGCAGGCCGCCAGCGACGCGATCATCGCGGGCGGCGGCACCATCACCCACCATCACGCCGTCGGGCGCGACCACGCTCCCTGGCTCGATCGCGAGCTTGGCCGCGAGGGCCTGGCGGCGCTCGCGGCGCTGAAGGCGCAGCTGGATCCGGCCGGGATCATGAACCCGGGCAAGTTGTTGGCGGAGGACTGATCGGCTCGCGTCACGGTGCCCGGCCGATTGCGGTCGCGACGTGCACGCCGACCCACGCGCGCGCACGCGCGCGCGCGTGCTCGTGGGCTCTCCTATTTGTCGAGGCTGAAGGTCCCGCTCAGCACCGTCGGGCCGGGTGAGGTCGGCCGTTCGGAGGTCTCACGCGTGAGCAGGATCTGATGGAAGTGGCTGGCGTTCGATGGCAGCAGCGCGCCACCCTGCAAGCGGCCGTTGGAGCCGACGTTCGGGCTCTTGCTGACCGCCTCCGCGCTCGTGGGCGAGTTGTACAGCCAGACCACGTAGGTGAAGCCTTTCGACGGCGCCAGGTGTTCGGCAGCGATGTAGAAGGCGTGCTCGGCGCCTTCGGTCAGGATCTCGACCAGCCCGATCGCTTTGCTACCCGGTTCGGGCGGGGTCAGCGTGATCTGGTTGGTGACCTGTGGGGTCTTGCCCGAAGTCGTGCTGGCGCCGGAGGTCGAGGCCGAGCTCGATCGACCGGAAGCGCCGCCCTTGTGCGAGTCCGAGCCGCCGCCGGCGACCACGACGACCACCACCACGACGATCACCACCGCGATCACCGCGAGCACGATCGCCCCGCCGCGCCGCGATACCGGCAGCGCGGCACCGCCGCCGCGCGGGGCGCCGTTCCTGCGCGCATGCGCGCCGCGCGGGGCAGACGAGGTCGCAACCGGCGGGCCCTCGGACGCGAGACCCGCGCCGTCCTCCGGCGCGAAGCTCGAGCTCACACGCGCGGCCGGCTGCTCGCCGTCGATCGCGCCCGCGCGGGCGCCTGCCGCCGTCGCGACCTGTTCGCCGGCGAGCGCATCGAGCGCCGCGTGCGCGCGCTCGCGCACGGCGCTCTCCGGTATGCCGAGCAGATCGGCGACCTCGGCGTAGCTCTTGCCGCGGTCCACGAGCAGGGACAGCGTGGCGCGCAGGTCGGGCGGAAGGTCGTCGAGTGGGCTCATCGTCTCGGGACGCGCGGTGGGCTCATCGTCTCAGGACGCGCGCTCCCAACGAGCCTTAGGCTATCGTGGCGCGCTGATGGCGGCGCCGAATGCCGAGCAGCAAGTGAGTGTTGCGGGAGCCGCGGGGGCCTTCGATCGGCTGTACGGACTGGAGATCCTCGAGCTGGGCGAGACCGTGGCGAGCGCCCGCGTACAGGTGCGCGACGAGCTCAAGCAGCCGATGGGGCTCATCCACGGCGGCGTCTACGCGTCCGTGGCCGAGTCGATCGCGTCGATCGCCACCGCACGCGCGGTCCGGGCGCAGGATGAGTTCGCGGTCGGCCTGGCCAACAGCACGAGCTTCCTGCGCCCGATCACCGAGGGCACTATCCACGCGCGCGCCCAGCGGCTGCATCGCGGGCGAACCACCTGGGTCTGGGACGTGACCTTCACAGACGACCAGGGCAAGACCTGCGCGGTCACGCGCATGACCGTTGCGGTTCGTCCGCAGCGCCAATCGCCAACCTAGATCACGGCCGGTGGATCAGCGGCGGGATCTGGGCCGGCAGCGGATGCCCGCTGTAGCCGGTATCGGGCAGCGGCGCCGCCAGCGCTTCGCCGGGCGCGCCCGGAAGGTTGATCGGCACGGCCGTGTGCGCCGCGGCGCGCGCGAGCGCCGGAGTGTGGGCGTAGACGTTCAGCAGGACCGGTCCGGTCGGGATCGCGATCGCCCGGCCGCCGTCGCTGACCACGGCGCCGACGCCGCGCAGCGACGTGTGCACACGTACGCCGCTGCCTTCGCCCGGCACGAAGCTGTTGTCCGGCGAGGTGACCACCTGCAGCGGCGCCACGCACGTGTTCTGGCCGCCTTCGAGGCAGTTGCCGTAGGCGACCGTGAACGAGCCGCTCGGATCGGTGGAGGCTTCGGTTATCTGCATGCCGTGGAAGCTCGCGCCCAGCCAGTAGACCGGGTAGGGAGCGAGCACGAACGTCTCGAGCGCGTTGTGCGGGATCGGCTGGTCTTGCAGCGTGTTACCGCACCCCGACAGGGCGAATGCGCCGAGCGTCGCGGTCAGTGCGCCGGCCACGGCGAGCAGGCAGATCTGCCCGCGCGCCGTCACGGCCAGCGCCAGCGCGCGGATGCGAGCGTGCACCGTCATCGTCAGCCTCGGTAGCGGTTGGTGATCGGCATGCGCCGGTCGCGCCCGAACGCGCGCGTGGTGACCTTGATGCCGGGCGGAGCCTGGCGGCGCTTGTACTCGGCGAGGTCGACCAGCCGGATCGTTCGATCGACCTCGCGTTCGGGCAGACCGGCCGCGATCAGCTGCTCGCGCCCCTGGTCGCGCTCGATGTAGCCCTGCAGGATCCGGTCGAGCAGCTCGTAGTCGGGCAGCGAGTCGACGTCGCGCTGGTCGGGACGCAGCTCCGCCGAGGGGGCACGGGCGATGATCGAAGCGGGTATCGGGGCGTCCGCGCGCGCGGCGTTGCGCCAGCGGCACAGGCCGTAGACGAGCGTCTTGGGAACGTCCTTGATCACCGCGAAGCCGCCCGCGAGGTCGCCGTACAGGGTCGTGTAGCCGACCGACATCTCCGACTTGTTGCCGGTCGTCAGCACGAGCCAGCCGAACTTGTTCGACAGCGCCATCAGCAGGTTGCCGCGGATCCGCGCCTGCAGGTTCTCCTCGGTGATATCCGGCTCGCGTCCGCGGAAGTCGCTCGCCAGCGTGTTCGTGTAGGCATCCATCGCGGCGGCGATCGGCAGCTCGTGCGTGCGCACCCCGAGCGCGGCGGCGAGCGCGTGCGCGTCCGCCTGCGTCTCGGCGGAGGAGTACGGCGAGGGCATGATCGCGACGTTCACCCGCTCCGCGCCGAGCGCGTCTACCGCCAGACACGCCACGAGCGCCGAGTCGATGCCGCCGGACAGGCCGAGCACCACCCCCGCGAAGCCGTTCTTCTCCACGTAGTCGTGCAGGCCCAGCACGAGCGCCGCGTACACCTCCGCCTCGACCGGCTCGATCGGCGCCTGTAGCCGAGCGCGGTCGGGTGGGGAGGAGGGGGAGCTCGGGTCGAGGTCGACGATCAGGATGTCCTCGGCGAATTGGGGCGCGCGCGCCACCGTCGTGCCGGCCGGGTCGAGCACGAACGAATGTCCGTCGAACACCAGCTCGTCCTGGCCGCCGACCATCGCGCAGAAGGCGATGAAGGCGTGGCATTCGCGGGCGCGCTGCGCAAACAGCTGTTCGCGCTCGGCGCCCTTGCCGGCGTGGTAGGGCGAGGCCGAGATGTTCACGATCAGGCGCGCCCCGGCACGCGCCTCCTCGATGGCGGGCGGGCCGGCGCGCCAGAGGTCCTCGCACACCGTCAGGCCGACGCGTGCGCCGCCCGCCTCGATCGTCACGGGCGCACCGCCCGCCGTGAAGTAGCGCTGCTCGTCGAACACGCCGTAGTTGGGCAGGTGGCGCTTGCGGTAGGTGGCGGCGATCGCGCGATCGGCAAGCACCGCGGCGGCGTTGTACAGGTGTCCATGATGCAGCTCGGGATAGCCGACGATGGCCGTCGTGTCGCGGACTTCACGCGCGAGCGCCTCGAGCGCAACGAGCGTGTCATCGAGGAAGTGCCTGCGCAGCAGCAGATCCTCCGGGGGATAGCCGGTGAGGGCCAGCTCGGGAAATGCCACGAGTTCGGCGCCGGCGGCGCGCGCGGCCGCGAGTCGCTCGCTGATCAGCCCGGCGTTGTCGGCGATCGCGCCGACGCTGGCGTTCAGCTGGCAGAGCGCCAGGCGCACGGTCGCGTTACGCCGTCCGGCGGAGCCGTCGAGGAGTCATGCAGCGGATCGTATCCGCGCGTCTGTGCCGTCAGCCGCGCGCGGCGGGTTTGCGCGTCGCGCGTTTGCGCGCCGGTTTCGCGCCGTTGGTCCCAGGCTCGTGCTTGGCGCCGTTGCTCGCCCCCGCGGCTGGTTGTGTGCCGTTGGTGGCGTTCGTCACCGCCTTTGCGCGCGGCGCGCCGTTGACAGCGGTGCGGCGAGCCGGAGCCCTGCGGTGCGCTCGGCGCGCGGCGGGGATGCCCGCGGCGCGCGAGAGCGCGGCGATCGCCTGACGCAGCGCCGACGCGATCGACTCGAGCTCGGGGAGGGCGTCGTAGTCGCCGAGCAGGCCGAAGCCGAGGTGCCCGTCGTAGCTCATCACGGCGATGCCGAGCGCCTGGCGCCGGGCCAGCGGAACGACCGGGTAGAGGCCGCGCAGACGGCGGCCGAGCAGGTACAGCGGGAACTGCGGACCGGGAACGTTCGTGACGACCAGGTTGAAGAAGCGCTGGCGTGCCTGCAGGCGCGCGGCCTGGCTGAGGATCGTCGGCGGAGCGAAGCCCGCGAGGTTCGTGAGCACCTGCGCGCCGACGGCCTGACCGGAGCTCTTCAGGTCCTCCATCGCGCCGCGGATCTGCGCGAGGCATTCCGCGGCGTTCTCGACGCCGACCGGCAGCGGCGCCCACATCGCCGCGACCTTGTTGCCGAGCGCCCCGCGCTCGGAGTCGGCCCGTACGGAGACCGGGACCATCGCCTTGAGCACGAGGCCCTGGGTGTCGTGGCCCTGACTGCGCAGGTAGCGTCCCAGCCCGAGCGTGACGGTGGTGAGGACGACGTCGTTGAGCGTGCCGCCGAGCGAGTCCTTGATCGCTTTGAAGCGGGCCAGGTCGGCGTCGACCCAGGTGTAGCGGCGGTGCGTGCCGATGTCGACGTTGAACGGGCTCGGCGGCGCGGGCGCGCTGAGCCCGACGAGGGTCGCGGCGCCAATGCTGGCGACGCCCTCCCTGACCTGTGAGACGGCCCGGCGCGGGGCTCGCAGCAGCGCGCGTGCGCCGCGCATCATCTCGCCCGGAACGGTCGTGCGCTCGACCAGCGCCTCGCCCAGCAGCTTGGCCGACCCGGGGAGCGGCTTGGCCGTCCACGGCGTCGCCGGCGCGGATGTGCCTGCGGGTTCCGGCGAGGTGTCGAACAGCACGGTCGTGATGTCCACGCCCGAGATCCCGTCGACGAGGGCGTGGTGGGTCTTGGCGATCAGCGCGAAGCGGTTGCCGGTCATGCGCTGCACGAGCCAGATTTCCCACAGCGGCTTGGAGCGGTCCAGACGCTGCGAGAACAGCCTGCCCGCCAGGCGCTTGAGCGCGGTCTCGTCGGCCGGCTTGGGCAGCGCGGTGTGGCGGATGTGGTAGCGCGGGTTGAAGTACGGATCGTCGGTCCAGATCGGGCGCCCCTGCCCGAGCGGCACGTACGCCAGGCGCTGGCGGTAGCGCGGCACCAGATGCAGGCGGCTCATCACGTGATCGACCAGCTCGCGCGGCGCGGGCGCATCGCCCTCGAAGATCATCACCGAGGCGACGTGCATGTGCGCCGTCGAGTTGTCCTCGAGATGAAGGAAGGTCGCGTCGAGGGCGGACAGGCGGTCAGGGTTGGCCATCTCTCGCGATTGTCTCTCGTCTGGCCGCCCGCGTCAACGATTTCATCGCAAACCTTGTGGCTTCGCTTCGTTTTGCACGGTCCGCTGCAACTGATCGAGCGCCCCGCGCAGCTCGGACTGCCAGTACAGCAGGGTGCGTCGCGCGTCGGGACCTGCATAGTCGCCGAGCTCGTGCGCGAGCCTGCCGAGGTCGCGCGCGACCTGCTCGATGCGTGTGATCGGATTCTGCGTAGGCATGTTCACCAGCCTAGATCTCGACGATTCGGGACTGTGTGCGCTACGACACTCCGCCTCGTGATCGTGGACGATACGATCCGCCGGTGCCAGAGGACCACGAGCTCCAGATCCTGACATCGACCGCGAACGAGTTCGAGGCGGACATCGTCGTCGGGCTCTTGTACGACGCCGGGATCGAGTCCTTCCAGCGCCTGGGCGGCTCCGGAGTGGCGGGCCGGATCGGCGGTGGCGGCTCGCGCGACGTGCTCGTCGCCGAGCCGGACCTCGCGCGGGCGCGCGAAGTGCTGGACAGCGCACAGCAGGACGGCGCGCAGCAGGATTGACGCGGGCTCGCCGGTGGGCGGGTCAGCCGGCGGAGCGCGGGGGATCGAAGTGGCTGGCCGGCGGGGGTCAGGTCAGCGGCGAGCCCGTGATCTACGTGGTCGGCCAGCGGCGGTGGGCCAAGCGCCTGTCGGGCGCCGGCGGTCAGTCGGAGGGGTCGCGTTTTCGCTTCAGCGCCCGCACCAGTGCAAGGTCCCCTGCTACGAGCCCGATCAGGACAACCAGCAGGATCAGCGCGATCTCCACGGTTCACACGTTAGCCGACCGCACAATCAACCACGCGGTCGACGGCTGTCAGCCGCCCGAGATCGCCGGCGGTCTGCTCAGAGCCGTTTTGTATCCGCTGACCGGGCGCAGCTGACGCCGGCGTCGGGCCCGCGCCGCGACCGCGTCGTCGGCGGCGACGCCGCCCGGGTGGATCTTGGCGCGCAGAGCGCACAGCTCACCGTCGTCGGTGAGCTCCGCGCGGATCAGATTGAACATCCGCCAGGCCGTCTTGTACGTCACCCCGAGCTCACGCTCGAGCTGCTTGGCGGATACTTCGCAGCGAGTGCTCGACAGTACGTAGATCGCATAGAACCACAGGTGAAGCGAGGTCGAGGACTTGTTGAAGATGGTTCCGGCGAGTGGATAAAGCGAGTGCCCGCACGTGTCACACGAATAAGCGGGGCGCGACTTGATGCGGTGAAACCGCCGCGGACGCCGACACTTCGGACAGTCCGCCGTGTGTCCGTCGGGCGCGTAGCGCTCACGCCAGAGCATGTCCAGGCAGCTCACGTCATCGGGACATCGACGAACGAACTCGGTGAACGAGTATCGAACCTCGATGTCGGCGGCAGCGTGTCTGGTGCGGCTTCGATCAGCCTTTGGCATCTTGCCTTTCCAGCTCGGCAGCGAGCAGCTGCAGAGCGTCGATGATTCCGCCGGTGAGGGAGGTCAGGCCGCCAAGGACCAGGACGGCGTCGAGTTCGGCAAGGTTGGGCTCGTTCCCGGCCAGCAGGTCCTGGACCCATTGATCGCGTTGCGTTGCGTTGACGAGGCGTTCGTGTACTTCGGATTTGAGCTTTCCCGTCTCAGGCATGACCTGACCCTACAGGAGGCCTTACCTGGCGTCAAGGGATAGGCGGTTTTGATGACAGTTGCGTGCCCGGGGACACGAGCCGCGCTGCATCGGACATCACGCGGATCTGCGGCTACAGGCGGCCCATGCGCAAGCGCCCGATCCGGGTGTGGTCGCGAGCTGCCGGCGCGTGCCCGGCTGTCTGCTTCAGCGCACGGGTGCCGACCCGGATGCGCCGCGGGCCGCGAGATACTCGTCGAGTTTCGTGGTGGCCTGCGTGTCCTCGTAGACCTCATAGCCGCGCAGCCGCCCCCAGGCTATACGGCCCCACATCACGAAGCGATTCTCGTAGACCCGGCCGTCCTCGGTATCGAGATGGGACCGGCCGCGGACGCAGAGCGTCATGTTCCAAGGCGGGCCTTGCGCAATGACCTCGTCCGCCTTCAGCTGCAGGCCGACATCGACGAATCGTTGCAACCAGCGCCCGTGATCGTCACGACTGTGGATCTCGGTCGCCCACGAGCTATCACCGGGGAAGCAGAAGTGAATGTCGGGCGCATCCAGTCGCAGCGTCGGCCGATAGTTTCCTTGGTTCACCTGTGCCATGTTGCTCCGGATCATCGCGCGCGCCAGCCACGAGAACATCTGATGCCTCCTAGGGTGGGGCAAGCAAGCGTAGCGCGGGCTTGAGCGGCGGATCAGACCGTCGCAGTCGCGCTCGGCCGGTGCCGAGGGGTACCGCACGAGCTCGCGCGCTACTCTCCGGTCATGAGTGCTCAGACGGGCCCGTTGTCGCGGCGCAGGTGGTGAACCGTGCACGGCGGCGGCGGTTTTGTGTCGGTACGACAGGCGGTTCAGCAGATGCGCTATGCCAGGCCGTGGCAGCAGGCGCTGTTCGCCGTTGCCTTGCTCGTCGCTGGGGTCATGCTGGTGGTCGCGGGGGCATGGGTCGGCTTTCTGCTGGCGGCTCTTGGGGTTGTGTTCAGCAGCCGGTTTTTGAGGCTCCGGTTGCGTGCTCGCCGTTCGGTGGAGTAGGCGTCGGAGCTTCCGGCGGCCGGCTGCGTATCCTGCCTGCACGTGAGCTCGCTCGCTGATCGTACGGTTCGATACCGATAGGACCGAGCCTCGAGGGGAAGGGTGGATATGGCAGCTTCAACTGTGGCGGCGAGTTCTGCTGATCGCAGCTTTCGTGCTTCTGGTGCTCATCGACCTATCGGCCGTCTCGCAGACGTTGATGCTGATCTTCCTCGCGAATCTGTTTGGCGCGGTCGGCCATGGCGGTCCGTGGCTGCCGGCGGTCCTGATCTCGATAGCGGTGACCGCTGCGCTGATTTGGTTCACGACGGTTGTGTGGAGGGCGATCACGAGGCTCTCGTAGTCGCGGCGTCCGGGGAGATTGTGCCTGACGACACGTGTATGTGTGACCAGTGTCACATATATCCCTTGACAGGGGGTAGATTCTGTGCGATGATGCTCATATGGCAGCCGTCCTCGGAATCCTCGTGCTTCTCTTTGTCCTCGTCGGAATACCGCTGCTCTGCCGTACGGCCATCCGACGCATGGGGACTTCGCAGGGCTTGCGAGAGTGGCTCAATGCGTATGGGCCCACACGCGTCGGCCGAGACGAGCCCGAGGACGAGACGGACACCTGATGCCTCCCGTTGACCGCAACCAGCCCGTCCGAGCCGACTACTCGGAGTCCACGTACTCGCTCATGGAGTTCATGCGCGAGTTCCCCGACGATGCGGCTTGCCTTGACTGGTTGTGGCGCAACCGCTACGCGCCCGACGGACACCATGCCCACTGTCCGAAGTGCGACCGTGAGCGCAAGTTTCACAAGGTCGCCGAACGGCCGGCGTGGGACTGCGACTCCTGCGGCCATCATCTGCATCCCCTCGCCGGAACGATCTTCCACAAGTCCTCGACATCTCTGCACCTCTGGTTCTTCGCCATCCACCTGATGACAAGTACTCGCTGCGGCGTGTCCGCCAAGCAGCTTGAGCGCGAGCTTGGTGTCACCTATAAGACCGCGTGGCGAATGTTCAACCTGATCCGCAACAAGCTCATGGCCCCTGATGATGACCTGCTCTCGGGTGACGTGGAGGTTGACGAGACATCTGTCGATGGACGGCCGCGTCAGAAATACTCGATGAGGACCGACCCCGAAGCCCGCTCCAAGGCACAGAAACTGCGCGAACGTAGTAGAGCGACCGTCTTCGCCGCTGTGGAGCGTGGGGGACGAATCAAGACGACCGTGCTCCCGTCCCGTCGCGGGCCTCAGCTCAAGAAGCAGGTCATCGAGTGGGTCGAGCCAACCTCCATCGTCTACACCGACGAGTGGCCCGCGTACAACCAACTCGGCAGGCACTTCGCGGCCCATAGTCGAGTCCGGCACGCCTCCGGTGAGTACGTCGTCGGCACGGCACACACGAACACCGTTGAGGGCTTCTTCGGCCATCTCAAGCCATCGATCCGTGGGACGTACCGCAAGGTGTCGCACAGGTGGCTCCAGGGCTACCTCAACGAGTTCACGTTCCGCTACAACGAGCGGCACTCCCGGCAGGCGATGTTCCGAACGCTGCTCGAACGCGCGGCGAGCGGAGCCTGAGCTACTTTCCCCTCGCGTTGCCACGCGGGGTTTGCATCCGTCGAGCGCCCTTCCCGCGGTTCTGCGGCGCAGCCGGAGGGCGCTTCGGTGGCTGCGGCTTCGCGGCCTTCTTGAGGTTGCCGAAGAACTCATCACGCTTCGGCACCGGTACGGTTAGGCCCTTGGGCGTCTCCTCCGTCTGCTGCTCGTCCTTCTCGTCCTCTGGCATGGTCCTCCAAGGGTAGCGCCGGATGGTCGAGCAGCTTGAAGCGATCTTCGACCGCCTCGCCCGCGCAGAGGACCACTTGGAGGCGATCGAGGGCCAACTCCTTGCCTACTACAACTCGGACCCGTACCAGATGAGCGGTAAGTACGAGTCGGACGCGGATGGTGGGGGTGCGACCGTCGAACCGACCGACGGCTGGGTCGATCCTATCCCCGTGCGGCTCAACACCCTTGTCGGCGAGTTCTTGCACGACCTCCGGTCGGCTCTTGACCACCTTGCCCGGCAGCTGGTAATCCAAGGCGGACACGAGCCTGCGTCCAGGGAGGAGATTCCCTTCCCCGTGTTCACCAAGGCACCAGTCGCCAACAAGGCAGGGAAGAAGGCTCTCCCCAACTTTCGCAGGCGCGTAAGCATCGCGGCCCGGGAAGTGATCCATGAGGCGCAGCCCTACCAATGGGGAGATGCCTACGCGCGCCATCCGCTCTGGATACTCCACCAGCTCTGGAATATCGACAAGCACCGCGACGTGGTGGTCCGGGGCGTGTGGCCGTACACCACATTCCGGGGGGAGCTGGGTCGGCCCTTCGGCTACACCGCGCAGTTCAAGTCGGCGTCCGAAGACATGGCTGAATATGTGCTCGTGCCGAATGATCCGACTGTTAACTTGGATGCAGACACCACCGTTCAAGTAGCCCTCTACGAGCCCGAATGCGGGATCGAACATGCGCTCCTGCGGACGTTGAAGGAGATTCTCAAGCTGGTCCTCGGGGTGGCCAACGCGGCCGAAGACCGCTGCTTCTAGCGCTGCCCTGTCACGCGGCACGAGGAAACCCCCCGTAAAGGGATATGTGTGACCAGTGTCACACATATGTCCTCAAGGTATGTAGACTCAGATAAGCATGGCAAGCAGACGCCCGGAGCCCCTCAGGAGGGCGGAGAGAAGCCAGCGCCGTCCGAGGATGACGACTGGGAGCGACTTCTAGAGGCCGAAGCCGCCGAGTTCGCGTGGGAACGCGAACTAGGCGAGCTGTAGTTTCCAAGCAGGCAGCAGCCCGGCCTTTGGTCCCTGGCGCACGACGCGCCGCTTGTGCTGTGGGCCGGTCATCGTTAACACGTCGCTCACTCTGTATCGGGTGCTGGGTTGGGTGCCCGTCGGGCGGTACTTCACGGTGAGCACACCATCCTCCTCGGTCTCGAAGACGCCGAGCGGCAAGCCGAGGGCGAGGAAACCGAACTCGGATACGAGCGCCGTTAGCTCGACGAGCTGATCGGTGCGCTCGTCGAGCTTTTTGACTGGTACGGGCTCGTCCTCTGCGAAGTGTCTGTCCGTCTTGCCAAGCCGCTTGAGCACGGTGAAGGCGGGGTCGGCGATTTTGTCGCCCTTCGTGCTGAGGTAGCCGACCCACCAGTCGCCATGGGCAGTCCGGTTTCGATACTTGATCACCTTCATCACGTCGTTTTGGAGCTTGCCGGCGACCTCGTCCTCCTCGGGGGTATAGTCGGCGATGAGTCGGCACAGGCCAAAGAAGGCGTCGCTGACATTGCCCGCGGAGGCTTCGACGAAGAAGAGTTCCGCGTAGTTCTCGTTCTCGCTGCTGTTCAGTGCGACTCGCCACGACGCGAGCCACCGCATCCGGGAGATGAGCTGAGAGAACTTGACGATGAAGCGGCCCAGCGCGCGATAAGCGTCGTTGAGTTCGGCTGCGTATTGCTCGTCGTTGATAGCCATAGAGGCAGCCTATAGCCGCGCTACGCTTGCATTAGATGATCGACGATCAACATCACGTGGAGCCTACGCAGAGTGAGCCGGATGTGGCTCTCATGCGCGCATGGGGGCTGGGTTTGGACGAAGGCGGCTGGACCGATGGGGTCATGGATGAGGCCGAGCGGCTGCTCCCCGCCCTTCTGGCCGCTGGCTATGCGGAGGTCGACGGCAACACGTGGAGCTTTTCGGCGGCCGGTGTCGCCCGCGCCGAAGCCCTCGAACGTGCATCCCTCGCGACTCAGCAGACCGAGCCTCGCGGCATGGACCCGAAGACGGGCGAGCCGTACGAGGGGGTCGAGATTCCGGTTCCGAAGCGAAGCGCTTGGGAGCGGGTATTAGGTCGAGCAACGCGACGGGAGAGCACCGACGACGCGGGCTAGGAAGTTTGTCCCCGTTGACGAGTTCGCGCGCTTTCCTGAGGTGCGTAGGTGGCTCGTCACATGCGCAGGGTGTGGCCGCGTTGGGCACCGGCCGGACATGCCCGAAGATAAAGCTCATTCGGGCATCAGGCGCGCTACGGAGCCGCTGACCGTCGATGACGCTGGCCTGTGTCCTGTCTGCGCTAGGGCCATCGGCCCTGTCTAGGAGGGCCTAGCGAAAGGGCTAGCGAAAACTCGGTAGCGTTGGGTATCTAGCTGACGCATCCCACGGTTCCGCTCCTCCTCACCAGCCCAGCGCCGCACGTACTGCCTTGAGACAGGGTACGAGCGGAGTCACGGTATTCGACTGCACGAACACGACTTCGCCCGCATTCGGCCCGCGCAGGATGTTCCCCGGTCGAGCTTCTTCTTCGTTGACGGCGGCAGCGCCTAGCTTGACGTAGCAACTGGCGCCGCTGTTTGGAGACGCGGGGGCGTCGTTGAGGTTCCATTCCAGTTCGCTGTTGAGCCCGAGCCGTTGTGTCAGCGCCTTGCGGAGGGTCGCTTCTCGTGCTGCGGCGGCGGCGTCTGGTGCTTGTTCCGCCTGCTTCACAACCGACGAATTGGCTTCGGCTGCGGCGGCTGACGCCCCTGCGCCCTTGGTCGCAGGGGCCGACGACTGCTTACTCGTTGAGCAACCCGCAAGCGTCACGGCCGCGAGTCCTGCTAATAGCCATCGCCTCACGTACGCGCCTCCGTTCGGACGACCTGGGCGTTACATCCCCCAACCTACAGGAGGTCAGATGTCAGCGTTGCTCAAGCATCTCCGTCGCGTGAAGCGCGACATATCCGCAGTGCGTGCAGAGCCGCGCGAGGCAAGGCAGCCCCTCCATCGGGTTGATGCGGTCGTCAACGACGGTGGGCATGGAGACGAGCCGGGCCTGCGTCTCCCACCTGTCATTACCACAGGCCGGACAGCTCTGCATCGATTCAAGGGTCTTCAGCTTGGCGATCATGTTTTGGATTTCGATGGTCATGCGCTGACCCTACGCTGCGAGCCGTTCGACGCGCGCTCGGGCGACGGTGCCGGATAGCCGGACGCGCTCCGGGCCACGGACTCGCAGCGGCAGGAAAAGCGCCATGATGTGTTGAAAGGTGTGGAGCCAGTCGGATTCCAACCGACATCGACGTGCGTTCGCGGGCCGTCGCTTTGGGGGCTTGGGCCGCTTAGGCACACGCGGATTAAAAGTCCGCCGCTCTAGCAATTGAGCTATGGCCCCACGCACGCGGGGACCAGCTAACTTATTGGCAGGCGCGGTCGGACCGTGAGGCGCGCTCTAGCAGCTGCGCGAATAGGGCACGGTCAGAGCGTTTGGCGTTGTGCCGCCAAGCGTACTCGTCCACGTAGGACTGCAAGTAGCGCGGCGAGACCTTCTTGTAGACCCCGCGCATCCCGGTCTTCATGTTTCCGAACGCACCCTCGATCGTGTTGGTGTAGACATCTCCACGGACGTAGATGCCCTCGGAATGGTTGATGACCTTGTGGGCTAGGAACTCGCCGCGTAGCGGCTTGTATGCCTGCCAGTCGTCCGTGAAGATGATCGAGGACGGGTCCACGTTGGCCCGGACCTCTCTACTAAGCGCTGGACCTCGCCGGGATGGGATGACGCGGAAGCGGATGCGTCCGCCGCGTTCGACCATCCCGAGGACGGTGGGCTTGGCTTCGCGGAACGCGGCTGCCTCCGAGCGTGTCAGCGGTTCGCGGGGTTTGCCGCCGATGGAGGTCTCGTCTATCTCGACATCTCCGCCGAGCGGTCCGCCGTCCATGTCGTGCATAAGCTCGGTGCGTATCTTCTTCATCATGCGATGCGCGGTCTTGTAGGTCACGCCAAGCTCGCGCTCTAGCTGCTTGGCGGAGATTCCGCAACGAGTGCTCGTCATCAGATACATGGCGTAGAACCACAGCTGGAGCGAGGTTGTGGACTTCTCGAAGATCGTGCCCTTCATCGGATGGATGTGCAGTCCGCAGGTGTCGCACGTGTACGAGGCGCGGGTCTTGGTCCGGTGGAACTTGCGGGTCTTCTCGCAGCGCGGACAGTGCGCGTGCGACCCGTCGGGCGCGTAGCGGTCTCGCCAGAGCTGGTCTAGACACGCGGCATCGTCGGGGTATTCGCGCATGAACTCCATGAGCGAGTAGTCCGAGTCCGGTGAGGGGCGACGGACCGGATTGTTCCGGTCCCGTGGGGCTTTAGGAAGATCGGGCATGCCCACATTATACATACTCTGAGGATATATGTGTGACCAGTGTCACACATATCCCCCCAACCCCCACCTACGGTGCCCGGATGTTCTTTTGACTCTGCCGAGTCGCCTTCATCGATGAAGGCCAGCGGGGGACCCACTGCCGGGCTGCATTTTGGTGAACGCAGCCTGGATGGGGCGAATCGGCCGCTGATGCGGCTGTAACGCCCGGTCGGAGCGCGCACGGTGCGCGCTCGCGGCTGGGCTGTGAGCCCGACAGCTAACCCCGTAGGCGGACAACAAGGAGGTTTCTCCCTCGATGTATGTCCCTGCTACCACGCAGCCGACGGCTGCGGCCGCACCGCTTGCTCCCGCCGAAATCGCCGGCGGAACATCGCCCACTGCGGCGTCGCTGTTCGCTTCGCCTCCCGGCACCACAGCGAGCGCGCATATATCGCTGCGCGTGCGCGGCCTCGATCTGAACGTGCTGGCCGGGCACACCGCCGGCGTGGCCGGCTCGCTGCGATCCCGCTCGGAGTCCGCCGGCGAGCTCGCCGGCCTGGTTGTGCGCCTGCAGGCGCTCACGCCCCGCGGGTGGCGCACGCTCGCGAGCGACGCAACCGGTCGTCGTGGGCGCTTTCGCGTGCGCTACACCCCGTCGCGCATCGGCAGCCGGCTGGTGCGTCTCGCCGTCGCCGACGCGACCGGGGAACGCACGGCCCGTCGGCTGCTCGGCCGGCTCGAGGTGTACCGCCTCGCCGGGGCGTCCTGGTATGGCGGCGGCGGAACGCTGGCGTGCGGCGGCGAGCTGACCAGCAGCACGCTCGGCGTCGCCAACAAGACGCTTCCGTGTGGCACCGAGGTGACGCTCCGCTACGACGGGCGCACCGTGACGGTCCCGGTCATCGATCGCGGCCCGTACGTGGCAGGACGCGAATTCGATCTCACCGAAGCGACCAAGCGCGCCCTTGGCTTCGGCAGCACAGGCGACGTCTGGAGCACTCGCTGAGGCAGCGAGCCCGCGGACCACGAGGCCGCGCGCCTTGCCCAGCTGACCGCGAGCTTCGCGCGAGAGCTGGATAATGCATCGCGTGAAGCGCTCTCGAACAGCGGTCAGCCGGCGTGCGCGCATGCAGCCGGCCACGCGATCGTGCGCGCGCCGGCGGCGATCGTCGGTCGCCGCCGCGCAGGGCGTCGAGGCCCGCGGCGCTCACTCGACCGGCGCGGTCGCGGTGGGCGCGTTCGCGCTCGGGGCCTTCGCCGTGGGCACGCTCGCGATCGGCCGGCTCGCGATCAGGCGCGCCGCGATCCGCTCGATGCGCATCGACGAGCTCGAGGTCGCGCGCCTGAAGGTGGGGGAGCTGATCGTCGAGCGCGAAACCCGCCCGGGATCCGTGACCGGCGGCACGTCGATCTAGCCGCAGCGAACCGCTCTCGGTCACGCAAAGCCGAGCTGCAGCACCAGCACGCCCGCAATCGCCGTGAAGCAGATCAGGTGGTCCCGGCAGATCGAGCGCGCCAGCGCGCTCTGAGCGGCGATCTCGCCGTCGCGCGCCCCGAGTCGCACCGCGCCGGGCACGGTGTGTGCGCCGGCCAGCCCGATCGCGCCCGCTGCCAGCGCCAATGACGCCCACGCGACCCAGGCCGGCGCGGCGGCTTTGGCGATCTGGGCGATCAGCGCCGCGAGCGTCGCGAGCATCACTGCCGCGATTAGGCGGTTCATGGGCCGGGCCGCGGTCGTGACCCGGCGGTAGTAGCCGGCGATCGAGGCCAGTGCCTGCTCGGGCAGCTCGCCGTCGCGATGCGCGAGCGTCTGCACGTCGAACATCAGGTCGAACCACAGGACCGCCAGCAGGAACCCGGCGCCGGCGCTGACGAATTCGCTCACGCCCGCGAGTATCGCTCACGCGCTAGCCTGCGTCACCGTGGAGGAGGGCTCATCGCAAGTCAGGCTGCGCCAGGCGGTGCTCGTCGCCGCCGAGCTCGAGCCGGTCGCCGAGGAGCTGCGGCACACGCTCGGGCTGGGCGAGCCGTTCCGCGATCCCGGCGTCGGCCTGTTCGGGCTGCAGAACGTCGTGTTCGCGCTCGGCGACTGCTTCCTCGAGATCGTCTCGCCGACGCAGGCCGACACGGCGGCCGGCCGCTACCTGGCGCGCCACGGCGGCGACGGGGGCTACATGGTGATCTTCGACGTCGAGGATCTCGAGGGCGCGCGCACGCGCGCAAGCGATCTGGGCGTGCGCGTCGTGTGGCAGCTCGACCTGCCCGACATCTCGGGCACGCACCTGCATCCCGCCGACATGCACGGCGCGATCGTCTCGATCGACCGCTCACAGCCGTACGGGTCCTGGCGCTGGGGGGGACCTGACTGGACCGAGCGCATCGGGCGCGGCGCCCCCGGGCGCCTGCTCGGCATCACGGTCGCCGTCTCCGAGCCGGCCCAGGTCGCGACGCGCTGGGGCGAGGTGCTGGGCGTCGCGCCCGGCGACGAGACGCCCACGCAGCTCTGCCTCGACGGCGCGACAGTCGACTTCACGGCTGCCGCCGACGAGCGCAGCCAGGGCCTCAGCGAGATCGCGCTCGAACTGCCGGGCGAGCTCTGCCCGGAGCCCGAGCTGCGTGAGCTCGGCGGCGTGCGCCTGCGGCTGCTGCCGGCTGCCTGAGACGCCGACCCACGCGCGCGCGTACGCGCGCGTGCGCTTGCGGCTGCTGCTGGTCGTCTCAGACGCCGACCCACGCGCGCGCGCGCGCGCGCGCGCCTGCGCTGCCCCGGCGATGCGTCGTCGTCAGCCGTCGATGCGTCGCCCTCAGCGGGCCGGCGAGCCTTCGACCGGCGCAAGCGGATGCGCCGTCGTCAGCCGGCCGGCGCGCCTTCGACCGGTGCGAGCGCTGTCTGGCGCGCCAGCAGCTCGGCCAGGCGCGCACGGTGGCGCTTGGCGCCGCCGAGCAGCGCGGCGTCGATCTGCGCACGCTTGTACAGCCAGTGCACGTCGGCCTCCCAGGTGAAGCCGATGCCGCCGTGGGCCTGGATCGCGCTGGCCGTGACCTCCCGGCCCGCGTCCGAGGCCGTCGCCTTGGCCATCGCGGCCGCCTCGGCCAGCTGCTCGGAACCGGAGTCCGCGGCCCAGGCTGCATACGCCGCCGTCGAACGCGCACGCTCGGTGTCCATCAGCATCTGCGCGCAACGGTGCGAGACGGCCTGGAACGAGCCGACCGGCACGCCGAACTGCTTACGGTCCTTGACGTACTCGACGGTCATCTGCAGCGCCCGGTCACAGACGCCGACGAGCTCTGAGCTGACCGAGACGAGGCTTCGGCCCAAGCCCGAGCAGGCGCCAGCGCCGAGCTCCTCGCCAGCCCCTCCAGCGCTGACGCGCGCCGCCGAGCGCGTCGGATCGACCGTGTCCACGGGGCTCACATCCGCGTCCGCGGCGGCCAGCAGGCGGCCCGCGCCATCCTCGTGGATCAGCACGAACACGCTCGCCTCGCGGCCGCCGATCACGAGCTCGGCGACGCCGTCGACGCTCGACCCCAACGCGCCGATCGTCTCGCCGGAGGCGAGCCCGGGCAGCCAGCGCTCGCGCTGCGCATCTGAGCCGTCCTGCTCGATCACCGTGGCCGCCAGCGCGCTCGGCAGGAACGGAACGGGCGCCAGCGAGCGTCCGAGCTCCTCGCACAGGATCGACAGCTCGATCTGCCCCAGTCCCTGGCCGCCGTAGCGCTCGGACACCCCGATCCCCGGCCAGCCGAGCTCGCGCAGCTCGCGCCACAGCGCCTCGTCGCTGCGCCCGGCCTCGGCGTGTTCACGCACCCGCTCGGGTCGCGCCCGCTCGGCCAGCAACTCGCGCGCCGTGCGCTGGATCTCGCGCTGGTCCTCGCTCAGGCCGAAGTCCACGGCGCCTAGCCCGCCTTCAGCCGCGGCAAACCGAGCACCCGCTCGGCGACGATGTTCTTCAGCACCTCGGTGGTGCCGCCCTCGATCGAGTTGCCGCGCGCGCGCAGGAACTCGTAGCTCCAGCTGGTGCCCCAGGTGAGCGCCTGCGGGCCGACGATGTCGACCGCCAGCTGCGTCAGGCGCTGGTTGGTGTCCGACCACAGCCACTTCACCAGCGAGCCCTCCGGGCCCGGCTGGCCGTAGCGTTCGACGTCCGACAGGCCCTTCCAGGCCAGCAGCCTGATCGACTCGGTGCGCATGTGCAGCTCCGCCAGCGCGTCGGCGTACAGCGGATCGTCGAGCAGGCCGCGCCGGCCCGCGGTTGCGATCAGGTCATCGAGCAGCTGGCGCAGGCGGATCTGCAGCGCGAAGCCGAGACCGGCACGCTCGTTCATCAGCGTCGTCAGCGCGACCTTCCAGCCGTTGCCGACGCCGCCGACGACGTTCTCGTCGGGGATCAGGGCGTCCTCGATGAACAGCTCGTTGAACTCCGACTCGCCGGTGATCTGACGGAGCGGACGCACCTGCACCCCGTCCTGCTCCATGTCCATCAGGAAGTAGGTGAGGCCCTTGTGCTTGGGCATCTCGGTGTCGGTGCGCGCCACGAGCATGCACCACTTCGAGTACTGCGCGCCGCTCGTCCAGACCTTCTGCCCGGTCACGACCCACTCGTGGCCACGTTTGACGGCGCGCGTCTTCAGCGCCGCCAGGTCGGAGCCGGCGTCGGGCTCGGAGAAGCCCTGGCACCAGATCTCCTCGGCCGAGAGGATCGGCGGCAGGTAGCGCTCCTTCTGCTCCGGCGTGCCCCAGGTCATCAGCGTCGGCCCGCCGAGCAACAGCCCGAGCACGTTGGCCGGCAGCGGCACGCGCGCACGGCCCAGCTCCTCGAAGTAGATCGCCGACTGGCTCAGCGTCGCGCCGCGGCCGCCGTACTCGACCGGCCACGCGGGCGCCGCCCAGCCCGCGTCGTACAGCCGGCGCTGCCAGTCCCGGCGCCAGGCGTAGTGGGCGTCTTCGCCGGCGGCGCCGTTGGGCGCGTCCTGCAGCCGGTTCGCGGCGAGCCACTCGCGCAGCTCGTCACGAAAGGCGGTCTCGCTTGGGCTGAACGTGAGGTCCATGGCGCCTGGGCAAGCGTACTAGACCACGGAGTTCACCTCGACGGGCTGTTCGAACAGCAGCGTCATGTTCGCCGACAGGCCGGCCGGCAGGAACTCTTCCCTGTTGACCGACACTTCGAGCACGGCTTTCGTGCCGCCTTCGAAGCGTTCCGGGTCCTGCTTGCCGCGCTTGGCCGAGTACTTGAGCTTCTCGGTCGTGAGCATCTTGTTTGCCTTCAGCGGGACGATCAGGCTGCCATGTATTTCGACCTCTTCCGAGCTTCCGCAGTGGAAGGTCGCGCTCAGACCGTCCAGCTCGAGGCCGACCTTGTCCTCGGCGGCGGTCGCCCCGCGGCTGATGACACCCAGTTCTCCGTCGCTGGCCGCAAGAAAGAATTCGCCTTCGGCTGCGCCGAAGGAGCCGCATTTCACGCCCGCGTTCGAGCATCCGGTGAAGGCGAGCCCGGTTTCGTTGACCTCTTCGTCGCCGAAGATGTAGCCGCCCTCGATCGCGCGTGTGCAGCTGACCTTGAATCCCGTGACCGTTTCGAGCTTCACGGGCGAGGTCGACTCGATTTCGAGTTTGGGTTTCCTGACGGCTTCCGAGAACCATTCGTAGTCCTTGCCGGCGGCGGGGGTCGTGCAGCCCGCGTTGGCGTAGCTCCCCGTGCCCTTCTGCACCCTGTTGCAGATTCCGAATTCGGGCGCTGCGGCGGACGCGCTTGCGGCCGTGGCGAGCGACAGGCCGAATATCGCCGCTGCGCCGACGGTGAGCGCTCGGATCGTTCTCATGGTTCTGCCTTTCTCTGGGGGGAGGTGCTGATCGAGTGACCTTCGCCCGAGTGTGCGGAACGCGCGCGACCGGCGCCAGCGGGGACGCCTTAGCTTGATGGTCGGGAAAACCCGAGAGTCGATCGCTTGCCGGGATCGGTGTTGGTGGCGACGTTGGGCGGGGTGATTGGGGGGTCGGTGTCCGCCGCGCGATCTACCGTTAGGGCGATGCCCGGCGAGCTAACGGTCGCCCACGTCGACATGGACGCGTTCTACGTGTCGGTCGAGCTGCGGCGCCGTTCCGAGCTGCGCGGCAGGCCGGTGATCGTGGCCGGCAGCGGACCGCGCGCGGTCGTGACGACCGCGAGCTACGAGGCGCGACGCT
>DATJOF010000002.1:0-41332 GCA_035507415.1 Solirubrobacteraceae bacterium
GGCAACAACGAGTTCGCTGAACTGTCCACGACTGGTTTCTTCGAGCTGACGAATCGTCAGGTAGACGTGCAGTCCCACCAGGCCGACCGCCGCACCGCTGAGCCCGCAAATCACAAAAAACGCCAGCGTCCCGGCGGGGCCATCAGCCAATTCAGGCAGATATCGGCTGACCGCGACCACGCCGGCGCCGAAACAGGCGACGGTCACCACGATCAGGACCACCATGCTTCGGTCATATTCGCGCCGATCGCGCGCGCTCCTGCTGGCCCGGTTATGGCTCTCTCCCGTTTGCGCGTACTCGTTCGCCAGTTGGAACGACTGTCCCCCCGGACTTACTGCGTCGCTCAATCCCGATGGTCCTGGCGCGCCCAAAGGCGTAGTGTTGCCCGACAGATGGCGGCTTCTAAGCGTGAGCGAGCCAGCCGGGCGGGCAAACGCCCCGGCAGCACATCTCCCCAAACGGCGGCCGACCACGGTCTGTTCGGCCCCGGCAGCGCCACCTGGAAAGTCCACTCGAACCCCGTGATGCTCGTCGGCGGGCTGCGGGCGCTGCTGATCCAGGCGCTGCATCCGCTCGCGATGGCCGGGGTCGCGCAGTACTCGGACTTCCGCTCCGATCCGCTGCGGCGCCTGCGCGGCACCAGCGCGTACGTGCACGCGGTCACCTTTGGCGACATCGCGAGCGCTCAGGCCGCGGCCGACAGGGTCAGGCGCCTGCACAAGCGCGTGCGCGGCGTCGACACCGTCACCGGTCGGAGCTTCTCCGCGAGCGACCCCGAGACGCTCTTGTGGGTGCACTGCGTGGAGGTCCATTCCTTCCTGGCCGCCTACCGCGCCTACGGTGGGCGGATCGGCGCCGCCGAGCAGGACCGCTACCTGGCCGAGCAGGTCGCCGCGGCAGAGCTGATGGAGATCCCGCGCGCGAGCGTGCCGGCTTCGCGCGCGGCGTACCGCGCCTACTTCGCCGAAGTGCTGCCGACGCTCTGCTCGAGCGTCCAGGCCGCTGCGACGATCGCGTTCGTGCGCCGCCCGCAACTGTCCGGGAGCGTGTGGCTCGCACCCGTAACGCCGGCCCTGCGCACGCTCGCACAGGCTGCCACGGCGCTGGTCCCGCGCTCGCTGCGCCCGCTCGCGGGCCTGCCCGAATGGGATCCCCGCACGCTCCCCGCCGCCGCCGCGGTCGTGCTGGCTGCCCGCGCCATGATCCTCAGCCGCCGCGTCCCGTGGCTCGGCGCTCAGATCGAGACGCAGGTCGGCGAGGCGCTCGGCGTCGGCTCGCTGCCGGACTCATCGCAGGAGGCGGCCTGATGGCCGCCCGCGCAGGTTTCGATCTGTGCTGATCCGGGTTTCGATCTGCTTTCGCCGGGTACCAGCGGGCTGCGAGGACCTTGAAGCGCCGAAGGAAATCTGCTTCAATAGCACTTAGATTTTTTCCCCTTCCTTTCCAAAGGAGCACCATCCATGGCCAAGACCATAGGCATAGACCTCGGCACGACCAACTCGTGCATGGCCGTGCTCGAGGGGGGCGAGCCGACCGTCATCGAGAACGCCGAGGGCGGGCGCACGACCCCCTCGGTCGTCGCCTTCACCGCATCCGGCGAGCGTCTCGTCGGCACCGTCGCCAAGCGCCAGGCGGTCACCAACCCCCAGAACACGATCTTCTCGATCAAGCGCTTCATGGGCCGCAAGGAGGCCGAGGTCCGCGAGGAGGAGTCGATCGTCCCCTACAAGGTCGTCGCCGGCCCCAACGGCGACGCTCGCGTGGAAGTCAACGGCGAGCAGTACTCGCCGCCCGAGATCTCCGCGATGATCCTGCAAAAGCTGAAGACCGACGCCGAAGCCTATCTCGGCGAGCGCGTCGACTCGGCCGTGATCACGGTCCCGGCCTACTTCAACGACGACCAGCGTCAGGCCACCAAGGACGCCGGCAAGATCGCCGGGCTCGACGTCAAGCGCATCATCAACGAGCCCACCGCCGCGTCGCTCGCATACGGCCTGGACAAGGAGTCCGACCAGACGATCCTCGTGTTCGACCTCGGTGGCGGCACCTTCGACGTGTCCGTGCTCGAGATCGGCGACGGCGTGTTCGAGGTCAAGTCGACCGCCGGCGACAACCATCTCGGCGGCGACAACTTCGACAAGGCGATCGTCGACTGGCTCGTCGCCGAATTCAAGAAGTCCCAGGGCATCGACCTCAGCGCCGATCCGATGGCGCTCCAGCGTCTCTACGAGGCGGCCGAGAAGGCCAAGATCGAGCTCTCCACCACCCAGGAGACCCAGATCAACCTGCCGTTCATCACGGCCGACGCCTCCGGGCCCAAGCACCTCGACACGCGCCTGACGCGCGCCAAGCTCTCCGAACTGACCTCGGGTCTGCTCGACCGCGTGGTCGCACCGGTGCGCCAGGCGCTCGACGACGCCAAAGACAAGGGCGTCAAGGAGATCGACCACGTCGTGTTGGTCGGCGGCATGACGCGCATGCCCGCGGTGCAGGAGAAGGTCAAGGAGCTGACCGGCAAGGAGCCCCACCGGGGCGTCAACCCCGATGAGGTGGTTGCCGTCGGCGCCGCGATCCAGGCCGGCGTGCTGGCCGGCGACGTCAAGGACGTACTGCTGCTCGACGTCACCCCGCTGACCCTCGGCATCGAGACCAAGGGCGGCGTGATGACCAAGCTGATCGAGCGCAACACCACGATCCCCACGCGCAAGGCCGAGGTCTTCTCGACTGCCGAGGACAACCAGCCCTCGGTCGAGATCCATGTGCTGCAGGGCGAGCGCGAGATGGCTCAGTACAACAAGTCACTCGGCAAGTTCCAGCTCACCGGCATCCCGCCGGCGCCGCGTGGGATCCCGCAGATCGAGGTCGCCTTCGACATCGACGCCAACGGCATCCTCAACGTGTCTGCCAAGGATCTCGGCACCGGCAAGGAGCAGAAGATCGAGATCAAGGCCGGCTCGGGCCTGTCTGAGGAGGAGATCAAGAACATGGTCTCCGACGCGGAGTCCCATGCCGAGGAGGACCGGCGTGCCCGCGAGCTTGCGGAGGCCCGCAACAACGGCGAGAACGCCGCCTACCAGGCCGAGCGCCAGCTCTCCGAGCTCGGTGACCAGATCGACGCCGACTCCAAGTCGCGCATCGAAACGGCCATCAAGGAGGTCCGTGACGCTCTCGAGTCCGAGGACCCGTCCGCGATCAACGCCAAGGCCGAGGCTCTGCAGGTCGCCTTCCACTCCGTCTCCGAGGCGATGTACCAGCGCGCTCAGCAGCAGAGCGCTGCCGGCAACGGCGCGTCCGCTGACGGCGGCGGTACGGGCGAGGCTTCATCTTCTGACGAGGAAGATGTGGTCGATGCCGAGGTCGTAGACGAGCCGCAGGCATAACCGGGAGGCCGGCATGAGCGACACGCGCGAGCAGGCCGTGCAGCCTGAGCAGACACCCCAGCAGTCCCCCGGCGCAAACGCGCCGGGGGGCGGCGCCACATCCGATCACCCAGCCGGGCCCGGCAAGACGGCAGGGTCGCAGGTGGGCGCGGGCAACGGCGAGCTCGCCGAGATCGAGGGCGACCTCGACGAGCTGGTCAAGGTCGGCGCCCAGCGCGACGAGTACCTGGCGCTCGCGCAACGCACCCAGGCGGACTTCGAGAACTATCGCAAGCGCATGGCCCGCGAGTCGGCGCTCGCCCACGAGCGCGGACTCGCCAAGCTCGTCAAGGAGCTGCTCCCCGCCCTCGACAACCTCGACCGGGCGCTCGAGGCGGCGGCGCAGGACGATCCGCTGCTGCAGGGCGTGCGTCTGGTGCGCGAGGAGCTGATGGCGGCGCTCGCGCGCGTCGGCGTCGAATCCTACTCGCCTGTGGGCGAACGCTTCGACCCGGCGTTCCACGAGGCGATGCTCCAGCAGCCGGTGCCGGGCGCTGCCAGCGGCACCGTCGCCGAGGTCTACCAGCCCGGCTACCGGCTCGGCGAGGACATCATTCGCCCCGCGCGGGTCGTGGTCGCGGCATAGGCGCGAGGAACCGACGATGGCATCACGTCCCGACTACTACAAGGCGCTCGGGGTTGACAAGAAGGCCAGCGCGGACGAGATCAAGAAGGCCTACCGCAAACTCGCCCGCCAGTACCACCCCGACCGCAACCCCGACGACAAGAACGCCGAGGAGCGCTTCAAGGAGATCTCCCAAGCCCACGACGTCCTGGGTGATCCCGAGAAGCGCAAGCAGTACGACAGCGGCACCGGCCCGTTCGCGACCGGCGCCGGTCCCGGCGGTGGCTTCGGCGGCTTTCAGGGCTTTGACTTCGACACCTCGGGGATGGGCGACATCCTCTCCAACCTGTTCGGCGGAGGCGCCGGCGGACGCGGGAGCGGGCGCCGCGCCGCCAGTCGCGCGCGTCGTGGCGCCGACCTCGAGGCCCAGGTCTCGATCTCCTTCGACCAGGCCATCTCCGGTGCGCAGATCCCGCTGTCGGTGCCGATGCACGACACCTGTCCCACCTGCCACGGCACCGGCGCAAGGCCGGGCACCAGCCCGACCGTGTGCCCGCGCTGCGAAGGGCGCGGGATCGAGAGCCAGGGCCAAGGCATGTTCTCGATCTCCCAGCCGTGCTCGCGCTGCGGCGGCTCGGGCACGATCATCGAAGATCCCTGCCCGACCTGCAGAGGGTCCGGCGCCGTCCGTACCGTCAAGCGCATGCGCGTGAACGTTCCCGCGGGCGTGCGCGACGGCAGCCGCATCCGTCTCGCGGGCAAGGGTGAGCCGGGACACGACGGCGGACCGCCCGGCGATCTGTACCTGGTCACGCACGTGACCTCCTCGCCGGTGTTCAAACGCAAGGGCGACAATCTCGAGGTCGAGGTCCCGCTGACGATCCCCGAGGCGCTGCGCGGCGGGCGGGTCCAGGTGCCGACCTTGGACGGCGCCAAGACGCTGCGCGTCAAACCCGGAACGCGCCACGGCGCGATCCAGCGCCTGCGCGGCGAGGGACCGCCGAAGCTCGGCGGCTCTACGCGCGGGGACATCCACTACCGCTTCACGATCGACGTCCCCGAGACGCTCACCGATGAGCAGCGCGCCGCCGTCGACGCGCTCGCCGAGACGATGAACGGCAATCCGCGCGCCCGTCTTTTCGAGGAGGTGTCCTCCTAATGGCCAGCGCACCGTTGCGCAAGGGCGTGGCGCGGGTCGAGCTCGCGACCGACCGCGGCGTGTTCATGATCTCGGTCGCCGCCGAGCTCGCGAACATGCACCCGCAGACGCTGCGCACCTACGAGGCCCGCGGACTGATCACCCCCAAGCGCTCGCCCAAGGGCACCCGCCTGTACTCCCAGCAGGACGTCGAGAAGCTCCGCCACATCCAGCAGATGACAGCCGAGCTCGGGCTCAACCTCGCCGGCGTGCAGCGCGTGCTCGACCTCGAGCACGAAGTCCGCGGCATGCACGCCCGCATCCAGCAGCTCGAGACGCAGGCGCTTCAGGCGCAGATCGAGCTGGCCGAACGCCTCGAGGAGGTACGGCGCTCGTTCCGCGCCGAGCTCGTCCCGTTTCCGAAGGGACGCCCGGGTACCGAGCTCGTGCGTCTTGCTGACGTGCGCTCGCCTTTGCGCGCCGCGGCTCGCAAGCGGGGTCGTCAATGAGCGCCGGCCGTGGCGGCGCCGGTGAGAAGCCGCCAATCAGCGTCGGCCGACGCGGTGAGAAGATGGCTGGCGATGGCTCCTAACGGCACCCCCGCACAGCCGCAGCAGGCCGAAGAGGAGCAGAACCCGCTGCAGCGCTTTGGGCGCGACCTCACCGAGGTCGCCGAGCAGGGCAAGCTCGACCCGGTCATCGGTCGCGACGAGGAGATCCGGCGCGTCATCCAGGTGCTCTCGCGCCGCACCAAGAACAACCCCGTGCTGATCGGCGAGCCGGGCGTGGGCAAGACCGCGATCGTCGAGGGCCTGGCGCAGCGCATCGTCTCCAAGGACGTGCCCGAGTCGCTGCGCGAACGGCGCGTCATCGCGCTGGACATGGGCGCCCTGATCGCCGGCGCGGCCTACCGCGGCGAGTTCGAGGAACGGCTCAAGGGCGTGCTCAAAGAGGTGGCCGAGGCCCAGGGAGCGATCATCCTCTTCCTCGACGAGCTGCACACGATCGTCGGCGCCGGCGCCGCGCAGGGATCGGTCGACGCCTCCAACCTGCTCAAGCCGATGCTCGCGCGCGGCGAACTGCGCTGCGTCGGCGCCACGACGCTCGACGAGTACCGCAAGTACATCGAGAAGGACGCCGCACTCGAGCGCCGCTTTCAGCCCGTGCTCGTCGGCGAGCCGACCGTCGCTGACACGATCGCGATCCTGCGCGGCCTGAAGGAGCGCTATGAGGTGCATCACGGCGTGCGCATCCAGGACAGCGCGCTGATCGCCGCCGCCACGCTCTCGCAGCGCTACATCGCCGACCGCTTCCTGCCCGACAAGGCGATCGACCTGATCGACGAGGCCGCCTCGCGCCGCAAGATCGAGATCGACTCGCTGCCCACCGAGATCGACGAGGTCGACCGCCGCGTGATGCAGCTCGAGATCGAGCTGACCTCGCTGCGCAAGGAGAAAGACGACGCCTCCCGCGCCCGCCGCGAGGCGATCGAGTCCGAGCTCGAGGAGCTGCGCGCGCGCTCGGCCGCCATGAAGGCCGAATGGGAAGCCGAGAAGGCCGCTCTCCAGGGCGTCCGCCAGACCAAGGAACGCCTCGAGCAGGCACGCGCCGACGTCGAACGGGCCGAACGCGAAGCCGACCTGCAGCGCGCCGCCGAGCTGCGCTACGGCGAGATCCCCGAGCTCGAACGCCAGCTCGGCGAGCAGGAAGCCGCCGCGACCGAACGTGCCGCCGAACAGGGCGCCAGCGAGCACGTGTTCCTGAAGGAGGAGGTCGACGCCGACGACGTCGCCGAAGTCGTCGCCCGCTGGACCGGCATCCCCGTCAGCCGCCTGCTCGAGGGCGAAACCGAGAAGCTGATCCACATGGAGCAGCGCCTGCACGAACGCGTCGTCGGTCAGGACGAGGCGATCGAAGCGGTCGCCACCGCGCTGCGGCGCTCGCGTGCCGGCCTGCAGGACCCCAACCGGCCGATCGGCTCGTTCCTGTTCCTCGGTCCCACCGGTGTCGGCAAGACCGAGCTCGCGCGCGCCCTGGCCGAGTTCATGTTCGACTCCCAGGACGCCATGATCCGCATCGACATGAGCGAGTACATGGAGAAACACTCCGTCTCGCGGCTCGTCGGAGCGCCTCCCGGCTACGTCGGCTACGAAGAGGGCGGCCAGCTGACCGAGGCCGTGCGCCGGCGCCCGTACAGCGTGGTGCTGCTAGACGAGATCGAGAAGGCCCATCCCGACGTCTTCAACACGCTGCTCCAGGTGATGGACGACGGGCGCCTCACCGACGGCCAGGGCCGTACCGTCGACTTCAAGAACACCGTTCTGATCATGACCTCCAACTTGCCGGTCGGTGGCGGCGCAGGTAACGGCGCGGGCGCCGCGACCGACGCCCAAATTCGCACCGAACTGCTCCAGTACTTCAAGCCCGAGTTCGTCAACCGCCTCGACGACATCGTGCGCTTCCACCCGCTCAGCCGCGAGCAGATCTCGGAGATCGTCGCCCTGCAGGTCAGGCAGGTCATCGAGCGAGTCCGCGAGCGCGGCGTCGAGCTGAGCCTCACGGACCAGGCCCGCGAACTGCTCGCGAACATGGGCTACGACCCCACCTACGGCGCGCGCCCGCTGCGCCGCGTGATCCAGAAGCAGCTCACCGACCGCCTCGCGCTCGCGCTCCTCCAGGGCGAACTGCGCGAAGGCGACTCTGTCACCGTCGACGCCCGCGGTGGCGAGCTCGTGCTGGAGAACGTCGATCGTGAGCAAGTGGCCGCGGTCTGAGAGCCGAAGATGTGCGGCTGCGCCGCCTGCCGGCGGAGCTGGATGCTCCAGCGCCTGCTCATCCGCTACAAAACGATCATCCCAAAAGCGAGCCCACGCGCGCGCGCGTGCGCGCGTGCGCCGCGAACTGAGCCATCGAACAGCGATCGAGGGAGCTGCCCACCATGCCGACCTACATCATGCTCTCGACACTCACCCCCGAGGGCGTCCAAACAGTCAAGAACAACCCCGAGCGCATCAGGGAGGTAAACAAAGAGGTGGAGCAGCTCGGCGCCAACGTCAAGGCGCAATGGGCCACGCTCGGCCATGTCGACTTCATCTCGGTCGTCGAGGCCCCCGACGAGGCCACGATGGCGCGCGTCTCGCTCGAGCTGGGCTCTCGCGGCACCGGCCGGTACGAGACGCTCGCGGCGATCCCCGTCGACGAGTTCATCGCTTCGCTGTGAGCCGCGCGCGCCCCCGGCCGGTTGCGCCGGTTGGTGCGACTCCTTGAAGATCCTGGTCGTCGGCAGCGGCGGGCGCGAGCACGCACTCGTGCGTGCGCTGGCGCGCTCGCGACGCACGACCGAGCTGCTGTGCGCGCCCGGCAACGCCGGCATCGCCGAGGACGCCCGTCTGCTCGATATCGCCGCCGACGACATCTCGGGGCTCGTGGGGGCGGCCCAAGGCGAGAGCGTCGACCTCGTCGTCGTCGGTCCCGAGCTGCCGCTCGTGCACGGTCTCGTCGACGCTCTGGCAGCGCAAGGCATCGCCGCGTTCGGCCCCACCGCGGCCGCCGCCCGGCTCGAGGGCTCCAAGGCCTATGCCAAGGAGATCATGCAGGCGGCCGCTGTGCCGACGGCCGCGTTCGAGCCGGTGGGCAGCGTCGAGCAGGGCCTCGCGGCGATCGATCGCTACCCCGTCGTGCTGAAGGCCGACGGTTTGGCGGCCGGCAAGGGTGTCGTGATCGCCCACGACGAGCCCCACGCGCGCGCGGCGCTCGAAGAGCTCCTGGTGGAGCGCCGCTTCGACACCAGCACCGTGGTGGTCGAGGAGTTCCTCGACGGCCGCGAGCTCTCGCTGCTGGCCCTCTGCGATGGTGAGCGGGCCGTGGCGCTCGCGCCCGCGCGCGACTTCAAGCGAATCTACGACGGCGATCGCGGCCCCAACACGGGCGGGATGGGCGCCTACTCGCCGGTCACGGGCTTCGACGCTGCCGCTGTCGACGGGATCGTGCATGAGGTGCACCAGCCGGTCGTCGACGTGATGCGCGAGCGCGGCACGCCCTTTCACGGCGTTCTCTACGCCGGTCTGATGCTCACCGACCGCGGACCCCGCGTGCTCGAGTTCAACGTGCGCTTCGGCGACCCGGAGGCCCAGGCCGTGCTGCCGCGGCTGCGATCGGACCTGCTCGAGCTGCTGCTCGCCGCCGCCGTCCCCGGTGGTCTGGCCGACCGCGAGCTCGAGTTCACCTCCGACGCGGCCGTGACCATCGTGCTGGCCAGCGCCGGCTATCCCGCCTCATCCTCCAGCGGCGACGCGATCGGCGGGCTCGAGCTCGTCCCCGGCGAGATCGAGGTGACACACGCCGGCACCGCGCGTGCCGGCGACGGCACGATCACAACCGCGGGTGGGCGTGTCCTCAACCTGACAGCGCTCGGACCGGACCTGAAGTCCGCGCGGGAGTCAGCGTATGCTGCGGCCGGGATGATCTCCTTCGAGGGCATGCAGCTGCGCCGCGACATCGCCGAGAGTCGGGGAGACGCCGAGCTCGGCGACGAGCTCGAGCTGGAGCGGCTCGATGGGTGACGTGGCGCCGATTGCGCCGCTGGCCGAGGCCGAGGTTCAGGCGCAGCTCGAGGAGATCGACGTCGACGCCCCCCGCGTCGGCATCGTGATGGGCTCGAAGAGCGACATGGAGGCGATGGAGAAGGCCGCCTCCGAGCTCGAAGAGCGCGGCATCCTGCACGAGATGCGCGTGATGTCCGCGCATCGCGAGCCCGAAGTCGTCGCCGACTACGCGAAGAACGCGCGCATGCGCGGCCTGCGCGTGATCATCGCGGGAGCCGGCATCTCCGCCGCGCTGCCCGGCGCGATCGCCGCCCACACCGAGCTGCCGGTGATCGGCGTGCCGCTGTCGGGGCGGCTGTCCGCCGCGGGCGGGCTCGACGCGATCCTCTCGATCGTGCAGATGCCCCCCGGCGTGCCGGTCGCCTGCGTGGGCTTGGACAACGCGCGCAACGCCGCGATCCTGGCGGCCCGCATCCTCGGCGCGTGACAGAACGCCGCCGGCATGCGACCGAGCGGCGCGGACAGGAGCAGCCGGCCCGAGCACGCCTGAGCACGCAGCCGGCCGCGGCCCGCACTCGTGCCCGCCCGGAGACCGACCCCGCCGGACGCGATAATCCTAAGCGTGATCGCGCGCTACACCCGCCCGGAGCTCGGCCGTCTGTGGACCGACGCGGCGCGCATGGAGAGCTGGCGCCGGGTCGAGGTTGCCGCCTGCGAGGAGCTGCCGGGCCTGCTCGGATCACAGGGCCCGACCTCGCAGCAGCTGCACGCGATCGCGGCCGCGACGTTCACGGTGCAGGCGGTCGACGAGCGCGAGCAGCTCACCGATCACGACCTCGCCGCGTTCGTCGACGTGCTCGCCGCATCGGCCGGCGAGTCCGGGCGCTGGATCCACTACGGCCTGACCAGCTCCGACGTGCTCGACACCGCGCTCGCGCTCCAGCTGAAGGAGGCCGGCGAGGTGATCCTGGCCGGCGCACGCGAGCTGGTCGCAACGCTCAGCGCACGCGCGCGCGAGCACGCTCGCACCCCGTGCGTCGGCAGAACCCACGGCATCCACGCCGAGCCCACCACCTTCGGCATCAAGCTCGCCGGCTTCGCCTTCGAGGCGCACCGCAACTCCGAGCGGCTGGCGCGCGCGTTCGAGCAGGCGGCGGTCGGGGCGATCTCCGGCGCGGTCGGCACCTATGCCGCGACCGATCCCGGCTTCGAGACACGCGTGCTCGCGCGGCTGGGGCTGGCGCGCGAGGACGTCTCCACGCAGGTCGTCGCGCGCGACCGCCACGCCGAGCTGCTGCAGGCGATCGCCCTGGCGGGCGCCGGCCTCGAGCGGCTGGCCACCGAGATCCGCCACCTGCAGCGCACCGAGGTGCGCGAGGTCCAGGAGCCGTTCCGCGCCGGCCAGAAGGGCTCGAGCGCGATGCCCCACAAGCGCAACCCGATCAAGAGCGAGCAGCTCGCGGGGCTCGCGCGGGTGCTGCGCGGCAACGCCCAGGCCGCCCTCGAGGACGTCGCCCTATGGCACGAGCGCGACATCTCGCACTCATCGGTCGAGCGCATCATCCTCCCCGACTCGACCATCCTGCTCGACTACATGCAGCACCGGGCGATCCCGCTGGTCCGCGACCTGACCGTCGACCCCCAGCGCATGCGCGCCAACCTCGACCTGACCCACGGCGCGCTCTTCTCGCAGCGGGTCCTGCTCGCGCTCGTCGCCACCGGCATGAGCCGCGACGATGCCTATCGCATCACCCAGGAGCTGGCCCAGCGCGCGTGGCTGGAGGGCATCTCGCTGCGCAAGCTGCTCGAAGCCGACGAGCGCGCCGCGTCGCTCGACCTCGACGCGATCTTCGACTACGCCCACTTCACCCGCTTCGCCGACGACATCATGCGACGCCTCGACGGGATATCGTCCGACGCGTGACCGTGCTCGCCGACCTGCCCCTGATCGCCAGCGGCAAGGTCCGCGAGATGTACGACCTCAACGGCGCCGGCGACCGGCTGCTGATGGTCGCCAGCGACCGCATCTCGACCTACGACGCCGTCCACCCGACGCCGATCCCGGACAAGGGCCGCGTGCTGACGGGGCTGTCGGTGTTCTGGTTCGAGCAGACCGAGCAGATCGTCGCCAACCATCTGATCTCGGCGACCGAGGGCGTGCCCGAGGAGGCGCGCGGCCGCGGGCTGGCCGTGAGCAAGCTGCGCATGCTGCCGGTCGAGTGCGTCGTGCGCGGCTACATCACCGGCTCGGGCTGGAAGGACTACCAGGCCACCGGCGCGGTCTCGGGGATCGAGCTGCCGGCCGGCCTGCGCGAGTCCGAGCAGCTGCCCGAACCGATCTTCACGCCGTCCACGAAGGCCGACGTGGGCCACGACGAGGCGATCGACTTCGACCGCGCCAGCGAGCTGGTCGGCGATCGCGCGCTGATGGACCGCGTGCGCGAGGTCTCGCTCGCGCTGTACTCGTTCGCGGCGGCCCACGCGCGCGCGCGCGGCGTGATCCTCGCCGACACGAAGTTCGAGCTGGGCCTGGACTCCTCCGGCGAGCTCGTGATCGGCGACGAGGTGCTCACCCCGGACTCCTCGCGCTATTGGCCCGCCGACTCCTATGAGGTCGGTCGCTCGCAGCCCAGCTTCGACAAGCAGTACGTGCGCGACTGGGCAAGTGCCAGCGGCTGGGACAAGCTCCCGCCGGCGCCCGCGATACCGGACGATGTCGTTGCCGGCACACGCGCGCGCTACATCGAGGCGTACGAGCGCATCGTCGGCGAGCCGTTCACCGCGTGGCTGGAGCGAACCGGAGCACAGGCGTGAAGCGCAGCCAACCGGCACGCCGCGCGGCGCCGGACCGGCGATCGTGAGAGCGCGCGTCCTGATCCGCCCCAAGGCCGGCATTCTCGACCCGCAGGGCGCCACCGTGGAACGCGCCCTGCCGACGCTCGGCTTCGGCGGTGTGGCCAACGTCCACATCGGCCGGCTGGTCGAGCTCGATGTCGAGGAGCCGGCCCAGCTCGAGCGAATGTGCCAGCTGCTGCTCTCCAACCCGCTCGTCGAGGACTACGAGGTCGAGCTGCTCGACGAGGCATCCGCCTGACGTGAAGTTCGGCGTCCTGCGCTTGCCCGGCAGCTGTGACGACGTCGATGCGCTCCAGGCCGCGCGGCGCGTCGCCGACGCCGAGCTGATCTGGCACGCGGACCGCGACCTGCGCGGCGCCGATGCGATCGTCGTGCCCGGCGGCTTCTCCTACGGGGACTACCTGCGCGCCGGTGCGATCGCGCGGTTTGCGCCGGCGATGGAATCGGTGATCGCCTTCGCTTGCGACGGCGGTCTCGTGCTGGGGATCTGCAACGGATTTCAGGTGCTGTGCGAGGCCCGTCTGCTGCCGGGCGCACTGCTGCCGAACAGCGACCTGCGCTTCACCTTCAGGCAGGTCGAGCTCGAGGTGATCGCTCCGAGCGCCCCGTTCACCGGCGCCTGTCCGCGCGGCGAGCGCCTGAGCATCCCGGCCAAGCACTCGTGGGGTCGCTATTACGCCGACCAGCCCACTCTGGACGAGCTCGACGATGCCGGACAGATCGTGCTGCGCTATGCCCCGGGCGAGAACTTCAACGGCTCGCTGCGTGACATCGCCGGCGTGCGCAACGCCGCCGGCAACGTGTTCGGCATGATGCCCCACCCCGAGCATGCCGTCGATCAGCTCATCGGCGGCTCGAGCGACGGCCTGTGCATCTTTCAGTCGATGCGCCTCGCGGTCGAGGAGGGTCTCGTCGGTGCCTGACAGCGCCACCCTGCCGGGGATGCAGGACGCGCTCGCGCTCGGCCTGACCAGCGCCGAGTACGAGCTGATCTGCGAGCACCAGGACGGCCCGCCGAACCTGCTCGAGCTCGCGATGTACTCGCTGCTGTGGAGCGAGCACTGCGCCTACAAGCACTCCAAGAAGCTGCTGCGCACGCTGCCCACCGATGGCCCTCACGTGGTGTTGGGACCGGGCGAGAACGCCGGAGCCGTCGACGTCGGCTCCGGGCTCGTCTGCGCCTTCAAGGTCGAGTCGCACAATCACCCGTCCGCGGTCGAGCCGTTCCAGGGCGCCGCCACCGGCGTCGGCGGGATCTTGCGCGACATCTTCGCGATCGGCGCCCGCCCGATCGCCGTGCTCGACTCGCTGCGCTTCGGGGAGCCGAGCTCGGCCGGGCGAGCGCGCTACCTGCTCGACGGCGCGGTCAGCGGGATCGGCCACTACGGCAACTCGATCGGCGTTCCCACGGTCGGCGGCGAGGTCTACTTCGAGGCTCCGTACGAGCACAATCCGCTCGTCAACGCGATGGCGCTCGGCCTGGCCTCGCGCGAGCGGCTCGTGCGCAGCGCCGCCGCCGGCCCCGGCAACGCCGTGATCCTGTTCGGCGCCGCGACCGGGCGCGACGGCATCGGCGGCGCCTCGGTGCTCGCCTCCGCCGAGCTCGGCGGCGCAGGCGATGGCGAGGATGGTGCGGGCGGCGACCACGACAAACGTCCGACCGTGCAGGTCGGCGACCCGTTCGAGGAGAAGAAGCTGCTCGAGTGCTCGCTGGAGCTGCTCGACCGGGGCCTGCTCGTCTCGCTGCAGGACCTCGGCGCCGCCGGGCTCACGTCCTCGGCCGCGGAGATGGCCTCGAAGGGCGCCGTCGGTATCGACATCGACGTCGCGTCCGTACCGCTGCGCGAGCCCGGCATGGCCCCGTTCGAGATCATGATCAGCGAGTCCCAGGAGCGCATGCTGTGCATCGCCGAGCCGGCACAGGTGCCTGCCGTCCACGCCGTCTGCGCCAAGTGGGAGGTCCTCAGCGCCGTGATCGGGACGGTCACCGAGCGCTCGCGCCTACGCGTCTTCGAGGGCGAGCGGCTGCTCGGTGACATGGCCGTCGGCGCGCTCGTGGACGACTGCCCGCTGTACGATCTCGCGCCCGCCAAGCCGGCGCGTCCGCTCTACCCGGCGCCCGCGCGCGCGCTCGACGCGCACGCCTCGTTGCGCGAGACGCTGCTCGCCCTGATCGCCAGCCCGAACATCGCCTCGCGTCGGCCGCTGTTCGAGCGCTACGACGCGATCGTGCAGTCGCGCACCGTGCGCCGCCCCGAGCAGGCCGACGCCGCCGTGCTGGCCCTGGCTGACGGGGGCGCCCTGGCGGTGAGCATCGACGGCAACGGCCGACGTGTCGCCGCCGACCCCTACCGCGGCACGATCGAAGCCGCGCTCGAGTGCGCCGCCAACCTCGCCTGCGTCGGCGCCGAGCCGCTCGGCGCCACCAACAACCTCAACTTCGGCAACCCCGAGAAGCCTCACGTCGCCTGGCAGCTGAGCGAGTCCGTACGCGGTCTCGGCGAGGCCTGCCGCGCGCTGCAGGCGCCGATCGTCGGCGGCAACGTCTCGCTCTACAACGAGACCCCCGCCGGCCCGATCTACCCCACGCCGGTGATCGGCATGGTCGGCCGCCTCCCCGACGCCCGCCGTGCCGGGCGCCTGGGCTTCGCGCGTGCCGGCGATCGGATCGCGCTCGCCGGACCGTTCGCGCCGGCGCTTCCCGCCAGCGAGCTGGCCAAGCTGCACGGCGAGCCGCTCCCCGACGGGCTGCCCGCGGCCGAGCTGCAGGCCGTCTGCAGCGCCCAAGCGCTCGTCCGCGAGGCCGTCCGCGATGGCCTGCTCGCGAGCGCCCACGACATCGCTGAGGGGGGCCTGGCGGTCGCGCTCGCCGAGTGCTGTCTGGCGGGGGGCGTCGGCGCCGAGGTCGTGCTCGAGGATTCCCTCGGCCAAGCTGCGCCGCTGGAGGCCCTGTTCGGCGAGGGTCCCGGCGGGTTCGTGGTCAGCGGCGGGGCCGACGCGCTCGACGCGCTGGCCGCGCGCGCGCGTGCGCGTGTGGCGCTGATCTCGATCGGCGTCGTCGGCGGCGACTCGCTCACGATCGAGATGGCGGGCGAGCGCGTCACCGCGGCCCTGTCCGAGTTGGACGAAGCGCACCGCGCCCTGGAGGCGCTTTCCTAGCCTCCCGTCGGCGTTTCTCGCGCTCCGCCGACGCGCTCTGCGATCGGGGTCGTTCGCGGCGCTCTCGGTCGTTGGGGCGTCGTGGCGCGCTCCCGCCGGCCGCTGGCGCCGCCAGGGAGACTGCTAGCTTGTGTTAGATCATGCGCCGCTCACGGTCGCCTGTCGGGCGATCATCGTTCTCGGACAGTGCAGCTGCATGCTCGCCTGGGGATCACGTGCAAGTCGAGGCTGACGATCACGTGCGCGACGAGTGTGGAGTCTTCGGCCTGTACGCACCGGGCCACGAGGTATCGCGGCTGTCCTTCTTCGCGCTCTATGCCCTCCAGCACCGCGGCCAGGAGTCGGCCGGCATTGCGGCGGCCGATCGCGGCGGGAACATCGTCACGCGCCGCGAGCTCGGCCTGGTCAGCCAGGTGTTCAGCGAGAACGACCTGCGCACGCTCGCGGGCGAGCTTGCGATCGGCCACGTGCGCTACTCGACCACCGGCTCGAACGCGTGGGAGAACTCGCAGCCGGTACAACGCTCCGAGGGCACGCAGGGCTCCAAGCGCGAGCTCGCGCTGGCCCACAACGGCAACCTGATCAACGCCGTCGAGCTCCACGCCGAGCTGACCGCGCGCGGCGTCACCTTCAGCTCCACCTCCGACTCGGAGATCATCGCCGCGCTGATCGCCACGCACCCGGCCGACTCGATCGAGGACGCGATCGCCGATGTGCTGCCCCGCCTGAAGGGCGCCTTCTCGATCGTCGTTCTGACCCGCGACAGCGTGATCGCGTTCCGCGACCCGCACGGTCTGCGCCCGCTCGCGCTCGGCACGCTGCCGCGCGCGGGCGGTCCCAGCCACCGCGCCGATCCGGATCGGGGCGGCGATCGCGATCCGGCCCGGGGCTCACCAGCCGACGGCACCGCCGACGCAGGGGCCGGAGCGCACTGGTGCGTGGCCAGCGAGTCCTGCGCCTTCGACATCATCGGCGCGCGCTTCGAGCGCGACGTCGCTCCCGGCGAGATCGTGACCCTGTCCGAGCACGGGCTGACCAGCCGCCGCGTGCCCACGCACGCGCGCCGAGCGTTCTGCGTGTTCGAGTACATCTACTTCGCCCGCCCGGACTCGCGCATGAACGGACACGTCCTACAGGTCGCACGCGGGCGCATGGGCGAGATCCTGTGGCACGAGGCCCCGGTCGACGCCGATCTGGTGATCGCCGTGCCGGACTCGGGCAACGCCGCCGCGCGCGGGCTCGCGCGCGCCGCCGGGCTGCCGCAGGACGACGGCTTCGTCAAGAACCGCTACGTCGCGCGCACCTTCATCCAGCCCGGGCAGGAGCTGCGCAAGCACGGTCTGCACCTCAAGTTCAACCCGCTGCCGGAGGTCATCGCCGGCAAGCGCCTGGTCGTCGTCGACGACTCGATCGTGCGCGGCAACACGACCCGCCAGATCGTGCAGATGCTGCGCGACGCCGGGGCCCGCGAGATCCACATGCGCATCTCGTCTCCTCCGATCGTCCATCCCTGCCACTACGGGATCGACATGTCCACGCGCGAGGAGATGATCGCGCACGAACGCACCGTCCCGGAGATCGCCGCCGAGCTCGGCTGCGACTCGCTGCACTATCTCTCGCTCGAGGGCGTCTACGAGGCCGTCCGGGGCGAGCCGGCGACGCACTGCGACGCGTGCTTCAGCGGACGCTATCCGCTCGATGGCACCCGCGAGGCAAACGGCAAGTACGCGCTCGAGGACGATCCCGAGCGTGAGCCGGCGCGGCGTGAGCCGGCGCGCTCGGCGCCGCTGCCGCTGGTCAGCGCCTGATCTGGCGCGACCGGCGCCACCGCTGCCACACGAGCGCCGCGTCCGACGTCGAGCGCGTCGATGCGCCGCAGGCGTCGCGCGGACCGGCAACTGCGCGACGGACGCCTATCGCGGGTCGCGCGCCTAGTCGAACGAGTCGTCGCGCGCGCCCGAGGCGGCGTTGTAACGGTTGTTGTAGGGCCGGCGCACGCTCAGCTCGTCATGCCTGTTCGAGCGCAGGGCGATAGCCAACGCGCCGACGATGATCGCGGTTATGAGGATGGCTGTGATCATTTCTCGTGTCCTGTAGCCAGTTGATAGGACGCATCCGCTCCGCCGTGCTGCTGCTGCGATTGAAGCGCGCTCGGACGGTGCTCTTCTGTGACGTCGGTCACTCGCCGATCGCATTCGAGGGAGGTTCCCTCTGAGCTGTCGGCTATCGTCACTCACCCATGTCGGTGAGCTCGCCAAGCTCCAACAGGCTTCCGATCGCGGTACTCGTATCGGGTGAGGGCACGAACCTGCAGGCGCTGCTCGACACGGTCCATGGTCGCGAGGCGATGATCGTGGCTGTTGCCTCCAATACGGCGGATGCCCCGGCTCTGCGACGGGCCGTCGCCAAGGGCGTGCAAACCGCGGTCTTCCGCCGCACCGACTATCCGGATCGCAAGTCTCGCGACGAGGCGATGGCCGAGTGGCTGCAGGGGCGGGGCGCGCGACTCGTCGTGCTCGCCGGTTTCATGGAGCTCCTGAGCGGCCGGTTTCTCGACCGTTTTCCGGGATCGGTGATCAATGTCCACCCCTCGCTGCTGCCGAGCTATCCCGGCCTGCACCCGATCGAGCGAGCCCTCGCCGATCACGCCGAGACGTTCGGCGTCACCGTCCACTACGTCGACGAAGGCGTGGACACGGGCCCGATCATCCTGCAGGACTCGCTCCGGTTGGCTCACGCAAGCGATCCCGCCGAGGTGCTGAGAGCCCTGCGGCCGTTGGAGCACGCTCTGCTGCCCGAGGCAGTGAGACAGATTGCCGCGCAGAGGCCTCTGATTGCCGCTTGAGGGCGCCGCTCCCGGCGAGGTGCGCTTGCGCCGCGCGCTGCTGTCGGTGTCGGACAAGACGGGCATCGTCGAGCTGGCGCGCGGCCTGGCCGAGCTCGGCGTAGAGATCGTCTCAACCGGCGGCACCGCGCGGGAGCTCGCCGACGCCGGCCTGGCGGTCCGGGCGATCGAGGACTTCACCGGCTTTCCCGAAATGATGGACGGCCGCGTCAAGACGCTGCACCCGCGCCTGTATGCCGGCCTGCTGGCGCTGCGCGACAACGATGTCCACCTCGAGGCCGCCGCCGGCCAGCAGATCGAGCCCGTCGATCTCGTGTGCGTGAACCTGTACCCGTTCGAGCAGACCGTCGCCAGGCCCGACGCCGAGCCGCCCGAGGTGGTCGAGAACATCGACATCGGCGGTCCCACGATGATCCGGGCGGCCGCCAAGAACAGCGACTTCGCCGCGGTGCTGGTCGACCCCGGCGACTATCAGGCGGTGCTGGGCGAGTTGCGCGACTCCGGTGGGCGGCTGTCGCTGGCCACGCGCGCGAGCCTCGCCGCGAAGGCGTTCGCGCTGACGGCCCGCTACGACGCCGCGATCGCGACCTGGCTGTCGCTGGGCGGCGACGAGGCGTTTCCGCCGAGCCGGCGCGAGGCCTACGAGAAGGTCACGGACCTGCGCTACGGCGAGAACCCGCATCAGCAGGCCGCGTTCTACGCCCGTGTCGGTTCGCCCACGCATTTGCTCGCCGGCGTGCGCCAGTTGCACGGCAAGGAGCTGTCGTTCAACAACCTGCTCGATCTCAGCTCGGCGCGCGAGCTGGTGGAGGAGTTTCGCGACCCGGCATGCGCGATCGTCAAGCACAACAACCCATGCGGCTGCGCCGTTGCCGACACCGTCCAGCTGGCTTATGAACGCGCCTTCGCGTGCGACCCCGACAGCGCCTACGGCGGCGTGATCGCGGTCAACCGCCCGATCGACCGGGCCTTCGCCGAGAAGCTGAATGAGCAGTTCATCGAGGTGCTGCTCGCGCCCGCATACCACGCGCCCGCGCTGGACGCGCTCACGGTCAAGAAGAACGTGCGCCTGCTCGAGCTCGGCGACTGGCCTGCGCCAGCCGAACCGGGAGACACTCGCTCCGCCGGAACCGGGAGACACTCGCCTCCGACCGGGACCGGGAGACACTCGCCTCCGGCTCGCATCCCCGTTCCGGCCAGCATCCCCGGTTCGGCCAGCATCCCCGGTTCGGCCATCGAGGTCGAAGCCAAGCCGGTGATCGGCGGGCAGCTCGTGCAGACGCGCGATGTCGTGAACGAGACGCGCGAGCAGATGCGCGTGATGGGCGCACGCGAGCCCAGTGAGACGGAGTGGCGCGCCCTGCTGTTCGCCTGGGTGGTCTGCCGGCATGTCCGCTCGAACGCGATCGTCATCGCCGCCGCCGAGGAGGAGTCGGGGGCGCTCGCCACGATCGGCATCGGCGCCGGCCAGATGAGCCGCGTCGACGCCGTGCGCATCGCGATCGAGAAGGCGCGCTCCTTCCAGCCCGATCTGCTGTCCGGCTCGGCGCTCGCGTCGGATGCGTTCTTTCCGTTCCCCGACGCCCCGCAGCTGGGAATCGACGCGGGCGTGCGTGCGATCATCCAACCGGGCGGCTCGGTGCGCGACGAGCTCTCGGTGCAGGCGGCCGACGCGGCCGGCGCGGCGATGGTCGCCACCGGCGTCCGCCACTTCCGCCACTGACGGCGCCAGAGCATCCCCCGGCAGCACGCTCTGAAGCGAGCCTGCAACGAGCTGCCCGTGCGCTGCCGCGGTCGGGCGGCGGCCGGGTGCCAACGAGCCCTTGACGGTGGCTCTCAGGATTCTCCCAGCTTCGCGCTAGCTCACTCACACAGTCACTCGCCAGGGTGTCTCCCATGAGCGCCACATCGATACCGGCACGGCCACTCCCGCGGTGGCGCCGACGCTCGCCCCTCTCAGCCGGACCGTCCGACGCGGCCGCGCCGACCGATGCCAGCTGGGTGCGTCCCGCGCTGATCGCGTTGCTCGTCTGCACCGCAGCCGCATATCTATGGGACCTCAGCGCCTCGGGCTACGCCAACAGCTTCTACGCCGCCGCGGTGCAGGCCGGGACGAAAAGCTGGAAGGCCTTCCTGTTCGGCTCGCTCGACTCGTCGAACTTCATCACGGTCGACAAGCCACCGGCGTCGCTGTGGGTGATGGCGCTGTCGGGTCGCGTCTTCGGCTTCAGCAGCTGGAGTATGCTCGTGCCGCAGGCGCTCGAGGGCGTGCTCGCGGTCGCGCTGCTCTACGCGGCGATCAAGCGCTGGTTCGGCGCCGGTGCCGGGCTGCTCGCGGGCGCGCTGCTGGCGATCACGCCGGTCGCTGCGCTGATGTTCCGCTTCAACAACCCCGATGCGCTGCTCGTCTGCCTGCTCGTGGCGAGCGCCTACTGCCTCACCCGCGCACTCGAGCGCGCCGGCACCGGCTGGGTCGTCGCTGCGGGCGGCCTGATCGGCCTCGCCTTCCTGACCAAGATGATGCAGGCCTTCCTGGTGCTGCCGGCGTTCGGAGCCGTCTATCTGCTCGCCGCTCCCACCGAGCTGCGCCGCCGGCTGTGGCAGCTGCTCGCCGGCGCGCTCGCGATCGTCGTGAGCGCTGGCTGGTGGGTCGCGATCGTGGCGCTCTGGCCGGCCGGCTCGCGCCCGTTCATCGACGGCTCGCCCGACAACAACATCTTCAACCTGATCACCGGCTACAACGGCCTCGAACGGATCTTCGCGAGCGGTGGCGCCCCGAGCGGCGCAGGTGGCGGCGCGGCGGTCGGCGCCGGCGCTGCCGCGGCCGCCGGCAGCAGCACCGCAGGCAGCGGGGGCAGCGCGCTGGCCGGTGCCGGCGCCGGTCATGGCGGTCCCGGTGGAGGCCAGATGTTCAGCGGCCCCACCGGCCTGCTGCGCCTGTTCGACACCGCAATGGGCGGGCAGGCCTCGTGGCTCTTGCCGGCCGCCCTGCTCGCGCTCGTCGTGGGGCTGTGGATGCGCCGGCGCACCCCTCGCACCGACCGCGCGCGCGCCGCGCTGTTGCTGTGGGGCGGCTGGCTGATCGTCAGCGGCCTGGTCTTCAGCCTCGCCACGGGCGTGATCCACACCTACTACACCGTCGCGCTCGCACCTGCGATCGCAGCGCTGGTCGCGATCGCCGCGTCGCTGCTGTGGCCGGTGCGCCGCACGCTGTTCGCGCGTGCGGTTGCCGCGCTGGCCGTGCTCGCGACCGCCGCATGGTCATGGGCGCTGCTCGAGCGCACGCCCGAGTGGCAGCCGTGGCTGCGCGGCCTGATCGTCGCGACCGCCTTGATCGCCGTCGTCGGCCTGCTCGCGGCGCCGCTCCTGCGGGCGTACGCCCGTCCCGTCGCGATCGCCAGCGGCGCGCTTGCGCTGATCGCCTGCCTCGGCGGTCCGGTCGCCTACTCGGCCCAGACGATCACAACCGCCCACTCGGGCTCGACGCCGTCCGCGGGTCCGGCGGTCGCAGGCGCCGGAGGCGGCTTCCCGGGCGGTTCTGGCTTCGCGCGTGGCAGCAGCATCGGCGGCGGTGCCCTCCCGCGTGCTGCCCGATCAATCGGGCGAGGAGCGCCCGCTCCGGCTCGCGGCGGCGCTCGAGCTGCAGAAGGCGGCCCTGCGGGTGGCGCTGCGCCCGGCGTGGTCCGAGCCCCTGGAATGTTCGGCCCGGGCGCAGGCGGCTCGTCGACCGGCGGCCCGCCGGCGACAGGCGGGTCGCCCGGCTCGGGCCAGTCCAACGTCAGCAAGGCGCTCGTGAAAAAGCTCGAGGCCGGCGCCGGCGGCTTTCGCTGGGTCGCCGCCACCGACGGCTCGCAGAGCGCCGCCACGCTCGAGCTCGCGACCGGCGGCGATCCGGTGATGGCGATCGGCGGCTTCAACGGCGAGGGAGGTCACCTCACGCTCGCCCAGTTCAAGCGCTACGTCGCGCGCGGCGAACTCCACTACTACATCGCTTCAACTGGGGGCGGTCCGGGAGGCGGTGCGGGGCAGGCCGGCGGTGGGCGCCAGGCTGGCGGTGCGGGTCTGGCCGGCGGCGTTCCGGGAGCGGGACGCGGCGGCCCCGGCGGCTACAGCTCGAGCGCGATCACCGCGTGGGTCGACGCCCACTACAAGGCGGTCGAGGTCGGCGGGCAGACGATCTACGAACTGTGATACGATATATCGTGAAACTACTAGATAGCTCACGATAGGACTTACTATGTTTGCTCAAGCAATCGACATCACGGATACCGGACGTTGCGGGCGCCATCAGGGCGTCGACCTGCGCGAGCTGTGGCGCGAAATGACCGGCGGGCGCGGCGGTCCGGGCGAGTACGGCGAGAGCCCCCGCGGTGCGCGCGGGCGCCATGGCGGCCATCGCCATCACGGCCGACCCGGCGGGCGCGGCGGCTCAGGGCGCGAGTTCGCCGGCTTCGGACCCGGCGGCTTCGGACCGGGTGGCTGGCGCGGTCGCGGCCGCAAGGCGCGCCGCGGCGACATCCGCACGGCCGCGCTGCTGCTGCTCGCCGAGGAGCCGCGCAACGGGTATCAGATCATGCAGGAGGTCCAGGAGCGCAGCGGGGACGTGTGGCGGCCGAGCCCCGGCTCGGTATATCCCGCCCTGCAGCAGCTCGAGGACGAGGGCCTGATCCGCTCGGAGGAGATCGAGGGTCGCAGGCTCTTCAAGCTGACCGACGCCGGCCGCGCATATCTCGACAAGCGTGATCCCGACGCGCGCGCTCCCTGGGAGCAGATCGACGGCGAGTTCAGCGACCAGGCGTTTGCCGCCAAGTGCATGAAGGAGATCGCCTTCGCGTTCGCCCAACTGATGCGCAGCGGCAGCGACGATCAGCTGGCGAAGGCCCGCGACGTGCTTGCCGTCACTCGCCGCGACCTCTACCGCATCCTCGCCGACGAAGAGCCTGGCGAGCGCGCCCCGGGCGAGGACGACACGGCGGCCGAGGACGAGGCGGCCGAGTAGGCGAACGGCTATCGCTCGGTCCGACAGGCGGCCGCTATCGTGGCGACGATGCTCGAGTCTCCACCCGCGGCCCGCGCCGTCTCGGTCGAGGGCCTCGTCAAGCGCTACGGCGAGATCGAAGCCGTCCGCGGCATCGACTTCGCCGTCGCCTCCGGCGAGACCTTCGGCTTCCTCGGCCCCAACGGCGCCGGCAAGTCCACCACCATCAACATCCTCTGCACGCTCGTGCGGCCCAGCGCCGGCGTCGCGTCTGTGGCCGGACACGACGTCGTGCGCGAACGCGACCAGGTGCGACGCAACATCGGGCTGGTCTTCCAGGACACGACGCTCGACGGCTACCTGACCGCCGAGCAGAACCTGCGTCTGCACGCCGAGCTCTACGGAATGGCCCGCGGCGCCGTCAACGAGCGCCTGCAGCAGGTGATGGAGATGGTCGGGCTGTGGGAGCGACGCGCCAGCCTGGTCGGAACCTTTTCCGGAGGCATGAAGCGCCGCCTGGAGATCGCGCGCGGGCTGCTGCACTCCCCGCGCGTGCTGTTCCTCGACGAGCCCACCGTCGGCCTCGATCCGCAGACCCGCAGCTCGATCTGGACCTACATCTCCGAGCTCAAGCGCGACGAGGACATCACGATCTTCCTGACCACCCACTACATGGACGAGGCCGAGTACTGCGACCGCATCGCGATCATGGACCGCGGCACGATCGTCGCGCTCGACACTCCCGAAGCGCTCAAGGCCAGCGTCGGCAAGGACCGCGTCCAGATCCAGACCGGCGACGACGACGCGGCAATCGCCGCGCTGCACGAGCGCTTTGGGATCGACGCCGTGCTGGCCGAAGGCGCGGTCACATTCGGCGTGTCCCAAGGCGAGCAGTTCGTGCCGCGCCTGTTCGCCGAGCTCGGCCAGCCGATCCGCTCGGTCAACGTCTCCCGCCCCTCGCTCGACGACGTCTTCATGTCCTACACCGGCACCACCATTCGCGACGCCGAGGAGTCCGCCGGGATGACCGACATGCGGCGCAACATGGCCCGCATGCTGAGCCGATGAACACCCCGGCCACGGGTGCGCGCCGGATCGGTGTCGAGCCAAGGAGCGCCACAGCGGCGCGCCTGCGCTCGATCCACGTCGAGCTGATGAACACCCCGATCGTGCGCGTGCGCTCTATCGTGGGCCGCTGATGGCCACTGAGACCGTCACCAACGCTACGAGTGTCACGGCCCCGCCCGGTGGTCCGCCGCAGCAGGCCCCGCGCCATGTCGCCAGAGTGCACGTACCCGCTCGCAGCCTGGGGGGCGAGTTGCGCGCGATCCGCGTCGTCTGGAAGCGCGAGCTGATCCGCTTCAGTCGGGATCGCCTGCGCATCCTGACCTCGCTGATCCAGCCGTTCCTGTTCCTGTTCGTGCTCGGCACCGGCCTCTCGACGCTGGCCTCGGCTGGGACGCACGGTGTCAACTTCAAGACCTTCATCTACCCGGGCGTGCTCTGCATGGCGGTCATGTTCACAGCCATGTTCTCGGCCGCCTCGATCGTTTGGGACCGCGAGTTCGGCTTCCTGCGCGAGATGATGGTCGCGCCCGTGCGACGCAGCTCGATCGTGCTCGGCAAGTGCTTCGGCGGCGCCACCGTCGCCACCTTCCAGGGCCTGATCGTGATCGCGATCTCGCCGCTTGTCAACATCGGCTACGAACTCAGCCTGATCCTCGAGCTGTTTGCGCTGTCGCTGCTGCTGGCGTTCGCGATCACCGCATTCGGTGTGATGTTCGCCGCCAGGATCAATCAGATGCAGTCGTTCATGGCACTCATGCAGATGGTGATCATGCCGATGTTCTTCCTGTCCGGGGCGCTGTACTCGGTCGCGCACCTACCGACCTGGCTGGCGATCCTCAATCGCCTCGATCCCCTCACCTACGCGGTCGCGCCGATGCGCAGCGCGATCTTCTCGCACCTGAACATCTCAGAAGCGGCCCGTCGCGCGCTCGACCCGGGCGTCACCTGGTGGGGCTGGCGCGTGCCCACGCTGCTCGAGGCCGCCGTGATCGGGCTGCTCGGCCTGATGATGCTGTCTATCGCGATATGGGAGTTCTCTCGGGCCGAGTGAGCGCCTCGGCCGCGATCCCGAGCAGGGGGTCGGGCTCGGGCATCGTCGGTGAGACCTCATCGGCGAGGCGCATCGCGTCGCTGAGAGCCGCCGCGTCGCGCCTGGTGCGCAGTTCGGTCAGAGACTGCACCAGTCCGCGCAGCGCCAGCGCCGTGCCGACCCAGCGGGGCGCCCAGACACGCGGCGAGCGCCGTTCGATGCCGCGCTCGATCGCGTCGATCGCGGTCGACAGCGGCGCCGGGTTGCGCAGGAACGCCGGGGTCTGGCGGTTGACCGCTTCGGTCGCGGGCTGGGCGTACGCGGCGCGCACGAGGTCGGTGTCGATGAAGCCGAAATAGGCGCATCCGACGCGTGCGCCCGAGGGATAGGTCTCCATGCGCAGGGCGTCGCTGAGGGCCTCGACCCCGGCCTTGGTGGCGGTGTAGGGACCCATCAGCGGTGCATGCGCCGCCGCGGCCAGCGAGGCGATGTTGAGCAGGTAGCCGCGACGCTCCGTGATCTGCTCGATCACCGCGCGGTCGGTCCGCCACACGCCGAGCAGGTTCACCGCGAAGGTGCGCTCGACCTGCTCGACCGGCGCCTTGGCGAGCGTGCCCGTGAACGCCAGGCCCGCGTTGGCGATCGCCACGTCGATGCCGCCAAAGCGCTCAACCGTCGCGGCGACCGCATCGCGCAGCGCGTCGAGATCGGTGACGTCGGCCTCGAACGCCGCCGCCCGCTCGCCGAGCCGCTCGGCGAGCTCGTTCAGGCGCTCGGGCTCGAGCCCGACCAGCGCGACGTTGGCGCCCCGCGCGTGCAGCCGCTCGGCGGTTCCGGCACCGATGCCGCGCGCCGCGCCGGTGATGAACGCGGTGCGCCCACGAACGTCGAACCGGGTGCCGCTCGCCGAGCTCATGCGGGCACCAACTCTACGCCTTCACGGGCAGGCGCGGTGTCCAGCTCGTAGTCGCCGGTTTGGAAGCGGCGCGTGCGCCGGCGAAACGGCCACGTGAAGCCGGGCCAGATCGTCGAGTTGCGGCCATGCTCGTCGAGGTACCAGCTGACGCAGCCGCCCGAGGTCCACACCGTGCCCTGCAGCTCGCGTTGCAGCTGCTCGTTGAACCGCCGCTGGACGTCCGCCCGCACATCGAACGCGAACGCGCTGTTTTGCTCGAGCTGACCGATGCAGTCGATCATGTAGTTGAGCTGGGACTCGATCATGAACACGATCGAGTTGTGGCCGAGACCGGTGTTGGGTCCGACGAGCATGAACAGGTTCGGGAAGCCGGCGATCGTCGTGCCGAGGAACGCCTGCGGGCTGCCCTGCCAGACCTCGGCCAGGGTGCGTCCGTCGCGTCCGCGCACCCACTCGGCGACGGGCATGTCGGTGACGTGAAAGCCCGTCCCGAGGATGATCGTGTCGACCTCGTGCTCGCGGCCGTCGGCCGTGACGATCGCGCCCGGGGTGATCGCCGCGATCGCGTCGGTCACGAGCTCGACGTTCGGGCGCTGGAGCGCCGGGTAGTAGTCGTTTGAGATCAGCAGCCGCTTGCAGCCGATGCGATAGCGCGGCGTGAGCTTGGCGCGCAGTTGCGGATCGGGCACCTGCTCGCGCAGGTGCTTGTGTGCCATGCGCTCGAACAGCGAGCCGGCGCGCGGGTGCATCAAGGTGAACACGAACAGCTCGCGCGAGAGATAGATGAGCCCGCGCACCATGCGCTGGGCGGGCGGGAACAGTCGATAGAGGGTGCGCTCCAGGCGCGTCGTCGGCCGGTCGCGGTGCGGGACGATCCAGGGCGGCGTGCGCTGAAAGACGCTCAGCTTGGAGACTTCGGGCGCGATCCGAGGCACGAACTGGATCGACGAGGCGCCGGTGCCGATCACGGCCACGCGCTTGCCGAGCAGCGAATGCTCGTGATCCCAGCGCGCGGAGTGAAAGATCTTGCCCGCAAAGCTCTCGATCCCCTCGATCCGCGGCAGCTTCGGGTCGCTGAGCGGGCCGGGCCCGACGATCAGCAGGTCGGCCGTCAGCTCGGCGCTGTCAACGGCGTCACGTGGCCCGCTCGTTCCGTCGCCGCGCGCGACCCCGTTCGCACTCGATCGCCTGAGACCTTCATGGCTCGCGCCGACCGCGGCATTCGCCGGCTGCGCCAGCGCGATCGTCTGGATATGCCAAACACGCGCGTCCTCGTCCCAGCTTGCGGACGCCACCTCCTGGCCGAAGCGAACGTGCGGGTAGATGCCGTGCTCACGGCACACGTCGCGCAGGTACTGGAGGATCTCGGGCTGCAGCGAGTAGGTCCGGGTCCAGCGCGGGTTGGGCGCGAACGAAAGCGAGTAGAGGTGCGAGGGGATGTCGCACTGGCAGCCGGGATACGTGTTCGCCCACCAGGTCCCGCCCACCTCGCCGTCGCGCTCGAGCACCACGAAGTCCTCGATGCCGGACTGCTTGAGCTTGATCGCCGCCCCCAGCCCGGCAAAGCCCGAGCCGACGATCACGGCGCGATGGTGCTCACGCGCGCCGCCGCCGGGCCGGCTGGGGGTGATGTCGTCCGACGCGACGACGGCGCGGTGCTGGCGCCCGCCCGGGACGACGCCGTCCACGTCGTTGCCGGTTTGGGGGTGGGCGGCAGTGCCGTTGCGGTTGTCCATGTCACGCCTCTCTGACCACGCGGGCGCCCCGTGCGGGCACCAGCGTGATGTGATGACTGCGCACCTTCTCGGGGCGCGGGCGGTCGGCGCGCAGCGTCGCGCGCTGCAGGATCGTGCGCAGCGTGACACGCATCTCAAAGCTCGCGAACGCGGCGCCCAGGCAGCGCCTGCGCCCGCCGCCGAACGGAATCCACGTGTAAGTCGAGCCCTCGCCGCCGTCCAGGAAGCGCTCGGGCTTGAAGCGCCGCGGTTCGGGAAACAGCTTGGGGTCGGCGTGCATCAGCGTGATCATCGGCATCACGGTCACGCCCGCGGGCAGCCGGTAGCCACCGAGCTCGACCGGCGCGCACAGGCTGCGCAGCACCGCCGGGATCACCGGCCGGATGCGCAGCGTCTCCTGCACGACCGCGTCGAGATAAGCGTCGTCGCCCTCGCGCGCGCGCGCCAGCACGTGCGGGTTGCGCAGCAGCCGCTCGAACGCCCAGGCCAATCCGGTCGTGGTCGTCTCGTGGCCGGCCATCAGCAGCGTGATGATCTGGTCGCGCAGCTCGTCGTCGTCGATCTCGCCTGCGCGCACGAGCTGCGAGAGGACGTCCTGGCGCTCGGACAACTGGGGGTCGAGCCGGCGCTCGGCGATCTCGATACGCAGCAGCCGGTTGGCCTCGGCGACCGTCCGTCGGTAGCGGCGCCAGGGTCCCACTTTCTCGAGGCCGGGGATCACCCACATCGCCATGATCGCCGGGCCGACCTCGGCGGTTGCGGGCAGCACCTCGCGCAGGGCGCGCAGGCGCACCGGGTCGGTGACGCCGATCACCGCCTGCAGGATCGTCTCGAGCGTGATCGCCCGCATGCGCGGGTGCAGCGCGAACGGCTCGCCCCGCGGCCAGCGATCGATCTCTTGCACGACGATGTTCTCCACAACGTCGCCGTAGCGGCGCACCGACTCGCCGTGAAACGGCGGTAGCAAACGCTTGCGGGCCTGGAGGTGCGGGTCCTCGTCGAGCACCAGTACCGAGCGCTCGCCGAGCACAGGCGCGAGCATCGAGTTGCCGTCGCCGGCGTGGTACACGGCCGCGTCGCCGGTGAACACCTGCTTGACGAGCTCGGGCTCCTCGATCACGACGGCGCGTCCCCACGGAAGCGCGCGCAGCGTGAACATCGGGCCGTAACGACGCCGGCAGGCCGCGAAGAACGGCACCGTGCGGTTCCACACCAGGCCGCTCTGCAACACGACCGGCAGGCGCGGGCCGGGTGGGAGCGTCGTCGCGCCGGGTGGGAGCGTCGTCGCGGCGGCTCGCGAGTCGGGTGTCGGTACCGAAGCCGGGGCGTCCGCCACCGAACGCGGAGCAGCGCCGTCGGGCGGCGTCTGTGGGGGCGGCTCGGCGCGTTGCGGGTGCATGGTCGTCGTCGGCTGGGCGGCGGTGGTCATGCTTGCTCTCCTTGGATCGTTTGCCTCGGCTCCGGCACTCCCTCCCGGTACTCCCTCCACCGATTGATGTTACATCATTTCGTGTCACGTTGTTCGATGTGTCGTCGTTTCGGGATAACCTGGCTGCAGACAACCGATGGCGAACGAGCTCACGATCGAAGATCTGGCGGCCCAGAGCGGCATGACCGTGCGCAACATCCGCGCGCACCGGGCGCGCGGCCTGCTGCCCGCACCCGAGGTGCGCGAGCGCATCGGCTACTACGGACCCGAGCACCTGGCGCGCCTGCGACTGATCGCCGAGATGCAGGCCGAGGGCTTCAACTTGCGGGCGATCGCGCGCCTGCTCGAAGAGACCCACGGCAGGCCCGAACAGCTGTTGAGCCTGAAAGACGCCGTCAGCGCCCCGTTCGAGACCGAGCAGCCGCGGGTGTTCACCGCCACCGAGCTGCAAGCGCGTTTCGGCGAGCAGGTCGATCCCGGCGTGCTGGCACGCGCCGAACAGGTCGGGCTGCTGACCGACCTCGGCAACGGTCGCTACGAGGCGCCGATGCCCTCGCTGCTCGACGCGGCCGAGGAGGTCGTCAGCCGCGGCGTGCCGCTCAAGCACGCGATCCTGGTGATCTCGAAGGTGCGCGAGCAGTGCCGCACGATCGCGCGCGAGTTCGTCAGGCTGTTCCTCGACGATCTGTGGAAGCCGTTCGCGGAGGCCGATTATCCGCAGGAGCGCTGGTCGGAGGTGATCGAATCGATCGACCGTCTGCGCCCGATCTCATCGAGGGCCCTGCTCGGCGTCTATCAGCTGACGATGTCCCACGAGGTCGAGGCGGCGTTCGGGCGCGAGACCGAACGGCTGACCAAGCGCGGGCGCTGAGCCTTAGACTGGGTGCATGGCGCTCCCACCCGGTCCGCGCGCCCCGGCGATCGTCAACAGCGTGCGCTTCGCGCGCAGGCCGCTGGCTTGGCTGCGCGCTTGGCACCGGCGCTACGGAGACGCCTTCACGATCAGCATCACTGGCTTTGGGACCGGCGTCTACGTGGCTGACCCGGAAGCGATCCGCACGCTGTTCACCGGCGATCAGTCCGATCTGCGCGCCGGCGAGGCGAACTCCTTCATGGAGCCGGTGCTCGGTCCGCACTCGGTGCTCGTGCTCGACGGACCCGAGCATCTGCGTCAACGCAAGCTGTTGCTGCCGCCGTTTCAGGGCTCGCGCGTTGGCGCGATGCGCGAGGTGATCCGCGACGTGGCCGAGCGCGAGCTCGCGAGCTGGCAGACCGGCTCGCGCTTGGTGCTGCGCGAGCGCATGCGCGCGCTCACGTTCGAGGTGATCTGCCGCTCGGTCTTCGGCGTCACGCGGCCCGACCGCGTGGAGCGCATGCGCGAGAAGCTCGGGGCCGTGATCGACAGCAGCCCGCTGTACATGCTGAGCCCCGCCCTGCGCGCCGATCTGGGACCGCTGAGCCCGGGCGGGCGCTTCACGCGCCGCCTGCGCGCCGCGGACGAGCTGCTCGTGCAGGAAATCGAACGCCGTCGGGCAGACCCCGAGCTCGAGGAGCATTCAGACGTGCTGGCGCTGCTGCTGCGCGCACGCGACGAGGACGGCCGCGGCATGACCGTCAGAGAGCTGCGCGATGAGCTGTTCACGATGTTGGGCGCCGGACACGAGACGACCGCGACCGGCTTGGCGTTCGCCTTCGATCTGCTGCTGCGCAACCCGCCGGTGCTCGAGCGGCTGCGCGCGGAGATCGCAGCCGGCGACAGCGACGCGTACCTGGACGCCGTTGTCAAGGAGACGCTGCGCCTGCGACCGGTGATCGACGCGGCCGAGCGCACGCTGACCGTGCCGCGCACCGTGGCCGGCTGGGAGCTGCCGGCCGGGGTCAAGGTCTATCCGGGCATCGCGCTGGTGCACATGCGCGAGGACCTCTATCCGGCGGCGCACCAGTTTCGCCCCGAGCGCTTCCTGCAGGACGGCGCCGAGTCATACTCGTGGCTGCCGTTCGGGGGTGGCATCAGGCGCTGCATCGGCGCCGCGCTGGCGCAGGCAGAGATGGCCGAGGTGCTGCGCGCCGCGGTGCCGGCGCTACAGCTCCGGCCGGTGCGCGATCGCCTCGATCCGGTGGTTCTGCGCGGCATCACGCTCGCGCCGAGATACGGCGTCGAGGTCGAAGTCCAGGGGCGTCTGCGCACGGCTCGCCCGGCCCTGGCCGCGGTGGCCTGACGCGGGGCGTGTGCGAACGCCTCGGCCGGCGCTCGCTGCCGTTGCCTGACGCGGGGCGTGCGCGAACGCCTCGGCCGGCGCTTGCTGCCGTGGCCTGACGCGTAGCCCGCGCAGCTCACGCCTGGCTGTGGACGTCGCGCGCCACCTCCTGCAGCACGCTCAGCATCGCCTCCAGCGCGGGCGTCGGGTAGCGGGTGTCGAGCCGGGCCGCGTAGACGCGGCGCACCGGCGTGGCCTTGCCGAGCGGCGCAACCGCGACGTCGCGGTGGCGGCGTCCGATCGCCAGGCTGGGCAGCAGCGTGACACCCTTGCCGTGAGCCACGAGCGCCTGGCTGGTGGCGATCTCGTCGACTTCGAACGCCACGTTGGGCTCGAAGCCGGCGGCTCGGCAGGCGCCGAGGATCACCTCGTGACAGAGATCGCGCTCGGTCGTGTTGATCCAGATCTCCCCGGCGAGGTCGTTCAGCGCGACCGTTCGCCTGCGCGCCATCCGGTGTTCCTTGGAGAGCACGGCCGTGTAGCGGTCATCGAACAGATAGGTCAAGGCGAGCTCATCGCCGAGCGCGCCGGTCGCCGGCTCGAGGTCATAGACGACCGCGAGGTCGAGCTGGCGGCGCTCGAGCCGCGCGCACGCTTCCTCGGGCTCCATCTGCACGACATTCAGCTCGATGCCCGGGTAGCGCTCGTAGAACGTCTCGACGGCAGCCGGTACCAGCGCCGCCCCGGCGCTCTCGAAGGCCGCCAGGCGCAACCGGCCCGCGCGGGCGTGCACGTACGCCGAGAGCTCCTGTTCGGCCGCCGCGATGCGTCCGAGAATCGCGTCGGCGTGGTCGTGCAGTAGCTCGCCCGCCTGCGTGAGCCGTGCCCGCTTGCGTGACCGTTCGATCAGCGTCGCCCCGGTCTCGCGCTCCAGCGCCGAGATCTGCTGGCTCACCGCCGACTGCGTATAGGAGAGGGCGTCGGCGGCCGCCGTGAACGAGCCGCGCTCGGCGACCTCGCGGAAGACCGTCAGTCGCTGGGGGCTAAGCATCGGTGTGCGCTTGTCGCCGCCACAGCATAAGTTGATCTTATCGAAATACCAGTAGATGTACTTGCGCTAATGCTGATCCTGATGCAAGCTTGTCGACATGACCACAACAGCTCTCACTTCATCTCCAATCCAATCTCCGTCGGGCGGCGCGGGCATCGATCCCGAGCGCTCTACGGCGATCGGCTCTGAGCCCGTTGGCTCTGAGCCCGTTGTCTCACCGGCCCAGACCGCGTCGAGGCGCGAGTCCGGGTGCGACGTCGAGGATCTCGTCGTGCGCATCGCCGGACGCGATGACGGCGAGGCGATCGCCGAGCTCGCCACGCGGGCCGGCTCTGCTCGACCGGTCGGCGCGCTGATGGTCGCCGAGGCCGGTGACAGACTGCTGGCGGCGGTCTCGCTGACGAGCGGACAAACGCTCAGCGAGCCAACCGCCTCTGGCTCGGAGGCCCAAGCAGTCGTGCGTTACACGCTCGGGCGCCTGGCTCGACGTCGTCGCACGGTGCCTCCGATCGCCGCCTGAACTCTGATCGCCGCCTGAGGCGGTCGCCGGGCTCGGCGGGCGATCGACGAGCTGAGTCGGCCGATCGCCCCGGCGCGAGACGACATGCCCCGTGCGGGACTCGAACCCGCCCCACCGGATTAAAAGTCCGGGGCTCTACCAGATGAGCTAACGGGGCCAGCGGCGGTCAGTCTGGCACATGGCGGCACGATCGCGGGGTGGGGGACGTGTCTCAGCGCGGGGTGGGGGACGTGTCTCGCCGGCCGACGCACGCGCGCGCACGCGCGCGCGTGGGTTCGACCAGAGCAACGTTCAGTGGACTGGACTAGGGCACAACGTTCAGTGGACTGCGAACGCAACCTCGGCTGCCGGCGCGGGGCGTTTCCGTGTCCGACCGATATCGGACGAGTCATTCAGCCGCAGCCGGCTGTTCGGCCGCAGCCGCTTGCAGAAGGTCCTCGATCGTCGTGAGCTTGACGCGCGGGCGCCCGGCGGGCTCGCCCAGCGAGCGCTCACGCCGGTCGATCGACTCCCAACCGGCGTAGGTGACGAGATCGGGCTGGCGCGAGCGCAGCAACGCCTCGAGCAGATCGGGGTCGGGGGTGTGGGGCAGATGGCGCGAGGGCGGCCCGCCGTTGTCGGTGAGCAGGTCGGCGACGATCGCATCGACCGTCTCCTGCGCGTCCTTCTTGTTGGTCCCGATCACACCGGATGGTCCGCGCTTGACCCAGCCGACGACATACTCGCCCGGCAGCGCGCCGGCGCCGGCGGGATCGAGCACGCGGCCGGCGTCGTTGGGAATCGTCGCGGACCGCTCGTCGAAAGGCACGTCCGGGAGCGGCACGGCGCGATAGCCGATCGCCCGGAACACCAGCCCGGCCTCGACCGTCTCGCGCTCGTCGGTGGCCTCGGCACGCAGTCGGCCGGATGCCGGGACGAGCCGGTTGTGCACGAGCTCGACCGACCCCAGGCGTCCGTCGGGTCGGGCTTGCAGCGCTGTGGGCGAGAGCAGGAAGCGCAGGACGACGCGCTTCGGGTGACCGTGCGGCGGGCGGGCGGCGTACTCGCGCAGGATCTCGACGTTGCGCCGCGAGATCGTGCCGGCGTCGGGATCGGGGACGGCCAGGCCGCGCTCGAGCTCGTCGGGGTCGACGATCACGTCTGCCTGCGAGAGCTCGCCGAGCTCGAGCAGCTCGGGATTGGTGAAGGCGGCCTGGGCGGGGCCGCGACGGCCGACCAGAACGACCTCGCGCACACGGCTCTTCGCGAGCACCTCGAGCGCGTGATCGGCGATGTCGGTGCAGGCGAGCTCGGACGGCGCCAGCACGAGCATGCGTGCGACGTCGAGCGCGACGTTGCCGTTGCCGATCACGATTGCACGCTCGGCCGAGAGCAGGTCGAACTCGAGGTGGGTGTGGTCGGGGTGGCCGTTGTACCAGCCGACGAACTCGGTGGCGGCGTGAGAGCCGGGCAGGTCCTCGCCGGGGATGCCGAGCGCGCGGTCGGCCGGAGAGCCGGTGGCGTAGACGACCGCGTGGTAGTGGCCGCGCAGGTCCTCGCGAAAGACGTGCTCGCCGAACGCGACATTGCCGAAGAAGCGAAAGCGCGGGTGCGAAGCCGTGCGCTCGTAGATGCGCGTGACCGACTTGATCTTCGGGTGGTCGGGCGCCACGCCGGAGCGGACCAGACCCCAGGGCGTCGGCAGGCGCTCGAACATGTCCACCTCGAAGCGCTCGGAGCGATGCCCGAGCAGGTGGCCGGCCGCATAGAAGCCGGCGGGCCCGGATCCGACCACGGCGACACGCAGGGGCGGATGCTCGTGTGCGGATTCGTCGGTCATCGTGCTGGGATGGGCGCGGCCCGACTCGAACGGGCGACCCCCTCGGTGTAAGCGAGGTGCTCTAGCCAGCTGAGCTACGCGCCCCGGGTCGGGATTAGAAGGCTAGCGGAGCCCAAACGGCCTCCCCGCGGCACTTGTGACGGCAGCGGCGGGGAACTGCGAAGCTGGCGGTGTGGGCAAGCAAGACCGACGCAGGCTCGCGGCGCGTGCAGCGCTGGCGGTGGCGCTGGCCGTCGTCGTGGTGGTGGTGCTTGCACAGCTGCTGCTCCCTGGGATCGTGGCCGGCAGGGTGCGCTCGAAGCTCGCCCGCTACGGGGCTGTCAAGAGCGTCAGCGTCAGCGCGTGGCCGGCCGTGAAGCTGCTGTGGGGGCACGCCGACGAAGTCAGGGTGCGGGCCAGCTGGCTGAAGCTCACCCCGGCGCAGAGCGGTGCGCTGGTCGCCGAAGCGACGTCGACGACCAAGGTGCATGCGACCGTCGAACGCGCCCAGGAGGGATCGCTGAAGCTGAGCGACGTGCGCTTCTACAAGAACGGCTCGAAGCTTCGCGGGCAGGCCACGACCAACGAAGCGGACGTCAAGGCGGCGCTGCCGCCGGGCTTCGCCGTGACGCTCGTGGGCAGCTCGGCCGGGACGGTCGTGGTGCGCGCCAGCGGTGGCCTCTTCGGGCTGACGGCCAGCATCGAAGCGGTGGCCGAGGCCCAGGAAGGCAAGCTGGTGGCCCATCCGCGGCTGCTGTTCCTGGAAGGGCTGACGCTGACGCTGTTCGAAAGCTCGAAGGTGTACGTCGAAGGCGTGGAAGCGCGCGAAGTCAAGGGCGCTCCGGGCGCCGGGAACGATTACGTGCTGTCGATGTGGGCCAGCCTGAAGTGAGCGCGCTCAGGCGGCGCTCGCCACGTCGGAGCGGGCAGCGGCACGCGCGCGCGCATGTACGCGCATGGGCAGCCCCTGCTTGGGGCTGATCGTTGGCATCTGGCGGATCGCGAGCTCGAAGTCCTCGGGCAGCCCCAGCGTCAGGTTGGCGAGGATCAGCGTCGCGATCGTGCGAACCTCGAGCTGGCCGAAGCTCATGCCGATGCAGGTGCGCGAGCCTCCGCCGAAAGGCACGTAGGCGCCCTTCGCCAGCGCCGCCTTGGCCTCGGGGGCGAAGCGCTCGGGGCGAAAGGCCTCGGGTTCGTCGTAGACATCGGGCAGGTGGTGCGAGGCCCACGAGCAGTAGTTCACGAACGCGTTGCCGGGAACGCGCACGCCGCACAGCTCGAACGGCTCGACCGAACGGCGCGGCCCGACCCAGGCCGGCGGATACAGGCGCAGGGTCTCGTCGAGCACCATCTCGAGGTACGGCAGGCCGTCGCCCATCAGCTGCTCCGGCATGGGCGGGGCGCCGCCGAGCCGTTGCTGCTGCTCGGCGACCAGGCGCTCGAGCGCGTCGGGATGGCGGGCGAGCTCGTAGAACATGAACGCGACGGTCGAGGTCGTGGTGTCGTGACCGGCGAACAGCAGCGTCATCACCTCGTCACGGATCTGGCGATCGGTGAGCGCCGTGCCGTCCTCGTCGTGGGCGTCGAGCAGCAGCGAGAGCACGTCCTCGCCGCGCGCCCCGGTGGCGCGACGGCGCGCGATCTCGCCGTAGATCAGGCGGTTGATCGCACGGGTCGCTTTCTGCTGGCGGTCCCAGGGAGTCAACGGGCCGCGAAGGATGCGCAGGCTGTAGTCGCGGCCATAGAACGAGAGCGTCTGCTCGAACAGCTCGGCCGCATCGACCGCGCGAGCCTCCGGCCCATCGGGGTCGAGGCCGAACAGCGCGCGCATCGCGATCCGCAGCGCCAGGCGGCGAGTCCATTTGTACAGATCGACCGTGGCTCCGGGCACGAGGTACGGGAGCGCCGCAGTGGTCTCCCCGATCATCGTGTCGAGCGAGCCGACAATTCGTTCGTGATGAAAAGCCGGCAGCATGATCCGGCGCGAGGCGCGGTGGAAATCGCCGTCGGTCGTGAGCAGGCCGTCGCCGGCGAAGCCGATCAGGTCACGGAAGTAGGACGTGCGCCAGAGGAAGTTCTCGGCATGCGAGACCGTGATGTAGTGGTTGGCCTCGGGCCCGAGCGCGAACACGGCGTTGGCGTGGAACAGCCGCAGCGTGAAGACCGGCCCGAAGCGCTCGTAGGCCTCGAGCAGGACCGATAGCGGGTCATCGGCGAAGCGCTTGGTGCGCACGAGCGAGGGGCGCGTTTCGCCCGGCGGAAACGGAACGGTTGCGGCGCGCTCTTCGAGCAGGTCCTGGACGAGAACCACGAACGGGTTGTAGGAGCGCAGTGGGGCCGGGCTGTCGAGCGCCATCGGCTGCAAGCGTAGAGCAAAACTGGCTGACTGGCCAGTTGCATTGGTGTTGGCGACCGCCCGATCTGAGCCGGTACGCAGAGCCGCATCGCGTGGCGCTCGCACCCCGGTCGAGGGCTCACGTCGAGTCATTTCGCCCGGTGCCGAGGGCCGGACGCTCCGGGAGCCAGGCCGAGGCGTTGGTGCGACGGAGGGTCAGCCGCGCGGGGCTTGGCATACTGGGCGCAGCGTGCAGGGCCACCCGGAGCTGCACGCGCGCCTTTGGGGGCGTAGCTCAGCTGGTTAGAGCGCCGGCCTGTCACGCCGGAGGTCGCGGGTTCGAGTCCCGTCGCTCCCGCTTACACCGCTTTCCGCCATATCGCCTGGGTCTTGGGCGCGGTGTCAAGAGAGGGTTTGACCCCGCCTTGCTCCCGCTGGGCACTGCCTTTGTGATCGCTGGAGGGGCGTCTCATGGCGAGTGAGCGCACTCGGTGCCTGCTTGTCGTCCAAGGCGAGCGTCATCGTTCGCTCGTCGAGCAGGCGACACTCGTCGATGGATTTGCATTTGCAGTCGCCACAGAACTGCAGCAGCTGCTTGACGGTCGTGGCTCGGAGGATGAGCGCGTCGATCTCTGGCAGCTTTCGTAGCGCGAGCGTTCTCAGGCGCTCGTGGGCTGGACGGTCGCGCGAGCCGAGCAGATCCTTGATCTCATCGAGGTTGAACCCAACGCGTTGAGCGGCCTCGATGATCGCGAGGCGACGGAGCACGCGCGGGCTGTACCTTCGCTTCCCGGAGCACCGTTCGGTTGGCGCGATCAGCCCGCGTGTCTCGTAGTAGCGGAGTCTCGACGCGGTCATCCCGGACCGCTCCGCGACCTCTCCGATCGATATCCGCCTCGCAGCTCCTGCCATTCGCGCTCCAGGTTGACTTAAAGCCGGGTTGAGGTGCGAGGCTAGCAGCATGACTTCCACGGCTGCCCATACCGAGCTGGTTCAGGATCCGCGTGAGTGCGAGGCGCTGCCACGGCTGCAGATCCTGAACGCGCGAGCGGGTCTCCAGCGTCCGTTCACGCGACCGCAGCGGCGGCTCGGCTCGCGGCCTCGTTGGAGGCCGAGCTGATCGTCGCGCATCTCGCCCCGCCCAGGGCATTGCGGGTCGACCGCCTCACCCCGACGATCGCCTTCACGCGGCGGCTGGACGATCCCTATTCAAGCCCGGTGCTACTTGAGGCGCGCGTCCAACGGCGTGCTCGCCCGGATCGTCCTGATGGATGGAGACACGGTCCCGGCACTCCTGTCGGTCTCGCGCGAGTTGGGTGTCGATTTGCTCGTGATTGGCGCGCATGCTTCAAGGGCCTTGCCGGTGATGACCGCGCCGACGCGACACCGACTCCAACGGCAGGCTCGTTGCCCGGTCATGGCGGTACCGATCGACTGTCCGGCACACGTCGAGCCGACCATCACGCCACCGTTTGTGACATGAGTGGTCTGTCTACTGCACTGGCGCGCCGAGGTCTCCTGCGAACGTCGGGTCCCGCCGTCTCTGAACGCGCGCCGAGCCGGCATGCCCACGACTCGAGATCACGTGGGTTGGCCCGATGCTGACGATCTTCGGCGCATGTGTCGTGACATTCATGATGCTTATGTATGCGCTGGAGCGGCGGGGCCCGGGGTTCATCCTGGCATTCGCTGTGGGGTGCGCGCTTTCCAGCTGCTACGGATTCCTGGCCGGGACGTGGCCGTTCGGGGTAGTCGAGGCGATCTGGTCAGTGGTGGCCTTCAGGCGCTTCGTTGACCAACGCTCGCGCGGTAGCGGGACAGAAGCGAATGTAACCGATCGGCTAGGACGTTGACCAGAAGTCCGTCGATACGCGGCGCCGGATGCGCGACGCTTGTATGCGCTCCCGGGAGCTTCGTTACCGTGGCGCCGAGTTCGGCGCTGGCGAGAAGTAGTCTTACTATCGCCTCTTGGCCGGCTAGAATCGGGAGTATGCCAGCGGCAAGCACATCGGAGTGGGCCGAGCATGCCCGTGCGGTGCTTGACCAGGCTGGGCATCGGAAGGGCGGGGCACGGAACGCGATCATCGACCTGCTGGCTGAGCAGTCTTGCGCTCTCAGCGCCTTTGAGATCGAAGATCAGCTACGGGCGAGCAAAAGGAGTGTCGCGCGGGCGAGCATCTACCGGATCCTCGATCTGCTCCAGGATCGCGGGCTGGTAACGCGCTTGGAGCTGGGTGACGCCACGACACGCTATGAGCTGATCGACCCTGCCGGGGCTCACCATCATCACCTGCTGTGCGATACATGCGGGCGTCTAGTGCCGTTTGACGACGGGGACCTGGAGCGCTCGATCGACAGGCTCTCGCGACGCCTGGGATTCGATACGCACGAGCACGAGGTCATCCTGCGCGGCGAGTGCTCGGACTGCCGGGCCTGACCGCCCATCCGGCCAAGAATAAGACTTAGACTCAATACTATGTTATGGTTCCCGGTGCGGACCCCGGATGAGGCGCCGCCACCGTGCTTTCCACCATCAGATTGAGGTTGCCCATGAAGATCGCCCTACGGCGCGTTGCGTGTCCACGTACCCTCTTGGCCGTGCTTGCGGGGAGCGCGTTGCTTGCGCTGTTCGCCGCGGGATGCGGCAGCAGTTCCCCATCGGGATCGGGCTCCTCTGCCTCGGCGTCGTCTGGCGGGGGTTCCTCGAACGCCGTGATCAACGCGGTCGGCGCGGAGAACGAGTATGCGAACGTGATCGAACAGATCGGCGGCAAGTACGTGAAGGTCGCCGCGATCGAGAGCAACCCGAACACCGATCCGCACACCTTCGAAGCGAGCCCCAGCGTCGCGCAGACGGTCAGCGCGGCGAGTCTGCTGATCGAAAACGGCGTCGGCTATGACACCTACATGGAAAAGATCGAGTCGGCCTCGCCGAGCTCTTCAAGGAAGGTCATCAACGTCCAGCACCTCCTCGGCCTCCCGGACTCCACCCCGAACCCGCACCTCTGGTACAAACCGGAAACGATGCCGGCGGTCGCCAAGGCGCTGGTCAGCGACCTGTCGGCACTGCAGCCCGCACACGCGTCGTATTTCCAAGAAAACGCCAAGAAGTTCGAAGAATCGCTCAAGCCGTGGTACGCGGCGATCGCGAAGTTCAAGGCTGCCTACCCGAACACGCCGGTCGCGACGACCGAGCCGGTCGGCGACTACATGCTCGAAGCCGCCGGGACGAAGAACATGACGCCCTTCACGCTGCAGGCGGCGATCATGAACGGGACCGACCCGGCACCTCAGAACGTGACGCTGCAGAACAGCCTGTTCACCGGGCATAAGGTCAAGGTGTTCGTGTACAACCAGCAGGTGACCGACTCGCTGACCAACTCCTTCAGGGAACTGGCGCTCAAGGAAGGCATTCCGGTGGTTGGCGTGTACGAGACGATGCCGACCCCTGGCTATGACTACCAGTCGTGGATGCTCGCTGAGGTCAACGCTCTCGAAAAGGCCGTCGCGCAAGGTATTTCCACTGAAAAACTGTGAGCTCAGACGGCGCATCGCGCAGCGATATCCTCACGGTCAGGGGGGTGAGCGTGCGGATATCCGGGCGTACGATCCTCGACCGGGTCAGCTTTCAGGTCAAGCCGGGTGAGTTCACGGGCCTGATCGGATCAAACGGCGCGGGGAAGACGACCCTGTTCCGGGTGATCCTCGGGCTGCAAGCGGCAAGCGCGGGAGAGGTGCTCGTCGAA
>DATJOF010000003.1:0-15150 GCA_035507415.1 Solirubrobacteraceae bacterium
TGGCAGGCGAGGATAAATTGTCTCCGGGCTTCTGGGCGCGCAAGCTATTGAAAAGTCACGATTCGGACGAGAGAATCCAAATTAGTCCAAGATAAACCAACCCGCGACGGCGGGTCCTTCGGCCTGAAACAGCCCCGCGGCCAAGAAAACCCAAACCGGATCGCCCGCCGGGACGCCTACGAAGAGGGAGCCGAACCGGCTCAGCGAGGCAGGACCGTCTCGCCCATCAGGGCCTCGTCGATGGCCGCCGCGCATTGGCGCCCTTCGCGGATCGCCCAGACCACCAGCGACTGTCCCCGCCGCATGTCGCCGCAGGCGTAGACCTTGGCGCGCGAGGAGGCGTAGCGGGTGGTGTCGGCCGAGACATTGCCGCGCTTGTCGAGCTCAAGGCCAAGCTCGGTCAGCATTCCTTCCTTGACCGGAGAGACGAAGCCCATCGCCAAGAGGGCGAGGTCCGCCTTTAGCGTGAACTCCGTTCCCTCTATCGGTTTGAACTTGTCGTCAACGCGCACGCATTTGAGGCCGGTGACCGTGCCGTTCTCTCCCTCGAAGGCGACGGTGTTGACCGCGAAATCGCGTTCGGCGCCTTCTTCGTGGCTCGACGAGGTGCGCAGCTTGAGCGGCCAATTCGGCCAGGTCAGGAGCTTGTCCTCGGCCTTCGGCGGCATCGGCATGATCTCGAGCTGGGTGACCTTGAGCGCTCCCTGCCGGATGGACGTGCCGATGCAGTCCGATCCCGTATCGCCGCCGCCGATCACCACGACATGCTTGCCGTTGGCGAGGATCGGCTCGTTGGTGCCGACAGGCTCGCCGGACACCCGCCGGTTCTGCTGCGGCAGGAAGTCCATCGCGAAGTGGACGCCCGCAAGGTCGCGTCCGGGAACCGGGAGATCGCGCGAAGCCTCAGCGCCGCCGGCGAGCGCGACCGCGTCATGCGAGTCGACGAGGCTCTGGGCGCTGACGGTGACGCCGACATGGGCGTTATAATGGAAGATGACGCCCTCGGCCGTCATCTGCTCGATGCGGCGGTCGACATGGCGCTTTTCCATCTTGAAGTCCGGGATGCCGTAGCGCAGGAGGCCGCCGGCTTTCGCGTGCTTCTCGTAGACGTGCACCTCGTGGCCGGCGCGGGCGAGCTGCTGCGCGCACGCCAGGCCCGACGGGCCCGAGCCGACCACCGCGATTTTCTTCCCCGTGCGCCGAGCGGCAGGCTCCGGCTTCACCCAGCCCTCCTCGAAGGCGCGGTCGATGATCGCGCATTCGATCGTCTTGATCGTCACCGGCGTGTCCTGGATGTTGAGGGTGCAAGACGCTTCGCACGGCGCTGGGCAGACCCGGCCGGTGAACTCCGGAAAGTTGTTGGTCGAAAGCAGATTGCTCGCCGCTTCCCGCCAGTCGCCGCGATAGGCGAGATCGTTCCAGTCCGGGATCTGGTTGTTGACCGGACAGCCGATGTGACAATAGGGAATGCCGCAATTCATGCAGCGCGCCGCCTGATTGCGGGTCGCCTCCTCGCTGAGCGGGAGCACGAACTCGCGATAGTGGCGGATTCGGTCGGAGGCCGGCGCGTAGCGCCGGTCCGCGCGATCGATCTCCAAAAAACCCGTGACCTTGCCCATGCCGTCTTCCTTGAGCCGCCGCGCCGCTCCTTTATCGCGTGAGCCGGGCTCCGGCCCGCTTCAATAGAGCGCCAACCCCAACTTGCAAGAACTTTGCCGGGCGCTCCTTGCGGCCGTCGGAGGCCGGCTCAGCCGCCCGCGCCGGCCGGCTCGCTCATTCCGGAGGCGCCTTGAGAAGGTCCGCTCGGACCTTCTCACTCCCCCGCGGCCAGCATCGGGCGCCCGCTCTGCGCCGCAAGCTCCGCCAGCGCGCGTCGATATTCGACCGGCATCACCTTGCGGAATTTCGGCAGATAGGCCTCCCAGTCTTCGAGGATCCGCCGCGCCCGGGTCGAGCCGGTGTAGCGGGCGTGGTTGGCGATCAATTGATGCAGGCGCTCGGCGTCGAACCGGCTCATGTCGCGCATCACGTCGACCCGGCCGTGATGCTCGAGATCGCCGCCCGAATGGAGATAGCGCAACATCACCTCTTCCTCGGCGGCGACCGGCTCGAGCTCGACCATCGAGAGGTTGCAGCGCTCGGCGAAGGTTCCGGCCTCGTCGAGAACATAGGCGATGCCGCCTGACATACCGGCGGCGAAGTTGCGGCCCGTCTCGCCGATGACGACGACGATACCGCCGGTCATGTATTCGCAGCCGTGGTCGCCGGTTCCCTCGACGACGGCGATCGCCCCGGAATTGCGGACGCCGAACCGCTCCCCGGCCACGCCGCGAAAATAGCATTCGCCGGCGATTGCGCCATAGAGCACGGTATTGCCGACGATGATCGAGGCCTCGGGCGTCAGCTTCCTCGCCTCCCGCGGCGGATAGACGACGATCCGACCGCCCGAGAGACCCTTGCCGACATAGTCGTTGGCGTCGCCCTCGAGCTCGAGGGTCACGCCCTTGGCGAGGAAGGCGCCGAAGCTCTGGCCGGCCGTGCCCTTGAACTTGATATGGATCGCCTCGTCGCGCAGGCCCGCGTGGCCGTAACGGGTCGCGATCGCGCCAGACAGCATCGCCCCGGTCGAACGATCCGAATTGCGGATAGAAAGGTCGAGGCGGACATGCCTGCCGCGCTCGACCGCGTCTCTGCAATCGGCGATCAGGCGCCGGTCGAGCACATTTTCGAGCCCGTGGTCCTGGGGGACGCTGTGATGGATCGTGTCCTCAGGCCATGGCGTCGGCTTATGGAACAGCTTCGAGAAGTCGAGGCCGCGCGCCTTTGCGTGTTCATTCAGTTTGTCCCGGTCCAGCATCTGCCGCTGGCCGATCATCTCGTCGAAAGTGCGGTAGCCGAGCTTCGCCATGAACTGCCGCGCCTCTTCGGCGACGAAGAAGAAATAGTTGATGACGTGCTCCGGCTTGCCGACGAAGCGCTTGCGCAGCACCGGGTCTTGGGTCGCGACGCCAACCGGGCAGGTGTTCAGATGGCACTTGCGCATCATGATGCAGCCGGCGGCGATCAAGGGAGCGGTGGCGAAGCCGAATTCGTCCGCGCCGAGCAACGCCCCGATCACCACGTCGCGGCCGGTTCTGACGCCGCCGTCGACCTGCACCGCGATGCGAGATCTCAGTCCGTTCATGACCAGCGTCTGATGCGTCTCGGCGAGACCAATCTCCCACGGACTGCCGGCATGCTTGATCGAGGTCAGCGGCGAAGCGCCGGTGCCGCCCTCAAAGCCTGAGATGGTGACGTGGTCGGCCTTGCACTTCGCCACTCCTGCCGCGACGGTGCCGACGCCGACCTCGGAGACGAGCTTGACCGACACCAAAGCCTGCGGATTAACGTTCTTCAGGTCATAGACGAGCTGCTTCAAGTCTTCGATCGAATAGATGTCGTGATGCGGCGGCGGCGAGATGAGGCCCACGCCCTGGGTCGAGTGACGCACCTTGGCGATCACCGCGTCGACCTTATGGCCGGGCAATTGCCCGCCCTCGCCGGGCTTTGCGCCCTGCGCCATCTTGATCTGCATCATGTCGGAGTTGACGAGATATTCCGCGGTCACCCCGAAACGGCCGGAGGCGACCTGCTTGATCGCGCTGCGCATCGAATCGCCGTTGGGCAAGCGCTTGTATCGGTCGGATTCCTCGCCGCCTTCGCCGGTATTGGACTTGCCGCCGATCCGGTTCATCGCGATGGCGAGCGTGGTATGCGCCTCGCGCGAGATCGAACCGAACGACATCGCTCCGGTCGAGAAGCGCTTGACGATCGAAACGGCGGGTTCGACCTCGTCGAGCGGCGCGGGCGTCCGCCCGTCTTCCTCCGCCGTCTTGATGCGGAAGAGGCCGCGCACCGTCAACAGCTGCGCGCTCTGTTCGTTCAGGAGCTTGGCGAAAGCGTCGTAGCGTTCGCGCGCGTTGCCGCGAACGGCGTGCTGCAGCAGCGAAACCGTCTCCGGAGTCCAATTGTGGGTTTCGCCGCGCACCCGGTAGGCGTATTCGCCGCCAACCTCGAGCGCCGTGCTCAAGACGGGCGAATCGCCGAATGCGTCGCTGTGTCTGCGCCGCGTCTCCTGGGCGATCTCGTCGAGCCCCACGCCCTCGATCGAGGTCGCGGTGCCGAAAAAGTATTCGTCGACGAACGCGCGCGAAAGTCCAACCGCGTCGAAAATCTGCGCGCCGCAATAGGACTGGTAGGTCGAGATCCCCATCTTCGACATGACCTTGAGCAGGCCCTTGTCGACCGACTTGATGAAGCGCTTGACGACCTCGTAGCCGCTGATCGGCTCAGGCAGGTCCTTGGCCATCGCGGTCAGCGTTTCGAACGCCAGATAGGGATTGATTGCCTCGGCGCCGTAGCCGGCAAGACAGCAGAAGTGATGGATCTCGCGCGCTTCGCCGGTTTCGACGACCAGGCCGACGGAGGTGCGAAGTCCCTTGCGGATCAGATGATGGTGGACCGCCGCCGTCGCCAGGAGGGCAGGGATCGGAATTCGGTCCGGACCCACCATGCGGTCGGAGAGGACGACGATGTTGTAGCGACCGTGAACCGCCGATTCCGCTCGCTCGCAAAGGCGGCGCAGCGCCTCGGTCATGCCGGCCGCCCCCTTCTTCACCGGATAGGTGATGTCGAGCGTCCGGGTGTCGAACGACTCCTCGAAATGACCAATGCTGCGGATCTTCTCGAGGTCCTCGTTGGTCAGAATCGGCTGGCGCACCTCGAGCCGCTTGCGCCGCGCCGCGCCGTCAAGGTCGAACAGATTGGGCCGCGGTCCGATGAAGGAAACGAGGCTCATCACCAGCTCTTCGCGGATCGGATCGATCGGCGGGTTGGTCACCTGAGCGAAGTTCTGCTTGAAATAGGTGTAGAGCAGCTTCGACTTCGACGACAGCGCTGAAATCGGCGTGTCGGTTCCCATGGAACCGACAGCTTCCTGGCCGGTTGTCGCCATCGGAGAGAGCAATATCGCCAGATCTTCCTGGGTGTAGCCGAAGGCCTGCTGACGATCGAGCAGCGAGACGTCGGTGCGCAATGCGCGCGGCTCGACCGGATTGAGGTCCTCGAGCACGATCTGGCCTTCGCGGAGCCACGCGCCGTAGGGCCGGGCGCGCGACAGCGTCTGCTTGATTTCCGCATCCGATACGATGCGGTGCTGTTCGAGATCGACCAGCAGCATCTTGCCCGGTTGCAAGCGCCACTTGGCGATGATCGTCTCCTCCGGCACCGGCAGGACGCCCATCTCCGACGCCAGCACGACGAGGTCGTCGTCGGTGACGAAATACCGGGCAGGCCTGAGGCCGTTGCGGTCGAGCGTCGCGCCGATCTGGCGCCCGTCGGTGAAGGCGACCGCCGCCGGGCCGTCCCACGGCTCCATCAGGCAGGAGTGGAAGGCGTAGAAGCCAGCGAGCTCCTCGGGGAGGTCGTCGCGACCCTCGTAGGCCTCGGGAATCATCATCATCGCCGCGTGCGCCGGCGAGCGGCCGGCCAGCATCAGCAGCTCGAGCACGTTGTCGAACGTCGCCGAATCGGAGTTGCCCGGCGTCACGACCGGCAGGATCTTCTTGACGTCGGTCCCGAACAGCTCGCTGTGCAGCTCGCTCTCGCGAGCGCGCATCCAGTTGATGTTGCCCATCAGCGTGTTGATCTCGCCGTTGTGGCAGATCGTGCGGTAGGGATGGGCGAGCTCCCAGCTGGGGAACGTGTTGGTGGAGAAGCGCGAGTGAACGAGCGCCAGCGCGCTCTTGCAGCGCTCATCGAGCAGATCCGGGTAGAACTCGGCCAGCTGCCAGCTGATCAGCATGCCCTTGTAGTTGAGGGTCCGCGACGAGCTCGAGGCCACGTACAGGCCCCGGCCCTCCGGGCTCAGCTCGCAGACACGCCTGATCACGTACAGCTTGCGCTCGAAGGCGTCCTGGTCCTCGCCCTGCTCGGCGCCGGCGCCGACGAACAGCTGCCTGATCGTGGGGCGGCAGCGGCCCGCGACCTCGCCGGTGTGCTCGGGGCGAACAGGCACGTCGCGCCAGCCCAGGACGGTCTGACCCTCGGCCCGCACGGTGTCCTCGAGCAGCTGCTGCAGGCGCCCGCGCGCGACGTCGTCTTCGCGTGGCAGAAAGCACATCAGCACGCCGTAGGAGCCGCGTCGCGGGAGCTCGAAGCCGGCCACGCCGCGCAGCAGCTCGTCGGGCATCTGCATCAGGATCCCGGCGCCGTCGCCCGTGCACGGATCGGCGCCGGAGGCGCCGCGGTGCTCGAGGTTCTTCAGCGCTGCGATGCCGAGCTCGACCACCCGGTGTGTCGGCGTGTTGTCGAGCCGCGCGACCATGCCGACGCCGCACGCGTCGTGCTCGAAGCGAGGGTCGTAAAGTCCGACTGCCTTGGGCGGCTGCGTGGTTGCTGAAGTCATGGAAGTGCTCCCTTGGGCGGCGCCCCGCACGGCCTCCCTCCGCGCGGACACAGGCGGGCACCTGAGGTGAAGCTAAAGGGTACTGCGTTTGGAACCCGACGTAGGCGCGCGTTAGGGGCTTTTGGCGGGCGCGCGTTTGGGGGTTTTGGCGGGCGCGCGCTTGGGGGTTTTGGCGGGCGCGCGCTTGCGCGGCTTCGCTTTGGCGTCCGCGCTGCCGTCCTCGTCGGAGCGCGCTCGCGCGCGCTGCAGGCTCGCCTCGAGCGCGCTCATCAGATCGGGCGCCTGCAGCGTCTCGACGGCGGGCTGTGGCTCGCTGACGATCTCCTCGCCGGCGGCCTTGCGCTCGATCAGCCCGAGCACGGCATCGCGGTAGCCGTCTTTGTAGCGATCGATCTCGAACGGTACGGCCAGCGACTCGATCAGCCGTTGAGCGACGTCCAGCTCGCGCTCCCCCACCTCCGCCTGCTCCTGTCCGTCGAGCTCCTGAAGCTCGCCGGTGGGGTTGATCTCGTCGGCGTAGTTCATCGTGCTCATCAGCAGCACGTCATCGCGCGGGTGCACTGCCACGAGACGTTCGCGCGAGCGCAGCACCACGCGCGCCAGGGCGACCTTGCCGGTGGCTCGCATCGCCGCCAGCAGCAGCCGGTAGGGCCGCATGCCGCCGCGGTCGGGCACGATGTAGTAGGGCTGGTCGAAGTAGATCGGATCGATCTCGGCGAGCTCGACGAAGTCGTCGATCTCGATCGTCTGGGTCGCCTTCGGCGCCAGCCCGGCGAGCTCGGCGTCGTCGATTACGACGTAGCGCTCAGGTGCGATCTCATAGCCTTTGACGATCTCCTGCAGCGGCACCTCCTCGCCGTCGATCGAGCAGACGCGGCGCTGGCGGATGCGTCCACCGTCGGCGCTGTGCAGCTGGTGGAAGTGCACGGTGCGGCCGGTCACGGCGGTGTAGAGCTTCACCGGCACGCTGACCAGCCCGAAGCTGAGCGTGCCTTTCCACATCGAGCGCGCCATTGCCAAAGTGTCGGCAGCGAGACCGTGGCTGTCAACTCGCGGGCGCAGGCGTTGCAGCGGTCGTGGAACGCGTTGAGGCGGCGACAGCCTGTCCGGCGACGCTCAGCCGGCAGGCGAGCGCGACGTCGGTGCCGTCAACCGTCAGCCGCCGCAGCGGCCCGCTGCTCGGGTCGGCCAGGGCCTCCTGGCAGATCTGCGGCAGGTCCGCCGCGAGCGCCGGCCCGAGCCAGGCGATCGGGGCGGCTCCGGAGCGGTCTCTCGGCCACGACGCGAAGTCGACCGCGGCGCTCAGCAGCAGCCGCTCGCGTGCGCGCGTCATCGCGACGTAGACGATGCGATCCTCCTCGGCTCCCTGAGCGTCGCGTCGCTCGCTCGTGAGCTGGTCGTATTCGAGCACTGGGCGCGGTCGCGGGTCCTCGAGTCCGATCAGTCGCAGTCCGACGCGCTCGCCATCGACCAGCAGGTCGGGGACGGCCGTGCTCGGCGTGCGGCCCAGGTCGGCGACGCACACGACATCGAACTCGAGGCCCTTGGCGGCGTGGACGCTCATCAGGCGGACGGCCTGGGAGCCGTCGCCCGCGAGCGGGGCGTCGGGCTCCGCGATCGCCTCCGCGGCGGCGAGAAAGCCGCCGCCGCCCTCCTGCAGCGCCGCCTCGTCGAGAAAGCCGCGCAGGTCGCGACCCTCGCTGCGCTCCCACTCGCCGGCCAGCTCGACCAGCTTGCGCACGTTCGCCAGGCGCCGCTCGCCGCTGCCGGCTCCCGGCTTCCCGTTGCCGGCTCCCGGCTTGCCGAAGTAGCGCCGGGCGGCGCGCTCGATCAGCTGTGCGAGCTCGAGCTCGGGAGCGAGGCGGCGCTCGTGCTCGAGCCATCTGCTCAGGCCCGCGAGGCGTTCGCGCTCGTCGGCGGTCAGACGCTCGTGCGGGGCCTCGCGCGCGGTTTCCCACAGTCCCCGTCCCGACCCACGCGCCTCCTGGGCGAGCAGCGCAAGCGCGCCGGCGGACAGGCCGGCGAACGGCGAAGCGAGCGTTCCGTACAGCGCCGGCTCGTCGAGCGGGTCGCAGACGGCGCGCAGATAGGCGAGCAGGTCGGCGATCTCCTGGCGCCGCCAGTAGGCCCCGGCGCTGGCGAGCGTGTCGAGCCCCTGCTCGGCGAGAGCGCGCTCGTAGCAGTCGATGTCGCCGGTGCCGCGCAGCAGGATCGCGACCTGGCCGGGTGCGGCATGACCGTCACGCACGAGCTCGGCCACCCGCGCGGCGAGCTGGCGCGCCTCGGCCTCGCGCCAGGGCCGGGCGGTCGGCCCGGTCGCGCGGTCACTGGTGCCGGCAGCAGGGGCGCTCGGCACGGTCGCGTCTCCCGCTCGGGTGCCGTCGCCGTGCCGATCGCCGGAGCGCGTGGAATCCCAGCCGTTGCGGTCGCAGAGCAGCAGCTCGAGCACCGGTGCGGCCTGTGCCTCGTGCTCGCGCGCGCTCTCGCGACCGGCTCGCAGCGGCGTGAAGGCCCTGCCAAAGCGCTTGGCGAACACGGCATTGACGGCGTCGAGCAGCTCGGCGCGTCCGCGGAAGTTGTGCGCCAGACGCAGGCTCTGACCTTGCTCGGCGAGCTGGCGCTCGCGCGCGGCGAACAGGCCGACGTCGGCGTGGCGAAAGCCGTAGATCGACTGCCAGCGATCTCCGACGGTGAACAGGTTCTCGCGGTCGAGCGCCATCAGCAGCTCGAGCTGGCGCGGATTGACGTCCTGGAGCTCGTCGACCATCACCAGCTCGAAGCGCTGCGCCCAGGCGAGCCGCAGCCGCGGTTGCGTGGCCAGCAGCGCCACCGCGTGCAGCTCGAGATCATCGAAGTCGAGCCCGTGGCGGGCCCGCTTGGCGGCCTCGTAGCGCTCGCCGAAGCGCTCGAGCAGCTCGGCCCACAGCAGCAGCGTCCTCGCGCCATCGACGTCGAGCGAATCGGGATCGCGCTCGAGCCCGGGCAGAGGAAGCTGGGTCGATGGCAGTCGTGGCATCTGCTGGCCGCGGCTGCGCAGCTGCGCGAACACCTCGAGCACGGTCGCACGCGCGCGGTCGGGTCCGTATGCCGCGATCAGCTCGACCGCGTCGGTGCGTTCGCCGGCTCGCACGAACTGCTCGAGCGCGCCGGCGAAGGCGCGTCGGCGCAGGCGGGCGGACACCCGCTCGTCGAGGATCGCAAAGTGCTCGTCCTCGATGCCGGCCGCGCGCGCGTGGGCACGCAGCAGGCGCGCGCAGAAGCCATGGAAGGTGCCGATGAAGCCGCGCTCGAGAGCTTGTGCCGGGCCGGCCGCCCCAACCTCGAGCAGGCGCGCCCGCACGCGCTGCTCGAGCTCCTGAGCAGCGCGCTCGGTGAACGTGATCGCCAGGATCCGCTCTGGCGCGTGGTGGTCCTCGCAGACGGCCCTGACGAAGCGCTCGACCAGCACCGAGGTCTTGCCGCTGCCGGCGCCCGCGGCCAACAGCAGCGGCTCACGGCGGCGGTCCACCGCCTGCTGCTGCTCGTCGGTCAGGGTCTGCACGATCGGATCATCCTCCTGCCCGCCGCAGACACTGCGGCCGTCTCTGACGGCCGCCGGTCAAGCGAGGCGCGGACGCAGGGAGCGTGGCGTACTAGGTACGCGAGCGACCGAGGACAAAGCATCGCGCAGGCCGGCGGCCGTCAGCGGCCCTGGCGGCAGATCGCCGGGTGAGCGCATCCGCCGCCGTAGCTGCACGTCTGCGGGCGCGGCTCGATCGCGCCGGCGCGCGCCTGCGTGGCGGACGCGACCGCGAGCTCACGGGCACGCTCGAGCAGCTCCTCGAGCTCGTCGTGCTCGAGCAGATCGGTCTGGACGCACTCGAGCTCGATACCCGCGGATCGATCGAGTGCGCCGCGGGCGCGCAGATCGACTCCCGTGAGCGGTTGGTAGAAGGCCCCCACCACATCGAGACCGAGCAGCTCGCGCACGGCCAATACGTAGAGCGCGAGCTGGATCTTGCCGTCCTCGAGCCACTTGGCCGCCGGCGAGACGCTCGCGCCCTTGTAGTCGTAGAGCACCGCTTGGCCGTGCGGACCGACGTCGATGCGGTCGATCCTGCCACGCAGGCGCAGACCGTCGCCGAGATCCAGCGACGGCAGGCCGGGCGGCTCGCCCTCGAACCCGAAGCCGAGCTCGAGCTCGCGCGGCTCCAACGGGCTGTCCTGCTCCGCCGCGTGGGCGAGGTAGCGCTCGAGGTCGGCCTGCAGCTTGCGTCGCAGGCCCGGGACGCGCGCGGCCTCAGCCGACAGCTGATAGGCGGGCTCTTGACATGCGAAGGCCGTCGCCAGCAAGCGGCGCGCGAGCGCCAGGCGCGAGGTCGTGACGCGCGCCGAGCCGGTCTGCTCGCGCAGAGCGTGCAGCGTGTCGCGCAGGACAGCATGAGCCAGCGCGCCGCGCGCGAGCGGCTCGGGATCCGGCTGCTGGCTTGCGGGGTCGAGCATGCGCTCGACGAACCACCTCGCGGGGCAGGCGATCCACAGCTCGAGCGACGAAGCCGACCAGCTGCGCGCTCTGAGCTCGGCGGCCAGCTCAGGGCGATCGGAGATCGTCCAGTCCAAGCCTCCCGGTCCGGCTCGCCGCAAGGACGTCTACGCGGCCGTGCGCGCTTCGACCTCGGCGGCCGCGCGGTCGCTGCGCGCGCCGTCCCGCGCGTCGGACTCGGCCTCAGGCGGCTTGGCGCCCTCCTTGGCCCACTGCTCGTCGAACTCGACCCGCCATTTGCCCTCCTCGGTTTGGCTCAAGGCGAGATGCGCTCTGAAGCTGCGTCCGCTGCGGCCTTTGAAGCCGGTCACGACCTGCGCCGTGTATCCGGTCTTGATCAGCTCGCGTGCGACGGCGACCGGCAGCTGCTTGCCGGCTTTGGCCTTCCAGATCACGAACCCGCAACCGGGGTCGTCGCGCGCCCAGCACGAATAGCCCTTGCGGTTCTCGACGATCTCGTGCCCGCAGACCGGGCAGGGACCCAGTCGGGCCCGCGGGATGCGCACGTCTTTGAGCTTCTCGTCGAGCTCCCCGACCGTCTCGCGCGCGAAGCCGGCGATGTCGGTCATGAACTTCTCACGTGAGTCCTCGCCGCGCTCGATCTTGCCCAGGCGGCTCTCCCAGTCGCCGGTCAGCCCGGGCGAGGTGAGCGCGTGCGCATCGAGCAGTCTGATCACGCTGCAGCCCTTCTCGGTCGCCACCAGCGCCCGCCCGTCGCGCTCGATGTAGCCGACCGCGATCAGCCGCTCGATGATCGCCGCGCGCGTGGCGGGCGTCCCGATGCCGGATTCCTTCATCGCCTCCCTGAGCTCGTCGTCCTCGACGAGCTTGCCGGCAGTCTCCATCGCGCCGAGCAGCGAGGCGTCGCTGTAGCGGCGCGGCGGTTTCGTTTCCTTGCGCACGCTCTCGATCTCGCGCGTCTGCACGCGCTCGTTCTGCTCGAGCTTGGGCAGCCGCTGGTTGGAGCCCTCGTCCTCGTCTGCGCCGGCGCTGCCCTCGCCGGCGCCCTTGGCGGCGTTCTTGGCCGCCGCCGGCGCGTCGTCGGCGCTCTCCTGCTTTGCGCCGCCCGCCGTGCCGTCGGTCTCCTCGTAGACGCCGCGCCAGCCCGGGATCAGCAGGAGCCGGCCACGCGTGCGGAACACGTGCCCGTCGGCGTCGTCCTTGGCTTCGGCGCCGGTCACCGTCGTCTCGACGCGGGTGTTCTCGAACACGGCCTCGGGATGGAAGACGGCCAGGAAGCGGCGGGTGACCATGTCGTAGACGCGCCGGTCGTCGGAGCCCATTTTCTCGAGGTTGTGCTCGGAGCGGGTCGGGATGATCGCGTGGTGGTCGCTGACCTTGGCGTCGTTGACCACCCTGCCGAGCGGCAGCAGGTCGAGCCCGAGCACGTACCGGGCCGCCTTGGCGTACTCGCGGTGCGCCCCGACCAGCTCGGCCGTGGGCTTGATCTCGGGGATCATGTCTTTGGTCAGGTAGCGGGAGCTGGTGCGCGGATAGGTGAGCGCCTTGTGCTCCTCGTAACAGCGCTGCGCGGCCGCCAGCGTGCGTTTCGCGGAGAAGCCGTAGCGGGTGTTGGCCTCGCGCTGCAGCGTGGTGAGATCGAACAGCAGCGGTGGGCGCTCGCGCTGCTCTTTGCGCTCGAGCTTGGTGATCGTGCCCGGCCTGCCCTTGCACTGGGCGACGATCGCCTGGGCCTGTTGCTCGGTGGCGATCCTCGGCTTGGAGCCGGCGTGAAAGCGTCCCTCGTAGACGCGTGCGCCATCGGCCTCGAAGACGGCGTCGACCAGCCAGTAGGGCTCGGGCTTGAACGCCTTGATCTCCTCCTCGCGCCTGGCGACGATCGCGAGCGTCGGCGTCTGCACACGTCCCAGCGACACGGCTCCGTCGAACGAGCTGCGCAGGCGGATCGTGGCGGCCCGCGTGGCGTTCATGCCGACGATCCAGTCGGCCTCCGAGCGCGATCGCGCGGCCTGCTCGAGCGAGGCCATTTCCTCGGCCGGGCGCAGCGAGCTGAGCGCCTCCTTGATCGCGGCGTTGGTCATCGAGCTGAGCCACAGCCGCTTGACGGGCTTCTTGGCTTTCGCCTTCTCGTACAGGTAGGCGAAGATCAGCTCGCCCTCGCGCCCGGCGTCGCAGGCGTTGACGACGAGGTCGATGTCGTCGCGGCGCAGCTGGGCGCTGACCACCGACATCTGCTTGCGCGAGCGCTCGTCGCGGATGACGAGCTTGAAGCGGTCGGGCACGATCGGCAGATCGTCCATGCGCCAGCGCTTGAACTTGGGGTCGTACTCGTCGGGCTCGGCCAGCTGCACGAGATGCCCGACGGCCCAGGTGATGACGTCCTCGGGTCCCTCCAGCCAGCCCTCCTTCTTCTGGAACGGCCCCTTCAGGACCCGCGCCAGGTCCTGCCCGACCGAGGGCTTCTCGGCTATGAGGAGGGTCTTCGCCACGGCGGTCAGCCTAGCGGTTGCTCACGGGGGCGCACGATCTCGCTGGACGGGCAGGCACGCCGCGGGCGGAACGGCATCGAGCGATCTGGCCGTGGGATCGTCGTCCCTATCCGCCGATCGGGGCGCGCGGCTTGGCGCCCCAGAAGATCTGCGTGCCGAGCATGCCGATCAGATTGACGAGCACCAGGTTCAGCACCATCGACTTGGCCGTGGCCGTGCCGACGCCGACGGGGCCGCCGCTGGCGTTGTAGCCGTAGTAGCAGCCGACGAGCACGATCGCGGTGGCCATCACCATGCCCTTGATCAGGCTGAACAGGAAGTCGGGCGGGTTCTGAAACTGCCAGAACAGCAGGAAGTATCCGCCCGAGGCCACGTAGCCGACCTGCTGGACGACCGCCAGGTAGGAGCCCACGTAGGCGACGCCGATCGCCGAGATGTACATGAACGGCAGCACCAGCCAGGCGGCCAGGAGGCGCGTGCCGCACAGGAACGTCATCGAGTCGATCCCCATCACCTCGAGCGCGTCGATCTCCTCGGAGATCCGCATCGCGCCGAGTTCGGCCACGATTCCGGTGCCGACCTTCGCGGACATCATGTATCCGAACGTGAGCGGGACGGCCTCGCGCAGGTCGCACCAGGCGGCGAACACGCCGGCGTAGGCGGGCGCGCCCTGCGCCTCGGTGAAGTAGGCGCCCTGGACGCCGCATGTGCCCAGGCCGACGATGAACACGAGCCCCCAGATGACGAGCGTCGAGGAGATGATCATGATCCCCGATTGGCGCAGGGCCTCGCCGAAGAAGCGCAACACGCGCAGGCCCCAGACTTCGCGCACGACCCTGCCGCCGAACCCCGCGATCTCGCCCGCGGCGAGGACCCATTCGCGCGGCATCGCGAGCAGCTCGTTCATCGGCTCGTTGCCTCGCCGTGGACGGCGCACGCGCGCGGGCGCGCGCGCGCGTGCGCCGGCGCTTGGACAGGAACCGCGATCACTTGATCACCAGGATGTTCGGATGGGTTGCGAGCAGCGTCTGCGTGAACACCGTGTTGAACGCCCCGATGCCGAGGAACGTGATGACGACTGCCTGGTTGACCGAGCGGCCGACGCCCTCGGCGCCGCCGGAGGCGGACATGCCCTTGTAACAGCACACGATCGCGATGATCGCGCCGAAGATCGTGGTCTTCAGCACCGAGCCCCACAGATCGGTGGACGTGGCGTTCGCGAACAGCGTGTTCCAGAACGGGCCGAGCGGCTGCTCGTAGGTGAAGGCGGCGAGCAGTCCGCCGAACAGCCCGAACAGGATTGCGTACAGGTTGAACAGCCCCGTGACCAGCATCAGCGCCAGAAAGCGGGGTACCACGAGGTTCTTGATCGGGTCGACGCCGAGCACCTGGAGCGCGTCGAGCTCCTCGCGGATCTTGCGGGCGCCGAGGTCGGCCGTGATCGCGGTGCCTCCGACGCCCGCCAGCACGATCGCCGTGATCAAGGGTCCGATTTCGCGGATGGCGAATACGACGAAGAAACCGCCGAGCCGGTCCTGCGCCCCGATTACCGTCAGGAAGTTCTCTGCCTCGAGCCCGGGCGCACCGTAGCTGATGGCGATCGTGGAGAGCAGCAGCGGCAGCCAGCAGAGGCGCAGCACGAACAGGAACTGGGACACCAGCTCCTCGCCGTACGGGTATGGCGGCAGCACGGTCTTGACCATCGTGCGCCCGGTCAGGATCACGAGGTCGCC
>DATJOF010000004.1:0-18524 GCA_035507415.1 Solirubrobacteraceae bacterium
CGGCGAACTCGCCGATCGCTACATCTCCGACCGCTTCCTGCCCGACAAGGCGATCGACCTGATCGACGAGGCCGCGTCGCGCATGCGCATCAAGTCGATGACCTCGCCGCCCGCCAATCGCGAGCTCGAGGGCGAAGTCGAGTCGACGCGGCGCGAAAAGGAGGCCGCGATCGAGGCCCAGGAGTTCGAGAAGGCCGCCGCGCTGCGCGACACCGAGCGCAAGCTCACCAACAAGAAACGCGAGCTCGAGCAGGCGTGGGAATCGGGCGAGTCCGGTGACCGGCCGTCGATCGGCGAGGAGGAGATCGCCGACATCGTCTCGATGTGGACCGGCATCCCCGTGTTCAAGCTGACCGAGGCCGAGACCCAGAAGCTGATGCGCATGGAGGAGGAACTGCACAAGCGCGTGATCGGCCAGCACCCGGCGATCGAGGTGATCTCCAAGGCGATCCGGCGCTCGCGCGCGGGCCTGAAGGACCCCAAACGGCCGACCGGCTCGTTCATCTTCCTGGGTCCCTCGGGCGTGGGCAAGACCGAGCTGGCGCGCACGCTGGCCGAGTTCCTGTTCGGCGACGACGACGCGATGATCCGCATCGACATGTCCGAGTACATGGAGAAGCACGCCGTCTCGCGCCTGGTCGGCTCGCCCCCGGGCTACATCGGCTACGACGAGGGTGGACAGCTGACCGAGGCCGTACGGCGCAAGCCCTACTCGGTGCTGCTGCTCGACGAGATCGAGAAGGCCCACCCCGACGTCTTCAACATCCTGCTGCAGATTCTCGAGGACGGCCGCCTCACCGACGCGCAGGGGCGCACGGTGGACTTCCGCCACGCGATCGTGATCATGACCTCGAACATCGGCGCCGCCGAGATCGCGCGCAACACGCCGCTCGGCTTCGCGGTCTCCGACGACGAGACCGGGATCACCTACGAGGACATGAAGAACCGCATCATGGGCGAGCTCAAGAAGGTGTTCCGGCCCGAGTTCCTCAACCGCATCGATGATGTGATCGTCTTCCACAAGCTGCAGAAGGACGAGATCAAGCAGATCGTCGAGCTGCTGTTGCTGCGCATCCGCGATTCGATGGCAGAACGCGAGCTGCAGCTCGAGTTGACCGACCCCGCCAAGGACATGCTGGTCGACAAGGGCTGGGACCCCGCGATGGGCGCGCGACCCCTGCGCCGGGCGATCCAGCGCTACATCGAGGATCCGCTCGCCGATTTCGTGCTGCGCGAGGAGATCGTCCCCGGCGCCACCGTGGTGGTCAATCCCGCCCCGGAGGGCGAGGAGGGCGAGGTGCGCCTGACCGTCGTCAAGCCGAAGAAGCAGAAGACCCCGGTGGCTGTCGGCGCCGGCGACGGAGGCGGCGCCGGGAGCGAGGATCCCGAGCTCGCAGAGGGCGAGGGCGCCGGCGAGCCAGAGCCCGAGCCCCCCGCCGAGCAGTAACGAGCGACGACGCCGCGTCGGCCAGATCCCCGATGGAGCTCGCGGCGTTTGAGCGCCGCAGCGCCGTCGTGGGCGTCCGCTGAGCAGCTCTGATCTCGTTGCCGTGGCCCTGTGAGGCAGCTTGCACGGGGGCGAATACCGTAGAATGTGCCCTGGTGGCCCCACGATCCGGCGAAGAATTCGATATTGAAGCGAGGCCGGAGCCGGGGCTGATGAAGGCGCTGGAGATGGTCGCGCCCGGAACCGCGTTGCGCGAGGGCATCGACAGCATCCTGCATGCGCACAGCGGCGGGCTGATCGTGATCGGCGAGCCCGAGGAGCTGAGCTTCCTGAACTCGGGCGGCATCAAGCTCGACATCGACTACACGCCTGCATTCCTCTACCAGGTCGCAAAGATGGACGGCGCGATCATCCTCAACGCCAACTCCACCAAGATCGCGATGGCGAACGTCCAGCTGATGCCCGATCCGACGATCCTCTCGCACGAGACCGGGACCCGTCATCGGACCGCCGAGCGCGTCTCCAAGCAGACCGACGCGCTCGTGATCGCGATCTCGCAGCGGCGCGAAGTGGTCTCGCTGTACGTCGACGGCATCAAGTACATCCTGGTCGACATCCCGACCGTGCTCGCCAAGGCCAACCAGGCGCTCGCGACCCTCGACAAGTACCGCAGCCGCCTCGACCAGGTCTCCACGCGGCTGACCGCGCTCGAGTTCGAGGGCGGCGTGACGCTGCACGACGTCCTCACGGTGCTCCAGCGCTCCGAGCTCGTGACACGCATGGCGGTCGAGATCGAGCGCTACATCGTCGAGCTCGGCAGCGAGGGTCGCCTGATCGAGATGCAGCTCGACGAGACGATGGTCGGCACCGCCGCGGAGAAGGCGGCGCTAGTGCGCGACTACCTGTCGACCTACTCGGATGAAGCGTTCGCGCTGGCACTCGAGGAGATCGGACGGCTCGCACACCAGGACCTGCTCGACTTCGGGCGCCTGGCCGAGCTGCTCGGCTACGACCGCAAGCTCAACACGCTCGACTATCCCGTGGCTCCGCGCGGATATCGCGTGCTCGGGCGCATTCCCAAGCTGCCCAGGCTGGTGGTCACAGAGATCGTCAACGAGTTCGGGGGCCTCGAGGAGCTGCTCGCCGCGACGGACGCGGACCTCGAGGCTGTGGAGGGTGTCGGGGAGATCAGAACCAAGGACATTCGCGAGGGCCTGCGCAGGCTGCAGGAGATCAACCTCGTGGATCGCTACCTGCAGACTTGACACCGGCTCGCGCACGCAGGCCATGACCAAGGAGGACACCATCAGCGCACAACCAACCGAACAGACCCTCGCTGTGGCTGACGCCGCCGCCGCCGAGTCGTTGCTCGAGGAGCTCGAGGTCAGCCGCGAGGCCGAGCTCATCGAATTCGAGCTCGGCGACAACGTCGTGTATCCCCACCACGGCGCGGGCAAGGTCGAGGGCAAGGAAGAGATGGAGATGCTCGGCGAACGACGCGAGTATCTGACCATCAAGATCCTGCACAACGACATGACCGTGAAGGTTCCCACCGAAAATGCCGGTCTCGCAGGCCTGCGCCGCGTGATCGACGAGGAGACCGTCAAGAAGGTCCTCGATGTGCTCCAGGACGAAGTCTCCGAGATGCCCAAGAACTGGAACCGCCGCTTCAAGCACAACCGCGACAAGATCAAGACGGGCGACATCTACGAGCTCGCCGAGGTCGTGCGCAACCTCGCGCTGCGCGAGTCCCAGAAGGGACTGTCGACCGGGGAGAAGCAGATGTTCACCCGCGCCAAGAAGATCCTCGCCTCGGAGCTGATGTACGCGCTCGACAAGGACGAGGAAGAGGCCGAGGAGTATCTCGACGAGCTCCTCGCCAGCTCCGCCTCCAGCCGGCTCGCGGTGACCGCCGACTAGCCGTGTCGTGAGTCAGAAGCTCGCTGGCATGTCCCGGCGCCGTCCATCGATCCGGCAGATGCTGACCGAGTTTCTGACTCAAGACACGAGGCTCACGGCCCGCCCGCCGTGGCGATCGCGCTGATCCTCGCCGCCGGCCGCGGCGAGCGACTCGGCGCACGCGTTCCCAAGGGCCGCGTCCCGCTCGGCGGGCGCCCGCTGGTGATGTGGAGCATCGACGTGCTGCGCCAGCTGCCCGAGATCGAGCGCGTGATCGTTGCGCTGCCGGCCGACAGCGGGGGCACGGTGCACGAATGGGACATCGCCCCGGCCTCGCCGCCCGAGCTGCTGGGCGTCCCGGGCGGGGCCACACGCTCTGAGTCGGTGCGCCTGGCGCTGGCCGCCGCCGGACCGGGGGACCCGGTGCTGGTGCACGACGCCGCACGCCCGCTCGTGACCGTTGAGCTCGCGCGCCACACGCTCGCCGCGCTCGAGGCCGGCAGCGGGGCCGATCTCGATGCCGCGATCGCCGCCGCGCCCGTGACGGACACGATCAAGCGAGCCGCACACCACGTCGTGACCGAGACGCTCGACCGCTCGGACCTGTGGGCCGTGCAGACTCCGCAGGTGTTCCGGCGCGCAGCGCTCGAGCGTGCGCTCGACGTGCCCGCGGCCTTGCTCGCGCAGGCCACCGACGACGCCTGGCTGGTCGAGCGCTGCGGTGGGCGTGTCGGGATCGTGCCATCGTCAGGCGCAAACCTGAAAGTCACCACCGAGGCGGACCTGCAGCTCGCGGAGCTGCTGCTCGCTCGCCGGCCTGCTTGAATCGTCGGCCGGCCCGCCTGCTTGAATCGTCGGCTGGCCCGCCTGCTTGAATCGTCGGCTGGCCGGCTGCTTGAATCCTCGGGCCGGCGCCGGTCCGCGTGACTCGTCCGCCACTCGCCGGCCCCGCTCGCGCCACGATGCTCACCGACTACCACGTACACCTGCGACCCGACGACCTCGCAGCGAGCGCTGCCGAGCACTTCACGCAAGACAACGCCGAGCGCTATCGCGAAATCGCGCGTGAGCGGGGGATCAGCGAGCTCGGCGTGTCAGAGCACGTGTATCGCTTCAGCGACTCGCTGCAGATCTGGCGCCATCCCTTCTGGGTGCAGAACGCCCGCGACGACCTCGGCGAGTACTGCCGGTTCGTGCGCGAGCAGACCGATCTGCGGCTCGGCATCGAGGCCGACTTCGTGCGCGGCCGCGAGGATCGCACCGCCCGCCTGCTCGAGTCCCACGACTTCGACTATGTGCTCGGCTCGGTTCACTTCCTCGGCGATGAGGCGCTCGACATGGACGAATACGGCGTCTGGCGCAGCGGCCGCAGCGCCGAGACGATCTGGCGCAGCTACTTTCAGACGCTCGCGCAAGCCGCCACCAGCGGGCTCTTCGACGTTCTCGCCCATCCCGATCTCGTCAAGGTCTGGGGGCGCGGGCGTCCGCGGCCCGCGGGCGACCTGCGCGGCTACTACGAGCCCGCCGTCGAAGCGATCGCCGAGTCCGGCATCGCCGTCGAGGTCTCGACCGCCGGCCTGCGCAAGCCCGCCGGCGAGCTCTACCCGGCCGAGCCGTTCCTGCGCATGTGCCTCGACGCCGGCGCTCCGGTGACGCTTTCCAGCGACGCTCACCGCCCCGAGGACGTCGGCGCCGACTACGAGCCCGCGCTCGAGCTGCTCGAGCGACTCGACGTCGGCGAGCTGTGCGTGTTCGAGCGGCGCTCCCGGCGGCTCGAGCCGATCGGCGCGGCCGTGCGATGACGCTCGTCGGCATCGGCTATGACTCGCACAGGCTCGTTCCCGGCCGCAAGCTGATCCTCGGCGGCGTCGAGATCCCATACGAGCTTGGCCTGGACGGGCACTCCGACGCCGACGTTCTGGCTCACGCGCTGATCGACGCCCTGCTCGGCGCCGCCGGGCTCGGCGACATCGGCGAGCACTTCCCCGACAGCGACGATCGCTGGCGCGACGCCGACTCGATGTCGATGCTCGAGTCGGTCCTCGCGACGCTCTGCGAGCGCGCCCTCGCGGTCGTCAACGTCGACTGCACCGTGCTCATGCAGGAGCCCAAGCTTGGCGTGCACCGGTCCGCCATCCGCGAGCGCCTGGCGCAGACGCTGGGCATCGAGGCGGCGCGCGTCAACGTCAAGGCCACCACCGGCGAGCGCATCGGCTTCGTCGGGCGCGGCGAGGGCGTGGCGGTGCTCGCGATCGCCGGCCTGAGCCGGGCCGATGAGCGCCTGGACTAGGGTGCGCGGCGATGCCCCGAGACGTCCATCTGGAGGACACGCGAACCGGCAAGCTGTGCCTGCTCGAGCCGCGCGACCCCGGGCGCGTCGGCATCTACGCGTGCGGGCCGACCGTCTACAGCCGCATCCACATCGGCAACGCCCGCCCGTTCGTGATCTTCAGCCTGCTCAAGCGCTTTCTCGAGCACGAGGGCTACGCGGTCGACCTCGTCATCAACGTCACCGACGTCAACGACAAGATCTACGACGCGGCCCGCGCCCAGGGACGCCCGAGCGCCGCCCTCGCCGAGGAGATGACCGCCTGCTATCGGGCCGACACCGACGCGCTCGGCCTGGGGCGGCCCGACCACGAGCCGCTCGCGTCGCACACGATCGGGCCGATCGTCGCGCTGATCGAGGCGCTGATCGAGCGCGACCACGCCTACGCGGTCGACGGCGATGTCTACTTCCGCGTGCGCTCGGACCCGTCATACGGCTCGCTCTCGCACCGCACGCTCGAGCACATGGACCAGGGCGAGGACGATTCAGATCCCGCTCAGCCCGCCGCACGCAAGCACGATCCGCTCGACTTCGCGCTGTGGAAGGCGCGCAAGCCGGGGGAGGACACCTACTGGGCCGCGCCCTGGGGCGAGGGCCGGCCGGGCTGGCACATCGAGTGCTCGGCGATGGCCGAGCAGCTGCTCGGCGTCGGCTTCGACATCCACGGCGGCGGCTCAGATCTCCTCTTCCCCCACCACGAGAACGAGGCCGCGCAGACCAGATCCGCACGCGGCGCCGAGCTCGCGCAGCTGTGGATGCACAACGGCATGATCCAGCTCACGGGCGAGAAGATGGCCAAGTCGGCGGGCAACATCGCGCCGCTGCACGAGGTCGTCGATCGGTACGGGGCCGAGGCCGTCGTCATGTACCTCGTGTCCGGTCACTACCGCCAGCCGCTCGCGTTCTCGCAGGCCGAGCTCGAGGATGCCGACCGGCGCGTCTATCGAATCCGCGACGCGCTCCGCCGGCTCGACCCCGGACACGAGAGCCCCGCGGACATGGCCACCTACAAGGAGGCGTTCTTCGCTGCTCTCGCCAACGACTTCAACACGCCGGCCGCGCTCGCAAGGCTGTTCGAGTGGGTCAGGGAGGCGAACCGGCGCGGCGAGTCCGTCGGCGACCTCGACCTCCGCGAGATGCTCGAGGTGATCGGACTGGGGGAGCTGGCGCCGCTCGAACCGGTGGCCGACGCTGCGACGATCGACCCGGAGGCTGAGTCGCTGCGTAAAGAGCGCGAGCGAGCCCGCGAGGCGCGCGACTTCGACGCCGCCGACCGCATCCGCGACCAGCTGCGGGCGCTGGGCTGGGAGATTCGCGATGGGCCGGACGGCTCCGAGCTGATTCCGCTGCCGGCGCCGTGATCACCGAGCCGATATCGATGTCGCGTGATCGACAGGGCGACACCGATGCCCGCGTCGTGATCAACAGGGCGACACCGATGCCGGCGTCGTGATCCTCTACGGCCGAAACCCCGTCCGCGAGGCGCTGCGGGGTCGCAGGTCGCGCAGCGTCGATGAGATCTGGGCGATCGAGTCCGCCGTCGAGCACGAGCCCTGGCTGCGGGAGGCGCGCGTGCACATGAGCTCGGCGCGCGAGATCGAGCGTCGTTGCGGCTCGGCGGCACATCAGGGTGTGTGCGCGCAGGCCGGCCCCTATCCGTACGCCGGCAGCGACGAGCTGCTGCGCGGCCCCGAGCCGCTGATCGTCGCGCTCGACGAGGTGCAGGACCCACAGAACCTCGGCTCGATCTGTCGGACCGCCGAGTGCGCCGGCGTCGCCGGCATCGCGATCCCGCAGCATCGCTCCGCCGAGATCACGCCGGCGGCGTGCAAGGCCTCGGCCGGAGCCGTCGAGCATCTGCGCGTGGCGCGCGTGCGAAACCTCGGCGACTTCCTCGGCCTGGCCCGCGAGGCCGGCTGCTGGTGCTACGGCGCCAGCGCCGTCGCTCCGGGCGCTGCTGAGCAGGACCGTCCCTCCCGCCGCCGCCGGCCCGATGTCGTCGCCTACGACGCTCCCGACTACCGCGCCTCGGGCGTCGTGCTGGTGCTCGGCAGCGAGGGCCGGGGACTGCGCCCGCGCGTGGCGGGCGCCTGCGATCAGCTGATCGCTCTGCCGATGTTCGGCCGGATCGAGTCGCTCGGAGTCAGCGCCGCGGCGGCGGCGATCCTGTACGAGATCTTGCAGCAGCGCCGCCCCCGCGCTTGACAAGCCTGCGCAACTGTGCCAATCTCGCGCCCACATAACGCTGAACCTAAGGTTCAGACACCTAGTACTGGCGCCAGGGGAGGAGTGCGCCACTGAGCAAATCCGGGCTTTTTGCGTCTTCGGGCGCGTGAAGCGACGGAGAAAGGACCTGCTCGTGGCACTGAGGAACCCCCGCAGCCCTAACCCTGAAGTCAAGGTCGATGATGCCTTCTTGATCGCGCTCGCCAAGCAGGGCGACCGCGTCGCATATGACAGCCTGGTCAAGCGCTACCACGGCTTCGTCCGCCTCAAGGCCTCCTCCTACTTCCTGGCCGGCGGCGACGCCGACGATCTGATCCAGGAGGGCATGGTCGGCCTGTACAAGGCGATCCGCGACTTCCGCTCCGACCGCGAGTCGAGCTTCCGCAACTTCGCCGAGCTGTGCATCACGCGCCAGATCATCACCGCCGTCAAGACCGCGACGCGCAACAAGCACACGCCGCTCAACCAATACGTGTCGTTCTCATCGGCGCCCGCCGCGGCCGGGGACGACGTGCCGACGCTCGATCAGATGCTGCCGGGCCCGAGCGTGCACGACCCCGTCAATCAGGTCATCTCCTCCGAGGAGCTGCGCTCGCTCGTGGGCTGCCTGTCGACCGCCCTGTCCGAGCTCGAGAGCCGCGTCCTGTCGCTGTATCTCGACGGCTGCTCCTACGAGCAGGTGGGTGAGCGGCTCTCGTGCGACACCAAGACGGTCGACAACGCCCTGCAGCGCGTCAAGCGCAAGGTCGGCGCCCACCTGCAGGCTCGCGCGGTCGCGGCCTGAGGCGGATCCGGCTGCGGGCTCGCACCCTTGCCCGAGCCCGCGACACCGACGCGCGCGGGCCTCGCAGCCTGAGCAGCGCCACCGCGGCCACCTCGTGGGAGGCGGCCGCAGCGCGACTGCGGTGTCGGTTGTCGTTTAGATCTGGCCTTCGGACGGGAGCGAGCTGTTACCGGGCAGCTCCGGTGTCAGCGCACCAGGCGCCGCGGGCGTCACTTCGACAGTCAGCAGCTGGCCCGCGACGCCCTCGTATTCCAGATCGCCCGGAACCTTGATACGGAGCTTCTTGGTGCCCGCGACGAACAGGCTGTGGCTGAGCGAGAAGCCTCCCGAGGCGTTCTCGACACCTACGTCCACCACGTGGAAGCCCACGCCGAGCGGATTCTGAACCTGCAGATAGACCGCGTGGCCCGGGCGCGCAGGCGTGACGGTGCCGGTGAACGTCAACGGCTGGCTCGCCTTGACCGTGCTCGGCACGACCGCTGTGTCGTTGACCGTATAACCCACGCCCTCGAACAGCGCCGTTGATGTCGCGCCCGCGCCGCTGACCTCATAGAAGACGCTCTGCAGGGGCGTTTGCGAGGCGAACATATACGCGCCGCCCGTCGTCGTCACGGCCTTTGCGACCTGCACGAAGGCATGGCCCCCTCGCGGCCGCTCGAGCAGCGTCACGGACTTGCCGGCGCCCGCGGCGAGTGTGCCGGAGATCGTGGTCGACTGTCCATAAGAGACAGGCTCGGACGAGCTCGAGATCGTCAGTGCCGGGTTCTGGCCCTTGGATATCTCATAGGAGAGCGGTTCGGACGCCGCGCGATAGCTCGACCTGTTCGCCCGGACGACCACGCGGATGTTCGCGAGCCCTGGAACGCTGAAGGTGTGGGTGATCGAGTAGCCGCCGTTTGCTCCGACCACGCCGAGCCCGATGCGGCGCCATACTTCGCCGCTGTTCGCATTCTCTCGCTGCAGCACCACGGTCGCGCCGGCATCGGCCGGGCTGACCGTGCCGGCGAAGGTGATCCGGTTGCGATACGCGGGGCGCGCGCCGTTGTGGACCAGGGGGCCCGCGCCCGTGAACAGCTCGGAGCCGTTTTCCGGACCGCTCAGGCTGATCTTCGGCGCGACCCGGACAGTTTTTTCGACGCTACGTGCGCCGAGCGCGGTCGCATAGAAGGCCGTATTGGCGCTCAGCGCCGCGGACGTCAGCTGGTAGTTGCCGGCCGCGTCGGTGGTGGCCGTCCCCGCGCTGGCGGCGGGCGCGCTCACGGGCGAGCGCTCCATCACTGTCACGGTCTGATTCGCGACGCTCCCTTCGGCGCAGCTCAGCCGCCCGAAAACGAGGGCCGATTCGCCGTCTTCGATGTACCGCGGCGCGGCGTTCACCGACAGTTTGCAGCCTCCGCTCGGGCTCGCGGTCCGGTGTCTGGCGTGTCTGCCGGCGCCGTGGATCGCGTACGCGCTAGCGGGAGCCAGTGCGAGCACAACCGCCGTCATCACGGCGGTCGTCGGTTTGAAGATACGCATCTGACCTCACCTCCTGGGGTCGAACTGGGGTCGAAATGATCTGCTCTAGCCGCCGAGCGCGACGGACCAGCCGGTTGGGCATCTGGGCCGGCAATACGTGGACCAGCTTCGGCTTCATCCCAACCAACCCTTCAGGGCGCGCTTCGATGCGGTCTCTCTTGCGTTTGCTTTACCCAGTTTTGATACGGCCGACCGTAAGTCGCGGCGGGTCCGGACCGGGCGGTATGGTGGAGCGCCTGGGTCGCAGGTGCGCGGATACAGGCTGCGGGAGGGGCCGCGCACGCGCAACACCGAACACAGGAGGAAGCGATGAGCGCGTCATATCCGCGCGGGGGGTCGGAGTGGGAGCCGGACACGTCGATGTCGGAGCTGGGGGTGCTCGAGGACGCTGCCCGCTCGTGGTGGCTCGGGCTCGTCGTCGGGCTGCTCTCGGTTGCCGGGGGCGTCGTCCTGATCGTCTGGACGAAGCCAACGCTGACCGTGGTCGCCGTGCTGGTCGGCATCGAGCTCCTGATCGGCGGCGTCTTCTTGATCATCGCCGCCTTCGGGCGGCCTGCCGGCTCGCGCTCGGGAGCGGTGCTCGCGGGGGCGCTGGCCGTGATCGCGGGACTGATCGTGGTGCGACACCCGAGCGGGAGCGTGCTCGTGGTCGCGCTCGCGGTCGGCATCTACCTGATCCTCGCGGGCGTCCTGCGGCTCGTCGGCGCGGTCGAGGCCAGTCGCGGCCGCGGCTGGCTCCTGCTGGGCGCCCTGTTCGACCTGGCGCTCGGGATCGTGATCGTGGCCTGGCCGAAATTCGGCATCACCACGCTCGCGATCGTGCTGGGCATAGTCCTGATCGTGCGCGGGCTCGGGCTCGTGCTGATCGGCTTCGCGCTGCGCGCCGCCGGGCGCGAGCTCGCGCCTTAGTGTCGGCCGGCGCAGGCCGGGTCCGCAGGGCGGCCCGGTGAGCGAAATGAGCGCAAACCAGTCCGCCGTCGGTCCGCTCGGCGGCACCTCCAGCGAGGCCGGCGGTGCCGGGATGGTCCTGTTCACGCTCGCGTCGGCCCAGTTCCTGATGATCCTCGACAGCTCGGTCATGAACGTGTCGATCGCGACGGTCGCCCGCGACGTGCACACGACCGTGACCGGGATCCAAACCGCGATCACGCTGTACACGCTCGTGATGGCCTCGCTGATGATCACCGGTGGAAAGATCGGCCAGATCCTCGGCCACAAGCGCGCGTTCGCGATCGGCTGCGTCATCTACGGCTGCGGCTCGGCGACCACGGCCGCGTCCGGGAGCCTGGCCGTGCTGATGGTCGGATGGTCGTTCCTGGAGGGCCTCGGCGCGGCGCTGATCCTGCCGGCGATCGTGGCGCTCGTGGCGTCCAACTTCGGTCGCTCCGAGCGCCCGCGCGCGTACGGCCTGGTCGCCTCGGCTGGGGCGATCGCAGTCGCCGCCGGTCCGCTGATCGGCGGCCTGTTCACGACCTACCTGTCCTGGCGCTACGTGTTCCTCGGCGAGGTCCTGATCGTTCTGGCGATCCTCGCGCTGACGCGTCGCATGGCCGACGCCCCCGCAGCCGAGCGCGTTCGCTTGGACCTGGTTGGGACGGCGCTTTCGGCGCTTGGGCTGGCGCTGATCGTGTTCGGCATCCTGCGCGCCGGCGCGTGGGGGTTCGTGCTGCCCAAGCCCGAGGCGCCGCAGTGGCTCGGCCTGTCGCCGACCGTCTGGCTGGCGCTCGCGGGCGGCGTCGTCATCTGGCTGTTCCTGGAGTGGGAGAACCGTCAGCTGGGCCGCGGCCGCGAGCCGCTCGTGGATCCGGCGATGCTGCGAAATCGCCAGCTGCAGGGGGGTCTGATCTCGTTCTTCTCGCAGTATCTGCTGCAGGCCGGGCTGTTCTTCACGGTGCCGCTGTTCCTGTCGGTGGCGCTCGGGCTGTCGGCGATCGAAACGGGCGTGCGTCTGCTGCCACTGTCGCTCACGCTGCTGCTCGCCGCGGTCGGCGTGCCGCGCGCGTTCCCTCGGGCCTCGCCGCGCAGGGTCATCCGGATCGGCTTCATCGCGCTGTTTGCGGGCATCGTCGTGATGGTCGGCGCGCTCGACGCCGGTGCCGGCCCCGAGATCGTGACCTGGCCGATGCTGTTGGCGGGCCTCGGCATCGGAGCGCTGTCCTCGCAGCTCGGCAGCGTCACGGTATCGGCGGTACCCGATGAGCTCAGCGGCGAGGTCGGCGGACTGCAGAACACGCTCACCAACCTCGGCGCGTCGATCGGCACCGCGCTTGCCGGCGCCGTGCTGATCGCGGCGCTCGCCTCATCGCTGCACAGCGGGATCGAACAGAACGCGGCCGTGCCCGCGTCCGTCAAATCGCAGGCCACGGTCCAGCTCTCGAGCGGCGTTCCGTTCGTATCCGACACCGAACTGCGCTCGTCGCTCGAGCAGGCGGGCGTGGCGCCGCCGACCGCTGACGCGATCGTCGAAGAGAACGCGACCGCGCGCTTGGACGCGCTGCGCGCGGCGCTGGCGCTGCTGGCCGTGATCGCGCTCGTGGCCGTGTTCGCCACGCGCCGCCTGCCGACCGAGCAGCCTGCCGCATCCACTACGTAGTTCTCCGCAAGACGGCCGGTACCGAACCCCGATGTAAGGCCGGCGGGGCGCTCTTAGACTCGGCTACTGACGTGAAGGAAGGCATCTCGGCGCTCTGTGAGCGTCGTGCAGGCTGACGCCTGACCGTGCACCACAGCTCGGGCGGCGCCCACGGCATCGGGCAGGGCTCCGGGTTCGGTCGCGCACGGAGCGGCGCTCTGGCGCAGTCGGCGCGAGTTGGTCGCGCGCGGTTCGCGTCGGTCTGCGGTGCGTGGCCGTCATGGGCAGGAGCCATGCCGACCTAGACCGAACTACACCAAGTAACAAAACGTCCAAGCTCAGGTATGAGCAAGTAGCAAGCATCACAAGCTGAAAGGAGCGAGGCAATGGCAGCGACGGGAGCTCGAGCGGGCGAGGAAGCCCGCCTGAACGAAGAAGAAGCGGGCATGGGCTGGATCATGTTCGCCGGGATCATGCTGATGATCGCCGGTGTCCTGAACGTGATCTATGGCATCGCCGCGATCGACAACTCGAAATTCTTCGTCCACACCACCGAAACCCAGTACATCCTCAGCGACCTCAACACGTGGGGTTGGATCACGCTGATCCTCGGCGCCCTGCAGATCGTCGCCGCCTTCTCGATCTGGGCCGGCGGCGCGTTCGGGCGCTGGTTCGGCATCGGCATCGCCGGCCTGAGTGCGATCGGGGCGCTGATGGCGATTCCGGCCTACCCGTTCTGGTCACTCGCCATATTCGCGATCGACATCCTGATCATCTACGGCCTCGCCGCATATGGAGGTCGGCAGATCACCTAGGTCCGCGCGCCCGCGCTCGCGTGCGACGGACCCCGGAGTCCGAGGCCCGAGCCCGCGCCGGCTTGCCGGTGCGGGCTCCGCGCCGGCTTGCCAGTGCGCGCGGTCTTGCCAGTACGCGCCGGCTTGCCAGTACGCGCCGGCTTGCCAGTGCGCGCCGGCTTGCCAGCAGATACTCTGCGCGATCACATGGTCCTGGCGATCTCCACCGCACTCGGATCCGGTCTCGGGATCCTCTACATCGTGCTGCTGCTCGTGCTCGGGCTCACGTCGATCAAAAAGGGTCACTGGATCATGTTCCTGATCGGAATCGTGATCCCGATCTTCTGGATCATCGGGGCGCTGATGCCGCCGGTGCAGCGATCCTGAGGAAGGCGCCGTGAGCGACCAGGCGCGGGCGCACGGCGCGGACGTGAGCGCCGATCTGCCGACCGTCGCGCGCCGCTCCGCCGAGGCCCGCGGGGCGCACATCTGGCTGGTGCGTTCGCTGCTCGCGCTCGCCACGCTGCTGAGCATCATCGGGATCTTCGCGGTGTGGGCCAACCGCCAGTTGCTCGACACGTCTTACTGGACCGAAACCAACACCAAGCTGCTCGAGAACCCCGCGATCCAGGAAGAGCTGTCGTCGTATCTGACAAACCAGATCTATCAGAACGTCAACGTCGCCGGCGAAATCCGCGCGGGCCTGCCCAGCGAACTGAAGCCGCTCGCCGGGCCGGCCGCCGGAGGTCTGCGCAGCGTGATCGAAAAAGGGATCGTGCTGGCGCTGCAGCAGCCTCGCGTGCAGCAGCTGTGGAAGACCGCCAACCAGGTCACCCACAAGCAGTTCGTCAACCTGATCGAGGACAAGGGCAAGGTGATCCGCACCCCGGGCGGCGGCGCTGTGGTTCTCGACCTGCGCCCGATCGTCTCGGAACTCGCCACGCGCTTCGGGGCGCCGGCCTCGACGGCGGAAAAACTTCCCGCGAGCGTCGCGCAGATCAAGATCTTCAGCGCCAAGTCGCTCGAAACGATGCAGTCGGCCGTGCGCCTGCTGCGCAGCCTCGCATTGATCCTGCCGCTGCTCGTGCTCGCGCTGTTCGCGGGCGCGCTCGGGCTGGCGCGCGGCCGGCGCAGCCGCACGCTCGTGAACATCGGCCTGGTGTGCGTCGGGTCGGGACTGGTCGCGCTGATCGCCCGCTCGATCATCGGCGCGAAGGTCGTCGACACGCTCGCGACCACAGAAGCGGTGCGGCCGGCCGCGACCGCCGCCTGGTCGATCGGCACGAGCGTGCTCGTCGATGTCGCCGGTGGGCTGATCTTCATCGGCGTCGTGGTCGTGATCGCGGGCCTGCTCGGGGGGCGCTCGCGGTGGGCCACCGCGACCCGCCGCGCGCTTGCTCCCTACCTGCGCGACCGGCCCGACATCAGCTTCGGCGCGCTCGCCGTCGGGCTCTTGATCCTGTTCCTATGGGGCCCGATCGACGCCACGCAAAAACTCACAGGCATCCTGCTGATCACCGTGCTCTCGTTCTTCGGCCTGGAGATGCTGCGGCGCCAGACCGCCGCCGAGTTTCCGAACGCGGCGTACGTCGGCGGACGGGACGCGATGCGCCGCGGAATCACGAGCGTGCGCGACGCCGTCGCACGCGGGCGCGCCACCCTTCACGCGGGATCGGAGCACGGCACAGGGCACAGCGCAGGGCACGGCGGCGGACAGAGCGGCGGCGCGGCAGATCCGGTCGAACGCCTCGAGCGCCTGGCTGCGCTGCACGCTCGCGGAGCGCTCACCGACGAGGAGTACGCCCAGGCCAAGCGAGGGCTGCTCGGTGGCTGAGCGCTCTCGGGCAACTCCCCCGGCCGCGGCGCCGGGCCGACGGGTCTCGCGGTCGGCGCCCTCGCGAATGTGCCGCCGGAGGGAGCCTCGACGCCGTGCGGCCGCCGAGCGCGATAGGGTCGCGGGCTGAACTGCCATGCAATGGTTCACGCTGCTCATCTGGCTCCTGGTCGCGACGCTCGCGCTGCCGCTCAGCGGGGGCGCCCTGCTCGGGCGCGCCGCGCTGGGAATGCAGGCGATCGCCGCCGTCGGCGGGCTGGCGCTGCTGGTCGTGTTCGTGGCCGCCGGCGAATCGGTGGTCGCGGCCTGGATCGCTTGCGGGCTGGCCCTGTTCGGCGCCCTGGCGATGGTGTTCGCGGTCGCCGGACTCACCTCTGACCGGCCCAGGCCCCTGGCGGCCGCGTCCTCGCGCGCACAGACGCTGGAAGAGCACACGGCGACGCTTGCCGGCGCACAGCTGCCGCTGTTCGTCGTGGTGGCGCTGTTGACCATGCTCGTGGCACTCGAAATCGGGACCTGACGTGGGCGCCGCCCCAGCAGCGGCCGGCAGCAGCGCCGAGGACACCACCTCGAGCGCACCCGCCCGGGCCGGGCTCGTGCTCGCCACGCTGATCCTCGTGGCCGCCGTGGCGAACCTCAACCTGTCGGTCGCCAACGTCGCGCTGCCCTCGATCGGCCGGCATTTCGACTCCGGCCAGACGACCCTCGATCTGATCGCCGTCGGCTACTCGCTCGGCCTCGCCTGCTCGGTTCTATGGTTGGGCGCGCTCGGAGACCGCTACGGGCGCAAGCTGATGCTCGTGGCCGGCACGACCCTGGCGATTCCGATGTCGCTGCTCGCGGCGCTTGCGCCCAGCGACGTCGTGCTGTTCATCGCCAGGGTCGGCGGCGGTCTCGCGGCCGGCATGGCCTACCCGACGACGCTGGCGCTGATCACGGCGCTGTGGTCGGGACCGGCGCGCACGAAAGCGATCGCCCTGTGGTCGGGTATCGGCGCGGCGGTCGCGGCGCTCGGACCGCTCTGCGCCGGCTTGCTGCTCCGCCATCACGAATGGGGCTCGGTGTTCCTGCTGACGCTGCCGCTCGCGGTGATCGCGATCGTGATGGCCTGGCGGTTCGTGCCGGCGCACGTCAACGAGACGACCGGCGCGGTCGACAACCTCGGCGGCATCCTCTCGGTCGTGCTGGTGGGCTCGCTGATCCTCGCGATCAACTTCGCTCCCGTTCCCAATCAAACGGCGCTGACGATCGTGCTCGCGATCGTCGCATTGCTGGCGCTCGTCCTGTTCTTCGTTCGTCAACGGCGCGCCGCGAACCCGCTGTATGACCTGCACGTCGCGGCGCGCCCGCCGTTCTGGGTCGGCGCCTGCGCCGGGATCATCGTGTTCGGCTCGCTGATGGGCGCGATGTTCATCGGCCAGCAGTTCCTGCAGAACGTGCTCGCGTACTCGACGGTGGATGCGGGGCTCGCGATCCTGCCGGCCGCCGTGTTCATGGTGGTCACCGCGCCGCGCTCGGCGAAGATCATCGAGTCACACGGCACGCGCGTGTGCGTGCTGCTCGGCCAGTCGTTCGTGCTGCTGGGCTTTCTGTGGATGCTGTTGTTCTGGAAGCACGGGATCCCCTACTGGAAGGTCGGCGTCGGCTACGCGCTGGTGGGGATCGGTGTCGGGCTCGCCGGCCCGCCGACCTCGAACATCCTCACCGGCTCCGTGCCGGTGAAGCGGGTTGGCATGGCGTCCGGCACCGCCGACCTGCAGCGAGACCTCGGCGGCGCGATCATGCAGTCGGTTTTCGGCGCGCTCCTGACAGCCGGTTACGCGGCCACGGCCGCGGCCGAGCTCTCCGGCAAGCACGTGACCGAAAGCATCGAAAACACGCTCACGAAGTCCTTCTCGAGCGCCGCCGACGCGGCGAAGCAGTACCCGGCGCATGCGAGCCAGATCATCGCCGGCGCCAAGACGGCCTTCCTGAAGGGCGACGAATGGGCGTACGCCGCGGGCATCATCGCGGTGTTCGTGGGAATCGCGCTGGTGTACATCAAGTTCCCGCGCCACGAGCAGGAGAAGCAGCTGCTCGCGCAGTACAAGAGCGAGGCCGACGGGGAAGCCGCCCCCGAGCCGCGCGCAAGCGCCGCCGCCGACGCGTCGATCGCGAGCGCGTGAGCAAAGCGACGCTCGCGGGAGTGCCGTCAGCCGGTCAGGCCCGCGATGCCGTTGCGCAACAGCGCCGCGGCGAGCAGCAGAAGGATCACACCCGCGACGGTTCGAGCGTGCAGTTCCAGCCACGTGCGGACCCTGCGCAGCACGCGCTCGGCGCGCTCGCGCGCGAACACCAGCGCGAGCAACGCGAGCGAGAGCGGCAGCAACGCAAAGAGCGCGAACCCGGCCCACTCGAGGATGTACTGCGCCGTCGTGGGATTCGTCTCGGAGATCTCCTTGAGCGCGAGCGCCAGGAAAGCGCCGGGGTTGGCGAGCGCGGCACCGGCGCCGATGACCGTGATCCACGGGGAGTCGGTGACCTTCGAGATCTGGGCGATCATCTTCTCGGAGCGCTCGCGGTTCGGCGGCCGGCGCACCGCGCGCACGACGTACGCGAGCACGAGCACCCCCGCGACGAGGTCGATCACCGCGACGGGAGTCTTCGGGGTGTTCGGCTTCGAGCTCGCGGCGACGTTACCGATCGCGAAGGCGCCGATCACTCCGATTATGAGCGTCGCGCCGAGCGCGCCGATATAGAACAGGAACCCGGTTCGCAGCGGCTTCGTGCCGAGCACGAGCACGAGCACCGAGAAGCTCAGTGTCGTCGGCGAGAGCATCGCCGCGAGCGACACGAGCACCAGCTCCGTCGTAACTGAGGTCACGCGGGGCATCCTGAGGGCGCTGGCCGCATCATGTCAAGCGATGGATGAACACGATCGCGCGCGCGGCACCCTCGGCATCACGTGGGCCGGCCACTCGACCGTACGGATCGAGCTCGACGGCGTTCGCGTCCTCACCGACCCCGTGCTGCGCGCTCGTGTGGGCCCGCTGCGACGCTTCGCCGCGCCAGTTCGCGGCGGGGTCGACGAGGCGATCGACGCGGTTCTGATCTCGCATCTCCACGCCGATCACGCGCATCT
>DATJOF010000005.1:0-47971 GCA_035507415.1 Solirubrobacteraceae bacterium
GTCGTCCACATCCACGAGCCGGTCGCGCCGACCATCGGGTGGGACGCGCTGACGTCCACCGCGGCGCCGCTCGTCGGGACGTTCCACTGCTACTCCGAGGCGGCGGTCCCGCATCGCATCGCCTACCTGCTCGGCGCGCGGCGCAAGCTCAACCGCCTGGCCGTGCGGATCGCGGTGTCCGACGCCGCGGCCTGGACCGGCCGCCGCTTCTTCGGCGGCCGCTACCGCGTCGTCCCCAACGGCGTGGAGCTGCCGGCCGATGGCGTCCCCGAGCCGCGCGTGCGCGCCGACGGCGAGCCGCTGCGCATCGCCTTCGTCGGCCAGGCCGTCGAGCGCAAGGGCCTGCCGGTGCTGCTGCGCGCCTTCGAGGCGCTGCGCGAGCACGTCCCGGCTACGCTCACGCTGGTCGGCGCCTCGGCGCAGGAGGTCGACCACCTGATGCTCGACGATCGCGGCGTTCGGGCTCTGGGCAAGCTCTCGGATGCCGACAAGCGCCAGGAGCTCGCGCGCGCCGACGTGCTCTGTGCCCCGTCTCTGCACGGCGAGAGCTTCGGGATGGTCATAACCGAGGGACTCGCGGCCGGCACGCCCGTGCTCGCCTCAGACATACCCGGCTACCGCGACGTGCTCGGCGACGGTATCGAGGGCCAGCTCGTCCCGGTGGGCGACCCGCTCTCGCTGGCCGAGACGCTGCGCGCCCTCGCGCTCGACCCCGCCGGGCGCCTGCGCATGGCGACCGCCGCCCGAGAGCGCGCCAAGCGTTATGCCTGGCCGCACGTCGCCGCGGAAGTGCTCGACTGCTACGAGCAGGCCATCGCTGTCGGCGAGCCGGCGACGCCGCTGGCGCGCGCCGCCGTGCGTCACGGGCTGATGCCCGCCGATCGCCTGACCCCGGTGCCGCCCCAGCGGCTGCCCTCGCTGCGCGCCCCCGTTGCAGGAACCGGCTCGGACAGCCGCGTCCCCGGGCGCCGCCGCCGGGCCGTCCGGCGTGCCGCCCTGGCCGCCAGCTCGCTCGCCGGCCTGGTGCTGGGGTGGCTCGCCCTCGAGCGCGTCGGCGTCACGCGCGTGGCCGCCTCGCTGCTGGCCTCCAAGCCGGGGCTGCTCGTCGCCGGGCTGGCGCTGATGTGCGCCGCCATGTTCACGCGCGCCATCGCCTGGCACGCGATCCTCGTGCGCGCCCCGACCGCGCGGCGCGCCAAACGGCGCGACGCCATGCAGGGCACCTTCATCGGCGTCCTGATGTCGGCCACGCTGCCCGCTCGCCTGGGCGAGCCCTCGCGCGCGATGATCGTCGCGCGTCGTCTTGGACGTGCCCGCGAGACGCTCCCGGTCGTGGCCGGCACGATCGTCTCGCAGGCGCTCATGAACCTGCTCGCGCTGGCCATCCTCGGGGCAGTGACGCTGTCGAGCGTCAGCGTGCTCGACCACCACGACCGTGCGCTGCTGCTGATTGCCCTGGCGCCGTTCGCTGCGCTCGTGGCCCTACTGGTCGCGCCAGTGCTGATACCGCCGGCGGCGGCCTCGCGCTCGCGGCGCCTGCACACGCTCCTGACCGGAGCCCGCGCCGTGCTCGTACGCCTGCGCGAGGGCCTGCGCATCTTTCGCCAGCCCCGCCGGGCCGCATTCGCGACGGCGCTCCAGCTGGGCGCCTGGGCGCTGCAGCTTGCCTCGTGCTGGCTTCTGCTGATGGCCCTGGGGCTCGACTCCCAGGCGGGCCTCGGCGCCGCGGCCGCCGTCCTGTTCGCGGTCAACGTCACCGCCGTGATCCCCGCCACACCCGCCAACGTCGGCGTCTTCCAGGCCGCCTGCGTCGCCGTGCTGGCAGGCGTCTACCACGTCTCCACGCCCGAAGCGATCGCCTACGGCATCGTCCTGCAGGCCGTCGAGGTGACCACCGCGCTGATCATGGGCCTGCCGGCGCTGCTCAACGAGGGTCTCTCGTGGCGCGACGTACGCCTGCGCACGATCCACGCCACGCCCGTGCGCCTGCCCGCGCTTTCAGAGCCGTTGCGCGTGGCCGTGCGCGACGAACGCTGACCGCGGGGCTCGACGGCGAACGGATTGGCGCGTGCCGGTGAAAGGCCGAGCGCGAGCGCACGGCGGGACGCCGAACTTCATGCCGGCCGCGCGAGACGCCTGATGCGGTGCAGCAGACGGCTGACCACCAGCCGATGGGCCCCGGTGCCGATCACCGCCGCCCTATAGGTCCAGCCGGCGACCCCGGGGAAGGTGGCCCTCGTCTCAGCGCTCAACCGGCTCGTCGAGCCCGATCCGCTGGGCGTCACGCGCAGCGTCAGCGAGTAACGCGCAAAGCGATGCTCGCCGGCGAGCGCGATCAGGCCTGGGCGCTCTGCCTGCTCGACGCGAAAGCCCATGATCACGCTCGGCGCGCTCGGCGCGCTCGGCCCCGCGCCGCCCGCGCGCCCGCGTGCTCCGGCAGGGCGGGTGCCGGCGTGTGCGCCCGTGAGCGCCGGCGGGGCGTACGGCGCCCTGAGAAGGCGTGTCCCCACGCGCCCGATGCGACCCGTGGCCGCCGGGCCGAAGCCACCCCCGAAGCGCGGCAGCACCTGTTCGACAATCACGTCCCAGACGCGCTCGGGCGGCGCGTCCGCCTCGATCGAGTACGCGTCGACGAACGGCAGCTCGCGCGGCGCCTGCGCGTTGGCCGAATCGGTTGGGGCGGGGGCGTTGCTCGTGGGTGTCGGGTCGCTTTGAGCGCACGCGCGACTCGCCGGGGATGCGCCGGCGGGCGCGGGGTCGACCGGCGCAATCACGACGCTTGCCCGCCGGTCGCGACCGAGCGATCCACCCAGAAGTCGCGAGCCAACGCTCTGCGCTCTTGCCACAGCTCGGCCTTGCCGATGAAGCTCAGCACGCCCGCCGCCTGGTCCGCGTCCGAGACCTGCCAAGCGCCGTTCACCGCGCCGCTCAATCCCGCCGACAGCGCCTCGAAGCCCTGCGCCGTGTGCAGATCGGCCTCCGCGCCCTTGTCGATGATCAGCTTGAGCTGGCGCAGCGCCTGCTGGTTCTTCGACAGCACCAGCTCGACGAGCGCGCCCGTCTCCGCCCGCAACCGATCGTTCGCCACGACGCGATTCCACAGGCCGAGCTCGACCGCGCGACCCGACGGGTGAAGCGCCCCCAGCAGGTTGATCTCCTTGGTCATGCGCCGCCCGATCAGGCGAGTCATGCGCGTGGTTCCGCCCCAGCCGGGCGTGATGCCCACATCCACCTCGGGCATGCCCCACTTCGCGCGCTCCGTCGCTATCACGAAGTCGCACGCCATCGTGATCTCGAGCCCTCCACCCACGGCGTACCCATCGACCGCCGCGATCGTCACCTGATCGAGATCCGCCAGCGTGTCCGCCATCCGCTGGTAACCGCGCACGCGGCGCACGATCTCGTTCGCGTCGCCCCAGCTTCCCATCTCGGTGATGTCATCGCCCGCGCAAAACGTCTCGCCGGCGCCGTCGATCACCAGCACCCTGATCGTCGGCGAGCGCCCTACCAGCTCGAGCGCGGCCAGCAGCTCATCGGACAGCTGGATCGAGAGGGCGTTGCGCCGCGCCGGCCGGTTGAGCGTGACCCGCGCAACGCGACCGTCCTGCTCGAACAGCAGCTGCTCGAAAGCGGGCACCTGCGGGTCGGCGCCGTCCACGGTCACACCGCCCTGAAACTCGGAAGCGCGCGGCCGTGTGCCAGCGTGGCCTGGGCCGGTCGACTCGAGCGCATGCCGGCGGCCTGCGAGCGACTCGGCGCCCGTCAAGGATGGACTGTCGATCACGTAGCTCCAGCCGCCCCCCGGTCGGCGCCGTGCCACCTCGGAGCTCCTGCCCTCGTAGCCCGCGCCTTCATCTGCGCCGCCGAGCTCGATACGCCAGCGGTTCGAGATCAGCGCCACGTCGCCCGCGGTCACGACCTCGCCCCCCAACACGGTAATGCGCGGCCGAAGCTCCAGCAGGCCTGCCAGGCGTTCCCGAATCGCGGCGCTGCCTGCCGCCGTCGCGCCGTCGGGCCCCACGAACGTGGCGTCATGCTCGTATAGGGCCAGCATTCCCTCCAGATCGCCCGCGCTCGCTCGCTCGGCGAAAAGCTGACCGAGCTGCTCGGGATCGTTTATCGGTTGCTCGGAGCCCTCCGCCAGCTGCCTCGGATTGCGTGATCTCACGGTCTCTTCTCCTCGCTCGATGCCGTCCTTCGGGAGACCGATGGTAGCCTTTACGAACTAGTTGCTCAAAAAGATTATTGAGGGGTCGAAACTAGTTGCCAGCCAAGAACCACGCCAAAAGGCGGCCCTCGACGGGCCGCACCTCGAACCCGCGCGGCGTACGCGCTGCGGCCGGCGCGCCCAAAGACACCGCCAACGCAGCCGACGCCGCCACCGTCCAGCAGGCCCTCGCCCTGCTCGCCGACCGCTGGACCTTCTCGATCGTCCGCGACGCGTATCTCGGCGTCCATCGTTTCGGCGAGCTCCAGCGCAATCTTGGCATCGCCCGCAACGTCCTGTCCGACCGCCTCTCGAAGCTGGTCGAGCACGGCCTGCTCGAACGCGTCCGCTACCGCACCAATCCCGACTGGTATGAGTACCGGCTCACCCAGCGCGGCCTCGACCTGTACCCCGCGATCCTCGCCTTCTTTCATTGGGTCGACACCCACTACGGCGACCCCCGCCGGCCGGCCGTGCGCCTGCGCCACCGGGCCTGCGGCCAGCTCACGCGGCCAATGCTCGTCTGCTCGGACTGCCGGGCGCCGCTGCGGCCTCAGGATGTCGAGGTCGTGCAGTGAGCAATCGGCCGAAGTTCTCCGTCGCGACCGCGCCAGAGTTGGCGCTCGACCCTACCTCGCCATCGCCGGCTCGTCCTCTTCCTCCACCGCGCCGTCGGGCGGATCCTCGTCGCCGAGCTCGGGCTGCTCCCCGTTTGAACCGAACAGCGAGGGGTCGCGCGCCGAGCCCTTGATCAGATCGTCGGGGCTGCCGTGCTCCAGCAGCCTGCCCTGTTTCGTGCCGAAATAGATCGCCTGCGGATGGTGCGCCACCAGCGCCAGCGTCGACTGCTCGGGATCGGGCGCATACCCATCCGTGATCGTCATGCCGATCTGGCCGAGGTTCAACAGCTTCTCGACCTTCAAATGCTCGGACTGCTCGGGCACCGCCGGATATCCCCACGAGTACCTTCTGCCCTGGCTGGCCGGGATGCCCAGCATGCGCCTGGCTTCGAAGTGCAGCCACTCCGCCAGCGCCTCGGCCGTCTGCACGCCCAACCCGTGCACGAACAGCTGCTCCGAGAACTCGCCTTCGGCCTCGAGCTTCGCCATCAGCTCGGTCACCTCCGCGCCGACCGTCACCGCCTGCACCGCGATCACGTCCAGCTCCGCAGGCGGCCTGCCGCCCACGGCCGGACGGAAGAAGTCCGCCAGGCAGATCCTGTCGCCCTTGGGCTGGCGCGGACACACGAACCGCGTCAGCTCGCTCGTGGAGTCGCCCGGGTCGAGCTCGGGCTCGGGGCCCGCCGCGCGAGGATCGAGCACGACGATCTCGTTGCCCAGCGAATAGCAGGGAAAGAATCCCAGCAGGGCGCGAGGATGCAGATACGTCTGCTCACGCCACATCCGCTCGAGCCGCGGCCTGAAATCGTCGCGCAGCAGCTCCTGCCAGGCCTCGCCCTTGACGCCCCGCCCGCCCCAGTGCAGCTTGAACAGCACGTGCGTATCGAGATGCCTGTACACCTCGTCGAGATCCACCTCGATCTCGCGCACGCCCCAGAACGGCGGCTCTGGCACCGGCGCGTCCGTCCGCGCCGCCGATCTCACCGAGTCATCGGCGAAGTTCAGCTCCTCGGCGGGCTCCTCGCCCTTGGCTCGGAACGCGGCCGCGCCGGTTCTGAGCTTGGCCAGCAGGCCCGCACGCGCGTCCGCGTCGATCAGCTGATCCATCACCGCCAAGCCCTCGAACGCGTCCTTGCAGTAGAACACCCCCGGCTCATAGGTCTGCTCGGACTCCTTGCCGTCGGGATATAGGGCCCGGTAAGAGAACGCACGGTTGATCGCGGCGCCGCCGATCAGCACCGGATAGTCCAACCCCTTGGCGTGCAGCTCGGCGATACACGCCGGCATCTGCTTGGACGTCGACACCAACAGCGCCGACAGCCCGATCGCCGTCGCGTCGTGCTCCTGCGCCGCCTCGACGATCGTTTGGATCGGCACCTGCTTGCCGAGATCCACCACGCTGTAGCCGTTGTTCGTCAGGATCGTGTTCACCAGCGACTTGCCGATGTCGTGCACGTCGCCGAACACCGTCGCCAGCACGACGGTTCCCTTCGTATAGCCCTCGATCTTGTCGAGATACTTCTCCAGCTGCGCCACCGCGCGCTTCATCACCTCGGCCGACTGCAGCACGAACGGCAATATCAGCTCGCCCGCGCCGAATTTGTCGCCCACCTCCTTCATCGCCGGCAGCAGCACCTCGTTCAGCGTCGGCACCGCGCCGATCTTCTCCACGCTGCGATCGATCCAAACCTCGACGCCGTCCTTGCGCCGGCGCAGGATGTGGAAGTGAAGCGCCTCCTCGGGCTCCATCCCCTCGGTCGGATCGGCCTTCCCCGAGCCCGCGTCGTCGTCATCGCCCTTTTGCTCGAAATGGGCGATGAACCGCTCGAGCGCGTCCTCGCGGCGGTCGAAAACGAGGTCGTCCGCCAGCTCCCGCTCGCCCTCGAGAATCTCGCCGTACGGCGTGATGTGGTTGGGGTTCACCATCGCCAGATCCAACCCCGCCTGCACGCAGTGGTGCAGGAACACCGAGTTCAGCACCGCCCGCGCCCCCGGCGACACGCCGAACGACACATTCGACACGCCCAGCGACGTCTTCACCTGTGGAATCTCCGCCTTGATCCTGCTGATGCCCTCGATCGTCTCGATCGCCGACGGCCGCCACTCCTCGTCTCCCGTCGTCAACGTAAACGTCAAGCAGTCGAAGATCAGCACCTCCGGGTCCAGCCCGTGCTCGTCGCAGCACAGATCGCGGATCCGCCGCGCAACCTCGAGCTTGCGCTCTGCGGTCTTGGCCATCCCCGTCTCGTCGATCGTCAGCGCGATCAGCGCCGCCCCATGCGCGCGCGCGAGCGGCGCCACGCGGTCGAGCTTGGCCCTGCCCGCCTCGAGGTTCACCGAGTTGACGATCGCCCGCCCCGGGATCTGGCTGAGCGCCGTCTCGATCACCTCCGGCTCGGTCGAGTCGATCTGGATCGGCGCCGGCTGCGTCAGCGAGATCCGCTTCACCAGCTGGCGCATCTGCTCGTCCTCGTCCGTGCGCTCCGTCAGCGCCACGCAAACATCCAGCACGTGCGCCCCGCCCGTCACCTGATCCTCGGCGATCTGCACCAGCCCGTCGTAGTCGTCGGCCAGCAGCAGCTCCTTGGCCTTGCGCGACCCCTGCGAGTTCACGCGCTCGCCCACCATGCTCGGACGCGGCTCCTGCACCAGCGGCGTCGCGGCGATCATCGAGCTCATGTGCGCCGGGCGCGGATCGGGGCGCCCACCCGGGCGCGGTCCCGTGCCGCGCGGCGCCGAGCCGCCCACGCGCTCCACGATCGCGGCGATGTGCGCCGGGGTCGTCCCGCAGCACCCGCCCACGATCCCCACCCCGTAGCGCTCGACGAACTCCGCCAGCGCATCTGCCAGCGGCCCGGGCTGCTCGGGGAAGATCGTCTCGCCCTCGGGCCCCTGCAGCGGCAGCCCCGCGTTGGGAATGCAGGCCACCGGCACCGGACAGTGTTCGCCGAGGAACCGGATCGCGTCGCGCATGTCCTCGGGTCCGGTCGAGCAGTTCAGCCCGATCACGTCCACCCTCAGCGCCTCCAGCGTCGTCAGCACCGCTGAGATATCGGTTCCCAGCAGCATCTTGCCGCCGTTCGGCAGCAGCGACACCGAGGTGTGGATCGGCAGTCTCCGGCCCGTGGTCTTGAACGCCTCGCGCGCCCCGAACACCGCCGCCTTGACCTCGAGGATGTCCTGCGCCGTCTCGATGATCAGCAGATCCGCCCCACCATCGATCAAGCCCTCCGCCTGTTCGGTGAACACCTCGACCAGCTCGGGAAAGCGAATCTGACCGAGCGTCGGGTCATCCGAGGCGGGCAGGAACCCCGTCGGGCCGATCGACCCCGCCACGAAGCGATCCGCGCCGGCCGCTCTGCGTGCGAGCTCCGCCGCCTTGGTGTTGATCTCGACCGTATGCTCCGCGAGACCCCACTCGCCCAGCTTCAGCCGCGAAGCCTGGAACGTGTCGGTCTCGAGCACTTCCGCGCCCGCCTCCAGCATCGAGCTGTGCACGCCCTCGATCACGTCCGGGCGGTTCAGCACCAGCGCCTCGTGGCACTTGCCCGCCAGCCCGCCGTAATCCTCGCTCGTCAGATCGAACTGCTCGAGCGTCGCGCCCATGCCGCCGTCGTACACGACGACGCGCGCGCTGATCGTCTCCAGGTAGTCGCGCATAGGTCTCTGAGCCTAACAACGCGTGGTGGGGCCGCTGCGCCGGCGGGCTCGGTCGCGAGAGGACGTGAGGCGAACTCGGCTGGGTGGCGGCTGCGCCGGCGAGCTCGGTGGCGAAGGGATGTGAGGCGAGCTCGGCGCCGGGGGGCCGAGGCCAGGTTTCGGCGCACCAGAGCGACCGGCGGGCCTGTCAGCCTCGAATCGGCGCAGGATCGCCCTGCAGCGCACGCGCGTGCGCTCGCCGTGCACGGACAGTCCCGACCAGCTCGCCGACACGCCGGCGATCGCGCTCGTTCGTGCCCCCGGCGAGGAACAGCGCGGCGACGTACGCCAAGGTGCCCGCGACCAGGCTCAGCAGCAGCCCGCCCAACGACGGCGCCAAGCGTTCGATGCTCCTGCTCGCCACGAACCCGAAGGCATACGCCACGGCCACCGCAACGCGCTGTCGTGCCGGCCAGGTCTCGTGCAGCGGGCCGGACAGAAACGGCAGCAGCACCACCGTCTTCCACGCCATTTCGAGCAGATATCCCGCGAGCAGCGCGATCGCCGGGCCGACGATGCCCAGCCGCGGGGTCAGCAGCAGCGTCAACGCGACCGTCGCGCTCACGCGCGCGATCGAAGTCACGCTGGTCAGACCCGGCCTGTCCACCGACCACAGCGCCTGCGTCTGGGCAGAGGTGATCGTGGCCAGCGCCGGAAAGGCGATCAGCAGTGCAAATGCCGGAGCCGCGCGCGCGAAGCCGGGGCCGAACACGGACAGAATGCCGTGTGCCGCACCTCCGCACACCGACGCGATCAGCAGCATCCCGACCAGCGCATAGCGCGTCGTGTCGAGCAACGCCCGGTCGAAGCCGCTGTGGTCGCCGCGCGCCCGCCGGCCCACGAGCGTGGGATACAGCACCTCGACGATCCGGTAGTTCACCTGCTGGAGACGTTCAGGGACGTTCTGGGCGCGGCTGTATGCGCCGACCGTCGCGACGGGCGCCACGAGCGCGATCGCCCAGATCCCCACCTGCTGGCTCACGCCCTGAGCGATGCCCCCCGGAGTGATCTTCAAGCCGAACCGCAGCAGGCCCGGCAGGGCGTCCATCCCTTCGCGATATGCCGCGCCGCTCAGGCGCGCCCGCACGAACGGACGCACGGCGATCACGCGATGGATCAGCGCCGTCAGCGATGCGCCGATCGTCGCCGCGACCAGGCCCCAGACCGAATGCCACAGCAGCCCCAGCGCCATCGCGATCGTGAGAAAGCTCAGCGTTTCGTGCAGCCGCACCCAGAACAGCTGCCGCCCGGCGACGAACGCCGAGAAGATCGAGTCGATGTTCCAACCGGTGTTCGTGACGAGCGTATAGCCCGCGAGGCTCACCAACATCGGCGCCACCAGCCCCGGATGGTGCAGCGGCCCGCGAAACACCAGCGCCGACACGCCCGCGACGATCAGCGCCATCACGACCGTCAGCCCGCACGAGAACGTGAACACCGCGGCAAACAACTGAGTAACACGAGGATGGCGAGGCTGCAGGCTCGTGATCTCCTTGATCAGCGCCGCCTGCTCCTTCGCGGTCGACACCAGCCACAGGGTCGCCACAGGCGCCGAGACGATCGCGAACTGCCCGATGATGTGCACGCCGTAGATCCGCGCCGTCGCGATCGTCGAAGCCACGCCGAACACCGCAACGGCGAGAAAGCTCATGATCCCGAACGTGAACCCGGCGCGATAGCTGCCGTGCCGGGCCTGCGCGGGCGTGCGCTCCTGCTCAGCCTCAGCCCCGCGCCCGGGCGGCTGGCTTTCGCGTCGGGCGTTCTCTGCAGAGGGCTGGGCCATTGGTCTGCTCCACGATCAACGCGCGCTGATGCGGTTCGCTTGCGGATCGCATCGCCGCTCCCGGCCCGGGCCAGCCCGGGCAACAGGCCAGCCCGGGCAACAGCAGTCGTATCGGCCGGGCAGAGAGGGCGCGCGCGTCGCAAGTCGCCGCCGCCGGCAGTCGTTGATCGACAGCGTGGCGATCCGACCGATCTTCGTCTTCTCGATAACGCGCAGCGGCTCGACGCTCGTCCAACGCGTCATCGCCGCGCACGAGGGCGTCGCGACCGTGTCCGAGCCGTGGCTGCTGCTGCCCTACCTGTACGCGCTCCGCCGCGAGGGCGTCAACGCCGAGTACACCCACCGACTGCTCGTCACGGCGATCGAGGATTTCTGTGATGAGCTGCCGGCCGGCAGCGACGACTACCGGCGCGAGCTGCACGATTTCGTACTGCGCCTGTACGAGAAAGCCGCGGGGCCGGACGCGCGCTACTTCCTCGACAAGTCCCCGCCCTACTACTTCGTCGCCGAGGAGATCATGCGCCTCTTCCCGGAGGGCAAGTTCGTCTTCCTGTGGCGCAATCCGCTGAGCATCATCGCGTCGATCATCGAAACCTGGACGCTCGGGCGCTGGAGCCCGACGCTGTTCCGCGAAGACCTGTTCATCGGTCTGCCCAGGCTCGTCCGCGCCTACGCGCGCAATCGCTCGCGCGCGCACGCGGTTCGGTTCGAGGACCTGATCGGAGGCGCCGGGGTCGGGGGGAACACGGGCGTGGACGGCGTCGCCCGAGGCGATCTACTCGGCGACGGCATCGCCCCAGGCGATCTACTCGGCGACGGCGCCGTCCAAGGCGACGTACTCGGCGACGGCGCCGCGGGACGCGATGTGGTCGCAGGCGGGCCAACGGCCTGGCGGCGCCTGATGGATTACCTCGAGATCGAGTTCGATCCAGACGCCCTACGGCGATTCACCGAGATCGAGCTGAGTGGGCGCATGGGCGACCACGTCGGCACCGGTCGCTACTCCCGCGTCAGCGCTGAGCCGGCCCAGAAGTGGGCCGAGACGATCGCCAACCCGCTGCGCAACATCTGGTGTCGGCGCTACCTGCGCTTCCTCGGCGACGAGCGCCTGTCGGTGATGGGCTATGACGCGGACCAGCTCACCAAGCAACTCGACTCGCAGCCGTTGCGCACTTCGCTGCTGCTCGAGGACCTGAGGAGCCTGGTCGGCGACGTCGCGCGCGAGCCCGTGCGCGTGCGCATGCGCCGGCACGGCATCGGCGGTCCCAACGTAATCCGCGAGCTGCTCAGAGCATGAGCGAGAGCGTCTCGTGCGCGGAGGGTATGTCCTCGGATGCGAGCCCACGCGCGCGCGTGCCCGCGCGTGCGCTTCCGATCGCGGTCATCATCCCCGCGTACAACCGCGCCGAGATGCTGCGCCGCTCGCTCGCGAGCGTGTTCGCGCAGGAGCCGGCACCGCCCGACCAGGTGATCGTCGTCGACGATGGCTCCAGGGATGACACGGCGGCGGTCGCCGAGGAGATGGGCGCCAGCGTGATTCGCCATCCGCGCAACCTCGGGCTCTCCGCCGCCCGCAACACGGGGCTGCGCGCAGCCCGCCACGAGTGGGTCGCGCTGCTCGACTCCGACGACGAGTGGCTTTCGCATCACCTCGCCGGCCTGTGGACGCTGCGCGCCGACCACGTGCTGGTGACGGGCTCTTCGCTTCACTGCGGAGCCGATCCCGCCGCCGATCGCTTTGCCGGTCCCGTGACGCGCACCCCGTTGGTGCTCCACGCCGGTGAGCAGCTCGTCTACCCGAGCAACATCATTCCGGTCAGCGCCTCGATGTTCAGGCGCCAGCTCGCGCTCGAGGTCGGCGGCTTTCGCGCGCACGAAGGGGTGGTCGAGGACTTCGACATGTGGCTGCGACTGCTCGAGCGCGGCACCGGCATCTGCTCGCCGCGCGTGAGCGTCATCTACCACGTTCACGACGGGCAGATGTCCAGGCAGGACATGCACACCATGCACAGCGCTCACGCACAGGCGGCCGCGGCGCATCTGGAGCGCGTGGGCGGCTCACGTGTGCCCCTGCAACGTCACGAGGCGGTTGTCGCATGGGACAACCTGCGCGAAGCGCTGCGCGCGCGCCGGCGCCGGCAGGCCGCAGGCTATGCGCGCTTTCTGCTCGCTCGCCCGCAACGTGTGATCGGACTGATCGGCCTGCTCGCGCGGCGCTATCGCGTGCGCCGGCGCAGCGTCGCACTGCGCAGCGCGGGCGTCGGACGGAGCCTCGATCGGGCAGTCGCTGAAGGGTGAAAAGGGCAGTGCGTGACGGGTCGAAAGGGTCGAATTTCTTGAATCGACGCTTCGCTGCGTTCGTGGCAAAAGAATCGCTCTCGCTCGACGGTTAAACGGACGATGCTCAAACGCTATGTCGCCTACGGGCTCGAGCTGCGCTCGTTCTTCGACCTGCCGGGCATGCCGCCCGCGGCGTCCAGCGAGCTCCCCGCCCTCACCTGTCGGCTGGTCAGACCCGCCCAGCTGGAACGCTCCTGGAGCGGCTGCTGCTCCCAGCCGGCCTGGAAGGGGCGCCTCGGCGACGGCCGTCAGCTGACGGTTCTGCGCGGGCGCGTCGGCGACGTGCTGTTCAGATACAGCGACCTCGCCTGCTTTCGCCTGCACCCTTCGCAAGAGCTGCTCGACTGCGCTCCGCGCTGTGAGGGCCGGGACTGGCAGCGAGTGCTGCTCAGCAAGGTCCTCTGCGACGTCAGCGTCGTGCGCGGCAACGAGGCGCTGCATGCCGGCGCCATCGACTCACCCGACGGGGTCGTCGCCTTCGCCGGACCCAGCGGCGCCGGCAAGTCGACGCTCGTGAGCGAGTTCCTGCGCCGCGGCTGGCCGCTGTTCAGCGATGACGTGCTCACGCTCCGCAGCGACGCCGATCGCCTGCGCGGTTACCCCGGCACGCCGCATCTGAATTTGATGGATTCGGGCGCAGCGAGCGAGCGCTGGCCGGTCGCCGAGAGCGCCAGCCGGGCGCCACGACCCGTGCGCATGATCTGCCTGCTCAAGCGCGTCCGCGGCCAAGCGCTCGAGGCTAAGGTGCTGCCGGCCAACCCGCTGCAGCTGGCGCCGTACATGCTCGGCTTCCGCGGCGAACAGGAACGCCAGCGCCAGCGTTTTCACCTGTATGCCGATCTCGTACGCAGGGCCACGCTCGTCTCCCTCACAGGCGATCTCGACGACCCTCCCGAGGCATTCGCCGACGCAGTCGAAGGGCTGCTCGCCGGCGATCTAGCCCTGGCTGGTCGCACCGGATGACCGCGCCATCGCTGGCGCCCGCGCCGGCGCCGCCGAGCCGCGCCGGCGATGCTCGTCTCACCCTCGTAACGCCGGCTGAGCCAGACCAGACTGCGCGGCCGTGTCGCGCCGCGGCCGTCCGGCCGCTCACGCTGCGCGCGATCACCAAGCGCTGGCGCGCCGGCCAGAATCCGGTGCTCGACGACGTCGAGCTGATGCTCGAGCCGGGCACCAGCACCTGGGTGGGGGGCCGCAACGGCGTCGGCAAGACCACCCTGCTGCGCATCGCCGCCGGGCTGATCCACCCCGAGCACGGATCCGTCGAGGCCCGCGGCATCACCGTGCACCAAGACCGCCAGCGCTATCAGCGACTCGTGTCGTTTCTGCCTGCAGGCGACCGCGGCCTGTATGCGCGGCTGACCGTCGAGCAGCATCTCAACTTCTGGGCACGGATCGCGATGGTGCCGCCCGCGCGCCTGCGCCGTTCGGTCGGCGATGCGATCGACAGCTTTCAGCTGGCCGAGCTGCGTTGCCGTCGCGTCGATCGCCTCTCGATGGGCCAACGCCAGCGCCTGCGCATCGCGATGACCTTCCTGCCCGAGCCCGACGTCGTGCTGCTCGACGAGCCGCTCACGAGCCTCGACAGCGACGGCGCCGAGCTGCTCGCGCAGGCCACCACCCGCGTGCAGGCCCGCGACGGCGCAGTGCTGTGGTGCTCGCCCGAGGCCGCGCCACCCGACCACGGCTTCGACGTGAGCTGGACGCTGCAGGACGCAAGGCTTGTGCGCACATGAGCGAGCTCGGCTGCTCGGCGCGTGCCTTCGTCGCAGTGCTGCGACGAGACTTCCGTGTCTACATGTCCTACCGCACGCGCATCTTCAGCCAGGTCGCCAGCACGCTCTTCAGCCTCGCGCTGTTCTATTACGTCTCGCGCCTCGTACACGTGCGCAGCTTCGCCTCGCCGGCGAAGTACTACGCGTTCGTCGTCGTCGGGCTTGCCCTGCTGGGCGTGATCTACTCGTGCTTCACGACGCCCGGGCTGGTGCGCCAGGAGCTCGTCGCGGGCACGCTCGACCGGCTCGTGCTGTCCCCGTTCGGAGCGGTTCGCAGCATCATCGCGATGACGCTGTTTCCGCTCGCCTACGCGTCGGTGTTCGCCGTGCTCAGCCTGGTGCTCGCGTGCGCCGTCTTCGGCCTGCAGCTGCACTGGTCGACCGTCCCGCTCAGCGTCCCGATGATGGGGCTCACGCTGCTGACGTTCCTGCCCTTCGGCCTCGTGTTCGCGGCCGTCACGATCGTCGTCAAGCAGGAGAACGTCGGCACCAACTGGGTCGTCGCGATCCTTGCGCTGATCGGCGGCCTGTACTTCCCGATCTCGCTGCTGCCGCACTGGCTGCAGGTGGCCAGCACGCTCCAGCCCTTCACCGCGGCCACCGACGTTCTGCGTCATCTGCTCGTGGACAGTCCGCTCAGCCAGCCGATCGGCGCCTCGCTGCTGAAGCTCTCGATTTTCGCCGCAGTCTTGATGCCCCTGTCCATCCTCGTGCTCAGCGCCGCGGTTCGCCTCGGCCAGCGGCGCGCGACGATCATCGAGTACTAGCAACGCACGGAGGGCTGATCATGAGCTCCAAGACCTTGTCCGACGCCTCACTGCCGGCGGCCAACGTCGCGATCCCTCAGCACGTCGTCCACCGCAGCTTCCCCGCCGAGACGGTTGTGCTCAACCTGCGCACCGGCACGTACCACGGTCTCAACCCGACGGGAGGTGCCATGTTCGACGCGCTCGCAAGCACCGGCAGCGCGCGCGCCGCGGCCGCGCTGATCGCCGAGCGCTACGACCAGCCCGAGGACGAGGTCGAGCAGGATCTGTGCGAGCTCTGCGAAGCGCTGCACGAACGCGGCCTGATCGAGATCGATGGGCGAGCGAATACGCCTGATGGCTGAGATCGTCGGTGCCTACCTGTGCACCCGGCGGGCATTGGCGCGAGCCCCGATTGCGGCGGTCGTGAGCGAGCAGCGCGCGCAACGATCCCGCTCGCCGCCAGGGCGCAGCGACGATCCGCTGGTCGAAGCACGCCATCTCGGCAGCGCCGTGACGCGCACGCTTGCGCTGCTCCCGGGCGATACGCGCTGCCTGGCCCGCTCGCTCGTGCTGATCCGGCTACTGGCGCGGCGGCGTATCCCGGCGAGGCTCGTGATCGCCACGCGCACCACCCCGAGCTTCGCCGCCCACGCCTGGGTCGAGCACGCCGGCCTGCCGGTGCTGCCTCCCGGCGATAGCTCGTTCGGCCGGATCGTCGAGCTGTAGTCGTGTCCTCCGCCGCTCTCGCCGCCGTCGCTCCCGGCGCCGCCGCGTCCGGTGCCGCCGTCTCCGGTGCCGCCGCCTCCAGTGCCGCCGCCTCCGCGGCAGCAGCGACAGCGACCGTATTCGGTCTCGACGTCCGCGCCGAGATGCCCCTGGCGATGCTCGCGCGCGCGCGCGCCGCCCCGACCGGGCGTTCCCTGCGCCTGCAACTGGGGAGCACTCCACCGAGAGATCCGAGCTGGCGCCGAGAGGCTCGGGCGATCTGCACGCGCCGCCGACCCGACGGGTCCGAGTACTTTCGAATCGAAACGCATCCTCGCGCCGGCCACCTGATCTGGGGGGAGCGGCGCGGGTCGTTCCTGCTGGCAGCCGACGGACAGAGCCTGCTGTGCACGCCCGACACGCGCGTCACCCCGCAATGGGAACGCTTCCTGGTCGCGCAGGTGCTGCCGTTCGCGGCGCTCGTCCGCGGGCTCGAGATCTTCCACGCCAGCGCCGTCGTTCTCGACGGTCGCGCGTTCGCGTTCGTCGGCCCTTCCGGCGCCGGCAAGACCTCGCTCGCGCTCGCGCTCTGTGATCGCGGCGCCCGCTTCCTCGCCGACGACGTGCTGGCCCTGCAGCCCTGGGCGCGAGGCCTGATCGCACACGCCGGCACCCCGGCAGCGGGAGTCGATCACCGCGAGGCCGAGCGGCTGCAAGGGCTGCGGCGTCCACTGACCGGCGAGCGGCTCGGTCGCGACGCACGCGAGCAGGTGATCGCGATCGAGGGCGCCCGCGGCGCCGCACCGCTCGGCGGCCTGTTCCTGCTCGATCGCCGCGCCGACGGGTCGGCCGGGCCGCGTTTCAGGGCAGCGGTCGACGCCCGCATGCTGCTCGCCTGCACCTTCAACTTCGTGCTCGATACGCCGCGCCGCATGCAAGGTCTGCTGCACACCTGCGCGCTGGCCGCGCGAGGGCGGGTCGAGCGCGTCATCGTCACGCCCGCCACCGACGCCGGAGCGCTGGCCGCTGCCGTGCTCGGGCGCCTGCAGGCATGCCGCTGACGCGCTCATTCGCGGGTGTCCTCGACGCGAATCCTCGCGCCGATCGTTCGCGCCTGCTCGGCGCCCTTGCTCCGCAGCCTTCGCACGCGCGCGAGCTCGGGCCGCTGCAGGTCGCCTACAGCGGCGCGCCCGTGCCGGCCGCGACTCCGCTGTGCCTGCTCGCCGGCCACATCGACAACGCCGCCACGCTGTGCGCCGAGCTCGAGGCTGTGCCGGCGCCGGTCGTGCCGGAACGGGATCTGCTCGGGCAGGGAGCGGCTCGGGGGCCCGCGCCGGAACAACCCAACGAGAGCGGCGGGCGGTGCCCCGATCGTGGGCCGGCGCGACGCGAGGCCACGATCGAGAGCCTGCTCTGCAGCGCCTACCTGCGTTGGGGCCTTGAGCTCCCGTCCCGGCTGCGCGGCGACTTCGCTCTGCTGATCTGGGACAGCCGCCGCGAACGTGGCCTGATCGCCCGCGACCAGCTCGGCGTGCGTTGCCTGTATATCCACGAGCGAAACGGCGCGCTGTGGTTCGCCACCGAGGTGCACGAGCTGCTCGGTCTGCTGCCGAGCCGACCGCCGCCCGATCGCGCCGGACTCGCGCACTGGATCGCCGCCAGCAACCGACCGGGCGAGGACACGCTGTACGAGGGCGTGCGCCGGCTGGCTCCCGGCAGCATGCTCGTTTTGGAGCGCACGCACGCGCGTGCGCGCGTGTGTGTGCGCGCGCGCCGCTATTGGGCGCCCTCCTACGAGGAGCCGCTCGATGACCGTGAGCGCGACCTCGATCTCAGCCTGCGCGAAGCGCTCGGGCACGCCGTCGCCCGCCGGCTGGCCTGCACCGGCCAGACCGGCGTGCTGATGAGCGGAGGCCTGGACTCGGCCTCGGTTGCGGCGCTGGCGGCCGCGCAGCGACCGGACGGGGTGCTGTCCTGCTCCGGCACATTCCCCGAGCACCCCGCCGTCGACGAGTCCGCGCTGATCGGGCAGCTGCGCAGCACGCTGCGATTGGCCGGCGTCACTGCCCAGGTCCGCGCCGGGGGTCTGCTCGCGAGCGCGCTGGAGTCCCAGCGGCGCTCCCAGCTGCCGCTGCTGAGCTGGGGGGACTTCTGGACGCTGCCGCTGCTCCGCGCCGCCGGCGCAGAAGGTGTGCAGACGATCCTCGGCGGCGACGGCGGAGACGAGCTGTTCGCGGTGCGCGCCTACCTGCTTGCCGATAGCCTGCGCGCGGGCAGGCCGCGGCGAGCGCTCGAGCTCGCGCGCCAGCTACCGGGGGCGGGCCAGCGGCCGTCGCGGATCGCCCTGGCTCGGGTGACGGCCACGCTGGCACTCGGCGGAGCCCTGCCCTACCGGACGAACGAGCTGCTGCGCAGCTCGTTCGCGCGCCTACCGTCCTCGCATCTGCCGTTCGCACGCGCCGGCCTGCCCGGCTGGCTCCTGCCTGACGGGACTCGCGCCGTGCGCGAGTCCGCCGATCCCCACGCCTGGAAGCGACTCAGCGGTCCGCGCTGGTGGGCTCACGCCGCGCACGAGCTGGCCCGCGGCGTCGAGGAGACAGGCCTGTTCGACCTGCACCGCCATCGCGCGGCGCTCGCCGGGTTGGAGGCCCGCCACCCCCTGCTCGACCTCGATCTGGTCGAGCTCGTGCTGCGCCAGCCGCCCGTCAGCACCTTCGACCGCGACCGCAACCGCCCGGTGCTGCGCGCCGCGATGGCGGGGATGCTCCCGGACTCCGTGCGCCTGCGCGCTCGAAAGGCGCTGTTCGACTCGCTGATCGTCGACACCCTATCGGGGCCGGATCTCGCCGCCGTGCGGCGACTGCTGTGCGATCCACGCGCCGAGCTCGGGTCCTACGTCGAGCTCGGCGCGATGAACCGTGCCCTGCTCGCGCGTCCGCCGGCCGGCGCGCGCGGCCCGTCTGCAGGCTCGCCGGCGCGCGAGCGCGAGCGTTTCACCTGGATGCAGGACGTCTGGCGCCTGGCCACAGCCGAGTGCTGGCTGCGCGCACAGGCAGATCCCGCGAACGAGCGTCTCGACCAGCTGGTCGCTGCGAGCCCCGCGCGCGTGAGGCTGACTCACGACGCCGGCACCTTTTTCCATCTTGACTGCACAGTTCGGAGTCGTAGAATCTCCACACTCTCCGGTACTTCGCCGTCCTTGGCAGGAAGGTCCCTTGGCAGGAAGGCGGATATCTCATCACGGACGAAGGAATCGAACCATGGAGAATAGACCGACCTACGAGAAGGCCCGCGTAATCGATTACGGCACGTTGCAGGATCTCACCGCTGGATGCATCGGCGCCAGCGGGGGAGATTCCACCGTGCGCTCGGGACACATCGGTGAATTCGTGATCGGACCCGAAATTCACACTTCGCAGATTCAGTGCAGCTCTACGCCGTGAGCCTGTATAGCGCTGCGCCGTGAGCCGTGTACAGCTCTACGCCGTGAGCCGTGTGCAGCTCTGCGCCTTGAGCCGTGAGCTCAACGCGGTGAGCTGAGCGGCGCAATGCTCGCGTGAGTCGACCTAGAAGCGGACGCCGACGCGCTGCGTTATTCGTCCGTGGCACACCTCGCTGGGACGCGCACGCAACATGCCCGCCGGGTGGTGATGCTGCTCGAGAACAACCCGTATCCGCAGGACACGCGCGTGCGCAACGAGGCCGAGTCGCTGACGGAAGCCGGCTTTGAGGTGACCGTCCTCGCGCCGCGCGGGCCGGGGCAGCCGCGAGTTGAGCGCGTCAACGGCGTCGAGGTCCGTCGCTTCGCGATCGTCTGGGCCGGCGACTCCCCGCTGTCCTACCTGGCCGAGTACGGAATCGCCCACGTCCAACTGCTGACGCGTTCGCTGCTCGCGCTCGCACGCGGGGCCCGCGTCGTGCACCTGCACGGACCGCCCGACACGCTGTTCGTGGCGGGCGTCTTCGCCCGCGCCGCCCGCCGCAAGGTGGTCTTCGACCTGCACGATTCCGGTCCCGAGCTGTTCCTGGCCAAGTTCGGCGCCTCGCCACCGGTGCTGGCGGCGTTGCGTGCCGCCCAGCGCCAGGCGATCCGCTGGGCCAGCCACGTGGTGGTCACCAACGAGTCACAACGTGAGCTGGTTCATCGTCACGGCGGCCGCACCGCCGAGGAGGTCTCGGTCGTGCGCAATGGCCCCCGCGCCCGCGAGTTCGCCGCGACGCCCGCACCGCGTACGGGAGCGCTCGCGGCGCCACTCCTGATCTACGTAGGCGCCCTTGACACCCAGGACGGCGTGCTCGAGCTGGGGGATCTGCTGACCGCTCCAGGCCTCGAGCACGCCACGCTCACGATCGTCGGCGACGGACCTGTGCGCGCACACCTGCGCGAGCGCTGCCGCGAGCTCGAGGTCGACGCGCGGGTCATGTTCACCGGACAGGTCGCGCATGCGCATGTGCCGCGGCTGATCGCCGACGCCGACATCGGCGTGGACCCTGCGCCGGGCACCGAGCTCAACCACGGCTCCACGATGATCAAGGTCGTCGAGTACATGGGCGCGGGCCGGCCGCTCGTCGCCTACGCGTTGCGCGAGACCCGCCGCAGCGCCGGCGACGCGGCGCTGTACGCACCGTGTGGCGAGCCGGCCGCATTCGCCGCGCTGGTCGTGCAGCTGGCGCGCGACGGAGAGCGACGTATGCGGATGGCCGACGCGGCGCGCTCGCGTGCGCGCGAGCTCGCGTGGGAGCGCTCCGCGCAGGTACTGCACGACGCATACGAGCGGCTCGCGGCGTGAACCACGGCGCGGCGCGCGTGTTCGGGGCAATCGACGCGCCGGCGCAGGATGGGCAGTTCTACCTCGCCCCACCGGGGAGCACGCTCTTCGCCTCATCGGGGAGGACGCTGCACATCGGGGAGGACGCTGCACATCGGGGAGCACGCTGCAAGTACGCGCGCGCTGTCCCCGTTGGTGAACCGTGACCGCGACGGCGACCGCACCGGCAACGATCCAGCCCGACGTCGCTTCCACTGAGCTGGCCGTCGTCGTCGGTCCGGCCGAGATACGTCAGGAGATCGTCGAGCTCCTCTGCGAGCAAGACCTCGCAGTCGTGGTCGCCGATGATCCCGAGGCGTTCGAGCAGATCGCGCTCGATCCCCCTGCCTCGCTCGTAGTGCTGATCATCGACGGGCGGGAGCCCTCGCGAGCCGAGACGCTCGCGTGTGCGCGCCGGTGTGCCGCGGAGGCCCACGTCGTGCTCGTGTGCACGACCGTCGACGGCTGGGAAGCGCGCGACGCGCTCGCCGCCGGGATCAATGGGATCGTGTTGCGCTCGCAGCTGGCCACGGCGCTGGCGCCTTGCATGCAGGCCGTGCGCGCGGGACAGGTCTGTATCCCATTCCGCAACCGCCGCCAGCTCGAGCGTCCCGTGCTGTCCGCCCGCGAGAAGCAGATCCTCGGCCTGGTCGTGATGGGCTACATGAACCGGCAGATCGCCGACCAGCTGTTCCTCGCCGAAAGCACCGTCAAGAGCCACCTCTCGTCGGCCTTCGGCAAGCTCGAAGTGCACTCGCGGAACGAGGCCGTCGATCTGATCCTCGACCCCAAGCACGGCCTCGACCTGGGCATCCTCTCGCTCGGCGGCGAGCCCGTGCGCCAGCCCGCGGGCGCAAGCGCGTGAGCGCGCCGGCCGACATACCCTTGACGGTCATGGACCACGGCGATCCGAACCTGGTTCGGGAGCTGTTGGGAGCGATCGAGTCGGTCGCGGCAACCGGCGCGTTCACCGGAGGCGGCGCCGTCGAAGCGTTCGAGGCCGACTACGCCGCGTGGTGCGAGACCGCACACGCGGTCGGCGTCTCCTCGGGCACGGACGCGCTCGTGCTGGCTCTGCGCGCGCTGCAGATCGGCCCCGGCGACGAGGTGGTGGTGCCCGCGAACTCGTTCATCGCCACCGCCGAGGCGGTCAGCCTGGTGGGAGCGCGGCCGCGCTTCGCGGACGTCGATCCAGACACCCAGCTGATCACCGCCGCCACGATCGAACCGGCGCTGACCTCGGCGGTGTCCTGTCTGATCCCGGTGCACCTGTTCGGGCGCACCGTCGACATGGACCCGATCATGAGACTGGCGCGAGCCCGTGGCCTGCGTGTGATCGAGGATGCCGCGCAGGCCCATGGCGCCCGCTATCGGGGCCGCCGCGTCGGCACCATCGGCGACGCGGGCACGTTCTCGTTCTACCCGGCCAAGAACCTCGGAGGTTGGGGCGACGGCGGCGCGGTCATCACCGGCGACGAGCAGATCGCGCAGCGCGTGCGCCTGCTGCGCTCGCACGGCGAGAGCCCGCGCTACCACCATCGCGTGATCGGCACCACGGCCCGCCTCGACGCGATCCAGGCCGCCGTGCTGCGGGTCAAGCTGCAACGGCTCGAGCAGGCCAACGAGGATCGCCGCCGCGCCGCCGCCGCGCTGCGCGAGACGCTGAAATGCTCCATGCTCACGCCGCCCCCGGCTGCCGTGCACGGCTGCGACCACGTCTATCACCAATTCGTGGTGCGCTCCGCCGAGCGCGATGGCCTGCGCACGCACCTTGCTCGGGCGGGCATCGCCACCGGCATTCACTATCCGATCCCGATCCACCGCTCGGAGGCCTACGCGGCGCTGGCCGGCCGGCGCGACCTGGCGCCGGTCGCCACGCGCCTCGCGACCGAGATCCTCTCGCTGCCGATCTTCCCGGGCCTCAGCCCCGAGCAGATCGAGCGCATCGGCGAGGTCGCGACGAGCTTCGGCGAGCAGGCCCGAGCCCCAGCGGTGCTCGTCGGCGGCTGACGGACTCGACCTCGCGATGGCCGAGCCCGCCCCTCCATGCACGCGCATCGAGCAGCGCCCACAACCGCGAGCCGCGCGGTTCCAGCCGCACGCGCCCTCCTCACCAGTGCCCGGGCCCGCCTGGTCGCGTGCGAGCAGCCGGCACCGGTCGCTCACGCTGGCCGCCGTACGCGTCCTCGACCTGCTGATCGCGAGCGTCGCGCTGCTCGTGTCCCTGCCGATCCTGCTCCTGGCCGGACTCCTGATCAGGCTCGAGACCCCGGGGCCCGCGATCTTTCGCCAGCGCCGCCTGGGACGCGATCGGCGGCCCTTCACCGTGCACAAGCTGCGAACGATGTGCCTGCAGGCAGACCCCGGCGTCCACCGTCGTTACATCGACGAGCTCATCAACGGCGCCGAGACGGCCCACTCGGATGGCAACGGCGAGCTCTACAAGCTGGCCGCTGATGAGCGCGTCACGCGAGTCGGACGGTTTCTTCGACGTACCAGCCTCGACGAGCTGCCACAGCTGTTCGACGTCCTGCGCGGCGATATGTCGATCGTCGGGCCGCGTCCGGTCATCCCGTACGAGGCCGACCTGTATCCCGATCACTACAACCGGCGCTTTGCCGTCAAGCCGGGCCTGACGGGCCTGTGGCAGGTGAGCGGACGCAGCGAGCGCACCTACCGTGAGATGGTCGCGCTCGACATCTCGTGGGTCGAGCGTCACTCGGTCGCGAGCTACATCTCGATCGTGGCACGCACCCCCTGGGTGCTGATACGCAGCCGCGGCGCCGCCTGAGCAGCGCCGCTGGATGGAATCGCGCGCCTATGAAAGCGCCGGCACAGCGCTTGCGTTGTTGGGAGAAAGACAGGCCCGCGTGCTGGCTGCGACGGAGCGCGGTGTGATCGATCTCGAGCAGAGGGGGGCGCAGGCATGAGCACAGCTGCGAACGCAAGCACGACCAAGGCGCCGATCGGCATCGCGATCGTCGGGTTCGGATACTGGGGTCCCAACGTCGTGCGCAACATCCTTGCCCGTCCCGAGCTGCGCCTGATCGGCCTGTGCGAGCTCGACCCCGGCCGCAGCGCCGACTTTCGCGGCCGCCACCCCGGACTGCGGATCGAGACCGAGCTCGACGAGCTGCTGAGCGATCCGCGCGTCGACGCGGTGGCGATCGCCACACCTCCGCGCACCCATTACGAGCTCGTGCGCCGTGCACTGGAGGCGGGCAAGCACGTGCTCGTCGAGAAGCCGCTCGCCACGTCCGTCGCCGACGCCGAAGACCTGATCGCGCTCGCCGACCGGGCGGGAGTGGTGCTGATGCCCGGGCACACCTTCGTATACAGCCCCTCGGTCAACAAGGTGCGAGACCTGATCCGCTCGGGCGAGATCGGCGAGCTGTACTTCGTCACCTCCTCGCGCATGAACCTCGGCCTGTATCAGCGCGACGGCGTGATCAGCGACCTTGCGCCCCACGATCTCTCGATCCTGCTCTACTGGCTCGATCGGCCGCTCTCGCACGTCTCAGCCTCCGGCCAAAGCATCTTTCAGCTGGGGATCCCCGAGACGGCCTTCCTCACGGTCCGCTTCGACGGCGGCGCGACCGCCAACGTGCAGATCTCGTGGCTGGCGCCGCGCAAGATGCGCCAGATGGTCGTCGTCGGCTCGCGCCGCATGGTCCAGTACGAGGACACCTCCTCCGATGAGTCGGTGCGCATCTACGACCGCGGCCTGGACTTCTCCCAGACGCAGGCCCCCGCCACCTTCGGCGAGTACCAGCTGACCTATCGCAGCGGCGACATCGTCGTCCCCCGGATCGACGCGGCCGAGCCGCTGTCGCTCGAGCTGGCGGACTTCGCCCGTGCCATCGACACGGGACAGGAGCCGCGCTCGAACAGCCGGCTCGGGCTCGAGGTCGTGCGTGCGCTCGAGGCCGCCCATCGCTCGATGGAGCGCGCCGGCGAGCCGATCGAGCTCGACCGCGCAGGCGCATTGCCGTACGCGAGCGCTCGCAATGATCGGGACCCCGCGTCGTCAGCGCGCGCGACCGTGCCCAAGCGGGAGCCTGTTTCCGGGTCTCACGAGGCCGTGCCCCGGCCGAATCGCATCGTGCAAAAGCCGCTCGGCGATCGTGGCACTCCGGCGATCGTGGGCGACCGATGAGCTCCGAGCTGCGACTCGCCTACATAACCACGCAGTACCCCGGCGTATCGCACACCTTCATTCTGCGTGAGGTCACCGCGCTGCGCCGACTGGGCGCCGACGTTCACACCATCTCGCTGCGCCGGACCTCCGCAGAGCACCTGCTCTCACAGGAGAATCGCGACGCCGCCGAGACGACCTACGCGATCCGCCCGCCGCGCTTGCGGGACGTGCTCGGCGCCCATCTGAGCGCGCTGGGTCTGCACCCGCGTGCCTACCTCGCGACCTTGCGCGAGGCGCTGGCGCTGGCGCGTCCGGGTCTGAGGGGACGGCTGTGGCAGATCTTCTACTTCGCCGAGGCGATCATGGTGTGGCGATATTGCGCGGGCTCGCGGGTCAGCCACCTGCACGCTCACCACGGCTCTCCTCCCGCGGACGTCGCTCTGTTGGCGGCGCATTTCGGAAAAGCCGCGGGCAGCGGACCGGGGACCTGGAGCCTGACGATGCACGGCCCGATCGAGTTCTCTGACGTGCGCTGGTTCCGTCTCCCTCAGAAGCTGGAGCGAGCCGATGCGGTCATCTGCATCAGCGAGTTCGCGCGCAGCCAGCTGATGGCGCTCGTGGACGATCGTCATTGGTCGAAGCTGCGCGTCGTGCACTGCGGCGTCGGTTCCTCCGAGTATCGGCACCTCGGCGAGCCGCCGCACGAGCGCCCGCGGGTGCTGTGCGTGGGCCGGCTCGTGGCCGAGAAGGGCCAGGCGATCCTGCTGGATGCCGTCGCTCAGTTGGCGCGAGAGGCCCAGCAGGTGGAGGCGGTGCTGGTCGGCAGCGGTCCCATGCGCACGCGGCTCGAACAGCTCGCGCTCGAGCTCGGAGTGAGCGACCGCGTCGTCTTTCGCGGCGCCCTGGGACAGGAGCAGGTCAGGGACTGCTACGCCGATGCGACGCTGGTCTGCTCGGCGAGCTTCGCCGAGGGCGTACCGGTTGTCTTGATGGAGGCGATGGCGAGCGGTCGCGCGGTGATCGCCACCGCCATCTCCGGAGTCCGCGAGCTCGTGCGCGACGGAGACACCGGCCTGCTCGTGACACCCGGGCGCGCCGACGAGCTGGCCGGCGCGATCTCAGTGCTCGTACAGGACACGCAACTGCGCCTGCGTCTGGCGAGCTCCGGACGCGAGCGTGTCTTGCGCGAGTTCGACGTCGACCGCTCCGCAGCGCAGCTCGCGGCGATCTTCAGCGAGATTCTGCATCCGTCCGAGCGGCCGCTCGAGGCGAGGGCAGCGGCGCTGGACCCGCCCGCGATCGAAGCCGTGGCGAGCGCACGATGAGGACCGTGCAGACGCCGCCGCTGCGGATCGCTTGCGTGGTGTCGTTCCTCAACGAGGAGCTCCACATGCGGGCGTTCCTGGACTCGATGGCCGGGCAGCAGCGGTTTCCCGACGCACTGGTGCTCGTCGACGATGGCTCGACCGACGCCTCGCCGGCGATCGCTGCGGCGTTCGCGGCGGAGCGTCCCGGCGTCAGCCTGTTGCGACGGCCACGCCGGCCGCCTGCCCGCGACCGGCTGGCAGAGGCCGCCGAGCTGCGTGCCTTTCAGTGGGGTGTTGCGAAGCTCGGGAGCGAGTGGGACATCGTCGTCAAGATGGACGCCGACCTCGAGCTCGCACCGGACCTGTTCGACACGCTGGAGCGCGCCTTCGTGGACGCGCCGGAGCTCGGAATCGCGGGGGTCTATCTCAGCGTGATCGATCCCCGGACCGGCGCCGCGGTGTGCGAGCGCTGCCCGCCCCATCACGTGCGCGGACCGACGAGGTTCTACCGTCGCGCCTGCCTGGAGGAGATCTCGCCGATTCCTCCGATCCTGGGCTGGGACACGATCGACGAGGTCGCGGCCCGCATGAACGGCTGGCGGACCGAAAGCCTGTCCTGTCGCGCCGGGCAGACGATCCACCTGCGTCCGACCGGCAGCCTCGACGGCAAGCTCCGCGCCCAGTATCGCTGGGGCACCTGCGCGTACGGGATCGGGCAGCATCCGCTGTGGGTCGCGCTCAGCGCCGTGCGGCGGATCGGTGACCGTCCGCGCGTGCTCGGATCCGTCGCGTTCCTGGTCGGCTGGGCCGGTGCCCGCATCCGTCGTCGCCCGCGTGCGGCCGCCGACGTGCAGGCCTTCGGGCGCCGGGAGCAGCTCGCGATCATGCGCCGCGGTGCGCGCCGCATCGTCTCCGCGTGATGGCTGTTTCGCAGGTCAGCCACGAGCGTGCTCCGCTGGCAGACGAGATACCCACCGCGCGCCCACCCTCGACCTCGTGGCGGCGCGCCCTGCTCGGCCGGCTCCGTGGCCACCCGAGCCGCAGGTGGCTGATACGACATGGGCTGACCGTCGGGCGCGACGTCTACATCGACAGCTTCGCCGCCTTCGATCACGGTTTTCTGTGGCTGATCTCGATCGGCGACGAAGCGGTGCTCTCGCCGGGGGTGCGGATCGTCGCCCACGACGGCAGCACCAAGCACTGGACGGGCTACATCCGCCTCGGCCGGGTCGACATCGGCTGCAAGGTCTACCTCGGTGCGAACTCGATCGTGCTGCCGGGGGTCACGGTCGGCGATCACGCGATCGTCGGCGCCGGCAGCGTCGTGCGTGAAGACGTTCCGGCGGGCGCGATCGTGATGGGCAACCCGGCCGAGCAGGTCGGCACGCTCGAGCGCTTCACCGCCAAGCACCGCAGCCGTATCGCCGAGCGCCCGTGCTATCCCCGGGCCGGCTACTCGGCGTATGAGTACGTCAGCGCCGAGAACATGCAGGCGATGCGCGCGGACCTGGCCGACGGCCCCGGGTACGTCGAGTAGCGATCGTGATCGGCGGCTTGCAGGGATCGTGATTTGTGGCTTGCAGCGATCGTGATCGGCGGCTTGCAGGCGCGGACGGCTGCCGCGACGCATTGGAAGTTCGTCGTCCGGCTCGGCGTTGATCGCACAGGCTGAAAACGGCCCGCACGCACTCGCCCGCACGGGCTCGACCAAGCGCTCTGATCGAACCTCCGCAGCTATTCACGAGCACGACCCCGCCGGTTGTGATGGACAACTCGCACGCGCCGGGCTCCATGCCGGCGCAGTCGCAGCCGAATCCGCTGAGCCGCGCGATCGGCCGGCACAAGCTGCTGGTCATCGGGTGCGCGCTCGCGGTCGCGCTTCTCGGGGCCGCTGTGGGCGCGGCGGGCAAGCGCACCTATACGGCCGCCGCGACGCTGCAGGTCGGCAAGGTCAACCCGAACTCGCCGGGCTTCTACGGGTTCGTGCAGTCCTCGACCGATCTCGCGGCCGCCTTCAGTCGCGCGATCACCGCCGCGCCCGTGCTCGCGACCGTTCAGCACAAGCTCGGGCTCAGCCCGGACACGGCCGTGGCGCAGCTGTCGGCGGAGCCGATCCCCGAGAGCCCGGTCTTCCGTGTGATCGCCAGCGCCCCCAGCGCCGCGGCGGCGGTGCGCCTGGCCAACGTCACCAGCCACGCGGTGATCGCCTACGAGGGGGCCGCCAACACCTACAGTCCCGAAAGTCAACGGCTGTTGCGCGACTATCGCACTGCCTCGCTGCGCCTCGCGCGTGCCGAAGCGACGCTCGCGCGAGCCACGCGCGACTACGCGGCCGATCCCGACACGGCGCGACGGTTGGGGCTCGAACGCGCGCACGCAGGCCAGGCCGCCGCCTCGCTGCAGGTCCATGCGCTGGCGAGCGCCTACCAGCTCAGTGCTGAGAGCACAGATACGACCGAACTGGTGTCCCTGCTCTCCGGTGCTGTCACGGCCGAAAGCAACCACAAATCCAAGATCGAGCTGCTCGGCTTCGTGGGGCTGCTGGCCGGTCTCGTGATCGGCTGCACGCTCGCCGTCCTGCGCGAGCGGCGCGGCGGGCTGCGCCGTCCCGCCTTCGGGATCTGACGTGGCGCAGGCGACGGTCCTGCCCCGGCCGAGAGTGTGGCGTCCCCCGTGGTATGTCCTGATCGTGCTCGGGCTGGCGGCTCTGGCCGCGCTGCACGAGCGCGCGCCGTGGCTCCTGCACGGCCACTGGCTGTTCGTAACAGGGGTCGGGCTTGCCGCCGTGCTGCTGCTCGCCGCCGCGCTCTGGGAGCTGCCCGTGGCGGGCATCATGTGCGCGGCGATCGCGCTGACGATCTTCTCGGGCAACTGGGGCAGTCTCGGCCTGCCCGGCTTTCCGTTCCTGCCCGATCGCATCCTGATCGTGTTCGCGCTGCTCGCGCTGGCGCTGCACGCGCCCGGCGCCGCCGGTCTGCCGAAGCCGCGCGTCAGGGACGTCCACCTGCTGCTCGCCGCCACGGTTCTGTACACGGTCGCCTCGGCGGCCGCGGCGGGGACACTGGGCAACGAAGCCGCGATCTTCGACCTGCTCGACCGCCTCGGAGCGATCCCGTTCTTGATGCTGCTGATCGCACCGGTCGTGTTCGCGGGTCCGCGTGAGCGCGATCTGCTGCTGGCGACGCTCGTCGGGCTCGGCGCGTATCTGGGAGTCACCGCGCTGTTCGAGACGATCGGACCGCACGGCCTGGTGTTCCCCCGGTACATCGCGGCCAGCGACGCGCTTCGACTCGTCGCGCAGCCAGGCGGGCCGTTCCGGGAGCCGATCAGCGAGGGATTCGCGTGCTTTGCGTGTGGCACCGCCGCCGCGATCGCCTGCTGGAAATGGCGCGGACGCCGGCGCTACCTGGCCGGGGCGGTCCTCGGGCTGTCGGCGCTCGGCGCCTTCCTCACCCTGGAGCGCGGCGTCTGGATCGCGGCCGCCGCCGCAGTCGCGGCCGCGGCGCTCGCCGCTCCCGAGCTGCGGCGCCGGCTCTTGCCCGGGGTCGCCGTCTGCGCGCTGCTGATCGGCGGAGCGCTGATCGTGTTCCCGGCGATCGCCGGCCACGCCAGCGCACGCGCAGCCGACCAGACCTCGGTGTGGGATCGCCAGAACCAGACCGCCACGGCGATGCGCATGATCCAGGCTCGACCGTTGTTCGGGTTCGGCTGGGACAACTACGAAAACGTCAGCCTCGGCTACTTCCGTCAGGCCCCGAACTATCCGATGACCGGCTACGCCGACTCAGGCGCCCTTCTGCCTCTCCACGACACTTATCTCTCCAACGCCGTCGAGCTCGGGCTCGTCGGCGTCATGCTCTGGATCGCCTGCCTGTGCTGGGGTCTCGGCGGCGCGATCTTCAGCCGCGGACCGGACGACCTCCGTCCGTGGAAGCTCGGCCTGCTGGCGCTGGCTGTCTTCTTCTGCGTGCTGGCGGGCTTTGATCCGCTGCAGCAGAACTTCACGCAGCTGCTGCTGTGGACATGGGCCGGACTGTGCATGGCGGGTCTGCCGGCTTCGGCCGACCGGCGTCCAGACGTGCGCGTGAGCCGCGTGCGGAAGCCGGACACAGGTCAGGCGAGCACGGTCGCGGTGGTCGTGCGGTGATCTCCGAAGCCATCCGCAAAACCCTCGCGCGCGCGCCCGCGCTCGCCGCGCTGGTCAAGTCGCGGCCGCTTCAGCACCTGGTGCAGACGCTGCGTGGAGCCAAAGCGGTGCGCGAGCCGCTGCGCTTCGTGGCGCTGCAGCTCGAGCCGTCTCGCGCCGCCGCGCCGCCGCGCGCCGCCGCGCACCGCTTGCGCGACGCAAATCTGACGATCTTCCTGCGCCATCGCACGCGCGACGTGCACATCTTCAACGAGATCTTCGGCGGAACCGGGGGTCGCCGCAGCTACGAGCCGCCGCCGGCAATCGCTGCGACGCTCGACGCCAATGCGGCGCCCTCGATCCTCGACCTTGGCGCCAACATCGGCCTGTTCGGGGCCTACGCGATGAGCCGCTGGCCCGGGGCGCAGATCCGCAGCTTCGAGCCCGATCCGACGAACCTGAGCATGCTCACGCGCCTGATCGCGGCCAACGGCCTGCAACGACGCTGGTCGGTGGCGGACGTCGCAGTCGCGAATCACGCCGGCGAGATGGGCTTCACCGCCGGTCTGTTCGCGGACTCGCACCTCGAACTCGCGGCGAATCCCCCCGCGTCGTCCTCCGCCGCAGGTCCGCGGGCATGCGCGCCCGGTCAGACGATCACCGTCAAGACGATCGACATCTTCGAGCAGGACCACGACGTGGACCTGATCAAGATCGACATCGAGGGGGGAGAGTGGGCGATCCTCACCGACCCGCGGCTCGCCGGTCTCGGGGCCGACGTGCTCGTGCTCGAGTGGCATGCACGCGGCTGCCCCGAGCCCGACGCCGCTGCGAGCACGCTGCGGCTGCTGCGAGCAGCGGGATACGGCCACGTGCAGGAAACCGAGCGCGGTCGCAACAACGGTCTGCTGTGGGCCTGGCGAGAGACCGGCGGCGCACCTGCGACTCGCGAACCCCGGCCTACGCGCCGGAGCGGCGTCCCCGCGCGCCTCAGCGGCGCGCCTACGCGAGCCGCCGGCTCGCCGGCCGCGCTCGCGTCGACGCGGCCATGCGCGCCATCGTGAGGCCATATCGAGCGAGCACGCGGACGCCGTGGCCGAGCGGCGAGACCATGTGCCGCTCGCCCATACGTGAGCGTTCCTCGAGCACCCTGCGCGGCGGAAGCAGCTGTCGCCTGATGAACTCCCGCTGCCCGCCGCGCGGCGCGAGCAGCCAGTCGACCATTCCGATCTCGGCGTTGAGCTGCGCCGGATCGCCACGGCCATCCGGATTGGCCAGGCGCGTCGCCAGCCGCGTACGCAGGTCGGCTCGGTGCTCGCCATCGAGCAGACGCTCCGCAGGCACGCCGACGATCTGCTCGGCCACGCCCGCCGCCGCCAGCAGGGCGCGGCTCAGGTCGGGATAGCGGTCGATGATCTCGGCGAGCGCTCCCGCTTGCAGCCGAGCGCCGAGCAGGTCCCACCACGTCGCGAGGTCGATCGCGAGACGCAGATCCAGAAAGCCGTCTCGCGCGTAGAACAGCAACAGGCCCACCAGCTCATCGAGCGGAGTCGCTCGCAGCCCGAACCGATCATCCTCGGTGGCCCGCTCGAGCATGTCCGCGGCGAATGCGCGCTCGTACCAGTGCACGCGCCAGTGCAGGTCCAGTGCGGGCAGCCGCCCCGAGTCGTGGGTCAGGGCATAGTGCAGCACAGGCAGCCCTTCGCTCCCGACAGGGTCCTTAGGCGTGCCATAGCCCGTCCGCCGCACGACCTCCACTGCTCCGGGCAGATCGCCGGGTGCCACCAACAGGTCGATATCGCTCGTGGCCCGCCGTCCTGGATCGCGGTATATCGCCTCGGCGAGGAACGCTCCCTTCAAGATCAGAGAACGGATCCCCGCTTGCGTGAGCGCCTGTGTCAGGTGTGAGGAGACCAGTCCCACCAGCGCGCCCTGGCGGCGCGTCTGCGCGATCGAGCGCTCGACCGCCGTCGCGAACCGCGATCGCGCCCGGCTCGGGCACAGGTTCAGCATGCGCTCGCCCAGCGCCGGCATCAGCCTGCGTGCATCGAGCTTCGCGCTGACCAGCTCCCAGTCCGCCGCGCGGGCCAGCTCCGTGGCCAGCTCACGCGCGGCCTCGCGCCGCGCAGCCGTGCCCGCGTTGATCAGGATCAGCCCTGCCTCGGGACCCGCGCGGCTCATCACCCCAGAGCTTGCGCCCCTCATCGCCTGGCGTGCAGGTCCATCGCGAGCAGCTGCAGGTGTTCCCATGGAAACGAGGCCAGCAGCTGGCTCGGGTAGCGCCCTTCGAAGAGACCGTTGGGGCCGAGATAGGGGTTTTCCCCCGTTGGCGTCGGATCCTGCGCGATGAACGCCACCTCCGAGGCGTAGTCGCGCACGACGATCCCATAGCGCTGGGCCGCCTCGGCGATCATGCGCGTCACCGGCGGAAGCGCCAGGCGGGCAAGATCGAGGCGCGGATCGAGGCGCAGATGCGCGCCCTCGGGCAGCGCCAGCGGATCGGTAGAGCTCCCGTCGGTGCGCTGCGCCGGCGCGGCGAACACCCCGGCCCGGACGTCCGGCACGGCCAGCGCGAGCGCGTGATCGATCTGCCCAGAGCGCAGCTGGTCGAGCGTGATCACCCCGCCCGCCAGCGCCAGCGAGCTGGCGGTCGCGCCCCACCAGGGCTGCGCGCCGGGCCAAGCTTCGGGCCCGTAGACGCCGGGGTTCGACGACACGTCGCGCATCGCGCCTCCCCAGGTCGCGTGCCAACCGTCGCCGTCACGACCGAGCTGCCAGAACTCCCACATCCGATCGGTGCTCGGCTGCAACACCACCAGGTAGCCTTCGCCTTCGCGCGTGGGACGCGACGATGCAGGCAGCGGAACCGCGCTCCAGGCAGAGCTCAGGGCCGGTTCGGGGGCATGATCGAGCGCCACCGGCACCGTCGGCTGTCCGGCCGGGACCGTCACGATCGGCACGCCGAACGAGCTCGTGTTGATCCAGGGACCGCGGCGTTCGCTCTGCTCCTGAGCGACTTCGCGGGCCAGCGCTGCGACGATCGCCGCCGAATCGGGATCGAGCGGCGCTTCGGGGGCAAGCGCTCGATTCCAGATGCTCGCCGGCGAGAACAAGCGCCGGGGTTCTTCGGCGACACCTCGCTGTGCGGACCAAGCCTTCACCTGCTCGTGTGCGGTCTGGCGCCGGCGCGGGGCCTGCTGTCGCCGTGGGGCCGGCTCTCGGCCGGTGCCGTCGCCGCATCCCGCCAGCGCCATGCCGCAGCCCGGCAACGCCAGGCCGGCGCACAGCAGGCAGATCAGCGCGGGGCCTTTTCGAGTGGACTTCGACACAAACGGGTGTGGGCAGTGGGGCTTGAACTGCTCGATCGGATCGGATGAGCCTCGAGACCTGGAACCTCCGCACAACAACGACCGCTGGCTTCGATTCTCGCGCTCGACCGTTGCGCGGTTCGATTCTTGCGCTCGACCGTTGTGCGATTCGATTCTGGCACTCGACCGTTGCGACGTTCGATTCGCGCTCGACCGTCGATCAACCGCTTATTTAGGGCGACAGGAGGAACCGTTTTTCATCCCCGACTCAGGCTTCCGAGCGTGAGCCTCCGCCGCCGGCGATCGTTGGAAGGGAGTGCAGCCGATTCATGTGAACGGTCGCCAGGCTGATGTCATCGTGGTTGAGAGCGACGCAGTGGCGGTGAGCGAGGTGAATGCAGTCATGAGTGGCTAAAGCGACGGTGTCGCGGGTGCGAGAAATCGCGGGTGATACGGGCGCCCGCGCCATGCCGGCTGATCGTTGCGGGGGCGGCCTCGCGACTGATCAGCTCGGCACGCAGCGCCCTGCGCCCGCGATGGTGCAGCCCGTGTATCGATCCCTCGCTCTTGCCCGTGCGCGTGGCTATCTCGGTCGGAGACAGGCCGGCGAAATGACGCAGCACGAGCACCTCGCGCTGCGCGAGCGGGAGCGTGGCAAGAGCGTCGCGCAGCTCGTTGATCGGACGCTCATGGTGTGAATGGCCAACGCTGTACTCGGACTCGGCGCCGCGGACCTCCTCGACCGGAACGAGTCGGCGCTGGCGGATGTGGTCCACGGCCGCGTTGCGAGCGACGCGCAGCATCCACGCGAAGAACGGAACGTCGCGCTCCTGGTAGGTGCCGATGACGCGCATCAGCTTCGCAAACACGTGCTGTGTAACGTCCTCGGCCTCGTGATAGTCGTGAACGATGCTGCGTACGTAGCCGTATATGTCGTCGGCATAGCGCGCGTAGAGAAAGCCGAGCGCGTCGCGATCGCCGGCTTGTGCCCGTTTGACGGCCTGAGATACCAGGCGCGCGGCGGCCTGATCATCGCTCCCTGACGCCTCGCGCGGCTGCCGGCTGCCGGGTCGGCCGTCGCGGAGTCGCGCCTCGCCGAGCCCCGCGCCGAGTCCCGGTTCGCGCGAGTCGGCAGCGGCTGCCTCGGGCTTCACGCTGGTGATCTCCCGTGCCAGGTCGGTCGTCTCGGGTTCGAGTGTGCTCGTCTGTTCGTGCTGTGGTGCAAAGTCGACGCCATGCGCCATGTGGTTACCTCCGTGTCGTTGACTACGACCCTTCCCGCAGGGTCATCTGGAGCACCTGGAGCTGACTCCAGGGGAACGAGGCCAGCAGCTGGTCTGGGTAAAGGCCTTCGAAATAGCCGTTCGCGCCGGTGTACGGATTCGCGTGCGGCGGCGTCGGTGCCTGGGCGAAAAACGCCACGTTCGACGCCTGATCTCGAACGATGATCCCGTAACGCTGTGCGGCCTGTGCGAGCATCAGCGTCAGCGGCGGCAGATCAAGCTCGGCCAGATCGAGTTCCGGATTGAGCCGCAGGTGTGCGCCCTCGGGCAAGGACAGCGGGTTCGTCGAATCTCCGTCATCGCGCTGGGCGGGCAGCGCATAGGTATCGGCCCGCGGGCTGGGGATCGCAATGGCAAGCGCATGTTCGATGCTGCCGTGCTTGAGATCGTGAAATGTGATCAAGCCGCCCGCCAGCGCGAGCGAGGTCGCGCTGGTGCCCCACCAGGGCTCGGCGCCGAGCCACGCTTCCGGTCCATAGACGCCCGCGTTTTCGGAAACGTCCTGCATCGAGCCGCCCCATGACGCCGACCAGCCGTCTTCGCCGTGTGAAAGCCGCCAGAATTCCCACATGCGGTTGGTGCTCGGCTGCCATACCACGAGGCTTTTGTCGGGCCCGGCAGCCGGCTGCGCGGCCGACGGCAGCGGAACCGCGCTCCAAGATGCCGCCAGCGCCGGTTCGAGATTGCCTTCGAGCGTCACCGGCACGGTCGCCTGGCTCGAGCCCACCGTGTAGAGCGGCACGCTGTCTGCCGTGGTGTTGATCCACGGCCCGGTCCTGGCCCGGAGCTCGCTCGCTATCTCGGCATCGAATTCCTGGACGAGGGCCGCCGAGCTCGGATCGAGTGGAGCGTTGGCTGCGAGCGGCTGGTTCCAGAAGCTCGTCGGTGAAAAGAAGTGAAACCGCGGGGCGGCTGCCGTGGTGCCACCTTCTTCGCCGACGAGCGGTTCTTCGGTTTCGAGCGGTTCTTCCGGCGAGGAGCGGGATTCTTCAGGCGCCGAGGATTCCGGGCTCGACGGGGTTCCCGGGCTCGACCCCGATTCACCGGGCCGCGTCGAGAGTTCGACGGTTTGGGCGGCGCCCGCGACGGTAGCGCCCGGCGCTGTCTGCGCGCCGCCGGCGGCGGCCAGCGGCTGGCTCGATACGGGTCCCCAGCTGGATGTGTGGTGTTCGGCCTTGGTCGAGCGGCGCTGGCTGCTGCAGCGCTTGTGTGCGTTCAGATGCCGTGACGTACGCGAGACCTGAGCTGCGCTCACTCGGGCCGTGGTTGGACTGACACTTGCCGCCCCAGTACGGGTGGGCATTGTGTCGGTATGGCTTCTGTGGCTCGGGTCGACGTTGGTGCCGACGTGGGTCGCGCCGCCGGTGATGGCATCCGCGTGCGTGACCGCGGAAGCGCCGCATGTGCCTCGCGCGGATGTCCGGCGAGACGATGTCCGGCGCGTCTGCGCTGCGCGATGATGTGGTTGGGGCATCGGACGCGTCGCGGTAACAGCGGCTGAGAGCGCACTCGGTGCAAACCCGAGCATCGTCGCTGCCGAGGCAAGAGCGAGAACGGCCGCCTGCGGAAGCAGTGTGTTTGCAACCGACACGCAGCTTCGAATCGTCATCGGGCGACCGGCGGGCGGCATCTGAGATCCTCTTCCTTGACGTGCGTCGCGAGGTGTGCGCGAGGGTCATGTCATACCATCGGTGCCGCGCCCGCCACCAGGAGTTGGACGTTTGTACGACCGTATGAATCGACCGAACGTCGAGCAGCCGACGTTCACCTGCTGGGCTATTTGCAGGTTTGCCACTCCGACCGGCGCCGAGCGGCGCGTGAAATACGCCGTGTGAACGCTCGTTATTGCGCGCCAACTCAGCAACGGGCCGAGCCGCGCGCAATTCACGGGCGCGGGTCGCCGAACGACTCTCGTGGCACATGTGCGCACCGCGCGGACGCGCGCAGATACGCAGCTCGGCCTACACGTGAAGCATGTCGAATGTCAACGGCCCGGCGCGGGCTCGCGCCGATCAGCCGTCGTAGCTCTGCACGAACTCCCACGGATGGGGTCGCAGCTCGATCTCCTTCGCTTCCGCGCGCTTGTAGGAGATCCACTCCTCGATCAGGTCGGCCGTGAACACCTCGCCGTCGAGCAGGAACTCGTGGTCGGCCTCGAGCGCGTCCATCGCCGCGCTCAGCGACTCGGGCACGTGCGCGATCTTGGCGAGCTGCTCCTCGGGAAGATCGAACAGATCGGCGTCGAGCGGGTCGCCGGGCTTGAGCCCGCGTTTGATCCCGTCGAGGCCCGCCATCAAGAGCGCCGAGAAGCCCAGATAGGGGTTCGTCAGCGGGTCGGGAGGACGGAACTCGACGCGCTTGGCCTTGGGCGAGGACAGGTACATCGGGATGCGCACGGCGGCCGAGCGGTTGCGCTGCGAGTGCACCAGATTGACCGGCGCCTCATAGCCGGGCACGAGACGCCGGTAGCTGTTGCTCGACGGCGCCAGGAACGCCATCAGCGCGCGACCGTGCTCGAGCAGGCCCGCGACGTAGCTCAGCGCCAGCTCGCTCAGCAGCGCGTAACCGTTCTCGTCGAACATCAGCGTCTGCGAGTCCTTCCACAGCGACTGGTGCACATGCATGCCCGAACCGTTCTCTTCGAAGATCGGCTTCGGCAGGAACGTCGCCGACTTGCCGGCCGCGCGAGCCACGTTCTTGACGATGTACTTGTGCATCATCAGCGTGTCGGCCATCAGCAGCAGCGGCTGGAAGCGCAGGTCGATCTCGCCCTGACCCGGACCGCCGACCTCGTGGTGATGAAACTCGCAGGCCACGCCGAGCGCCTCGAGCGTCAACACCATCAGGGCGCGCAGGTCGCCCATCGTGTCCATCGGGGGCACCGGGAAGTAGCCCTCCTGGGAGCGCGGATGGTGGCCGACGTTCGGCTTGGCCTGCGGATCGCCGAAGCCGGCGCCGCGGTTCCAGTAGGCCTCGGCGGTATCGACCTCGTAGTACGACGCGTGCGTTTTCTGGTCGAACGAGACGTGGTCGAACACATAGAACTCGGCCTCGGGGCCGATGAAGGCGGTGTCGGCGATGCCGGTCTGCACGAGGTGGCGCTCGGCCTTCTGCGCCACGTAGCGCGGGTCGCGCGAGTACGCCTCGCGCGTGATCGGATCGATGATGTTGCAGATCAGCGACACCGTGCGCTCGGCGTAGAACGGATCGATCTTGGCGGTGGTCGCATCAGGAAGCAGCAGCATGTCCGACTCGGCGATCTGCTGAAAGCCGCGGATCGACGAGCCGTCGAAGCCGAGCCCGTCGCTGAACGCGTCCTCCTCGAGGGCGCTGATCGACAGCGTCATGTGCTGCCAGGTGCCGGGCACGTCGGTGAACTTGAGGTCGACCATCTTGACGCCCAACTTCTCGGCCATCGCGAGCACGTCCGCAGCGCCGGCATCGCTCTTGCCCGCGAACTTCTCGATCGTCAGGGGCTCGTCGCCGGAGACGAGGTCACGGATAGCGGTCTGCTGCGGTGTCGCGGACATAGGCGGATCGACTCCTCCTGGCAGGGGTTTTGCGCGGCGGCACATGCACCTTGCGGCCGCCCGCGGTGGACCCGCGGGCGCGCAGGGCGGAACCGAGGCGCAATCGTATATGGGCCGTTTGCGCCAAGGGCATCACCGTCTGGCGAAAACGACGGGGGTCGACTTTCGACAGCGGGCCAAACGGCGGCCGGGTCGGGCAGGAGCCGGGCCCTGGGCCCGGGCGGGGATGGTCGTGGGCGCGGGTCGGCGGGCGGGGGCTGCGCGGGTCCGGGGCCGGGGGTGGTCGTGGGCGCGGGTCGGCGGGCAGGGGCTGCGCGGGCCCCGGCCGGGAGAACCTTGGGCCCGACCCGCGTCAGGAGCTGGGCACGTAGGGCCCGGGGGTGACCTTGCCGGTTTCTGGGTTCACATGCCGCGCGGGGGGTCGCGGCGCGACGTGCACGAGAAACCCTCCTCGCGGGATCGCGCCCGAGGGGAAGCGCGCTTTGGCGTTGCCGGCGAGCCCTGCCGCGACCACATAACGCACGTGATGCAGGCCCGGCTCGACCGGGGTCACGAGCCAGTGGAAGGTGGCGCTGGCTCCAGGAGCGAGCGGGCCGAGCGCCCACGTTTCGACATAAGCCGTCTGGCCGCCACCGGGCGGGGCCACGGCTTCGCTTTCGACGGGGTGTTTGGGAATCGTGCCCGGGCCTCGTTCGAGCACCCAGATCGGCCGCTTCTTCGAAGCCACGCCGGGGAAGCTCGTCTCGTAGTAGAGCGAGTTCAACGACACCGCGACGTTCGGGATCGTCTGCGTGCCCGCATTGTTGACCGTCAACACGAGCGCGGCGGGCCGCGCAACCGACTGCAGGGCGGGAAAGCTCGCGTGCGTGATCCGCACCGGAAAGACGCCGCTCGGTTCGCCCGCGTTCTGCTGCGAGCCCCCACCGCAGCCCGCGATCGCGAGCGCCGCGACTGCCGCGCCGCACGCCAAGGCAGGGCGCGTCAGGACCCGCGCCGGCTGGCCGCTGCGCGCGTGCGCCAGCGAGACGTTCTCAAGCCCGCACAGCTCCCTCACGGTCGGCCACCATACCAGCGCGGGTCGGCGCCTGACGGGCCTGGGACAGGCGCCGGCGGGGCCCCTGGGCAGAGCCCCGTCGGGACCGGGGTCGGCGCTGCCCGGGCCGTGGGTAGCGGCTGGCGGGGAACTGGGGTCGGCGCTGCCTGGCCCGTGGGCGGGGCCCCGTCGGGACCGGGGTCGGCGCTGCCCAGGCCGTGGGTGGCGGCCGGCGGGGAACTGGGGTCGGCGCTGCCCGGGTCGGGGCAGGGGCTGGCGGGCATTGCCGGCCGCCGTCCGAGCGGTCCCGACCGCTGGTGCGACACACACGATGGTGGCGTGCGTGTGGTGCATCGCGTAGAGTTCGCAAGGCCGTCGACGCCACCGAGGAGGGACGACAGGACAGATGGTTCGCAGTGCCGCAGAGCGGGCGTTCTTGCCGACGAGGAACCTGCTGGAGGAAATCGGGGACATGATGATCCTCACGGGTCGCACGATCGTCTCCGCGCTGCGACCGCCGTATCCATACGGTGGCGAGTTCGTCTCGCAGTTCCTGTTCGCGTTGCGGCTCTGCTGGTTTCCGCTGCTGATCTCGACGGTCTGCATCAACTACGCGGCGCCGGGCCTGCAGGCGGCCAACTTCCTGACGATCTTCGGCGCGCTCGACCGGCTCGGCGGCTTCTTCGTGCTGGCGGCGATTCGCGAGATCGGCCCGAACGTGACCGCGATCGTGCTGGCGGGCGTCGCGGGCACCGCGATCACCGCCGACCTCGGAGCGCGCAAGATCCGCGAGGAGCTCGACGCACTGCAGGTGCTCGGCGTCGATCCGATCAAGAACCTCGTGGTGCCGCGCTTTTTGGCGCTGATGATCGTGACCGGGCTGTTCGACATCTATGCGCTGCTGTTCGGCCTGTTCGGCGGAATCCTCGCCGAGCTCGTCAATGGTCAGCCGCTCGGTCCGTTCTGGGCCACCTTCTTTGCCAACGCGACGACCACGGACCTTTGGGGGTCGGTGCTGAAGACGACGATCTTCGGCGCGATCATCGCGATCGTGTGCTGCTACAAGGGCATGACGGCCTCGGGCGGCGCCGAGGGCGTCGGCCGCGCCGTCAACCAGGCCGTCGTCGTCACGTTCCTCGCGATCTTCGCGTTCGACTACACCTTCACGCAGACGCTGCTGGCCACTCACCCGGGCATCCTGGTGATCAAGTGAGCCGGCTCGTCGCCACTCGAGAGCGGAGGCCTGTTGCCACTCGAGAGCGCACGTACGCGCGCGCGCGCGCGTGCGCGTGGGCCGTTGCGCGAGGCATCGGGCCCGTGGGCGAGTCGGCGGCCGACGCACCCCCGACGGCGGCCGTTCGAGCCGCTGATCAACGAGCCGGTCAGGGCACCGCCGGATGAGCGAGCCGCTCGCAGTCCCGCGCGAATGGATCTCCTCGACCGGGGAGATTGCCGGGTTCACCGGCAACATCGTCCGCGATGTCTGGGGCCTGCGCGTCTTCCGCTTCTTCGGCGAGGCGCTGCGCCAATCCGGGATCCTGATCATCTCCTCGACGCTGATCATCTGGGCGCTGATGTTCATCCTCGGCCTGGAGTGCGGAATCGAGGGCGCCTACTTCACCGAGGCACAGGGCGCACCCGCCTACTCGGGTGTGTTCAGCGCCTGGTGTGACCTGCGCGAGATCATCCCGTACGCGTTTGGCTACATGATGGCCGCCAAGGTCGGCACCGGCATCGTGGCCGAGCTCGGCGCAATGCGGATCTCCGAGGAGATCGACGCGCTCGAGGTCATGGGGATCGACTCGATGACCTTCCTGTGCGCCACGCGCCTGCTCGCGGCGTGGATGGTGTTGCCGTTCGTGTACCTCGCGGGGATCGGCGGGGCCTTCCTCGCCTCCTACATCGCGGTGGTCCAGCAGATCGGCTACGTGTCTTCAGGCGGGTACCTGCTGATCTTCTGGCAGTTCCAGAACCCGCCCGATTTCTTATACAGCCTCATCAAGGCGATGTTCATGGCGACCGCGATCGTGCTGGTGGGCTGCTATTACGGATACAACGCCAGCGGCGGCCCGGTCGGAGTGGGCACCGCGACGGCGAAGTCGATGGTCCTGAACCTGATCCTCGTACATCTGATCGGCATGCTCGGCACACAAATCTTCTGGGGCGCCAACCCGCGCGCCCCGATCGGAGGTTGATCGTGGACAGCGATCGCTCAGATCTGCCGCCAGGCCCCGACGGGGCCGGCGAAGATCACGACGAGGACGCGACGCGCGGCGTCGTCGCTGCCGAGGATGAGCGCCCCGCGCAGCTGGACGCGATCGAATTCATCGACGTGCACAAGTCGTTCGGTCGCAACCATGTGCTGCGCGGCCTGAACATGAGCCTGCCGGAAGGCCAGATCTCGATGATCATCGGCCCGTCGGGGACGGGCAAGTCGGTGTGCATCAAGCACATGGTCGGCCTGCTCTACCCCGACCAGGGCGATGTGATCGTGCACGGCAAATCGGTGCCCAGCCTGTCCGACGACGACCTGTTCGAGATGCGCAAGAAATTCGGCGTCCTGTTCCAGGATGGAGCGCTGTTCGGATCGATCAACCTGTACGACAACGTCGCATTCCCGCTGCGCCAGCACACCGAGAAGAGCGACGAGGAGATCGCCGAGATCGTCAACCGACGCCTGCGCGAGGTGGGGCTCGGAGGCGAGGGTGAGAAGATGCCCAACCAGCTCTCCGGAGGCATGCGCAAGCGCGCCGGCTTCGCGCGCGCGCTCGTGCTCGAGCCGGACATCGTCCTGTTCGACGAGCCCGACTCCGGACTGGATCCGGTACGGACCGCGCTCTTGTGCGAGCTGATCAAGGAAATCCACGCCGAGAACGGCGGCTGCTATGTCGTGATCACGCACGACATCATGAGCGCCAGGCGCGTGGCCGAACACATCGCGGTGCTGTGGAAGGGTCAAATCGTCGAGTCCGGTCCCGCCGCCGAGCTGTTCGCCTCCGAAAACCCGTTCGTGCGGCAGTTTCTCTCCGGCGACTCGGCCGGTCCACTCGGGATGGAGTGAGCCCCCGGCGCGCCGCGGCGCGCCCGGTCAGTCGAGCCAGTCTCCCTGCGTTCGGCGATCGGTTGACCTACTAGCCTCGTGTGGCTGACCCATTAGCCTCGTGTCCGTGTATGTGTCTCGGCTCTGCAGGACGCTCGCCGCCCGCGCGACGCAGCGCCCGCTGCTGACGCTCGGGCTCACCGGCGCCCTGGCGTTGACCGGCGCGGGGTTGGCGCTCGGACTGAGCCCGAGCGCGGCCACGAGCACGTTCGTGTCGAGCTCGAGCCCGCAGTACCGGGCGACGCAACGCTTCTATCGCAACTTCGGCGAAGAGCCGGTTGACGTGGTGGTCAAGGGCAACCTGCAGAAGCTGCTGCTGAGCTCGGATATCGACCGGCTGGTGGGCCTCGAGGGGTGTCTCTCGGGCAACGTTCCGGCGAGCGCGCTAACGCGCGAGGGTGGGCCTGACGGGCCCTGCGGGAGGCTGTCGCAAGCCAAGACGGTGAAGGTCGTGCTTGGCCCGGGCACGTTCGTCAACGAGGCCGCCGAACAGATCTCCTCGCAGCTGGCCGCCCAGACCAAGCAGGCGGAGGCCCAGGCCGCCAAGGCGCGCCGCGTCGTCACCAGGGCCGCGCTCGCACGAGGCTTGGGGGAAGCAGAAGCACAAACGCTCGGCAAGCAGGCAAGCGCGATCACGATCACCCGCTTCAAGGAGGGCATCGCCACGCTCGCGCTGCAATACGGCCTCGTGTCGGAGCCGAGCCTCGACGAACCGGGGTTCGTGCAGACGCTCGTGTTCGAATCCGACAAGCCGGTCGGCACGCCCAAGCAGCGGTTCGCGTATCTGTTCCCGAGCCCGGAAGCGGCGCTGATCTCGGTACGGATGAAGCCCGGTCTGTCGGCCGCACGGCGCGCCCAGACGCTCGCGCTGATCGATGCCGCGGTGCGGATGAAGCAATGGCGGCCGCACTACGGCGAGACCTATCTCGTTACCGGCGAGCCGGCGATCGTCACCGAACTGACGCACTCGATCAGCCATTCGATCGAGCTGCTGCTGATCGCGGTGCTCGCGGCGATGGCGCTGGCGCTCAGCCTTGTCTTCAGCGGGCGCCCGCGGCTGTTGCCGCTCGGGCTGGCGTTGCTGGCGGCGGCGCTCACGTTCGGAGGGCTGGCGCTCGTCGGGGCCTCGCTGACCCTGGCTCAGGTCGCGGTGTTGCCGGTGCTGATCGGGCTCGTGGTCGACTACGCGATCCAGTTCCAGTCGCGCGTCTCCGAGGAGCTCGAGGCGACCGCGAGCGACATTCGGACCGCGATCGCGCGCGTGGCCCAGCACGGCATGCCGACGATCGCGACCGCCTGCGCCGCGAGCGCGGCGGCGACGCTCGTGCTGCTGAGCTCCCCCGTCCCGATGGTGCGAGGCTTCGGCGCCCTGCTCGCGGTCGGGCTGGGAATCGGGCTGGTGTGCGTCCTCACCGCCGGCTCGGCGGCGCTGGTGCTGGCCGCCCGGCGCAGCGAGCGCGCGATCGTCCCGGGACCGCGAGCCGGCTTGGTTGGACGGGGGCTGGGAGAGCGCGTCACCCCGGCGTGGCGCGGCGCCCGCGAGCTGCTCGCCGACAACGCGCTCACGCGCGGCGTACGCCGCGCGGCGCTCGTGCACGCTGTGCGCAGACCCTCGCTCGTGCTTGGCGTCGGCCTCGTGCTCGCCGTGGCGGGCTGGGTCTTGGGAACGCAGACGCCCGTCCAGACGAACCTCGAAAAGCTCGTTCCCCAGAACATGGCGTCGCTGCGGAATCTCGACACGCTCGAGCGTCTCAGCGGCGTCGGCGGTGAAATCGACCTGATGGTCAGCGCCCGCGATGTGGCGCGGCCGGCGACGATCGAATGGATGAGCTCGTACGAGAGCGCGATGCTGGCTCGCTTCGGCTACAGGGCAAACCGCGGCTGCGGCAAGGCCCGGCTGTGTCCGGCGTTCTCGCTGCCCGACCTGTTCGAGCACGAAGGCCAGGCCCCGGCCAGGCTCACCACAGCGGACGTAAATGGCCTGCTGGGTGCGATCCCGCCGTACTTCTCGCAGGACGTGATCGCGCCGGGGCGGCACATCGCGACCCTCGCCTTCGGCATCAAGCTGATGAGCCTCGGCGAACAGCAGCACGTGATCGACGCGATGCGCTCGAGCTTGCATCCGCCGCGCGGCGTCACCGCGCAGCTCGTCGGGCTGCCTGTGCTCGCCGCCCAAGCGAACGCGCAAGTCGCCTCGCCCTGGCGACGGCTCGAGCTGCTGGCCCTCGGGCTCGCGGCCGTCGCGCTCGTGCTGCTCGTGGCTTTCCGCGGCGATCTGCGCCGGACCCTGACACCGCTCGCGCCGATCGTGCTGGCGAGCGGCTGGTCGGCGCTGATCCTGTTCCTGGTGCGCGTCCCGCTGAACCCGATGTCGGTGACGCTCGGCGCGCTCGTGATCGCGATCGCCACCGAGTTCAGCGTCCTGCTGGCCGAGCGCCACCGTCAGGAGCTGCTGGCCGGCCGCGACCTCACCGAGGCGCTGCGCCGAACCTACAGTCACACCGGGGCGGCCGTGGCGGCATCGGGCGTGAGTGCGATCGTCGGCTTCGCGGTGTTGGTGCTGTCCGATATCGCGATGCTCCGCGAGTTCGGATTGGTGACCGTGATCGACCTGACCGTGTCGCTGCTCGGCGTGTTCGTGGCTCTGCCCGCGACGCTGATCCTCAGCGGGGCGGCGGCCGAGCACGGAGACCGTCAGGGCACCTCGCTGCTGGCGCGCGCCGGCGGAGCGCTCGGGCGCCGACGGCCAGGTGGCCGGGCACGCCATGAAGCTGTCTGAGCCTCCCGACGAGCTGCCGACCGATCCGGGTCAGCAGCGCTCGCGAGCGGACGCTCGGCACGACCCACGCGCGCGCATCGGTCCGGTGATCGGCCCTCGACGTTACGGCCGCTACGTGGGCTTGCTGGCGTTGGCGATCCTCGTGCTGGTCACGATCAACATCGTGCTCACCAAGCCCCACGGCGTCGGCGGGGTCGCAACCGGCCATCGAGTCCCGCCGTTCGCGGCGCCGCTCGCGAGCGGTGGCCTCGAAGGAGCGGTCAACGTTGCGACGAGCTCCGACGCGGCGGGCAAACGCACCGCCTGCGAGGTGCGCGGCGCCGGCGTGCTGAACATCTGCGAGCTGTACGAACACGGCCCCGTGGTGCTGGCGCTGTTCGTCGACGGCGGCTCGTGCGCGGGCGTGCTCGCGGACATGCAGACACTGGCGCGCGAATTCCCGGACGTCGGCTTCGCCGGGGTCGCGATCAAAGGCGAACGCGCCGCGCTGCGCAAGCTGATTCGGGTGCGCGGTCTTCACGACGTCCAAGTCGGTCTGGACCCCGAAGGCGTACTAGTGGATCTTTATGGGGTGGCGACCTGTCCACAGATCTCCTTCGTGCTTCCCGGCGGCGTGGTCCAAAGTCCGGCGCTGCTCCGCAGGCCGCCGCTGGGGAGCCTGCGTGCGCGCGTATCGGAGCTGGTCGCCGACGCCAGGGCCCACGGCTGGAGGCCGCCGAGGTGAGCGAGCCGGTTCCCGAGGTCGGCTGGCGCGCCAGCGAGATCGAGCAGGAGCTTCCGCAGCTGCAGCTCGTGGTGGAACGCGCCCGCCTGGCGCGAGCGGGGGCCCATCGGCGCAACTCGCCCGCGGGCGTGCAACGCCGACTGCGCATGCTCTCCGACCGCTTCAAGGGGGCGCGCGCCGTGGGCGTGCGCAGCGAACCCGTGCCCGCCGCCTACCGCGTTTTCTACAGACAGATCGGCCTCGATCCGGAGGTCGCTCACACGCCGATCGAGGCGGCCGTGCTGGAGCGGATGCTGCGCGGCGGCTTTCTCTCGGGGAACCTGCTCGAAGACATCCTGCTGATCGCCCTGATCGATACCGGCGTGCCCGTGTGGGCGGTCGACGCCGACGCGATCGACGGCGATCTCGGCGTACGCCTGAGCAGGGCCGGTGAGCCGCTCGGGCGAGCCCCCGACGCATGGTCGCTGCCGTCCGGACGGCTCGTCGTCGCCGACGGCTCGGCTGCGCTCGGGCTGCTGTTCGGCCAGCTCGCCAAGGAGTGCGAGACCGGCACACGCACGCGCGAGGTCGCGTTGTTCGCGGTCCAGGTCTCGGGCGTGCCAACGCTGTTCGTCGAGGAGGCCCTGTGGATCTGCCGAAACGGCTTGGAGCAGGAGGACTACTGAGTGCAGCCGCCACACGTCGGCCCGAGCCGTCAGCCGCGTGCGCTGGTAAGATCGCTTGGAGACTAGGAGGAGTGCCAGTGCAGCTCACCATCGACCGGATCTCGGCTCCACAGACCGACGAGCGGGCTGCCCGGCGCGCGCTGCGCCGGCAGGTAGCCAAGCTCGAGCGTGAGCTGGCCGAGATCGTCGCCAGCTGTTTTCCTCATGTCGTGTCGCCGCCGCCCGCCGCCGACGCGGTGAGCGGGCCGCCAGGCGGCCCGTGCCTGCTCGATCTCGGCGGTCTCGAGCGTGCGCGCGATGAGCTCGCGAGCCGCATCCAGGCGGCGCGTCGAGCCGTGGCCGAACGCGCCGAGCTCGAGACACGCTCGCGCGAGCTGCTGCGCAGGATGCAGCAGGATCCGGCGCGCTACAAGTTCGCGCGCCTGCCGGTGACCGATCTAGGCGAACGCGGCTGCGGCGTCTGGGAGGTACGCCCGCGCCTCGGCCTGATAGGGATGCTCGCCGGCTGGTGGCAGGTCAAGCTCTCCTCAGGCTGTCCGTTAGCCGGGGGCCGCGCTGCCGGCGCGGCCCTGAACCATGACCGCCGGAGGCCGTCCGTTCGCGTCGAATCGCAGCCGTTGGGCTCGCGTCGGGCCATGGCCGTCGGGCTCGGCTGCGGCCGTGACCGTCGGACTCGGGTCAGGCCACCGACGCCGTTTCGCGCATCGCCGCGCGCGACCCCCGCGCCCCTGAGCTGCAGAGCATCGCCGCGAGCGTCTGGCGCTGACGCTCGGTCATCGAGCCGATCGTCTTCTTCTCGGACATCGGTACCTGCGCGAGGAACTTGCGACAGCGGGTCTGGCCCCAGCGGCGCTGGCTCATGAGCAGATCGGCGACAGCCATGCTCTCCGCCTCCCACGGGCATTCGAGGATCACTTCGGCCACGTGCAGCTCGCCGATCGCCACGCGGCGCTTGAGCTCGGCGCGGGCGAGACGAACCTTGTTGGCGCGCTCGAGGGCGCGCATGTACTGCGGACCGGCAGGGGCAGCGGTCGCTGTCGCGTTCATATGGCACTCTCCCCGTGGTCCCCGCGAGCCACCCGCGAGGGTCACGTGCTTGCTGGGTTTGTAGGAATTACGCGCCTACGAGCCGTGCGTGATCTCGCGGCGAACCGCGATCTTTACCAACACGAAGCCCCTGTCCCGACGGCCTCTGTTGGCGATCCCCTGGTCTTGCAGAGCGCACGTGGAAGCTACGACAGGAACGGGCCTGCGGTCAACTGCCGGGCTGGCGCTTCGTGCGCTAGAAGCGA
>DATJOF010000006.1:0-51866 GCA_035507415.1 Solirubrobacteraceae bacterium
GGCGCTGCTCACCCCCCTCGTCAAACCCAAACCCAAACCGAAACCCAAGCCGCCCACCCGCGCCCAGAAGCTCAAGGCAGCCCTCAAAGCCTGCCACACCAAGCACAGCAAGCCCAAGCGCCACGCGTGCGAAACCGCCGCCAGAAAGAGCTACGGCCGCAGGGCCGTCGCGGGCGACACATCCCTGTCACGATCCAAACGGAGGCACCGGTAAATGTTCCAGGCATCTCGTTCTTCTAGCTCGCCGGTCGATCCTCCTTCACACCGGCCCCAGCCGCTCGTGTTTGTGGCTCTCGTGTTCGCTGTGCTGACCGTCGTGGCCGGCGCGATGCCCGCGCCGGCGGCTGCCGCGGCTGCCCCCGCGCCGCGGCTGCTGCTGCACGTTCTCGCCTCGCCCTCGGTCGGGTTCTCGCCGCTCGACAGCGAAGAATGCTTCAGCGGCGAAAAGTCGAAGCCGACCGAATTTGATGAGGCCCAGCCCTGTGATGAATATGGCGTCGCGGTTACCAATGTCGGGGCGCAGGCGTCGAGTGGCCCGGTCGTGATCACCGACCAGCTGCCCGCTGGGTTGCGCGTCGGTACGGCGATGTTGACCCATTTGGTCCCTGAAGAGGGGATGGAAGAGTTTCAAGAATGCGAACTGCTCGACTCCAAGCACGAGGTGCGCTGCGAAGGCCCGCAATTGGCGCCCGACGAACGCCTCGAGCTGGACATACGCCCGCGCCTGGAAACGGGCGCAGCCAGCGGCGCCGTCAATCTCGCCGAGGTCTCCGAAGGGGCATCGACCGTCGCGCGCGAAGAAACACCCGACGTCATCAACGCCGGCGATGAACGCGCGGCCTTCGGAGCGACCGGGTTGCTCGCGTTGATCAGCACCGAAGCTGGCCTCGCCGACACGCAGGCCGGCGCCCATCCCTATGAGCTGCTCAACGAATTCGACTTGGCGACCGACATGGGCCGCGGTGCAGAAACCGCGCGCCTGACGCCGACGGACACCGGCGGCGGCGTCAGGGACGTCGTTGTGGAACTGCCGTTGGGGTTCGTCGGCTCCGCGCAGGCCACGCCGAAGTGCACGCTCGCGAAGCTGCAGTCCGTCGAAGGCTGTCCCAAGGACACGGAGATCGGGAGCATCCTCAGCGAACCGACGTCGGCGATCGACGTGGCCAGCCCCGTGTATAACCTCCTGCCCGAACGTGGTCTCGCGGCGCAGCTCGGCTTCTTCGACAGCCTCAAAGGCACGCACGTGGTCGACGTCAGTCTCGCACCCACCCCGTCAGGGTACGTGCTGCGCGCGACCGCCCGCGAAACACCCTACCTGCTGCTGTGGGATGTGATCACCACGATCTGGGGCGACCCAGCCGCCCGCAACGGCGGCGGCGGCACGCCCGCCGCGATGTTCACCAACAGCTCCGACTGCGACGGGCAGCCCCAGCGCTCCACCGTGTATCTCGATGACTGGGTGCACCCGGGCGCCTTCTACCCCGACGGGCAGCCCGACGTGCAAGGCGAAGGCTGGGCTAGCGCCTCCAGCGAATCCCCGCCGGTCACCGGCTGTGAAAAGCTGAGCTTCGAACCGGAAGCCTTCAGCTTCCAGCTGGAAACCCAGACCGCCGACACCCCCACCGGCGCGACCTTCGACCTGCAGGTGCCCCACGGCGAGAGCCCGGGCACGTCCGCGACACCGCCGCTGAAGGCCGCGACCGTCACCCTGCCGCCCGGGTTGTCGGTCGACCCCGCCAGAGCGGGCGGCCTTGAAGGATGCAGCGAGGCGCAGATCGGCTGGCTCGGCCCCGTCAGCACCTCGAACCCCGGCTACACGAACTTCACCGAGGCGGCCCCGACCTGCCCGGAAGGCTCACGCGTAGCGTCCCTGGAAGTCACCAGCCCGCTGATCGAAGGCACCCTGCAAGGCTCGCTGTATATCGCCAACCAATTCGAAAACCCCTACAACACCCTCGTCGGCGGGTATGTCGTGATCGACGACCCGCAGACCGGCACGATCGTCAAGGTCCCCGGCGAACTCAGACTGAACCAGGAAACCGGCCAGATCACCGGCATCTTCAACGACAACCCGCAGATCCCCTTGAGCGAACTGAAGATCCACTTCTTCGGCGGCGCCCGCGGCGACCTCGCGACCCCCGAAGCGTGCGGCACCTACACCACCCAGGGAGAATTCGAACCGTGGTCCGCCCCCGCATCCGGCCCCAACGCCGTGAAGGACAGCAGCTTCAAACTCAACAGCGGTTGTGTCTCGGCGTTCACGCCGTTCTTCCACGCAGGCACCAGCTCCAACCAGGCGGGTGGCTACAGCCCGTTCACGCTGTCCTTCGGCCGTGAAGACGACGAACAAGGGTTGGGTGGCCTGACCGTCACCCTGCCCGAAGGCCTGACCGGCAAGATCGCCGGCATCACCGAGTGCTCAGAAGCCCAGGTCCAGGCCGCCGAAGCACGCAGCCATCCGGGAGAAGGCGCCGCCGAGCTCGCCAGCCCTTCGTGTCCGGCCGCCTCACAGCTCGGCACCGTCACGACCGAGTCCGGCCCCGGCAGCGAACCGTACACCGTCACCGGCAAGGCGTACCTGACCGGCCCCTACAAGGGCGCCCCCTACGGCCTGGCCGTGATCGTCCCCGCGGTCGCCGGCCCCTTTGACCTGGGTGTGGTCGTGATCCGCCAGGCGCTCTACATCAACCCGACCACCGCCCAGGTGACCGATGTCTCTGACCCGTTCCCGACGATCCGCGACGGCATCCCGCTGCGCATCCAGCGCGTCCAGGTGGAACTCAACCGCGAAGACTTCACGCTGAACGCCACCAGCTGCGAAGCGAAGTCGATCACCGGCACCGCCACCTCGACGGCCGGCACCCAGACTGCCGTGTCCGCGCGCTACCAGGCCGCAGGCTGCGCGAGCCTTCCCTTCTCCCCGACGTTCACGGCCTCCACAGACGGCCACACCAGCAAAGCCGACGGCGCCAGCCTCAACGTCAAGATCAGCTTCTCCTCGGGCCAGGCGAACATCCACAAGGTCGAACTGGAAATCCCCAAGGTCCTGCCCTCACGGCTGTCCACGCTGCAGAAGGCGTGCACCGAAGCCCAATTCAACGCGAACCCGGCGGGCTGCCCAAGCGCGTCGCTGATCGCCACCGCGATCGCGCGCACCCCCCTGCTGCCCGAACCGCTGTCGGGACCGGTGTATTTCGTCAGTCACGGCAACGAGGCGTTCCCCGACACCGTGATGGTGCTGCAGGGCGACAACGTCAAGCTCGAAGTCACCGGCCACACCCAGATCAAGAACGGCGCCACCTTCAGCCGCTTTGAAACCGTGCCCGACGCTCCGGTCAGCAGCTTCGAATTCAAAGCGCCCGAGGGCCCCTACAGCATCTTCGGCGCCAACGCGAACCTGTGTGACACCGAAGTCCGTCTGCCGACCACGATCACCGCCCAGAACGGCGCGGTCCTCAAACAGGACACGCTCGTCGCACCCGAAGGCTGTCCCAACACCCTCACGATCCTCTCCCACAACATAAGGAAACGCACCATCACGCTGAAGATCGCGGTCCCCGCCGCCGGCAAGCTGACGGCAAGCGGCAAGGGCCTCACCACGACCTCCAAGTCCTCGTCGGCCCGTACGACCCTCACCCTCGCGCTGAACGCGAAGGGCCACCGCAAGCTCACGACCAAGATCAAGCTCACCTTCGCGCCCGCCACAGGCGCCGGACTGTCACAGACCCTGTCGGCGAGCTTCAACAGGCAGCCCGGGAAAGCCACCAAGGCCAGCTCGAAACATCGCCACCGATCCCGCTGAAAGTCGCCGCTGTCGAGGATGCTCGCGTTGACAGCGCGCAGCATCTCGGCGAGCGCTCGAGGTTCTCGGGCGCCCGCAGCGGTCGCACTGCAGGACTGATGCTGGAGATTCGATCAGCCGCCGTCAGCGGGCAACAGCCGAAACGCCTCGCCCGAGGGATCTCTGACACGCCGGAAGTGTCGTTCATCGAGGGTCGCGATCTGCCTGCCCTCAGCGTGCGCGGCGAGCGCCAGCAGCGAGGCGTCTGTCAGCCCCAGCCCCATCGCCTCGTGTGCCCGGGCGAGCGCAATCGTCTCGTGCAGGGCCGCCGTCCACCATGCGACCTGGTACGCGCCGCTGTCAAAGTCTTCGCGCAACGCCTTGGCCGCGAGCGGCCCGCCGAACCGCTGTACGAGATGATCGAGCTCGGCGAGCACGAGCGGCGTACTCACGAGCTCCTCGTTGTTGCCCGCGATCCAGTCGCGCACCCTTTCGTGGTTGGCGTCCTTGCGGTCCATGAACGCCAGCACGACCGACGTGTCGAGAACGATCAAGTCTCCCCGAAGCCTGTTCGGTTCAGATACCCGTCGACGTCCTGCGAGAGGTTGCCGGGACCGTCGAATACGCCACATCCGCGCGGCTTCGCGACGGCTTCTCCAGCCCGCGCAAGCGCATCACGGATGACCGCGGCCTTCGTGGTTCCCTGGGCCGCCGCCCTGCGTGCCAGCGCGCGATCGACCTCCGGATCTATGTAGATGCTCGTCTTCTTCACCACCCCATAATACCACCTACCACCCACCACCCATATGGTTGTTGTATGCTGCTGCGCCGGTGCTGACTGCTCGTGAGGCTGCGAGCCGATCTGCGGCTCGCAGTCTCGCCGCCTGGGATTGCCTGAGCGCCGTCGATTCGCTCCTACCGCAGTGCATCTGCACGGATGCCGCGCCCCCCGTAAAGCGAGCCTGGCGCACAATCTCGCTCAGAGCGCGATCTCGCACGAGTCAAACGCCGGAAGATTCCATGTCTTGACTTATCAAGGGGTGTCTAAGACCAGAGTATGCGAGCATCGTCGCTAAGTCTCACCGGCACGCAGACTCGGCGAGCTCGCGCGAGCCAACCGATGCTGCGGCTGCCCGGATCTTCGAGCTGCAACGCTCCCGGATCGTCAACGCGACGGTCGCTGTCGCGGCGGAGAAAGGCTTCGCTGAGATGTCTGTCGCGCGTGTCGTCGCTCGCGCGGGCGTCTCGCGCAGCACTTTCTACGAACATTTCGAGTCTCGTGAAGACTGTTTCCTGGCCGGCCTGCAAGAGGCGGTGCGCCGCGTCTCGCTGAGCGTGATCGCGGTGTATCAGCAGCACGCGGGAGGCCGCTCTGAGCGGTTGCGGGCGAGCATCGAGACGCTGCTGGAAGCGCTCGAAGGCGATCCCGACGCAACCAGCGTGATCTTCGTGCGCTCGCTGGATGCGGGGCTGCGCGTAGGCGCATACCGCATGGCCGTGCAGCAGAAGCTGGGCCTGATCCTCGATCAGGATGCGCCGGCGACAGGCCTGCGCAGCTCGCCGGTGGTGGCGGAGGCGACCGTCGGGGGTCTGGTGGCTGTCGTCCAGGCGCGGCTGCTCGAGGAACATTCTGAGCCGTTGGTGACGCTGCTGAACCCGCTGATGGGCGTGCTCGTCGCGGCGAGCGAGGGGCCGGCTGCGGCGGCCGCGCAGCTGCGACGCGCGCCGCCCGAGCCGTTGCAGACGAGCGATCTTCCCGAGCCCGTGCGACCGACCAAGCCCTCCGCGCGGGCTCGGGTGGAGTCTCCGCGGCTGGCGAACGGCCGCGCACCGAAGATCACCTATCGCACGTTGCGGGTGCTGGAAGCGATCGCCGAGCATCCTGGCGTCGGCAGTCGCGAGATCGCACGGATGGCCGGGGTCAGCGACCGCGACCAGATCACCAAACTGCTCGCCCGCTTAGAACGGCAGGAGCTGATCGCCGCGAGCGCTCACACGCCGCAGGGCAAACCGAACGCGTGGCGCTTGACCGCCCGCGCACACGCTTTCGAACAGGCCTTCAAGCTGTCCGCTGCACCCGCATCGACAGCCGGAGAGCGCCGCTCGACGCGGGCTCGCGCCCGCTAAAAACGGCTGTGCAGCGCGCGTGCGGCCTGCGCGGCCCCCAGGAACGGTGCGAGACACAGGTATGCGACGGCGCCCGATAGGCCTGACAGGCGGGGTTTGCTGTTGCTGCCGGCGGCCCGCAGTTGCAGGTAGGCGATCTCAAACACGCCCGCGATGATCGCTGCCAGCACGATCTCGCCCGGTCCGGTCTGTCCGTGCGGGAGCTGCTGGTAGCCCTCTTGTAAGAGCAGGCCGATCGCGCTTTGAGCGTCCTGGGCCTGTTCGACTGCGCCGGGCCCGATCGCATACGGCTCGATCAGCGCGACGTGCGCGAGCGTCGGATTGCCCTCGAGATACTGGGTGAACGCGCGTGCAGCCTGCCACACCCGCTCCGGCCAGTCCTCTGCGCAGAAGTATGCGCGCGCGGTGATCGCGATCAGTCGCTGCAGCGTGTGTCTTGCTGCGGCGGTGAATGCTTGACGCTTGTCCTCGAACAGGCTGTAGTAGGCGCTGCCGTCGATGCTCGCCAGCCGCGTGATCTCGGCGATCGTGCTGGCGGTGAAACCCTTCTCCCGCGCGACGCTGGCGGTCGCGAACAGGATCCGCGCGCGATGGTTGAACGCGACCTCGTCGCGGCTGATGGCGGGCCGTCCCGGCCCGAGCTGGCCGGGGGGCGTTTCGGGCTTTGCGGGTACGTGGGGTGAGCGCTGCGGTCGCGCGGCCGGTTTCAATGTCCGCCACCGTCGCCGTCCGCTGTGCCGGTAGCTGTCCACCCAGCCGGCCAGATCGTCTGCGAGCGCGCCGTTGCCCGCTTCGCGACGTCCGAGCCTGGCTGCCAGCAGCTGCTGCACTGCGCCGACGATCACGCGCGGCGGAACGTCGGGCACGGCGGCCTGTGCGGCGGCCTGCTCGTGGGCGCTCTCGATCGTCTCCTCGATCTCGACGATGCCCTGGTCGCGTATGTCCAGCGCGACGGGCCCGGCGGCCATCGACACGCCCATCAGGAAGTGCGCCATCTCAGGCTCGGAGCTCGCGAACCGCACGAGCACGCCGACCGTCTCGCGCAACGCGTCTTGCGGCGCACCGGCGCGCACGGCCTCGCGCACCCGTGTCAGCAGCTGCGCTTGCACGTCGGCGAGCGTGTGCAGGAAGCAGTCGTCACGGTCGGCGAAGTATTCATAGAACGTCGGCCGGGACACGTTGGCCTGTTCGATCACCTGGGCTACGGAGGCGCCTGCATAGCCGCTGCGGCTGGCGACAACGACCATCCCGGCGAGCAGCCGTTCACGCTGGGTGCCCCTGCGGCCTCTCGCGCTGGGGCTTCTGATCGTCTGTTTGCGCGTCGCCCGCGAGGCCATCGACGGCAGACCGTACCGGACCGGCCCGAACGAACACTTGACGTTGCGGCTATCAACCTGTTTGCGAAGGTCATCTCGACGTTCGCCCGCTCACGCAGGCGTCCGCTGCGCGCTCTGGTGCGAGCGCCTGCGCTGCGGCGCGTCCTCGGGTTCTCGCGCGCTCAGCCCGCGATCCTGTGCGTCACCACGCTTCCCGTGCCCAAGCTCAGCTCCAGGACGCCTGCAGGGCGCCGTCGCTCGCAGCCCGGGCGGTCGATCGGGCTGCGCCCGGTCGACCTTGGATGATGCCTGAGTATGCTCGCGAAGCGAGCGTGCATGACTGGGCGGCAGGGTGGGGGCTGTCGGCCCGCGCGGGGTCTGCCGCGCGCCCCGGTCAACAGCGCCAAACACACGACGCGCCAGCTGCCGGCTGTGTTGCTGATTCTGCGAGCGTAGGCGTAGCCGGCCTGTCCGTCTGAGGTATTTCTGCACGGAGCGTAATCCCCCGATGGCGCGCCTTGCAACTGGTGGGCGACGCGCAAGTGTCCGTTGCACTGCGCAGCTGCAGATGACACCGCGCCGCGTCAGTGCTGATGGCACGCTCGCCACGCGGGCGATCGCGATCGCTGCTGTGAGGGGCGTGAGCATAGGATGAAGATCGTGAGTCTGAGAGTCAGTGCCTCGCCGGACGCTGATGCGGCTGCGTGGATTCTGTGCGCGATCCGCGACTTCGATTACACCGTCGCCTCGATCGTGCCACCTGTGTTCGATGCCTACGCTCGCGTCTTTCATCCTGCCTCGCGCGATCGGGGTGAGCAGCGGATAGCCGTGAGCTGGGCCGAGGTGGCCCGTGCGAACGCTCGCGAGATGCATCCGGCGGCCGAGTGGGGGTCGATCACCGGCTGCTGGGATTACCAGTCTCAGCCGGGGCTGTGGGATGGCCCACCGCTGACCGGCCGGCTACCGGGCGAGATTGCGCAGCGACTCCTCGCTGTCCTCGTTGAGCATACGGACGATCCGGGTCAGGGTTTTTTCGGGGTGTGGGAGGGCTGGGGCACCCCGACGGGATCCTTCGCCTTGACACCTGGCACACCAGAGCTGGCACGCCGGCGCCAACGAGATGCGTTTGACGCTGAGGTTGCAGCCTGGGTATCGCTCCTCGAAGCTGGCGCATCGTTCCAACTGCCGCACCGCGGGATGCGCCTGTTGCGCGGTCCGCTCGTGGCGATCGAAGACTTCTATCAGCCCTATCACCGTGAGTCGAGCCTTTGCCTGTGCGACCCGCCGAGTCTGTGGTGGCCCGCCGATGCGAGCTGGATCGTAGGCACAGACATAGACCTGATGAGCACCTACGTCGCCGCGGGCAGCAGGGCGATGCAGGCGCTACTGGCCGACGAGCACCTCGAGGCGCTGCCGGTGCCCGACTGCCAGAGCGTCACCTGGGAAGCTGACACGCTCAACCCGTTGCCCAAGCCGCCGTAGCCAGGCCCCTCGGCGCAGCCGCGCGACATACGAGAACCAGCCGCGAGCGCTGAACGTTCTCAGGCGCTACCCAGCCCACCTGATGCGTTGATGCGATAACATCAGTCCGGTGCGTACGACGCTCGATATCGACGATGACGTGGTTGCTGCCGCGCGCGAGCTGGCCGCGTGTGAGCGCCGTTCGCTCGGCTCGGTGATCTCCGCTCTGGCGCGGCAGGGCTTGACGCCGGCGCGCGTGGAGGCGGACGACGGCCTGCCGGTGATCCGTGTGCCGGCTGGCACGCCGCCGATCACTGCAGAGATGGTGCGGCGCGCACTCGATCAGGATTGACACGCTCTGATGGCGTTGCTGGACGTCAACGCGCTGGTCGCGCTCGCGTGGGACTCGCATGTACACCACGCGAGGATGCGCGCATGGTTCGCGGAGAACAGCTCGAGCGGATGGGCGACCTGTCCGCTCACCGAGAGCGGCTTTGTACGAGTGTCGTCCAACCCTCAGGTGCTGCCGGTCGCGATCGGCATCGACGCAGCACGCGAAGTGCTATCGGCGCTGCGCACACGCGACGCCCACCGGTTTCTGACCGACGATGTGTCGCTCTGCGACCGCGACGTCCCGAAAATCACGGGGCACCGCCAGGTGACAGATGCACATCTACTGACACTCGCGCGGCGTCACGGAGTCCGCCTCGTGACTTTCGACTCGGGAGTGCAGGCGTTGAGTCAGGGGCGCGACGCGGAGCTGCTGAGCGTGCTCTGAGCCGCCGGGCGTGCGAATCTCACTTCACGAAGCATCCACATATGGCCGCATCGGGATCGGCTATCGAGCGATACGGGGCACCGACCCGATGCTCGCGAGCCGCGTTTGGGCAGCGCTCGGAGATGCACGCACCGTACTGAATGTGGGAGCCGGCACCGGATCCTACGAGCCGTCAGATCGCTGGGTGCTGGCGTTTGAGCCGTCAGACGCGATGATCGCTCAGCGCCCGCACGACGCGGTGCCTGTAATCCAAGCGCGCGCCGAGGGGTTCTCGCTGGCTGACCAGACCGTCGATGCCGCGATCGCCGTTCTGACGCTCCATCACTGGCGGAGCGTGGAGGCCGACCTGCCCGAACTCATGAGGCTCGTGCGAGACCGTGTCCCGATAGTGACGATAGACGTCGAGGCGATCGCGCAGCTGTGGTTCGTGCGGGATTATCTGCCGGAGTTGCTCGGCCAGGGAGGCATATCTCGACCCGGCCGCACGTGTGGCGACCTCCCGATGGGACGACCTACCCGCGCCCCCGTCGTGGATCGTGGCCTGGCGCAACTGGCGCGATGTACTCGTGGTCGAGTTGCTGCTCACCGACGCTGCTGGTTGAGCTGCTACGCGCCTACTTGACGAGCATTAGCATTGCGCGCGGCGACGCCGGGAGTCGCGTGTACGCTCCACATCCGATCGTGGATTGGCGAGCTTGGCATGAGGACTACACCGACCCTGACTCAGCGCTGGGCCGACGCTTGGTGGCCGTACAGGCGCAGGTGCGCGCCGCGCTCGACTGGAGCGCCCCCGGCTCTGTGCAGGCAATCAGCATTTGCGCCGGACAGGGACACGACCTGATCGGTGTCCTTGCCGGGCATCCGCGGCGCGCGGATGTCACAGCTCGCTTGGTCGAGCTTGACGAGCACAACGCGCTGCTCGCGCGCCGCGCCGCCGAGGAGGTGGGGCTTGGAGGGGTCGAAGTCCTCGTTGCCGATGCCTCGATGACGGATGCGTATGAGGGCGCCGTGCCGGCGGACCTGGTTCTCTTGTGCGGGGTGTTCGGCAACATATCAGCGCAGGACATCGCCAATACCGTCGGCCATGTTCCGCGGCTTTGTGCGCCCGAGGCCACGGTGATCTGGACGCGCCATCGTCATCCGCCCGACCTGACGCTGTACATCCGCGAGACGTTCGAGCGTGCCGGCTTCGGTGAGCTTGCTTTCGAGGATTCGCCGCCGTTCGGTGTTGGAGCCAACCGACTGCTCAGATCACCGCTGCCTTGTACGAGCGGTGTCCGCCTGTTTCAGTTCGTCGGCTACGACGTGCTCCAGCCGGATTTTCACGCAAGCCAGGGTGCAACTTGAATCGTTGGTCGCCGCGTGTCTTGCCATGACTGAGGGTTCTGCGTCTTCGCGGCGTGCCGGGCGTCCTGCGCGTTTGTCGCGGGAGATGGTGGTCGCCGCGGCTGAGGAGGTGGTGCGGCGCGAGGGCGTGGATGCGTTGACGATGCGTCGGGTGGCACGAGAGCTCGGCAGTTCTACGATGGCGCTCTATCGCCACGTCCGCGACCGTGATGAGCTGCTGGTGTTGCTGCTCGATCGCGCGGCGGCTGAGTTGCCACGTCCGCGGCTTCCGCGCGAGCCGCGCCGCCGTTTGCTCGCCCTGTTCAAGTTCGTTTACGACGGGTTGGATCGCAGCCCGTGGGTGGTGCCAGTGCTGGTGAAGGGCGATCTGATGGCGCCGTCGGTGTTGTGGCTCATGGAGGAGATCGTCGCGGCGTTCGTCGCTGCTGGCATGACACCCGAGCAAGCCGCCGAGGCATATTTGACGGTCTGGCGCTTCACGGTCGGTGAACTCGTCATCAGCCAGGCAACCGTGAGCCAGACCGCGAAGCTCGATCGCCGGCCGCGCCAACTGACCCTCCTGTCGCGTGTCGATCCCGACGAGCTGCCTACGCTCGCCGCGCTCACCGACTACTGGCCGAAGGCCCGCGCACGCAAGAGCTACCGGTCGCGCGTCGCAGCGATCCTCGATGGGCTGCTCGCCGGCACGTAGGGCCGAGACGAGCTATATTTGCGTACATGTACGCCTACGCAGGTGTTGAGCGTTGAGCGCCAGCCTCGGTAAGCGGCTCGTGGACGGGCTCGCCCGCCGACCCGGCGGTGTGCTCGGCCGCCTGGCCTACCGCGACGGTCCCAAGGCGCACGAGCCGTCGTTCACGGCGATCCTCGACGCGCTCGGTTCGCTGGAGGGCGAGCGGGTGCTGGAGATCGGCTGCGGGCCTGGAGTGCTGCTGGAGCGCGTGCTGACCGGGGGCGCCTGCTCAGCGGCGGGTCTGGATCACAGCTCCGACATGCTCGCGCTGTGCATGGCGCGCAACCGCCAGGCCATCGCCGAGGACAGACTGCAACTCAAGCTCGGAGACGCCGCGACGATGCCGTGGCCCACGGAGAGCTTCACCGCGGCCATCTCGGCCAACATGTTCTTCTTCATCTACGACCCGGCCGCCGCTCTTGCCGAGCTGCATCGCGTCCTGGCACCCAGCGGGCGGCTCGTGATCGCAAGCCTCTCCGGGCCACTCCCACCCGCATCGCTGTGCAACTGGTGGCTATACCCCCCGATGGGACCGGCCCTGAACGTCCATACCGACACGCAGATGGAAGCCATGCTCACAGACGCCGGATTTACCGATATCCGTGTGACGAGCGACGGCGGAGGACTCGCGCTGCAACTCGCGCAGGCCGCCAAGGCAGCCACCGCACGGTGTAGTGGTTAATCGTCCAGTCCTACAAGGGCTGCGGCTGCGTGTCGGGCCACGTCCGCGGGCCGGTCGGCTTCGCCATAGAGGAGCTGCCGGACGATCAGGCCGTCGCAGACGGTGATGATCGCGCCCGCCCGCAGCTCGGGATCGGGTTGGCCGGCTGCGGCGAGAGTACGGGCCAGAGCGGAGCGGAACTCCTGCTGGTTGGCCGCGAGCGTGGCGCGCAGCTCGGGGTCTCGTGGCGCGAGGGTGACAGCTTCAAGCCAGGCGTGGACCATCGGGGCGTTCTCTGAGAGCGCCGAGTGGAACAGGACCATGCCTTCGGCGAGTCGTGCCTGCGGGGGCTGCCCCTCGCTGCTTGCGAGGGCTATCAGGGGAGCGAGCCAGCGCCTCCAGTTGGCGGAGATCGCTGCCAGCAACAGTCCTTGGGTGGAGCCGTAGTGGTAGCCGATCGAGCGGAGGTTGGCGTCGGCCTCAGCGGCGATGTCCCGTGCCGTCGTGGCGGCGTACCCCTGGCGTTGCAGGCACGCGATAGCCGCCTCCAGCAGGCGCTCCTTGACTGGCTCTCCACCCATCAGGTATACATCTGTTTACATGCTCGCATATGACCTCGCAGGCACCGGACCGCCGCTGCTGCTGCTGCACGGCACCAACAGCTCACGCAGCATATGGAGCCCACTGCTGCCAGCACTCTCCGGTGAGCGCGAAGTCCTCGCCGTGGACCTGCCCGCACACGGCCAATCGCCGCCGACCTCCCTCACTCCGCCGGAATGGGCGCAAGAGGTCGTAGCATTGCTGGACGACCTGGGCTTGGAGCGAGTCCCGGTCGTCGGGCATTCCGCGGGAGGATGGACCGCGCTCGAGCTGGCCAAGCTCGCACGCGCAAGCGCGGTGCTGGCGCTCACCCCCGCGGGCCTCTGGCGCAAACACTCACCACTCATCACCGACACGATCCTGAACCTCAACTGGCGAACCGGACAACTACTCGGCGAGCAAGCCATCAAACCCCTACACACCAAGATCGGACGCCGCGTCGCGCTGCGTCAAATATCCGCCCGCCCCGCCGCCGTCAGCGAACAGGACGCGATCACCGTGGCACGCGACGCGCTCGCGTCCAAGCACTTCCCCGAACACTTCAAGCAAACCCGACGCCTGCGCTTCCAGGGCGGACAATCCATCAGCCTCGACGTGCCCATCCGCATCGTGTGGGGCGAGCAGGACCATATCGCCAGAGCCAAACGCTCGCGCCATACCGACCAACTCCCGCAGCACGCCACCATCGAAACCTGGCCTCACTGCGGGCACATGGTCACGTGGGACAACCCACAAGCAGTCATAGACGCCGCGCTCACACTGCCCACCGTGAGTGACGCTCAGGTCTCGCCCTCGAAGTAATCCGCGGACTCTTGGTCGGCGCGCACGAGTCGATCGACCGCCTCATCGGGCCGGGGAGCGCCCGGCGGCCACGAGCGCGCCCATACCTTGCCAGAGTCCGGGTACTCATTGACCTCGGGCGCGATCATCGTGCTGATGACGAGCAAACGCACGGGCTCCTCGCTGCGGTTGCTGAGTGCGCGGCTGCTGTCCGAGCGGGCCACCGCACCGACGGTTCACGCCGGGAGCAAACCCAAGAGCTTCGGGAGGTCGTCCAGGGAACGGATGATCTCGGCGCCAGCGTTGCGCAGGGCGCGCTCGTCGCTGTCGGCTGCGTATCCGACCGCTCGCATCCCGGCGGCGACGGCAGCCATGACTCCCGAGGGGGTGTCCTCGATGACCACGCAAGCCGCTGGCTTGGCGTTCATTGTGGCGGCCGCGTGTTGAAAGAGCGCGGGGTCCGGCTTGGGGCGCGGCACATCGTGAGCGGAGAACAGCGCGTGGGGCGGGAACAGGTCGCGCAGCCCCGTCAGCCCGAGCGTCATCCGTGTCTTCTCCAACGCGCCCTGCGAAGCGACGCAGACCCTCAGCCCGGCGGCCGTGACTCGCCGCACCGTCTCAGCGGCGCCCGCGACCGGCTCCAAGCCGTTCCGGAACGCCTCGGCGCGCTCGTGCTCGTATTCAGCCAGCCCGGCGAAACGCCTAAATCCGCTGCAAATCAAGACCTATGGAGCCAAACCGAAGTCACGCGACCGCTCGGCGCAGTCGGCGGTTGGCGCTATTGCTGCCCATCCGGCCCTGCACGAGAGAGCTACTGCAGTGGGGCGTGGAGGAGGAGGCCGGGGCGCTCCTCGACCCGCTGCTGAGCGGCGCACGGGACCGCTTTCGCGCGCTCCGGCGCGACCTCCAGCTGCGCACTACGCGCATGCCGAGCTTTTTGGATGCGGTTCTCAGCCGGAGCTGACGCCGACGATGTTGCTGTATCCGCGACTGTAGGGCAGCCCGGCCTGTCCGGAGGGCACTTCGGCGCGGAACGGGAAGTATCCCCTCGCGCCCTGGAACTGGTAGGAGACGCGGAAATACCCTTGACTGTTGGTGCGCGGCGTGCGAAACGGCTCCCAATGTCCGAGGTAGTGCACGAGCAGCTCAACGATTACGCCGTTCGCTGGCAGCGGCCCCGTGACGTGTCCGCTGAGGCTGATGACGCCGTTCGGCCTCGTGTGACGCGGGCTGATGTGTAGCGCGACGGCGGCTTGCACGCTCTCGCTGATGCTCGCCTGTGTGCTGTAGCCGGCGTCGTTTGAGAACGCGCGGTAGGCGAGGGTGATCCGTCGCGAGGCTCCGGCGGGCACGTGTGCGCTGAAAGTCCCGTTCGCCGATGTCCGGGCATGGCCGACAACGACTGTTTGTCCGCTTCCGAGATCCTGGGTGAGGATGTCGAGGTTCGCACCGACGATCGGTCCATGGCGGCCGTCGAGTCGTCCGCTGAGCGTCACCGCGGAGCGGCTGTAGGCGCGGGCGCCGTCGAGTGGGTCGCTGAGCGCGAGCTCGACCGTCTCGCTGGCACCACTGCCGTTGGGGGTGCCGGCGCCAGCCGCGGTGCTGGCGGGCGCGACCGCTCCGCCAGCACTGGCGTTGGCGCTAGAGCCGCCAGTTGTGCTACTCGCCGAGCTCCCGCTGTCACTGCTGGTGGGGCTGCTGTTGGGCGTCGCGGGGCTGGTGGGGCTGCTCGGGCTGGTGGGGCCGGGGAGCGTTGTGATCGGGGTGTTTTCGTCTGTCAGCACGGGATCGCTCGGCGCGCTTAGGGCGGTTTGGTGTCCGTCGCGGTCGCTGGCTGTGACGCTCACGCGCAGGGTGTCCCCGACGTCCTGGCTGTTCGGGCTGTAGCTGCTGCTCTGTGCGCTTGCGATGCTTTGGCAGTCTTCGCCTTGGCTGTCGCACTGCTGCCACTGATAGCTGTAGCTGATGCTTCCCGCTTCGCTCGGTGCGGACCATTCGCCAGGAGTCGCGTCGATCGACGTGCCGACGAGCACCTGGCCGGGCGTGAGGATGGTTGGTGCTGAGAGGTCCTGCGGCGCGTTCTGGGCGTTCACCGTGCCGAGCGTCTGGGTGGTGACGTTGCCGGCGGCGTCTGTCACGGTCAGGCTGACCGTGTAGTTGCCGTCCTGCAGTTCGGCGGTGTTCAGCGTGAAATTGCCGACGGTCTGGTTCAGCGGGCAGGCGTTCCAGGAGTCATAGCTGCATTCGCCGGAGAAGTCGAAGGTGTGGCTGTAGGGGCTTCCGTGTTCCTGTGGGGTGAGTGCGAGCGTGGCTGACAGCACGCCGCTGTCGGGATCGTGAGCGCTGAAGCTGATCGTCTGTGAGCCGCTGATGTTCGCGCCTGCAGCCGCGGCGTTTGCCAGGGCGCCGGATATGCTGCTGATGTTCGGTGGGGTGTCGTCTGCGAGCATGAGGGTGATGTTCTGCAGCGCCGGCACGCTGGCGGCGTTGGCGAAGTAGCAGGTGGGTGAGCTGTGGTCGGTCGAGCAGTTGACGTACGCATCGAAGTTGCGTGCGCCTTCGGGCAGCGTCCAGTTGTCGTCGTTGACGTAGTTGGCGCTCGAGCCGTACGGCAGCTCGATGCCGCCCGGGAGGTTCTGTCCGGCCGAGGCGAAGCCGAGGAACGCGTCGTCACCGCTTACGCCCGAGGCAGCCACGGTCGCGCTGAGCGACTGGATCGTGACGGCGGGCGCGCTGGCGGGTACTTCCAGGGCGAGGCCGACCTGGCTGCCGCTGTCGCCGTTCTCTGTGACGGCGCCGGCCTGTCCGTTGCTGAACACATAGTCGCCGAGGCTGTCGGCGCTCGAGCAATTGTTTGAAAGCACGGTGCTGGCGTCGCTGTCATAGCTATAGGCCGTCCAGCCGGCTGACACGCTCGGATCGGAGGCCGTGCACTGGTACATCGGGTAGGTCCCTGCGCGAGCGCAGCTGGCGCCGATCAGCAACACGGCGAAGGCAAGCAGCACGATTTGTGCGCGACGCCCTGTGTCCGGCGACCGCCAGAGCCTGGTTGCGGCCGCGCGCGTGCCCGGCACGAGCATCTGCACGCGAGTGCATCTATGGGTGGCCGGGTGGGGCCGGGCGGGTTTGTTGTGGGCGTTGCGCGTCCTCATCCTCTCCTGCTCTCCAGCCTGCTCGCGAACGTTTCTGGCGCTCTACCGTGCCTATGACCGCGACGGTGGGCTGGCGGCCAGCGGATCGCCCTGAGCTACGGGCTGAAGGGCCCTCCTTTACTGCTGTTGGCCGCCTGCGCCTGTTCGCCGGGGTCTGGCGCTTGGCCGGCATCTGCCCGTTCGCGTGGCCCGTCCTGTTCGTTTGCTTGCGCCTGTTCGTGCGGTTCTTCGACACTGCTCGCGCGCGCCTGCGCGGCATTCTGCTGGGCGTTCGTCGCGCCGCTTGGCACGCCGAGGTATGCAAAGCCGCCGGGTTCGTGCGTAGGGGCGCTCGCCTGCGTGACAGCGGGGCTCGCCGGCACTGGGGCGGGCTTCGCGTGCGCGAGCGAGCGTCCAGGCGCCTGCACATAGCCGCTGCTCTGGCCGCTTGTGGCTTGCGCTGCTGATGGCGATGCGACCCCACTCGCGACCGGGGCGCTGACCGTGCTGCGGTGCGCTGCGCGATGGTGAGTGCTCGTGTTTGGATGCTCGAGCGCGCTGCGCACGCCGATGGTGGAGCCGGTGATCACCGCGACCGTTGCGATCCCGGCGGCGATCTTGCCGGCGGCACCGCTGCCGGCGACGAGCGCCGCGGCACGTTCGCGCGCGAGCCCGCCGGCACCAGGCATCCCGCCGGGCAGATAGCGCTCTGCGAGTAGGCGCACCCGCAGCGCCAGCCGTTGCAGCGCCCCGATCTGCTGGGCAAATAGCTGGACGGGCAGCAGCGCGGCGGCGTGATCGCCGAAGGCTGCTCGCAGGCGTCTGGCGTTCGTCTTGTGCGCGTTGCGGCATGCCGAGCACGCTGCGAGATGTGCGTAGGCGCTCTGCGCGAGCTGCTCGCTGGTCGCAAGGCCGCTCTGCAGCATGCGGATCGTGTTCGCGCGATAGCCGCATAGCCGTCCGGTGTCATACAGCAGCTGAAAGCGGGCGCGCTTTCGCTCACATGCGCGCGCGGTGTTGCGCGCCTCGTTGACTGGGATTCCGAGCACCGGGGCGATCGCGCGGTATTGCATGTTCTCGGCGAGCAGCGCGAACACGCGCTGCTCGCCGGGGCTGAGCGCCGCGAGGAACTCGGCGACGATCAGCCGGTCCTCGCGGTTCAGCGCCGCGCTCTCGGGTGCGTGGCGGTGTGCCCGCGCCTGCGCCTGACGGTGCAGTCCGGGGGCGTGTTGGGCGAGGATCTCGCCGCGCCGGCGCTCGTCACGGTGTAGCCGTAGCGCGCGCTGCTTGATGCCCGCCCGCAGCGCGTTGCGCAGATGCTCCTCGCTCTGGTAGGGCCGCGCCAGCAGCGCCAGGGCGGTCTCCTGATAGAGGTCCTCGAGCTGCTCGGTGCAAAGGCCGCGACACTCAGGAAAGCTGCGCGCCACGCGGACCTCGCGGGCGTGCCATTCGCCGAGGATCTGTCCGATTCGCTGCGAGCCGAACGCGCGCGACCCAGGCCGATCGCCGTTGGTGAGCGCTGTCGGTGCGCCGTTGCGCTGCGCGCTGGATGCGCGCGTTCGCGTCGCTTGAACGTCCATGTTCTGTGGATGCGGGTCAGCCGTGACCGCAACGCAAATGTTGAACCAGTACGGCCTGCTTGTACACCGGCGATGTGCGCTGCAACTTTTCTTGCAAACCGCGATCGCGCCTCGAACGTTCGTCCACCGCGAGATCAGCTGTTCAAGCCCAGGATCACGCTCTCATCGGTGGGGCACGGCGAACGTCTCGATCATGGCGGCGCAGATCAGCAGCAGCGCGGTGATCGCACCCCACTGCAGCCGCTCGCGTCGCCTCAGCGGGCGCCGGCGCTCAACCAGCCAACTGCCATAGCCGACCGCGAGCCCTGCGTACTCGACGGGCAGTTGCGGGACGTACGGCAGCAGCAGACCTCCGTAGCCGCCGAGTGCGACGCCGACGGGCAGGGTGTTCGCACAGACACAGGCGATCAGCAGCGCGTCCGCGGCCCATCTGACCGGTCGCCTGGCTGGCAGGCCGATCGGGCCGAGCAGCAGCGGCCAGGCCGCGATCGGGATGTTGTGCGCCGCGAGCGCAAGCACATGTCCGGCGCTCGGGACGGGCGTGCTGTGGGCGTCCAGTGCCAGCCGCAGTAGCCGCCGCACCTCGCGCCAGGCTGGTGGACCGGCGAGTCTCACTGCGACGGCGGCCGCGAGCGTGATCGTCCAGATAGCCGTGTAGAGACGCAGCGTCGCGCGCGCGAGACCGGCGGGCAGACAGCCGCGACGGCGAGCATCTCCGCCGGCCTGACCGCTCAGCTCTGTGGAAGCCATTCGCTGACGGCGTAGCCGCCCGCGACGGCGGCGAGCTTGGCGAGGGTGACGTGATAGGCGGCTCCTAGTCCTTCATATTCGCCTGAGCCGCTGGTCTGTTCGCGGGTGACGATCGCCCACATGCCCGGCGCAGCTTTATCGGCTGCGATGCTGATGATCTGTCCGCTGTTCTCGATGTGTCCGCGGCGGATCGCGCTGTCGCCTTGGCTTGCGGCTGCGGCCTGCAGCTCAGATAGGCGTGCGGCACCGACGGAGATCGCGGCGAGCGCACGCTGATCGCCGCTAAGGGTTTGATAGCTCCAGTTGCTGTAACGCTGCGCGAACGCGGCGAGTGCGCCGCTCGCGCTCGCCTGCACTTCCGCGGGACGCTGTGCGCTCGGGCTTGCTGCCGCGGGTGCCGGTGGCTCACCCGGGTTCTGCGGCGAGGCCGTTTCGCTCGCTTCGCCTCCGCCGGTGGGCGCGTCGGGGTTCGAGCAGCCGGCGGCGCACACGCTGCTCAGCGCCAGCAGCAGCGTGAGGATCAGCATGATCGGCGCTCTGTTCATAGGCCGGGTGGGTGGCGTACGCTCCAGGCCGCCCAGTCCGGGACGGTGGCGGAGACACGCCACTTCGGGCCGGGCTTGCCGGAGTTGGGGCCGCTGTCATAGGCGGGGTCTTCGACGGTGTCGAAGCGCAGCCCGGCGACGTACATGAACGCGTGCGCGGCGTTGGCGTAGATCGTTACGTACCGGCCGGGTCCGGGCAGCCCGTAGCTCTGAAGCTCGCTGGAGTCGAGCGCGTCTTCTCCGAGCACGCCGCCCCAGTGAAGGAGATAGGAGACCGCGGAGGAGCAGTCATAGGCGCCCTGCAGCGTGTTCAGCGAGGGGCCGTGTCCGGCACCGTAGAGGTAGGCGGCGTTGTACAGGCGGTTGCCGGCGGCGACCATCGCCTTGACCTGGGCGGGCGCTTCTTCGCCGGCGGCGGCGAGCCCGCTCGGGAGGATGCGAGTGCGGGTGCCAGGGACCAGTGGCAGCGGAATGCTCGTCCCGGCTTCGCTCGCACAGCTTGTGTTTTCACTTTCAGTGTTTGTCGGTTCCGGTGTTTCGCCGAGCGTCGCGGCGGTTCCGCCCTGCGGTGCGAGCGTGATCTGTACGGCGCTCTTGCTGATCTGCAGTGTCTGTGCCGCCTGCCACCAGATATCCAGGCGGTAGGGTTCCCCGTTTTCGATCTGCGCTCCGGGCCCCTGCCCATAGCCGATGTCGCGCTTGTACAGCAAAAGGCTCTGTCCGCCGTGCGAGACGCGCAGCCCGGTCATGTAGGGCAGGTTGTCGAGCGCGTTGGCGTCGGCGAACGTGAATGTGCCGCCGTCGGCGGGGTTGTGCTCGAGCACCGATAGCTCGGCGAACGTGTCGGGGTGGGCCGGCAGATATGACTGGGCGGGGTCGGGGATCGCGCCGTAGTCGCCTGAGCTCCGGTCGCCGGGACCGCCGTACTCGGTCGCACCGACCTCATAGCTGCGTCCGACCTGCAGGCGCAGCGGCACGGCATACATCCCCTGGGCGTGGGGGCTGCCGCCGGCGGGCTGCTCGACTTCGCCACTGCCCATGCAGGCGGCTGCGCTCTGCTGAGCGACCAGCCCGGCGATAACGCCGGCGAGCAGCGCGGGCGCCAGCGCCGCGCACATGATCGTCCCTATCAGCAGGCCTCTGACGTGCCGGTTGCGCGCGGCGGCGGCGGCGAGCTGTGCTTGTGTCACTGCACAGCCTCCAGCGCCAGGGCGAGCTTCTGCTGCCAGTCGCGATCGGCGAGCAGCTCGAGCGCAGGCCACGCCTGGCCTTCTGTCTGTCTGAGCGCGTGCTGGCGGATGTGCTCATCACGTGCCGGATCGGAGGTCGCGATCCAGTACTCGAGCGCGCCGACGCCGATCTGCACGGTGCCCGCTCCGCGCGTGCCGTTCATCAGGTAGGCGGTTGCGTAGTGGCCGCGGACGGTGCGCAGCTCGCTGATCGCTTCGATCGCTGCGTCGCTGAGCGCGAGCGAGTCTTTGACGTAGGCAAGCTCGCGTGCCTGTTGGCGCAGAAATAGTCGCATCGCAGCGTTCGCCAGCAGCGCCTTGCCGTGCTCGTTCTCGAAGTCCGAGAGTTGTTGTGAGATCGCGATCAGCCACAGCGCGTAGTGGCGGCTGCGACGGCAGAACTCGTTGAACCAGCGTCCGGTGGCGGGCCGTTCGATCAGCTTCCACGCCTCGTCGATCACCAGAAACGATCGTCCCGCCCACGCGTGGCGAGGACTGTGGCCGGCGAGGTGACGCTCGCGCGTCTGCGCGATCTGGCTCTTGACGTGCTCGCAGATCACGAACAGCGCGGCGGCCGCCTTCACCTCCGGGATCTGACGCGTGTCGAACACTACGAGCGGCGCGTCGGCGGGGATCGTGCTCGGCCGGTCTGAGAGATACGCATAGGGACCGTCGCCGACGTAGTTGTTCAGTCGCATCGAGAGGTTGCGAAGCGCCTCGGCGACGCCGACCGACCCCTCGGCGCGTTCTGCGTGGTAGCGGCGCTCGAGCTCCTCCTGCAACAACAGCTCGCGCGGTTCCTCGCCGGTCAATGCACAGCGCTCGTACACCTCGCCGATCGCCAGGCCCAGCAGGTTTGACTCGAGATCTGACAGGCCATAGCTGTCGCGTGCGGCGTGATGCTCGCCGAGCAGCTGTGCGTGCAGCGCCAGCAGATAGTCGACCTTCTCCGCCGCGAGCGGACTGGGCTGCTGCACATCCCAAGGGTTGACGGCGTGTGCGCCGTCGCGTCCGAGCTGCACGCTCGCGGCGCCGGGGATCAGGCTTGCGAGGAACTCGAAATGGCCGGCGCGGTCGATGATGAACCCGTTCGCGCCCTGCGCGATCGCGCGCACCAGCAGGATGATCGCGGCCATCGTCTTGCCGGCGCCTGACATGCCGTTGATCAGCAGCAGATGGTTGGGATGCACCGGGTCGAACGGGTCCAGCCGCTCGAGTGTCCGTCCGGGCAGCGCATAGCCGAGCGGGATGCCGTCGGGGCTGGTGCAGGAGGTGCCGAGCGGCGGGAGGCTGTCGCCGACGTTCGCGCTCACGTACTTGCGCCGGCGTCGTGCGCTGTCGCGTCCGAGCGGCAAGGTCGAACGCCAGAGCCGTGCTTGTGCGAACAGGCCTTGTGCGACGCGCGCGTCGGTCGCGATCTCAAGCTCCCGCGCGCTGCTCTGAGCGCACTCGGCGAGCGCCTGCGCGTCGGGGTCGGGTCCGGGCTCTGCGATCGCGACATAGATGCCCAGGCGATAGATGTCCGCGCTTGCGCTTGAGGCGAGCTCGTCGTTCAGTTCGGCGGCTTCCTGCTCGTGCAGCCGCGCGTCGGCATCGAGCATTCGTCCGCGTGCTTCCACGCCACGGTTGACACCGTAGATCCGCTTGTAACGTCGCTTCTGCGATAGCCGCTCGCGGTAGCGTTCGGTGCCCTGCACATGCACCGAGAGGGTGAAGGGACGGGGCGCCTGCATCAGATGAAGCAGCCAGCCGAGCCATGTCTGCTCGGGCGCAAGCGAGACGTAAGAGCAACGCTCCAATGTCCGTCCGATTCGGAGCCTGCTGGGGTCGCTCAGATCGACTGGGGCGGTGCAGATAGCCGCTGCCAATAGTCGTGCGCGAGCGCGGGCATGCTCGGCGCTCTCGCCGGCGCACAAGGCTGAGATCGCGTGCGGATGGGTGAAGCTGGCGGGCAGTGCGCTCTCGCGCCACGCGTCCGGGTCAAAGCGCGCGTGCAACAGGTCCAGTACCTGGGCACCGTCCAGTGCCCGTGCGGGCAGACCGATCGCTTCCACCTCGCCGCACAGCGCTTGGGTGTGGCGCCGCGAGTCCTCGCAAGCCCGCTCATGAATGTCCGCTCTTATGCGCAGCGCCCTGCCGGGCAGCCGGCGGCCGAGCACGCGGTGAAGCCTTTGTGCTCGCCAGGGGCACACGATCAGATATCGCAGCGTGAGCGGCGCGACGTTCTGTGCGCTTTGATCGATCGATTCCTCGGCGGCGCGGCCGAAGCCGCGGATCGCCTGCGCCTGCTCGTGGGCTCCGGTGTCCTGCGCGCTGCCGGCGGCCTGCTCGTGCCGGTGCGCCTCACCGGCCAGCACCTCGGCGAGCTCGAGCGTGCTGGCCTGAACGTAGAGCTGCAGTGACTGGCGGTCGGGTAGCCGCGCGGCGATCTGCGCGAACGCGCTTGAGATCCGCTGCGCCTCGGCCGGGTCGAGCACGAGCGGGTTGACCGCGCCGACCTGCAGGTAGCGGACATACAGGCCGTCTTCGCTGACCAGCAGCCCGTCGGGCTCGATCGCCGCGAGGCGAAGTAGCTGTGACGCGCATGCCCTGCGCTGCGCGATCATCGCCACAGCTCCGACGCGTCGTCTTGCACCCTGGCGATGTTGGGCTCCGCTGCGTCATGTCTTTCCGGTGTTGCGCGAGCTGCCGAGGCGAGCACGATCAGCCCGCGGGCGCGCGGGTGGCGTTCGCCGCTGCAGGCGTCTGCGAGCCGTTTCGAGCCGATCCGCCAGCGCAACAGTTCGCGCAGCAGCAGTCCGAGTTGCGGTCCGCCGCTCTCAGATACATAGGCGAGCACGGCGGGCACGCCGAGCACGAACACGCACAGGCTGATCGCGGCCTTGCCAGGCAGGTGCGTCAGCTCGACCAGGCCGAACATGACAGCGGCGCCGGCGAGCAGCGCCGCCCATTGCTTCAGCGTGAACCCGACGAGCTTCGGTGGCTGATCGAGCGTGCGAAACGTCCGGTGGATCACGAGCTGCCCTTCGGCCGTCGCTTACGCCGCGCGGGCCGTGCTGGCGTCGGCTGGGAAGCCCCCCTCGCTGCCTGTGGCTGGCCGCGCTGACTCCCGGTGTCCGCAGGGGATCTCGCGGGTTTGCTCCTCGGCCCCGCTTGGTGTCTGGCGGTTGCTGTCAATGTCTGCCGCGGCTGGGTCTGGTCGGTCGTGTGCCGCGTGGTCGCGGCTCTGCCCGTCCTCGCGCCCGTTTGTGTCTGTCTGTCCGGGCCGGTCGGCGGTTTCGCCGGTGCCGGCGCTTTGGCCTCGACCGCCGGGCTGCCGGTCGATCGTTTCGGTGCAGCCCCGCGCTGTGAGCGGGGGGCTGCCCCAGTAGCCGTCTGTGAACGGGAACTCGCGGCCTGCGTGCGTACATTGGCGCTGCCTGTGCGGGTCTGCCTGTTGGCGGTGCGGGTGTGCCTACTCGGCGCTGCTGCGCCCCGTGTTTGGCTACGTGGCGCTGGCACGCTATGTGCCGGTGTGCGCTTGGGGCGCCGCTCGCTGGCGCGTACCGCGTCTCGCGCCTGGCTGGGTGCTTGTGTGAGTGTGCGTCGCGCATCCGTGACGCGCTCGCGCAGGCCGCGGCGTTTGCCGCCAGCGCCCTGTGGGTCCTTCTGATGTCTGTCTGTTCTGCCGGGGACGCTGGAACGTACGCCGCCCGCGTTGTCGGCGGCTGTGCGCTCGGGCGCGCGGTGTCGTGCGATGCCGGCAAGCCCGCGTCGGGCTGCGCCGAGCGGACCGCCGGCTGGTGCGCCGAGTGCGCCCGCTGCCGTTCCGAGGCTGCGTCCCAGCGACGGCGCGCCCTCGAGCGCGACGGCACGTAGCCGCGCGTGCGCGCGGCTGATCCGCTCCGCTCCCGGCATGTTTGTCTGGGCGCTTCGCGTACCGGGAGCGCTGAGGCTGGTGGCGGTGAGCTTGTGGCGGACCTCACCGAGCGCCATCAAGGGCAGCTTCACCGCGATCGCGAACGTCGTCAGCCCGGCGAACGCCGCGCTGACGTGTTCGGGTAGGCCGCCGGCGCCGCCGCCGAAGCTGCTCGCGTCCAGGGCGAGCGCGCCGGCGGTCGCGAACAACAGTGTCCAGCCGAGCGGGATCAGCGCAATCGAGAGCAGTGTCGAGGCCCATGTGCGCGCGAGATGCGAGAGCTCGGGGATCGCTGAGAGCACGATCAGCGGCGGCCCAGCGACGATCAGCAGCGCCAGCACGACCGTCAAGAGCACCTGCAGTGCGAATAGGCCGGCGGCGACGAACACGCCGAGGATCACGAGCAGCGCACCGAACACCCCGCCGGCGCCGCTGAGGAGCGCGCCGCCGAACAGCACGCTGATGATCCGCTCAAGGCCTTCTGAGACGGCGGGGAAGCCGAGGATCGCGTGGGTGAGCGTGTTGGTCGCGGCGACCGTCTGGGTGATGATCCAGGGGTAGGCGACGAGCACGCCGGCGGCGCCGGCGGTCCGTGCGAGCGCGCTGGCGGGATGCACTGCGCCGGTCAGTCCGATCGTCCAGTAGCGCAGCGTGGCGACGGCGAGCACGACCGGCATCAGGCTGGCGGCGAGATAGATCGTGTCGTCCTGCAGCTGGTTTACATGGGTCCAGCTGGCGGGGTCGGGCAGCGCGACGAGATGCTGGATCGTGGCGACGGTGCCGTGGCGCAGCCAGCCGGGGACGAGCGCGCCGGCGAGCGCGCCGAAGAAGCCTTTGGCGATCGCTTCGATGATGCTCTGAAGCGATGGCAGCCCGAACAGCGCGAACGTCACGACGGTCTCCTGCCAGCGTGCCCGGCTGCTCAGGCGATGATGCCGCTGATCGAGGCGAGGATCGCCAGGCCGATGATCGTGCGGATCGCGAGGTCGTGCGCGCGCGAATGCCCGGCCATGAACATGATCGCGACGACCGCGATGATCAGTCCCATGCCCGTGCCGCCGAGCCATACGAGGTTGCCCTTGAGCTTTTCGACGAAGTTCTGCACCCCGCTGATCGGCGTGCCGTTGAACGCGCCCGCGGCGTCCAGCGCGTGGATGTGAGCGTCAGGGTCCAGCGCGAGGACGGCCACCCCGGCGAGCGCCGCGAGCAGCGCACAGACCTTCGCCGCCGCCGGCGCCGGTGCTCTGCTCGCGATCGCCCTCGGATGTCCGTCGGTGGCTGTGCGCATCGATGTTGGCTGAGGGTCGGGTGTGCGTGTCGGGGTGTTCATGGCGAGAACGGTCCTCCCTGTGTTTGTTCGTGTGCGGGTGCGGCTGGCTGCGGCGGCGCTGCGGGCGGGCTGGGCGCTGCGCCGGTGCGCTGCGCTGCTTCCGGCGGCTGCTGCTGAACGGGCGGCGGCTGTTCGACGGTGCTCGCAGTGGGTGTCGCGGCAACGGGCTGTGGCGTTGAGCTCCGATCGACGGCGTGATCGTCGACATGGTTCGGCCGCGTTCGCTGGTGATGGACGGGCGCGGGTCGCGCCGGCTGCGCCATCGGAGTGCGCGTGCCGGAGGCAGGCGATGGGCTATGAGCGAGGGTCAGCTGCGGCGTTGGGTGTGTGCTGTGCGCGGCCAGCTCGCTCAGCAGCCACGCCCCGGCCCAGAGCGCGAACAGCACGGCGAGGACCTTGACCGAGCGCGAGCGCCGTCTGAGCCAATTGCGCCCGCGCCCGCGCCGATAGCGGCCGATCAGACCGCGTACGCGGGGGTCCACGGCACTCCAGATGTTCGCCCGTGCGCCCCCGGCGGCGAACAGCTCATCGGCCTGCGCCGCGAGCCGCTCCTGGTCCAGCTGTTCTGTCGGGTGCTCGCGCAGGGCATCCGGCTCAGGCCCGGAGTCGTCTGGCGCTTCGGCGTCCGCGTACGTGTCCCCGTGCGATGAAGTGTCCGACGCGGCATTGACGCCGGCGGCCTCGGGCGGCAAGCGCTCCTGATGACCGCCATCCGGCGGGCTGTGCGTGTCCTGCTCGTGCTGGCGCCAGCGCCGGGTGGTAGGGGGAACGTGCGGCAGGTCGGCGGTGAGCGTCGCTGGTCCCGCAGCCGTGTCCGTCGCGTAGCCGCCAGCGTCCGGCTGCGATGAGGAACTCTCGGCTCGGTCCTCTGCGGATGTGTTCACGGCCGGTGCGGCAACATGCAGGGTGACGATGCTGTTGCGGGAGACGTGACTGCCGGCTGGCGGCTGCTGAGCCACCACATAGCCGATCTGTGCCTCCTCATAGCCGTGGCAGCGGTCCAGGCCCGGTCGCAGGCCGGCGCGGCGCAGCGCCCTGGTCGCCTCGGCGGCGAGCACGCCGACGTAGTCCTCGACGATGAGCGCTCCGATCGGATGCTCGCCGACACCGGGGCTGTCCGGCTGTGTGCTCGACGCTGCAGGGGCGCTGGTGTCCTCCATCGCCGCCTATGACCGTGAGGGATGAGCCCCGGCCAGCGAGCTTGACTATGTCCGGCGGCGGGGCCCAGACGGGCTCAGACGCTTCCGCGCAGCCGTGCGGGCGCTGCGTATCGGTGTGCAGCGCCGCGGCTGTTCGTCTTGGTGCGCAGTCGCCGATCCTCGAACCATCCGGGTGTCCGCACGATCGCGGGCGGTAGGTCGCGGTAGATCAGGATCGCGCCCCCGCGCGGGATCTGCCGCAACGCTGGGGCGGGACCGGCCTTCTCATGACCGACGGACAGGTTGTTTTGCAGGCTGGGGCCGGCGCTGTTGGCGATGGGCTCTTCGCCGAGCAGCTCGCTGAGGTAGCCGGCGCTGGTCGGCTCGGCCAGCGGTGGGATGAACACCTGTGCGGTGGATGCGGCGCAGATCGCGTCGCGTGCCGGCCGCCCGTAGCGCTGGTCGATCTGGGCGATCGACTGCCAGATCGTCGCGATCATGATGCCGTGATCGCCGCATTGGGAGAGCCACGCGGCGAGGTTTCGTACCGGCGCGATGTTCGCCGCCTCGTCCATCAGCATGAAGAGCCGTGGCTGTAGCGGCCCATCTACGCGAGCGCGGATGACGGCGCTCTCGTATACGGCTGTCAGTAGGGAGAGGATGACGGGGCGCAAGAGCTCCTGATCGTGTCCGGCTGCGAGCACGTAGATCGTGTTCGCGTGACCGTCGAGGAACCGCTCGGGTGTCAGTTTGTGCTGGTCGGGACGGGTGGCGAGCTGCGGGTAACGGTAGACGCGCAGTAGGTTCACGGCGCTCATCACAGTCGTCTCACGGTTTCGCTCGTCGCGGCGCTTGACGCCCTGCAGCTGCTCGGCGGCGGCGAGCGCGCCGTGGCGCGTGAGCACGCTGATCGGCTCGGCGAAGTGCCGCGCGTCAAGCCAACGCACGAGCTCACCCATGTCGGCGTTGCACAGCGCGGCGGCGTGCAGCAATGGCGCGAGCATGCTTGCGGCCTCTTTGTCCCAGAAGTCGGTTGCGGCGCTTCTCTGATCGGGGTATGCGGCGGAGGCCAACGCCTCGCTGGCACGGATCGCTCCGGCCCACGTCCGCGCAGGAATCAGCGGCGTATATGCGGCGCTGCACCGATCGTCGAACGGGTCGTACACCCATACCTCGCCGATGCTCGCGCGCCGGGCGATCGTCGCGTCGTATACGTCACGCTTGGTGCTGAGCACGAGCGCAGGCCCGTCGTGATCCAACAGCCATGGCACGACGAATCCGCTTGACTTGCCCGCCCGCGGCGGTGCGATCACCATCGGCTGGATCTCCGGCTCGGCGGCGAGCATCCGTCGTGTGAGTCGCCCGACATAGCCGAGGTAGGGACGACCTGATTGCGGGCGTGGCACCCATAGCCGTCGCAGGTCGCGCGGTTGCGCCCAGGTGCGCTGTTTGACCCAGCCACGTTCCAGCGCATGGCGTGAGAGCGAGGGGTGCTGCTTTCCGAGCAGCGATCCTGCCCGCCAGCCGCTGACGCGTCGCGCCGTCCGCCAGCTGCAGTATGCGAATAGCCCGAGGCACGCGCTTGCGCTGAGCAGGTATGCCGATGATGGCGGCGCGTCGGCTTGCTCTGCGACTGTCGGGAAGGCACGGCCAGGCGTGCTCCAGCCGCCGTGCGCCAGCAGCCGCCACATCGCGTGTGCGGCGTCCCCCGCGGATAGCCGCAGAGGCGCGTGCAGCGACACGAGTGCTGCCGCCTGTGTCCAGCACCAGGCGAGCCAGCCGCTCACGATACCCGTGGCGAGCAGCACGCCGGCGGCGAACAGCGCGAGCCGCGCCGCTGGACGCAGGCCGAAGGAGTGAACTCTCACGGCTGCTGTTGACCCTCAGCATGTCCGGGCGGCCTCACGCTAGTACGCCCGCACGGTCGCGCAGATAGGTCGTTGGCCGCCGGGTCGCGATCGCGGTCAATAGTTGCCAGCTGCGGGGTCCGCTCCGCGGCTTGAAAGGAAGTGATGACGATGCGCCACCGATCGCGATCCCAGGCCGTGCAACGCCATGGAGGGCGCCCGGTCAGACCACACGCTGGTGTGTGGCCTCGTGTTCGGTGGTGCGTCGTTTCGCATCCGATTTTCGACGCCGAGCGCTCGCGTGGATAGCGGCACGCGAGCATCGATCCACGGTTGATGTCCGTGTGTCCGCTCCTGGCCTCGCTCGGCGTCATTTCAGCTGCGCAACGAGCACCACAAAGGAGTCAAACGATGAGTGTCAACAGGTACATAGGTACGGGGAATCTGACGCGCGACCCAGTCCTGCGTGAGCTTCCAGCGGGTCGCAGCGTGTGTGAGCTGCGTGTCGCGGTGGAGGGCATGGCTCGCGGCCGCGAGACCGGCTACATCAATGTCTGTGTGTACGACAGGCCCGGCGAGGCCGCCGCTGAGCATCTCAGCAAAGGCTGGCTGGTCGCTGTCGACGGGCGTCTGGAGTGGGGCGAATGGGAGCGCGAGGACGGCGAGAAACGTCACGACTATCGCGTGATCGGCAACGTCACCTTTCTCGCTGCACCACGCTCTAAAGGGAATGCGTCCCAGCAGCGCCAGCGCGAAAACGGCGATCCGCACGAGCGCAAATCTGCTTCGCGTGCTCGCCGGGAGCCCGCCGCGGCATAGCCGCCCAAGGCCCGCGCCCGCTGTGGGCGCGGGCCCGGTAGCCGCCCGCACCCACGACCTGTAGGCGAAATCCCTCGCATGAATTTCGCTACCGCCATGTTGGAGAGCAGAACATCCTGTGCCGAAGCGCAGCTCGCGTATTTGCGGATGCTCGTTGGCGAGCCGGCCCGCGCGGGCTTCCTGGATCTGCGCTGGCGTCGGCGCGAGGGTCCGATGCGCCGCCGTTTCATCCCGGCGCCGTGTCTGGATCAGGCCGCTGATTTGTGCGGCGCGCTATCGGACGCGCACGACATGTATATCGGTGTGGCACTGCGCGACGCGTGCGCGCACGGTGGGCGCCGGGCGATCAGCGCGCTGCAGATGGCCTACATCGAGTCTGACCATCCCGACACTGCGCGCCGACTCGCGGCGTTCCGCAGCCCGCCGAGCATGGTGATCGCCTCCGGTACCCCCGGCCACCATCAGGTGTACTGGCGTCTTGACCGCCCCTACCCTCCCGCGGAGGTGGAGCGCGCCAACCGGCGGCTTGCGCTCGCGCTCGGCGGTGACCCTGCCTGTGCGGATGCGGCGCGCATCCTGCGCCCGCCGGAAACGCTCAACCACAAGCACGCTCCGCCTCGTCCGGTCGTGCTGCTCGTGCTGCGCGAGCGTCCGCTGTTCGCCCTGGCGCAGCTGGCCGCCGGCTTGCCCGACGATTCCGCCCCGCAGGCCGGCCCGACGAGCACCGTGCCTCGGCGTATGCCCAGGAATGGGATCGACCGCGAGCTGCTCGCGATCCCAGCTGCCGACTATGTCCGTGTTTTGTGCGGGCGTTCTCCGAACCGCCAGGGTAAGGTGCTGTGTCCGTTTCACGACGATCACGACCCGAGCCTGCAGCTCTACCCCGACGGCGGCTTCTACTGTTTTGGCTCAGGTTGTCGCGCGGGCGGCACGATCTTTGACTTCGCCTCGCGCCTGTGGGGGATACCGCCCCGCGGCGCAGGCTTCCGCGAGCTTCGTCGCCGTCTCGCCGAGTGCTTTGGTGTGAGGACGACGTGAGCTGACCGCGATGCCGTTTACTTAGGGTCCAAGCCGGCTTTTGTTCTCGTGAAACGGGGCGGCCAACCAAGGTGTGACAGTCTCACAGCGCGCAGTGTCGCGTAGGACGACCCCCAGTCGTCCGCGCCGACGCCGAGCTCGCCTCGCTTCCGCGGAGAAACGAGGATGGGAGTCCACCACATACTTGCGCAAAGTTCGGCTCGAGCATTCAGGTGACGTTGATGGTCTTGACGGCGTAGTCGCCGTCGGGCAGCGCGAGACGGACGTGGACAATGCCGGGCCGGGGGAGTGTGTAGCGTACCCTGAATCCGCCGTTGCTGGCGTTCGTGGATGCGAGCTCGTACCACGGTCCTGAGTCCCACTTGCCTTCCACGATGACGGCGCCACTTTCGCCTGGGCGCAACGTGCCGGTGACCGTCATGTATGTGCCACGGGGCACCGAGCTTGGCCCGCTGATCGTGGTGTAGCGCGGGGAGCGAGGTGCGGCGGTGGTGCTCGTGGGAGGCGTGCGTGGCAGCCGTAGATACGGCGTCGGAGCAGGCCTAGAGGTGATCGTGTGCTGGGCCAGATCGGTCAGCGCACCGCTGTAATACGCCACCGCGACTGCGATCAGAACGAGCGCGGCGAGGGTCTGTCTGTGCGTTCGGCGCTTACCGCCGGCGTTTGCGCTGGACCACGTCGGTGCGTGCCTGGTTGAGCGCGTGGTCCCGAAGAAGCGCTGGCGCTCCGCGTCTGTCCATCTGGCCCAGTCTCGCTCGCGCCAGCCCACTAGCTCAGTCTTTCTAGTGTCTCATCCGTCGAGGCTTGGCTTCAGCTTCCGGGCGCACGAGAGCTGCAAGCGCTTGGGTCCCAGCACACGGTGAGCACGAGGGCTGCAGAAGGCAGCGCTGCGGCCGCCGAGTTCTCGGACATGTGTCTATACATACCGCTCTAATCGACAGGTCGTTTGGCAGGCTTGAGCGCGATTCTGCGGTGTCGGACTCGTCTGTGTCGAAGCCCGAGAGCGTCGCCGGCGAGCGGCGGCGCCCGGCTGAGTCGAGCACTGTACGGGCCAATCGGGTTCTGCTTCCATCGCGTAGCTGATAGTGGCGCTGCTCGACCAGCACCGACGGCGCGACGAGTACATGAGAGGCTCCGACGCCCCCTTCGCCAAGGCGACGCGAAAGCGTCCGAGCTGGGAGCTCGCGCGCTCGCACGTCGTCCAAAACCACGCACGTGACGACCGCGCCGCAAGACGCCCGCTAGGCTCACGAAGCATCTGCGCGACGCGATCGTGGCCCGTGCTGTGAGGCACAGGCCACCCCGTGTTTTTCGCTCGGGGCCGCCACAGGTAGGCGACCCCAGGAAGGGAGCGGCCCCTTTGCCTGCTGCAGAGAGATAGATTGGGCGAGGTCATGAATCGCGCACACGCCCTGATCTGTTCGTCCGGTTGGTGGGCGCGAACGGTTGAGCGTGAGCTGCTCCCTTGGGGCCTCAAAGGGGTGGAGCTCGGCGAGGACGTCTTGGAGATCGGTCCAGGTTTCGGGGCCACCACGCGCGTGCTTGCCGACCGCAGCGGTCACCTGAGTGTGCTCGAGCTCGAGCAGGACTACTGCGAACGGCTGCGTCGCGTGCTGCCCGAGCGCGTCACCGTCGAGCAGGGCGACGCGACCCAGATGCCGTTCCCCGACAGCCGGTTCTCTGCAGTCGTGTGCTTCACCATGCTCCACCACCTAGCGACGGCGGAGCTCCAGGATCGCCTGTTGGCGCAGGCCGCGAGGGTGCTGCGCGACGGGGGTGTCTTCGCAGGAACCGACAGCCTCGGCACGGGGCGCCTGTTCAAGCTGCTGCACGTCCATGACACGCTCGTTCCGGTCTCCCCGGAAGGGCTACCCGAGCGCCTGGAAGAGGCCGGTCTGGCCGACCCGAGGGTGCAGATCGGCGGGCGCTCGTTTCGCTTTCGCGCTTGCAAGCCGGCGTGATCGCTGGCCGGCTTCTCCGTCAGCGGCATTCCGGCGCTAGCGGTGCCGGGCAGAAGCTCACTCAGCCGCGTGCATCGCTTCTGGAGCAGGCAGTGCCAGCGTACGTTCCGCCAGCACCTGCAACGGACGATTCTCGACAGCGCCGGCTGAGGAAAATCAGGCGTCTCTTCGCCCGCCATAACTGATCGTCTCGCAAGCGTCTTGCAGCTCGTTCGCGGCGCAAGCATGCCTGCGGCTCGCGAGTGTCCGCTGACGCTCGGACCCTGATCAAGCAGCGCGGGGATCTCAGCAGCTGACTCACCACCAGCCACATCTGCATGTCCGTCGTTCGCCGGCCCGAGCGCGCTATTGCGCTGAACGCCTGTTCGTTGGCCGGTTTGCGAGCTTGACGTACATAGACGCCGAGTCGCGATGTCCAGTAGGCCGATCTTCTGCGCCGGTGTCGAGCGCACCCCCGTAGGCCAGCAGCCCGGCGAGATGCGGCGCGTCAAGGCCCGCGCTTCGCGTGCTCTGCGATCCCTGACGGGACGGGCCTTGACCCGCCTCGCCGGCCTGCTCTGGCCGGGGTGTGCTCAACCCCGACAGAAGGAGGTCGTGATGTCCGCCTCAGCCCCTACAGCGCCCAGCGCGCGCCAGCTGCGCTATCTGCGCGCACTCGCTGCTCGCACGGGAACGACGTTCGCATATCCGCGCAGTCGCGCCGCGGCAAGCCGCGAGATTGACCGTCTGCGCAAGCTCACGCCTGAACCACGAACACCCGCTTCGCAAGCAGACGATGAGACGCCGACGCGCTACGCACCTGCGGTCGATGATCGTGAGCTCTGCGGTTACGGCTCCTCGGCGCGCTGGCGCGATGTGGCTGCACCACCAGCAAGGCGTGCGGCCCATCGCAAGCCAAACAAAGCGAAGATCGGGCTCGGCGCCTACACGACGCCCGGTGGCCAGGAGCGCCAGCTGCTGGCTGTGACCCGCCCGGACGAGAGCGTGCTCGTGCTCGACTGTCCGCGCAAGGACGGTTTGAACGACGCGCGGCTGCTGGCGCGCCTGGCGCCCGATGAGCCCTTCGAGAACGCCCGGCTCGTATGCGAGATGTATCTCGCGGACGAGCGCAAGGGCTCCTGTCGTCACCTGTCCGCCGACGATCTGCGCCCGCCACAGCGCCTGTCGCCACTGATGAGCGTCAGTGAGTTCGTCTCACAGCACACCCGTCTTCTCGATAGCCGTGGTCGGCTTTACGCGATCCGTGTCGTGAACGGCGGCGAGCAGCCACAGCTGCGCTGGACACGTTGCGCAACCCCAGGCGCGAGCGAAGAGTTCGTGACGTTGAGCCTGCGTGAGGTGATCGCCGCGCTTGAAGACTACGAGCCGGCGCGTGCGATCACCGCGCGCGCGCTCGCGGCCGACCGTGACGGTGAGCCCATCTCGAGTGCCTGTTTGCGTGAGGAGTCCCGGCGTCTGGCGGTGAGCCCGATCATCCTGAACCGTCGTCTGCGCGAGGTCGTCGAGGCGCGTGTGGCGGCGGGTTTGAGCATGAGCCAGATTGCGCTGCGTTGCGGTCGCACCAAGCAAAACAGCCACGGTGCGCTGAGCGGTGAGACGAGCTGGCTGGCGCGTCGTATCGGCCAGCTGCCGGACTCCGGTCAGGCCCAGCCCACGCCGTGGATTCACACTGACACGCTGGCGCTGATCGCGCGAGACGGTCTAGGGCTCAGCCCGCACGAGGTAGAGGTGTGAACGCTCATGCGATCGGTGCATGCGCTTCGATGGCCCGTCCCCATCCCGATTTTTGCACGCCTGCGGCGTGCGCGGAGATGGGGAGTCGGGCCCGTACCGATCGGCGCCCACGCAGATGACCGGCTGTCTGTGAGAGCTCACAGCGGGCCGGGGAAAGGATGATTTGCAATGAGTACTGTGGCTGTAGCACCGAGGCGCGCCGCGCTGGATCTGATCGATGTCGGCGAGAACGCGCGCGAGCTGGATGAGCAGCACGTGCAGGCGCTGGCGAGTTCGATCGCCCTGCGCGGCCTGATCGTCCCTCTGCTCGTACGCCCTCAAGGCAACCGTTTCACCCTGATAGCCGGTTTTCACCGTTACGCGGCGGCCCGCAAGCTCGGCCTCAGCGAGGTCGAGATCACGATCCGCGAGCAGGAGGGCACGAGTGCCGACAGCGCGGCGGAGAATGTCGTGCGTAAGCAGCTGACCCCGCTGCAGGAGGCTCATGCGGTCAAGCACATGCTCGATGAGGGCTATACGCTGGAGGGTGCGGCGACGGTGCTCGGCTGGAGCCCGAAGCTCGTCAGCGCCCGCGCGAAGATCCTCGAGCTGCCGCAGCTCGCGCAGCGCCTGATCGGCGAGGGCGAGCTCCCGCTGAGCGCGCTCGCAACGGTCGCGAAGATCGCGGCGGTCTCACCTGAGCTGTGCGAGGCAGCGCTTGCGCCAATAGCCGTCGGCGAAGTCTCGGGCGAGCAGCTGCAGAGCAACCCTGGCTGGGTGATCGGCCATGCGCTGCGCGAAACAGACACGGAAGCGTTCGCCGCGTATCTCTCGACGCTCAGCGCGCGTGACATCGAGGAGCTGCGTCTCGGCAAGAAGACCCAAAAGGCATACGCGCAAGCCGAGCAGCTGCATCGCAAGCTCGACCGGCACGCCTACGGTCCGCCGACGATCCGCTTCGCCGACGCGGAGGTCGATCAGGCGCGCGCTGCTGGCGTGCTGATCGAGTTCGAGCACGGCACGCCGATCATCACCGACCCCGTTCTGTTTCGCGAGCTGGCCAAGCAGGCGGTCGAGCGCACCCTGACGGACCTGCAAGCGAGCACCGAGCGTGTGCACAGCGAGCGCCAGGCCCGCCATGCGCAGGGTCTGACGCAGCGCACACCCGAGCAGGAGCTCGAGGCCGAGCATCGCGCGACGCTGCGCCAGCTGACCGTCCGCGCGCACAACACGAATCTCGATCTCGGCGCGGCGCTGCTGCAGAAGCTCGCGACGGTCGACCCGAACGACATGGATGTCGCGCGTTTCTTCGCCTACGGTCTGCTCGGCCCTGACCGGGCGGGGTTCCTCGGCACCGGCGAGCACACGGTCGCGACGCTCGCCGCGAACGGCGTGCGCCTGGTGTTCGATCAGCATCGCACGACCACAACCGCGACGCTCAAGAACGGTAAGCCTGGTGTGACGAAGGTGGTCTACGGCGAGCCTGCGGATGCCGCGGCGTGGATGTGGAAGTTCCTCGACGGTGCGCGCAACGCCGGCGAGCTCTACGGTCGGGTGTTGGTGCTGTTCGCCGCGCAGCACTATGTCAACGACCTCGTTCTGGCGGCCAGCCAGCGCCGCGGCTCGGCGTTGCCGCGCTCGCGCAACGACATCGCCCGCAAGTCCTTCGAGCGTGTCGTGAAGCCGCTGCTGCCCACAACACATGTGGAGCTGCGCCGCGCGCTTGACCGCGAGGCCCGTGCCCATGTCCGCAGTCAGGAACGCCTCGCCAACGCGCAGCCGCCTGCCGAGCAGGCCGAGTCGGCCTCGCAGACCGAGCGCCGCCAGCCCTGACTGCTGCCAACCGGCCGGCGGCGTCCGTGAGGGCTCCGCCGGCCACCGATATCTGACCAGGCAGTCGAGAGGAGGTAGTTGTGAGAACCGGCAAGTGCAGTGACGAGCAGCGCGCGGAGCGTCGTCGTGCTGATCGTGAACGCATGGAGACGGCGGCGCGAGCGCTGCTGAGCACCGAGGGCTGGAAGCGCTGGGTGAAGGTACGTTCGACAAACGGCTTGGCGCGTTACTCATTTGGAAACCAGCTTTTGATCGCGCTGCAGCGCCCGGACGCAACGTATGTCGCGGGCTTCCGCGCGTTCCTGGATCTGAACCGCTGTGTCCGCAAGGGCGAGCGGGCCATCCGGATTCTCGCCCCAATGACTGTTCATGTCCGCGACCCCAACGCTGTCGAGCAACACGGCACAGATGAAGGCGAGACACGGAGACGGACCCTGTTTCGCGCGGTGTCTGTGTTCGACGTCTCGCAGACCGAGCCGCTGCCGGGCTGCGAGCCGGTGCCGCTATGTCCGCCCTCGCAGCCGGTCGAGGGTGACACGCATGCGCATCTGCTGCCCGCGCTACGCTGCCTGGCCGCCGAGCTGGGCTACACGATCCGACACGAAGCGCTAGAGGGATCGGCCGATGGCTGGTGCGACCACGACAAGCACGAGATCGTCGTCAACGAGTCTCTATCCGCGAACGCCCAGGTGCGGATAACCGTCCATGAGATCGCGCACGCCCTCGGTATCGGCTACACCGACTACGGTCGTCGGCGTGCAGAGGTGCTGGTCGACACAGTCACGTTCATCGTGTGCGGCTCGGTCGGCCTGGACACCTCCGGTTCGAGCGTGCCCTACATAGCCGGCTGGGGTGAGAGCGGCGAGCTCGACGCGATCCGCGGCTTCGCCGAGACGATCGACCAGATCGCGCGCCGTATCGAAGACGCCCTTGCGGCAGGTGATGCTGTTGAGCACGAGTCCCAGATCGCGGCGTGAGCCTCCGCTCGTGCTCTGCCAGGAGATCGGTGTGCTTCTGCTCGTCACCCAGGCGATGCCGCAGATGCGCCGGCACGAGCACCCGAACCTTGGGCGTCTCGTGACGCCGCGCCACTTCTGCTCGCTGGATCAGCACGAGGGCCTGGCCTGGGCGGCGGACAATGACTGCTTCCAGCGGCTGGATCCTCATGCCTACTGCGCAATGCTCGATGCGCTCCTCGGCGCTCCCGGCCGCTGCCTGTTCGTGACCGTTCCGGACGTGGTCGCGGACGCGCACGCGACGGCGAGGCTGTTTGAGATCTGGTGGCGGGCACTGGCGCGTCGCGGCCTGCCAGCCGCGCTGGTGGCTCAGGATGGACTCGAGCATCTCTACTCATGGCTGACGTTCGTGTGGCCGCGCATCGACGCGCTGTTCATCGGCGGCAGCACCGAATGGAAGCTCGGGCCGGCGGCGCACGCGCTCGCCATCGAGGCCAAGCGTCGAGGCAAGTGGGTGCACATGGGCCGCGTGAACTCGGCGCGCCGTATTCGCTACGCGGCTTCGATCGGCTGCGACTCGGTCGACGGGACGAAGTGGGTGCGCTGGCGCGACGCGTATTTGGACGCCGGCCTGAGCCTCATGACCGGGCCGGTGCAGCTCCCGCTGCACTGGACGCTAGCGGCGGACAGCCCGCCCCTTCGATGCTCGCACGCTGCGCATGCGGTGCGGGCGGGCAAGGGTCCGCCGGGCAGGAACCCCGCGTGGGGAGCAGATCGTCCTGAGAAGTGACTGTCGAGAAGCCGAAAAGGGGCAATTGAGATGACCATAGCCAGGCCGCATATCTTCGCGGCGTTCACCTCACGTAGCGCTGGACGGGCAGTCGTGATGTTCAACTCTCGCAACGAGCAAGGAGGCCTGAAGTGAGCAAGCGCACGATCACCGCGCACTACACCGAGCCGCAGGAGTGGCTCGCCGAGATCCGCCGCGACGCCGAGCTGGTCGAGCGCAGGATCGTGCGCGTCTGTAAGACCGGGCGACCGGTGTTCGAGGGCACGCTAACGCGCGTCAGCGTCGAGGCCTCGGCGATCATCGAGGGACGTGTCGTGCGCCTGCTCACAGTCTGCGGCGACCTTTGGGGTACAGGCGGTAGACGCGAGGACGATCCCGACAGGCAGGTGCAGGAGAAGGCCAGCTCGCTCGTCCGCGAGCTGGAGAGCGAGCTGCGGGACGCCGGCCTTGAGATCCGCGCTGGCCTGTGGGTGGACGAGTGACGGCCGTCACGGCGAGCCCCAGACCGCGACGCGCGGTCCTAGCCGCGCCAGTAGGGACATAACAGCCCGTCACAGACGAGATGAGTGAACGCTTGGCGCACACAGCTATCGAGTTTTGCGACGCGCACGGGCGAGGCACGGCCGTCCGGCGGCCGTCCGACCCCCGATGTTCGCACGCTGCGCGTGCGGCACGGGGCGGAGAACGGCCTCCCATCCGGCGAGGCGCGATCGAAAGGAGCGTGTGTGATGTCTGACGATAAGCAGGAGGGCCTGAGCAGAAGCGAGGTGTTCGCCGCCCTGTCCGCTCGCGGCGCCGACAGGGCTGTCGTGGAGTTCAGTGGCGGCAACGACGAAGGCGGACCCGACGCGATCACGCTGTTCGCCGGCGAGGAGACCGTCGCCACGCTGCGCCTGTGGCCTGGCGCCTCGCAGAGTGACGCCGAGCGGGCCGAGATCGAGCTGTCCGATGCGCTAAGCGCCCCGATCTTTGAGCGCTACGGCTCGTTCGACGGAGATTTCGACGTGTATGGCGAGCTCATCTGGAGTGTGGCCGGTCAGACCGTAAAGCTGATCTGCGACGAGCGCGCGGAGTACGAGCACTCCGAGGTGCAGTTGTGACTGCGTCCGTCACCTCACGAAGTCCGTTTGAGACCGGGAGCTGACAATGGCCAACCCCTACCACCACGCGCTCAGCTCGCAACGCCGCTGGGGCGGCAAGGTCGGCGACTACCTTGCGATCCATAGCTGGTTCGACGAGTCAAAGGAACACCACGGCGACTTCCGACACCGTGCGCTGCGCCACCACACACAAGGCATTTTCGAAGCCGAGCGTGTGTTCGGCCAGACGATCACGCTCTCCAGCGGCCGCGCGATCCCGACCCGCTGGATCGCCGAGCAGCACGTGATCGAGGACTGCGGGCGCATCCCCTCGCTTTCTGACTGGCTGTCCCGCATCCATCCCCAGCCGTGGATGAACCGCCCGCGCCGCCTCGCACATGAGTTCGACAGACACGCCGCGTGTCATGACCGGGACGACCGGCAGGCAGCGGGGGGAGGCTGACGCATGGGCTACTCGCACTACTTCGCCTACGACCCGCGCGCCGAGCCCTTCATAGCCGCCTGGCCACGCATGGTGGCCGACGCCGCCGTGATCGCGACCCACGTCCAGAACGTGCTCGGCGTCCGCCTCGCCGGCGGCACGGGCGAGGGACCCCCCGAGATCGACGAGCGCCGTATATGGCTGAATGGCCCGGCCGAGCAGCAGCTCGACCACGACACCTTCCTGATCGATCTTGCACCGTGTCACGCCGGCGGTGTCCACGCAACGCTCGCACAGCGGCGGCGGACCCGGCAGCGTTCAGAGTTCGAGCGCAGGGGTTTCGTCCTGGACTCCTGCAAGACCAACCGCAAGCCCTATGACATAGCCGTGACCTCGATCCTGCTGCGCTGCCGCCATCTCGCACCCAACGCGTTCGTGATCGCCTCGGACGGCGCATGGGAGCGTGAGTGGCAACACGGCGCGTTGCATTGGGACGCCGCCTGCCCGACGAGCGTGGGCCCGGTGGATGTTCTCGCGACCCTGTTCGCCCAGATCGAGCGCCCTGCTGCTAGCCGCCTCGCTGCGAACGTCTTGTGTGGACCGCCTTCGGCGACGCTCACCGTCTAGTCCTTCGGGCAGTCAGCCTGCCCGCCGACTGGCATGAGAAAAGTGGCCCGATCGAGCGCTCGCGAGCTTCGCGCGAGCGCCACCGTGAAAACTCAGGCCGGCGGCTGGACAGGGCAGACCGCGACGTAGGCTGATGCGCCACCGAATGCGGCGGTGTACATCGCGCGTTTGCGCCCGTACTTGGCTCCGAGCGATGCCTCTGCCGTGGCGGTCTCGTCTGCGTCTAGGATTCGGGCGACGCCGCTGATCGCTTTGAGGGGTTTGTGCAGTGGACGCCCTCGCGCGTCGCAGGCGGCCAGTCTCACGGTCGGTGTCGCGCGGATCCTCTTGATCTTCGGTGCGTCGGCCGCTGTGCGGAAGTAGAGCTGGCCGTCGCCGATGGCGAACCAGACGGGCGTGGGTACGGCCGTTCCGTCTTGCTTGTAGGTCGCCACGAGGCAGTAGTCGTGCTCGGCGAGCGTGGCCAGGTCCGTGTCCTCGGTGGCTGCATCCGCGATCAGCTGCGCATCGCGGTGACGGATGCGATGGTAGATGCGGTCCATCAGCTTGGCCACGTGCATACCGTAACGCGCGCCGACACGGTATGGGCTGTCGCCGCTGCGTCCCCGGGCGGGAGCTCTTTGTGCGCGATTTCCGGCGCGCTCAGGGCAGGCGCCGGCGGTACTCGAGCGTCGCGAGCCCCAGGCCGAAGGCGAACGCCTCGCCCACCGGGCTGAACCCTTCGCGCTCGTAGAAGTGTCGGGCTCTGCGCTGTCCTTCGGGAACGAACAGCCGCATCGAGGTAAAGCCGCGGGCGCTGGCAGCTTCGCATGCGTGTGCCACGAGCAGCTTGGCGGCGCCGGACCCCCAATAGTGTGGTGTCACGAAGAGATGCCCGAGGTGAGCACACGAGGCGTCGGGCTCGGGGCGAAACGTGTGGCGCGCTGCCGGGATGAAGGTTGCGTGCCCGACGAGGGTGGCACCGTGGAAGCTGACCTCGCCCCAGAAGTCGCGATCGGCGATCCACCGCGCGAGCGATTCTGCCTGAGCCCTTGCGCTTGGAGGCCGCCAGTCCTCTGGCGCGAAGCTCCGATACGCCACGAACGCATCGGCGACCGAAGCAGCCAGCTGGTCGATGTCTGCGGTTGTGACCCCCCGGAACGTGAGCGTCGGGACGATCGTGCCGAGGTGCCGTTCTACCACGGAGTTGATCTCGCGTCAGACGCCTGCCAAGAACGCTGTGAACGCGTCTTTCCATCGGCTGGGTGCTTCGATGTGCAGGTCGTGGCCGGCATCCGGGATCTCCACGAGTTGCGCCCTTGACTGTCGCTCACCCATCGATGTGAAGATAGTGAGCGGGATCGGTCCCTGCGCGCCGCGCACGATCAGGGTGGGCATGCGCAGGGCTTCCCACTCTTGCCAACAGGGCCGGCAAATCCCCTCGCGCAAGGTTCTCATCATGATCGTCAGATCGAATCGGGGCCACAGCATGCCAGCGCGATCTTCTAGGCCCGAAGCCCACGCGTGTGCCTTCACGGACGGTCCTCCCCAGAAGCTCACGGCAGCTGACATTGACTCGAACGGAACCGGCCACGCTGCCAGTGAGTCGCCGAGCGCGAGGACTCGCTGCTCCACCTCACCGCTCGTTGCCGATTCTGGCGTGGCCTCGATCACAACGAGCGCGCGTATGAGATCGGGGTTCGCGGCGGCCGTCAGGAAAGCTGTGTGACCGCCAAGAGACTGCCCCACGAGGATCACTGGACCCAGGCCCAGCTCCTCGATGACGAACGCGGTGTCGGCGACATGCGCGGCGCGTGAGACGTCCTCGGGGACGTGCTCGCTGTTGCCGTGTCCGCGAGCGTCTATTGCGATGACGCGGTGGTGCTCGGTAAGCCACGATGCGCTCTCGGCCCACTCCCCGCCGTGTCCGGCTAGGCCGTGCAGAAGTACTACCGGTATCCCGCTGCCACCGAAGTCAAGGCAAGCGAGGCGCACTCCCTCACGCTTGAACAACAGCTCCCGGGACATTTGCGCATCCTCTCATGCTCCCAATCACCAAGCGGCTACGCGCTGGCACGGCGTCCCTCCTAGGTTCGTGCGGTCTCTTCGGTTTGGTGCCGCGTCGTGTCTCTGCCCATGTTCGCCACCGCCGGTCTGGCGCTGCAACCCCGCAAGGGGGTTCCCCTGCGCCCCTGTCGGGGCTTCGGTTCCGCGCGCCGGTCGGCGTCGTGGTTGGGCGAGACCACTAGCAGCAACCAATCGAATGGAGGAACCGAAAGTGAACATCAACAAGTGCATCTGCACCGGCCGTCTGACCAAGGACCCGCAGCTGCGGGCGCTGCCCTCGGGCACGAGCGTCTGTGAACTGCGCCTGGCGGTGGACAGCATGGGCCGCAACCGCGAGGTCGGCTACATCAACGTGTCCGTGTTCGGCAAGCCGGCGGAGGCCGCCGCGCAATACCTGGCCAAGGGCTGGCTGGTAGCGGTCGATGGCCGTCTGGAGTACGGCGAGTGGGAGACCGACGCCGCCGAGCGCCGCCACGACTACACGATCGTGGGCAACGTCGAGTTCCTGTCCGCTCCCAGGGCCCCCGAGGAGCCCGATCAGGCCAAGCCGACCCGTGGCTCCCGCAAAAAGCAGGACCCGGTAGCCGCCTGAACTCAAGGTCGAGCCCGCGCCCCGACTGGGGCGCGGGCGGCTGCGGGTCTGATGCTGGCGCTAGCGTAAACGCCATATTCGACGAGACTTTGATAGCCGAGGCCGCCGGCCGCCTGGCCGCGGCGGCGCCGCAGGCGCAGGTGTTCCTGTGCGGCTCCCACGCTCGAGGTAACGCGGGCCCTGACAGCGATCTGGACTTTCTCGTGGTGGAGCCCACGGTGGATGACCCGGTTGAGGAGTCGGTTCGTCTTCGCCGGGCGCTCCGAGACCTTGATCTGTTCGCCGACGTCGTCGTCGTCAGCGAGCACGAAGTGCAGCGCTGGCGCGATGTTCACGGCACGCTGATCCACTCGGCTCTGTCCGAAGGGCGCCTGTTGGCGGCTTGAGCGATATGGGCGAGGATCAAGCCGAGCTGCTGTTGCACCACTCTCGACCGGGAGCAGGCGCTGGCCTGGGCCAGCGCCGCTGTCGAGTGGGCTGGCGAGCGCACTCGGCACCCGCGACAGCCAGGACGTGTGGCGCTCACGCTCACCGCACGATCGCGCCGATCGCTAGCCGAGGTTTCGGTTGCCACCGCGACAAGCAGGACCCGCTCGCAGCGTCCCCTCGAAGGTTGACTCGGATCGCGAGGAGCTCCTCGCCGGTCTGATCGTGTTCCAGCGCTTCGCGATCGGGCACCGCTGTGCGGCTCGGCCTTATGTGCGCCGGCGTTTCGCGCGGCGCGGCCGAGGCCCTTCGGGCTGCAGAGCCGATCGTCTCGCCCGGTGCGAGAACACGATCTACCAGGAGGAGCGATGCCACACGACCCAAATGCAACCGACGACGGGCACCGCCACGTACCCGTCGAACATCGCACGGGCTACTTCGAGTGCGAGCGCTGCGGCCTGCGCTGGATTCACCGCTCAGTCTTGCCAGACGGCAGTACGCCCACCCAAGACGACATCAACTGGCTGCATCACGACAAATGGCTTGCGCACAACACACGCGGCAGTGTCTGAGATCAACAACTGCGGCCTGGACTTCTCCGGACCGCCATCGATCGCGCTTCGCGTCGGGGTCGAGCACCCCTTGACGCCAGCAGACCGGCCTTCGCCGCGTAAAGCCCTGCGCTGCGCGTCGCCGGCGGCGATCCCTGACGGGACATGGCTTGACTCGGCGTGCCGGCCCGCTCGGGTCGGGGGCATGCTCAACGACGACCCGAAGGAGACGGCCATGAACGCGAACCCAAAGCGACCGAGCGGACTACTCGTCCCGGCGCACGTGCGGCTGGGTGAGCCGCGAGCGGTGCACTGCCGCCGCGAGCGCCACCACGTGTACATCGGGCGCCCCTCGAAGTGGGGCAACCCGTTCGTGGTCGGCCGCGACGGCGCGCGCGGAGAGTGCGTCGAGCTCTATGAGCAGTGGCTGCGAGAGAACGCCGAGCTGATGGCGGCACTCCCGGAGCTGCGAGGCCTGGTGCTCGGCTGCTGGTGCGCCCCGCGCGCCTGCCACGGCGACGTGCTCGTGCGGCTCGCCAACGCGGGCGCCTGACGGGCCGCGCGGTCCGCGCGCCCGCCGCCGGGCATCAACTCAGCTCTGTTCGCAGGCCGCGAAGCGCTGATCGACGCCTCATCGTGCGGCCGTCCCGGCCTGCCACATGCGCCCTCGCGGCACCGACGACGGAAGTCCACGCGTCGTGCGTCGCAGGCCGGGCCTCGGCGCCATCTCCGGCCGTGCGCTGCGGCAGCGCGGAGCGCCCCGAGAACACCGCACGCACCACGAACAGACCCAGCACCGCGCGATCCCCGACCGCACGACGCCGGCACTGCAACCCCGCGCCCACGCCACTACCGCAGCACGACCAAAGCACCCCCACGGCGCACGCCTCCACCCGCCAGCGCACACCTCACGCAACCAAGCACCCCGCACGCTCCCAGCAACCACCCAAGCTCCCCCCTACGCCTGAACAGACTAGATGCACCGCTGTGCGATCGCTGTGCGATTGCTGTGTCGTTTCTTTGGCCGCTAGCGGTGCTTGGCGGTCTGTACGGGTGTGTTGACGGCTTCGAGCATCGGTGCGGCGAAGGGCGGCGGGTATGCGCGCTATCTGGAGTCAAAGACGGTTGCGCCTGACCGTGGCGACTACTACCTAAACGCGGAGGGCGAGCCGACGCAGGCTCCTGGCCGCTGGTTGGCTTCGCGGGAAACGCTGGCGCGCTTGGGCATCGAGGGCGAGACGGTGGAGGGCCCAGATTTCGTGGCGTTGATGGAGGGCCGCCATCCCCGCACGGGCGGATGGCTGCGCGCGGCAGGTCCGTCTGGCGCGCGTGGCGGCGGCATCGATTTGACGTTCAGCGCCCCGAAGTCTGTGTCCGCGGTGTGGGCGCTCGGTGATCGGGCTTTGCGTCGCGACATGGAGGATGCGCACGCTGCCGCCGTCAGCCAGGCGATGAGCTATCTGACGGAGATGGTGCCGACGGTCCGGCGCCGGATCACCGGCAGGGAGATCCTTGAACAGCGCGCGAGGGATCTGGTCGCTGTCGAGTACCGGCATACGACTGCGCGCGGGGTGCTGGCTGGTGACGTGCCGGACCCGCAGCTGCACAGCCATGTGGTTGTGACGAGTGCCGTCAGGGATGACGGGCGTATCGTGGCGGTGGCGTCCCGGCCGGTGTTCCGTGCCGCCCGTGAGGTGGGCGCGTACTATCGCTTGGCGCTTGCCGATGCGTTGATCAAGCGCGGTTATGCGATCGATGCGGGGACTGGCAAGCATGGGCGCTATTTCGAGCTCGGCGGCGTGCCGCGCAAGCTCGCTGACGCGTTCTCGGCTCGGAGCCGTGAGGTCGCGAGGGCGGCTGAGCGTTTCCGCGCGAAGTGGGGTCGTGAGCCTGAGCGCGGCGAGCTGCGTCGCTTGAAGCTCGAGAATCGCAAGGCGAAGGCGCTCCGCACCCGTGGCGACTTGCAGCGCGCATGGAACGAGACGGCCGCGCGATGCAACGTGTCGGGCGGGGAGCTCGCTGATCTAATGGCGAGCGCCGAGAGCTCAGAGCGTGAGGGGAGGCTCGAGCATCGTGTCGAGCAGTGCCTGACCGAGCAGGCAGCCATGTTCGAGCCCCGCGAGTTCCGCTCGGTGCTATTCGAGCAGGCGGTGGGGGAGTGTTCGCCTGGCGAGGCGCTCGCGTTCTCAGAGGGGATGATCGCTGAGCGCCGGATCCTGTGTTTGGAGGGCGGCCTGATGACGACACGGACGGTCCGCAGCCGCGAGCAGGCGATCGAGCGCCGCTTCGCGGCGCTCGCCGGCGCACGCGGTAGGGACGTGGGGGACAGGGCACGTGAGGCGGCGAGCGACCGGGTGGCGGAGCGCATCGGAGCGCGTCTGACCGACGAGCAGCAGCATGCGCTGCGGGTGATCACGGGTCCGGAGCGCGCGGCGGTGTTGATCGGCCCGGCGGGCACAGGGAAGGGTGTGGTGATCGACGCGGCCGCGCGCTCCGAGCAGCTGACCGATCACGAGACGCGGGGGATCGCTGTGTCCGGCTCGACGGCTCAGCGGTTGGGTCGCGACAGTCCGGCGCTGCTGGATCGCACGGTGACGCTGGACGCGCTGATCGCACGTGTGGAGACGGGCCGTGTGGAGGTGGACGAGCGCACGACGATCTATTTCGACGAGGCGGGTATGGCGGACACGGCGCGTCTGGATCGGCTGACCGAGGTGGTCGAGCGCACCGGCGCGAAGCTGATCGTGATCGGCGACCCCGAGCAGCTGCCCTCGATCGGTGCCGGTGGCATGTTCGAGCGCCTGAGCGAGATCGCGCCCTGTGCGGAGCTGTCGACGGTGCATCGCACCCACGATCGGGATGAGCAGCGTGCGTGGGCTGATTTACGCGCGGGCCGCACGGACCGGGCGATCGCGCATTATCTCGCGAAGGGGAGGGTGCATATGGCACTGACGCGCGATGAGGCGCTCGAGCGTGCGGTGGCCGACTGGGCGCGCTTGACACAGACGCTGGCGGTGGAGCAGGTGGCGCTGATCTCTGACGCCTCGAACAAGGAGATCGCCCGCTTGAACGCCCGCGCTCAGCACTACCGCGCGCAGCGCGGCGAGCTAGGGGAGTTCGAGGTACCCGTACTCGGCGTGTACTACGGCGTTCGCGAGGGCGATCGCGTCGCGATGATCGAGCAGCACTATGAACGCGGTGAGCAGCGGATCGAGAACGGAAGCCGCGGCGAGGTGCTGAGCGTCTCCGCCGACGGAGAGGTGCTAGTTCAGTTCGACATAACCGGCCAGCGCCGAGTGTTGGTGGGGGAGGATCTGGCCCGCATCCGACTTGCGTACGCACATCACATCCATCGTGCGCAGGGCGCAACGGTGACGCGCACGCTCGTCGTCACGGGCGGCTGGCAGACGAGCAAGGAGCCGGCGTATGTGGAGGCGTCGCGCGCGAGGGAAGGCACCGACTGGTATGTGAACCGCCACGAGCTGGGGGAGGAGGGCCAGGATGCCGATCGGATCGTACATCTGGCTGCGCAGATGCGTCGCAGCCGCCGCCAGACGCCTTCGCTTGAGCATCGCGAGCTGCCTGATCCAGCCGCCGAACTCGACCTGGATCGCGAGCTTGCACCTGACCGGAGCCCGGCTGAGGAGGTTGCGCGTGGCCTCTCGACGCTCGCGCGCCGGCGATATCCGGGTGGGCGCACGCCGTGAGCCGCAGGTTTCAAGTGGTCGTCCCGGACCCGGTGGCGATGCAGCTGCACGAGCTGGCTGCGGGCGCGAGCGTTCCGCCGTCGACGCTGGCGGCACAGATGGTGCGTGGCGGCGTATCCGAAGCGGCGAAGGAGGGCAAGGTCCGGGCGCTGCGACCGGCGCTGACGCTCGTCGGGGGTGACGGTGGCCGGGCGGCGCAGAGGCAGCGGCCACGCTGGTTTGAGCCGTATGGCGGGGACTCGGGATGGCGCCAGCGGATGTGGGGTGCGATCGTCGCGTTGCATGGCCGCTACCCGCGCCTGTTGGAAGCCCTGAACGACGGCTGGTGGACGGATGAGGCGCACACGGAGATCTTGTGTGCGCTGGCTGTGTGGCGGGAGGACATCGACGAGACGGGGGAGGACCCGCGCGAAGAGCTTTCCTTTCACCGTCAGCTCGCGGAGTACGCGCAGGCGCTTCGCCAGGAAGGCGCGGGCGTGGCGCGCGCCTGGCAGCCGGGAGCGCCGCCGGCGGAGTGGGCGGGCGAGTAGGACCTCTGGAGCGGCGAGCGCGCACGGTCTAGGACGGCTGTTCGCTGTTGGCCGAGCCGACGCTCAGAGTCCAGGACTCGCGTGCCGGTTGCGCTCGGTTGCGGTCAACTACACAGGCACGAGCGACTGACGAGAGGCATGATGGCAACCTCAAGAGCGGCCGACACCCGGGTGATCGGGCTGAACGCGCGAACGGCGCTGGAGGGCGAGATGGCGCCCGCTGGTGCTGCTGCGATCCTGTCTGAGCCGTTGCTCGACGCGGCGCAGGCGGCTGTGCTGCTCGGTATTCCGAGGTCTTCGGTGTATGCGTATGCCAAGCGCGGGGAGCTGCCGCACGTGAAGGTCGGCAAGCATGTGAAGTTCATCCGCGGCGACTTGGAAGGCGCGCTGGCCGAACGGCGCGTGGGTGTCTAGGAGGGTTTGGCGAAACGATTGGCGAAACTCGCGCGGCTCTTGGTCGCAGAAATGCGAGATGGCACAATCTCCGGTATGGCGAAGATCGAGATGCACGTTATCCGAGAGCCCGCCGAGGGAACGCGAGAAGTCCTGACCTCCAAGCACGCGGGGTCCAGAGCGATCACGGGGAGCGATGGATCGACGTCGTTCCTCTGCGGCAACTGCCGAGATGTACTCGTCAAGAGCGCCGGTCCCGACAAATGGGTCGTTTACGGGCATAACCCGGCCGCTGCGTATACCGACGACGAGTTCACGCCGCTCTACCGAGTCCGCGACCTCGTGTTCAAGTGCAAAGGCTGCGGAGCCTTCAACGAAATTGGCGATCCCTGAGCCAACGGAGCACCACGCCGACCGGAACGGCGTGGTGCTCCCTGGCTGCGTAGATGGCACGGGTGACCGCCCGAGCCGGGTGTTGTGATTGGAGCACGCCGCGGGCGCAGCCTCATCCTTCCATCCCGCGCGGACGCGTCCGCACCGCGCGGGACCATCCTCGCGAGCCCTCGGGCCTACATCGCTCTGTGACCGCAGGGCAGACCGAGAGCAGATTGGAGCCGCAAGATGGCCGATGGATTCCCTGACGACGTGAAGGAAGCAGCCTTTCGCCGCGCAAATGGCCGCTGCGAGAAGTGCAAGACAGTGCTGAGCTGGGCCACGGCCCGGTTCCATCACATCAAGTCGAAACTGGCGGGTGGCCCCGACACGTTGGCCAACTGCGAAGTGCTGTGTGAGGCGTGTCATGATGCTACGCCGTCCTACGGGCGGCACTGATCGCAGCCGCGACTCGCGGTACCTGATCCAGCGGGCAAGCGAGTTCCAAAAGGGGCTCGCTTGCCCGCGGTCGCCATTCGGCGCGCATCAGCCAGTCGCCATGCTCCGTGAGCAGTCGGGACATCGCGGCGGCCAGCGCGGTGCCCTCAGACTCTCGGGCGCGAAACAGGACGTAGGCACCACCCTTCGGTCCCTGTTCGCAACTCGCACACGTTTCCACATCCGGGTGCTCGTTTAGCGCCACGACCAGCGGCGCGACGCCCTCGTCAACCCAGACCGTGGCCTTGATCGGGACCTCGCGATGAGGCCGTCGGTCCTCCGTATTTGCGCGGTTTTTCTGTCCGATCCGACCTGTAGTTTTTAGCTTTCTAGAGCCAAAGTTGACCCCCCGCGAAGTTGGAGCTTCCGGGGGTCTGGATCAAGGAGATAGCGCTCCATGACCATCCCTTAGGACGATGGTCGGCATGGCGCTGGCGAAGTCCCTGTACGCGCTGCCGACGTGGACGCGGACGGTGGCGCTCGTCTCCGAGCACCCCGCCTTGGCGGCCGTCATCGCCCCGGACGGGGCCGTGCCGTCGCGGTACGCCCGCTATCGCTTCACGGCCAAGCTGCGCGAGCACCCGGACCTGCTGCAAGGCTGCATCGCGCGCGCCGTCGCCGAGCTGAAGAAGCGAAACTCGACGCTTGGCAAGGACGTGGCGATCGACGCGTCCGACATGCCCGCCTACGCGAACGGCCAGCGCTTCAAGTCCAAGGGCGGCAAGGAGCGGGAGAAGTTCTCCGACGCCGACGCCTCCTGGGGGCATCGCTCCGCAGTCTCGACCAGGAAGGGCGGCGGGTTCTACGGCTACCGGCTGCACCTGGCGGTGTGCTCCAAGACCGATCTGCCGCTCGCGTGGCGGGTCGAGACGGGGAAGATGAACGAAACCCCGACCGTCGCTCCGCTGCTCGACAGGCTGCACGCGCTCGGGATCGACCCCGAGACCTGCGCGCTCGACGCCTGGTATGACAACGCGACTGTCTACGACGCCTGCTCGGAGCGAAACTTCGCTCCCGTGATCCCGCTCCGTGAGACGGCTGCGAGCATGGCAGGTGGCGATTCGCCGGAGCCGACCGCAAGCGCGGGGCCTGCACGTGGCGCTGCCCGACCGGCGAGTGCAAGCCCGCCTCGGTCTGGATCAAGGCCGACCGGCTGCACCCGCTGATCGCGCGTGAGACGCCGCGGTGGAAGGGCTTCTACCGTGGCCGTGCGTCCGTCGAGCGCGCGTTCGGCGGGCTCAAGAACGAATGGGGTCTCGCGCCCCTGCGGGTCCGCCGGATCGAACGTGTGCGGCTTCATGCTGACCTCACGCTCCTTTCCCAGTTGACGTGTGCGCTGAATCGAACCGAGCGGGCGGCGCAGGCGGCGTAGACTCGCCCGAGTGCCGGGCGACCTGACGGGCGTCTATCTGAAGATCGAGAGGGCAAAGGCCCACCTGGCCGAGTTGCAGGATTCGATCAACACCGGATTCGATCCGGGCAGCTATCGCTTCTCCCTCGAACGCGACCCGCAGACCGACAAGCACGTCTTGACGGTGCATGATCTGCCCGAGATAGACCCCCAATGGAGCCTTCAAGCGGGCGATGTGGTCCACAACCTCCGTGCGGCGCTCGACCACCTGGCGTGGCAACTCGTCCGTCTCGACAAGGGGACCCCTGGGGAACACACGCAACTCCCCATCCGAAAGAGCCCCTTCAACCAGAAGGGAGAACGCATCCCACCCCAACTGAACCCGGCCGTCCAGAACCCGCAAATCCTCGCGGCGCTCGAAGAAATCCAGCCGTACTACAGACCAAACGGGGACAACCTCTCGACCCCGCATCTCAGCCTGCTGTGGCGAATACACCGCCTCGACATCATCGACAAGCATCGACTGCTGCTCGTCGTCCGTGCGGTTCTCAACGTGGGCGAGATGTGGTGGGGCGAGCCACTCGAAGGCGGCAAGCCCGACTTCAAGGGGACCCTGGAGCCCGTAGCAGAGGGTGCGCCAGTTGCGTGGTTTGACTTTCACGGCGCAGAACCTTCCGCAGACTTCGATCCCCACCCGTCCCTCGCAATAACCATGCGCGAGGACGAGATGATCGAGCTTCGGGCGACCCCGCTCGCCAAGTTCCTCGACGGCCTTAGCCATTTCGTCGAGTGGGACATCATCGACGCCCACTTCCGGCCGCTCTTTCCCTAGCGGCGCGGTCATCGGCCCTGAGCGGACCGATCGTCGCCGCCTTCGCATTCTTCGGGGTCCCCGGAGTAGTCGCCGTCACCGCCTGGGGTAAAACTAAGCCGATCTCGGGGTACAGCCCGAAGACGCGATCCCGCAACCGCGCAGGGTGCGCCATTCGAGACTTTCGCTACTCCCTCCTAGTGCTCTACGCCGGTGAGCAGAGGTCCGGAGTCTGCGCTGAACGCGGCGGAGATCTTGGCGGCGTCGGAGTCTTGCGGATAGAAGGCGGTGTAGATCTCGG
>DATJOF010000007.1:0-2468 GCA_035507415.1 Solirubrobacteraceae bacterium
AGCGGCAGACAGACGACCGTGGGAATCAGCTTCAACCGCGTCGTCTCGCGCGCGAGCGCGGCCAGGAACACCGCCGCGGTCGGAGCGCACGAGAGCTCGTGCCCGTGGTGCTCGGCGAGGTGGAACGCGTAGAAGCCACCCTCCTCCGAGCGCTTGATGAACGCGATGCGCGCTTCGAAGATCTGCCTCGCCGACTTCCCACCGCGGACCTCGATGTGATCAAAGGTGGCGAACTGGATAGCCATCGGCCAAGGCTACCACAGCTTGCGCGCAATGCCCGACGAGCGTAACGACATTTGCAATGTATCGACCCACGCGCGCTAGAGTGACTGCGTGGCGGGTACTGCGCACAGAACGTCAGGCCGGGGCGCCGGCGGCGAATACGTCGGTCGCGGTAACGGCGGCCGCACACCCGAACGGCTGCCTCGAACCCAGCTGGGAACGACGCCCCAGCATCTGCTCATGACGCTGCTCGGCGACTACTGGTTCGAGCGCAGCGAACACCTGCCCTCGGCCGCCCTGGTCGATCTCCTGGCCGAATTCGCCATCAGCGAGCCGAGCGCGAGAGCGGCGCTGAACCGGCTGGCCAAGCGCGGGCTTCTCGTCTCCTCGAAAGCGGGCCGGAACACGTACTACGGCGTGAGTCCCCGTGCGGTTCCGCTTATACGCGAGACGTTGAAGCGGCTCGTCGCCTTCGGCGCCCGGGAGACCAGATCGTGGGACGGCGCGTGGACGATCGTGGCCTTCTCGGTGCCGGAAGTCCATCGCGATGTGCGTCACTCGATTCGCACGACTCTGCGCTGGCTCGGGTTCGCCGCCCTGTACGACGGGCTCTGGTGCTCGCCGTGGCTGGAGCAGGACGCGGCGCTCGCGATGCTGTCCGATCTCGGGGTCCGTTCCGCGACCGTCATGCGAGCGCGGATAGATCCGCGCAGCGCCGTGCAAGCGGGCTCGGCGTGGGACCTGGAGGCACTCAAGCAGCAGTATCTCGAGTTCGACGAGGAGTTCTCACCGATGCTCGACGACGTGCGCCGAGGGACGCTCACGGCATCCGAAGCCCTGATCGCGCGCACGACGGTAATGGACAGCTGGCGCAGGTTCCTCGGCGTCGAGCCGTTCCTGCCCGCCGACCTGCTTCCGTCCGACTGGCCGCGGGCCTCGATGCGCGAGCTCTTCCTCGAGCTCTACGACAACCTCGCTCCGGTGGCCAGGGCCCGGTGCCAGCAGATCGTCGCCAAGCACTCGCCTGAGCTGGCCACCCTCGTGACGCATCACGCCGTGGTCGAGCCGGCCGTCTGAGGCGCGGAGTCGGGCTTCGCGCTCACGGCCGCGATCCGCACAAGTCAGAAGTCAGAGGGCGGTCCGGCCGGCATCGACGGCGATCGTGGCGCCGGTCAGGTAGCTGGCGCGGTCAGAGGCGAGAAACAGCGCCACCTCGGCGATCTCGTCGCCGGCGGCCAGGCGACCGAGAAGCGTCGTAGCTCCCACCTGTTGCGCCATCTCCTCCCCCATGGCTGCGATAACGCTTTCGGTGCGGACCGGTCCGGAAGCGATGGTGTTCACCCGCACCCCCGCCGCACCGAACTCCGCGGCCCACGTCCGCGTCAGCGAATTCAATGCCGCCTTCGTGGCGCTATACACCGACAAACCCGGTATGGCAATGCTGGCGGCAAAAGTCGAGACGTTGATGATGCTGCCCGATCCACGAGCGACCATCCCGGGCGCCAACTCCTGGACCAGGACGAACGGCGCCCGGACGTTGGTGGCGAAGCTCAGCTCGAACGACTCCGGATCCTGCTCGACCGCACGCGCGTAGACCGACAGGGCCGCGTTGTTAACGAGCACGTCGACGTCTCCAGCCTCCTGGGCGAGTCGGCGCACTCCGTCGATGTGGCCGAGATCAGCTTGAACGAACCGCGCCCTACCGCCGTGCGAAGTGATCGCTTCGACCGTCTGCTCGCCGCGCCCGGCGTCGCGTCCCGAGATGATGACGGTGGCGCCTTCGGAAGCGAACAGTCTGGCCGTGCTCCGGCCGATGCCGCTCGTCGAGCCGGTGATCAACGCGCGACGGCCGGCGAGCTGTCCCTCGGGCGCGGCAGAGGTCAAAGCACCTCGAACAGGCCGGCGGCGCCCATGCCCCCACCCACGCACATCGTCACCACGACGTGCTTGGCCCCTCGGCGCCGGCCCTCGATCAGCGCGTGAGTGGTCAGGCGAGCGCCGGACATGCCGTAGGGATGCCCCACGGCGATCGCGCCGCCGTCGACGTTGAGGCGCTCCGGCGGGATGCCGAGACGGTCGCGGCAGTAGAGCACCTGGACCGCGAACGCCTCGTTGAGCTCCCACAGGCCGATGTCATCGACCGAGAGCCCCGCGCGGTCGAGCAGCTTCGGCACCGCGAGCACGGGCCCGATGCCCTGCTCGTCGGGCTCGCAACCGGCGACCGCGAAGCCGCGGAACGCCCCTAG
>DATJOF010000008.1:0-8659 GCA_035507415.1 Solirubrobacteraceae bacterium
TCGCCAAAGACCTCAACTGCGCCGTCCTGATGGCCGTCTCCGACCACGCCGCCGCACTGCGCTCAGCGACTGTCTGGAGCCTCAAGGACGCAACGCTCGAACTCATGCACAAAGACCCCACCATCACCTACCTGGACCAACACTTGCAGCGCGCAGTACGGATCGAGTCGTAGTGTTGAACGCCGTCGAGGTCGTGAAGCACTACAGGCAGGGCGATGAAACGATCCGCGCGGTCGACGGCGTGTCGCTTCAGGTCGCAGCTGGGGAGATGGTTGCGCTTTACGGGCCGAGCGGCTCCGGGAAGTCCACGTTCTGTGATTTGATCGCCGGGTTTCAGAAGCCTGACGCCGGAGCGGTGTTCGTCGCCGGGAAAGACGTCGGCAAGCTGTCCTCGCGCGAGCACGCGGAGTATTTGCGCCGCACGGTGGGCATCGTTGGCCAGGACCAGGAGTTGTGGGCGTCCGCGTCGGCGCGTGATAACGCCGCGCTGAAGCTGCTGCGTGACCATCCGCGGACCGCGGGCCGATTGATCGAGCCATTGCTCGAGGAGCTCGGTCTCGGTGACCGACTGGACCAGTCGGCGCGCAAGCTGTCCAAGGGTGAGTGCCAGCGTGTGATGATCGCGCAAGCGCTCTCGACGGACCCCAAGCTCGTCCTGGCCGATGAGCCGACTGGGAACCTCGACACCGTCCGCAGCCGCGAAGTGCTCGGGCTGCTACACGAGCGCTGCTGTCGCTCGCAGATGGCGCTGCTCCTCGTCACGCACGACAGCGAGGCACTCGGGTTCGCCGATCGGGCGCATGAGCTGCGCGACGGGCAGCTGGGCGACTATCAGCCGGACGCGCTGTGCGTCCATACGGGCGTGCTCTTCGGCGAAGATCGCGCGAACCGACCGTGAAGACGGTGGAGGGCTCACGGCAGGGGCGTTTGCGCATGGCCGTACGCGCGCTCGTTCCGCGCCCGCACATCCTGTTTTTGTTTCGCGCCCGGCTCAAGCAGCGGGCCGTGCTCGGCCAGGAGCTTCTAGCGGTCGTAGGCATCGCGATCGGGGTGGCGCTGCTGTTCGCCTCCCAGGTCGCGTCGCAGTCCCTCGATAGCTCCGTGCGGCAACTCGCCCAGCAACTCGTCGGCGACACGCAGTATCAGCTCGACGCGCGCAGCTCCGAAGGGTTCCCCGAGCGCATCGCCAGCGAAGCCGGCGCGCTAAACGGAGTGCTCGCGGCGCTGCCGCTGGTACAGCAGCAAGCGACGGTGACCGGGCCGCGAGGCAGCGCATCGGTCGATCTCGTCGGCGCGGACCCCCGCTTTGCCCGGCTCGGCGGGAGGCTGTTGCGCAACCTCTCAGCACGGCAGCTCGCACACGAGCAAGTGATCGCCTTGCCCGCCCCGGTCGCGGGCTCGATCGGCGCGAGCTCCCTCGAAGACCTCAGCCTTCAGGTCGGCACAACCAAGGGGGAAACGCTGCTCGGCGCCAAGCTCGGCGAAAGCGAAGTTGGGGCGCTTGTGGACAGTCAGATCGCGCTTGCCCCGCTTGCGTACGCGCAGAGGCTGATCGGCACTCCAGGCCGCCTGTCGCGCGTCTACATCAAGGCGCAGCCGGGCAGGTCCCGATTGGTCGCCGGAGAGCTTGTCCGGCTCGCCGCGGCGCACAATTTGAACGCGGCACCGGCGGACTTTGACGCCAAACTGTTCGCGATCGCCTCAGCCCCAGCCGAGCAGGGAGAGACGTTGTTCAGCGTCATCAGCGCGCTCGTCGGGTTCCTGTTCGCGTTCAACGCGATGCTGCTCACAGTGCCCGAGCGCAAGCGGCTGATCGGGAAGATGCGCCGCCTCGGGTACACCACCGCCGACATCGTGCACACACTGATCTTCGAGGCGCTGGCGCTAGGGCTGGCCGCGGTCGTGCTCGGCCTGGCGCTCGGGGAGCTCACGTCGATCCTGGTGTTCCGCTCGCAGCCGGGCTATCTGTCGTTCGCATTTCCGGTCGGATCACAGAGGGTCGTGACCGCGCAGACGATCGCGTGGTCGGTACTCGCCGGGCTGTTTGCCGCGATCGCCGGCGTCCTCGCCCCGGTGCGGCACATCATCGCCGCGCCGCTTCGCTCCCAGACAGACCTGGACGATCGCGCGCCTCGCTGGTGGACGGTCTTCCGGTTGGCGGTCGGTGTGCTGGGGCTGACGGTGACGACGCTGATCGTGCTGCTGCGGCCGCAGTCGGCAGTCCTCGGCGTGGTCACGCTCGTCGCCGCGGGACTCGCGCTGCTTCCCTTCCTGTTCAGGGCGATCGTGCGCGGCTTTGAGTTTGCGCAGCGGCCGTTTCCGAGCACCGCGACGCGCCTGGCGGTCGGCGAGCTCGGGGACGCGATCACCCGCGTACGGTCACTTGGAGTCGCGGCGACCGGGGCGCTCGCCGTGTTCGGGACCGTCTCGATCGTAGGCGCCCAGCACAACCTCGAAAGCGGCCTGAACAACACCGCGCGCGAATGGAACGCGCTGAGCGACGTGTGGGTCTCCCCTCCCGGAGAAAGCAACACGCTTGGCACCACGCCGTTCCCCGCCAGCGCTGCCGCCAGGATCGAACACCTGGAAGCGGTCAAGCGGGTACTCGTATACCGGGCGGGATTCCTGAACATCGGCGACCGGCGCGTCTGGGTCATCGGCTCCCCCGCCGGACTGCCCGAACCGATGCCGCATGGCCAGCTCACCCGAGGCAGACCCGCGCTCGTTCAGGCACAGCTGCATCAGGGCGGATGGGCGGTCCTCTCGGAAGCGCTCGCCAGTCAGATGCGCCTACACATCGGCGACTGGTTCACGCTCCCGTCACCCCGCCCAACACGGCTACGGCTCGCTGGCCTATCGACCAACAGCGGCTGGCCACCGGGCGCAGTTGTCATCAACTCCGAGGACTACGCGCGCGCGTGGAATTCGACTGCCGCGAGCGCACTGATGGTGCAGGCCGCGGCCGGGCGTTCCTCGGCGGAAGCTCAGGCGCAGGTGCGCCGCGCCCTACCCAGTCGATTCGGCCTGACGGTGCAGACCGCAACAGAACGGGAAACACAGTGGATCAGAATCAGCCGGCAGGGCCTCGGGCGGCTCACACAGATCGCGTGGATCGTGTTCATCGCGGCGATCGCCGCAATGGCGTTCGTAATGATCTCGCTCATTTGGCAGCGGCGCGAACGACTGGCGTACCTCAAGAGCAGAGGCACTGACAACTCGGTGCTGTTGCTGGCGTTGTTCTGCGAGTGCGCCGTCTTGCTCGGTTCCGGATGCTTGATCGGCGCGCTTCTGGGGCTGTACGGCCAGCTGGTCATAAGCCATGCGCTGACCGTGGTCACAGGCTTTCCTATCACGATAAGTGTCGGCGTACTCATCGCGATCTTCAGCTACCTCATCGTCAGCGGCACAGCACTCGCGATCCTGGCAGTACCCGGATATCTCGCGACCCGCGTCCGGCCAACGCTGGTTAAGCCGACGTAGAAGCCGGCCGTCCGCGTCGCTCTCCCCGCGCACGATCATCGCGCTCGCGCGTTCCGCGACCCGCCAGCTTGTGTGGGGTCAGCCGGCCGTCGCCGAGGCGGTGAGCCGCTGGCGAGAAACAGCCGCGGCGATCTCGACTCGCGAGCTGCGCGAGGACGCGCTTGCCGCGATCGACCGCAAGCGACCCAACATCGAGGGCGCCGCCCTGTTCAGCACACTCCCTCGCGTTCGCAGCCTCAACCTGCTGCGGCTGCTCGTTGCCTACCAGATCCTCGCGGACTTCCTTGATTGCGCGAGCGAGCGGGCAGCCCTCGCCGGCGAAGACAACGGTCAACAGTTGCACGTGGCGATGGTCGAGGCGCTTGACCCGACCGTCCCCGTCTCTGATTACTACCAGCGTCACCCATGCCACGACGACGGCGGCTACCTGGTCTCGCTCGTGCACGAGTGTCGTGAGCTCGTTGGCCGGCTTCCCTCCTACACGGTGGTGGCCCAGCCACTGCTGTCCGCCGCCGGATACCTGCCGGTTGTGCTGGCGCTGAACCACGACCCCGATCCGACAAGCAGGGACGCCGCGCTCAAGGAGTGGGCGCAGCACGAGTTTCCGCGGGGCGAGCTCGACTGGTTCGAGTGCTCCGCCGCGGTGAGTGCCTGGCTGACGGTACTTGCACTGCTCGCCGTCGCGGCGGACCCCGGGACCCGCATCAGACAAGCGGAGGCCGTCTACCGCGCGTATCTGCCGTGGCTGTCGCTCGCTGGGACAATGCTCGACAGCTACGCAGACGCCGCCGAGGACGAAGCAACGGGCGCGCACAGCTACATTGCGCACTACCCATCAGAAACCGTCGCGCTCGCCCGGATTGGCCAGCTAGCGGCTCGTGCCATGCACGAGCTCGCTGCGCTCGAGCACGGCGAGAGCCACGTCGTGCTCGGCGCGTGCATGATCGCGATGTACCTGTCGCGCGATAGCGCACGCGTCCCAGAAAAACGAGCAGACAGCGACGATCTTGCAGCAGCGGCTGGCGCGCTCCCACGCATCCTGTTGCCGGTCCTGCGAGCGTGGCGGATCGTCCGCGCCCAGCACGCCGACAAGGCGGACCCGGTCCCCCGCCAGACAGCCGCGCGCCGGATTCGGCAGCTGCCACCGTCGCCGCCAGCGCCATCGATACTCCAGACGTTCGCGTTCTGGCGCGACCCGCACGGTTTTCTCCGCCTCTGCGAGCAACGCTACGGCAGCCGCTTCACGGTCCACCCGGTGGGCATGGAACCGATGGTGTTCTTCTCGCGACCAGAGGACGTTCGCGCGATCGTCCGCGCCTCGCCGCAAACCCTTCACCCCGGCGCCGGGGCGAGCGTGATCGCGCCACTCGTCGGTGAGGGGTCGTTCATGCTGGCCGAGGGCGAGGCGCACCTGGCCGGTCGTCGCGCGATTCTACCGGCGTTTTCTCATAAGCGTGTCCAGGCTCACGCCGAGATGGTTAATCGCACAGCTGAAGAAGAGGTGGCGAGATGGCCTCGCGGACGTCCGTTTTCCGCTCATCCGTATCTGCGAGCGCTTACCCTGCGAGTGATTCTTGCGACCGTATTCGAGGACGACGGCTCGACCGTCGAAACGCTTCATCAAAACCTGCTGCGCATGCTCGCGATCACCGGCAGTCTAGCGCTGCAAGAGTCGCAACTACGCGCCGTCCTGCCGTGGCGGGGTATCTGGCGGGACTTCCTGGCGGCACGCGAGAAGGTCGATGAACTCCTCGGCCGTCTGATCCACGAAGAAGCCCACGCGCAGGCGCGACACGATGGACTGCTAGCGATGCTGATCGGCCAGGCGGGAGCACTGAACCCCCAGCAAATCCGCGATGACCTGATGTCGGTGATCCTCGCTGGCCACGAGACGACCGCCGCCGAGCTCGCGTGGGCATTTCAGCTCCTCGCGCACGACCAGGATGCCGCCGAGCGGGCTGCAGCTGACGCCCTGAGCGGGGACGGCTCCTATATCACGGCCACCGCCCAGGAGATACTTAGGCATCGCCCGGTGTTCCTGTTTACGATTCCGCGCGTCGTCAATGAGCCCATCGGTATCAGCGACTGGACCTTCACCCCTAAAGCGCAACTTATCGGCTGTATTCACCTAATGCACCACGACCCCCTCCACTATCCGCAGCCACAGCGGTTCCGTCCGGAGCGGTTCCTTATCGACAACCCGCCACCGGATCTGTGGATGCCGTGGGGGGGCGGCGTCAAGCGATGCCCCGGCCACCACCTCGCACTGCTCGAGATGCAGATCGTCCTGAAAGTCGTCCTTTCACAGCTGCGCATCGCGCCGGTCACCGCCCGGATCGAGCGAGCGCGGTGGCGCAGTGTGATCGTCACTCCCGAGCACGGCTCGCGCATCGTTCTCTCACCGCGTACTCCGGACGCGAGACGGGGCGCGTCGTCGCGCGCGCGGTTATAACTCTACGTTTACGATTGATAACTCAACGTTGACCGTTAGTTATAACGCGCGTTTCGGTTGCTCGAACCCGCGAAACGTTCATCATGGCGCGCGATGACGCACGGAATGCCGCCGCGGCGGAACAGGGATGGAGAGGTTCCACGCCGCACGCAGCAGCACATTCGCAGCGGCGCTGCGAGCCGGACGCCAGCCCCCTGTGTGACCGGTTCGCCCGTGCGCCATCTGCTCAGCCAACCCCCGACTGGAAGGGAGTATCTCGACTATGAGCAGCAGCGAGGACTACCACTACCTGCTGCCGGTGTCGGCTGCTCAGGTGCACCAGCTAATGCAGTCGCTGGACGGCGGCGAGCTATCGCAGTCGCTGGACCGTGGCGAGCTGCCGGGCTCAGGGGCGCTGCGTCTGCTGCTCGCGCTCGCTGGCGAGTGGAACGGCTTGAAGCTCACCGACATCAACGCGGACAGGCGGCTGCGAGGGGAGCGTGTGCACCGCTCGCTGGTGCAGGGTGTTCTGGTGCTTTCCGCGTTCGCGGAGAGCGAGGAGCTGAGTACGACAGAGCTTGCCGAGCGGGTTGGCATGCAGAGGACGACGGGGTGGCGCTTCGCGCGGACGTGGACCGCGATGGGCGTTCTGGAACAAACCCGGAAAAGTCACCGCTACCGGCTCGCGCGAACGCTGCGGTAGCGCGGCCGATGCCGGAACCGCCGCAAGCGTGGAGCGCCGAGTGCGTGCAGAGGTTGAGGACATTGCGCGCGCAGGGCCTCTCGAACGGCAAGATCGCAGATCGGCTCGGCACGACCGAGCAGCGTCTTGCGCTCGAGATCAGTCGCCTCATCCGCATCGCCCAGCTCCCTTCCCGACGCGGGCTGTTGCGATCGCACCCGGACTCGTGGGTGCAGGGACACGAGCGCACGTCAGCTGACCTAGCCCCTGAGGTCGCCCGCCTTTACATGGCTGGCCTCTCGCACAACCAGATCGGCAGCGAACTGATGCTGACCTTGGCGCAGGTTCACAATCTGCTCACCGGCCTGTTCGCCGAAGGAATGCCCAAACGCGAGCGGCATGAGTTGAAGGACGAGCAGGTGAAAGACATGCACGCCCGCTGGCGCAAGGACCGCGAGTCGATCAATCGGATGGCCGAGGCACTCGGGTTCACCGGCGCAGCCGCGAGATCACGAATGAAAAAACTCGGGCTGACCCTCAACCAGGACGAGACAGATGTGCCGCGGTGAAGGCCGGTCAAGAAGCGAGAGTTCGCTTCTTATTCCGACCCATCTCATCGGTGAACTACGCCAAGCGCTCGCGGACGACCTGGCGGCGACCAGCCAAACCGTCAGCGTTCTCCTGACTGAGACCGACAGGAACCCACGCGACGCGGCCTACCAGACGGCGGCCGAACGGTTCTCCACCCGCCACGAGCTGCAGACTTTTCAGGTCGGCTGGCCCGACGACGCTCCAGCCACCAAGCCGCTAGCGACTCGCCGGCGAGCGAGGCCGCGTGCTCGCGCTGCGCTGCCTGCGCGAAAGACTGACCGAACTGCTCGAGATCGACGCATTCAAAAGGCACCTCGACCAGCAGCACACCGAGCCCAGCTAGAGCATGCAGCGGCTGTCCGAGTTCCTAGACGCCCCGCCACCACAGCCGGCGTCCGGCGAGCCCGAGCAATGACGAGTAACACACAACTCCAAGCGCCGTTCCGATCATGTCGCAATCTAGCTGTCGAGTGACGATGGGCGGTCGGGATCACATCCGGATCTCCGCAATCCTGGCACCGTATCTCCGCGACGGTATCCGGCGCGAGATCAGCGCCATCCTGGAAGACCTCCTTGGTCAAGTTGACACCGTGATAGAGGCGAACAGATATCACGCTGCATCCGATCAGCTCGATGAAGCCCGAGAGCTGTTCGAGACGATTGGAATAGCCGATGAGGCTCCACTACAAGATATTGTGCTGGATCTCAGTCGCTGGGGGCAGCTCACGCTCCGCGTGCTTCAGCGTCAACATGAAGTAGAAGTCAGACGTTTGCAGAACTATGCCGAAGAGGGCTTTCGACTGTCTCCTGGGGCCGTGCCAGAGCTAGGCCAGCTGGTCAACGATATCCGCGAACGAGCATGTATCAAAGCCTGCTGACCAGGCCGATCCCGTAACGGCCTCGACCAAAGGCGAGAAGAACCCATCATGTCTAGTCGACCGCGCCGTCCCGCCTGGTCCATTCCGAGCCTCCGCGAGCCGCGGTACTCGCAGTCTCTCGAGCGCGGGCTCGCGGTCCTGACGTGCTTTACGGCCGACGGGCCGGTGCTCGGCATAGCCGACATCGCTGATGAGCTCGGTATGAGCCGCTCGACCACCCACCGGTACGTGATCACGCTGGTTGCGCTCGGTTATCTCGAGCAGGGCGCATCGCGCAAGTATCGCCTCGGCCTGCGCGTCACCGACCTGGGTATGTCGGCACTGAACGCGACCGGCCTGCGCGAGCACGCTCATCCCTACCTCGAGGAACTGCGCCAGCGCACGAGCTACACGGTCAACCTGTCCGTGCTCGACGGCGCCGAAATCATCTACGTAGACCGCGCCCGCAGCTATCGCCGCGGCCAGAGCAAAATCGACCTCGGCCTGCACCCAGGCTCGCGACTGCCGGCCTACTGCACCGCGATGGGCAAGCTGCTGGTCGCCTATCTGCCCGAGCCCGAGCAGCGCGAGGTGTTCGGCGAGATGAAGCTGACCAAG
>DATJOF010000009.1:0-47325 GCA_035507415.1 Solirubrobacteraceae bacterium
CTGATCCGGGGGTCGCGATGACGGTGTTGATCCGATGACCGCAATCGCCGACACGACATCCAACACCGCCCCGGAGCGCACGGCGGCGGCCCCGACCGCCATCGACCGGGTCGGCGTGCCGGGGTGGCTTCAGGCCATGCCGTTCGGCCTGGTGTTCCTCTTCTTCTTCGTCATCCCTCTCATCCTGGTCGTCATCGTCAGCTTCTGGGACTACAACGACTACGCGATGCTGCCGTCGTTCACGACGCGCAGCTATACCGAGACTTTCGAGGGCTGCCTCGCCCAGTTCCCTGATCTTTGCACTATCCTGAAGACTTATCTCTCGACGGCGAAGTTCTGCTTCATCGTCTGGCTGACGACCCTTCTGATCGGCTTCACCATCGCCTATTTCCTCGCCTTCCACGTTCGCACCGTGACCATGCAGATGGTGCTGTTCCTCGTCTGCACGATTCCGTTCTGGACCTCCAACGTGATCCGGATGATCTCGTGGATTCCTCTGCTCGGCCGCAACGGGCTTGTGAACCTCGCGCTGACGCGCGCCCACATCGTCGACAAGCCGGTCGAGTGGCTGCTCTACTCCCCGTTCTCGGTCGGGCTCGCCTTCACTCACCTCTTCACCTTCTTCATGGTGGTGCCGATCTTCAACTCGATGATGCGCATCGACCGCCGCCTCGTCGAGGCGGCATACGATTCGGGCGCGTCGGGCTGGCAGACGCTCTGGAACCTGATCGTGCCGTTGTCGAAGCCCGGCATCGTCATCGGCTCGATCTTCGTCGTCACCATCGTGATGGGCGATTTCATCACCTTCGACGTGATGGGCGGCGAGCAGATCGCCTCGGCCGGCAAGGTTGTCGAGACGCGCCTCAACGCCCTTCAGTTCCCGCCTGCGGCGGCGAACGCGGTGATCCTCCTCGCCGTCACGCTGCTCATCATCGTGGGCTTGAACCGCATCGTCGACGTGCGCAGGGAGCTCTGAGATGGGCGAGGGCCGCTCTCCGGCGTTCTACTGGCTCGCGGCGTTCTTCGCCCTCTTCGTGCTGTTTCTCTACGGCCCGATGATCGTCATCTTCATTCTCTCGTTCCAAGGCCCGACCGGCGGACTGACCTTTCCGCTGAACGGCGTCTCCACCCACTGGTTCGAGCGGCTCTGGCATGGCGGAGGCATCGTCGACATCAGCGACGCCTTCAAGCGCTCGCTCGAGCTCGGCTTGGTGGTGATGATCCTCACCGTCCTGCTCTCGCTCAGCGCCGGGCTCGCCTTCCGCAAGCGGTTCCGGGGCTCGGACCTTTTGTTCTACGTCGCTGTCGCGAGCCTCATCGTCCCCTCGATCGTGACCTCGCTCGGCATTGCCCTTGAATTCCGTCTGCTCGACGACTTTCTCAAGAACCACGGGCCCGCGTGGCTGGCCGGCGACCTCAAGACGACGATGGGCACGTTCACCTCGGGGCTCGGCGCGCATCTCACCTGGACGCTGCCCTTCGGCCTCCTCGTCATGTTCGCGATCTTCAACCGCTTCGACGGCCGCTATGAAGAAGCGGCGCGCGACCTCGGCGCGACGCCCTGGCAGACGTTGCGCTACGTCATCCTGCCGATCATCCTGCCTTCGGTCATCGGCGTCGGGCTGTTCGGCTTCACCTTGTCGTGGGACGAGATCGCGCGCTCGAGCCAGGCGATGGGCGAGCACAACACTCTGCCGATGGAGCTTCAGGCGCTGACGACGACCGTCACGACGCCGGAAATCTACGCGCTGGGAACCGCGACGACCGGGGTGTCGTTCGCGGTCATCGCGCTCGCGCTGATCGCGATCACCTTGATCCGCGCGCGCCAGGCCCGGTTCGGCTCCGACGCCGGCCAGGCGTGAGGCTTGTCAGGGGCGCCGTGGCAAACTGACGCCAATCATCGCGTCGCGCGACACCAAGCCGGCGAGCCGGTCCTCGCTCCATCCCTCCGTGCCGGCCGGGCGCTGCGGCAGCACGAGATAGCGCATGTCGGCGGTGGAATCGTGCACGCGCACCGCGACATCGTCCGGGATCTCGGTTCCGAACTCGCGCAGAACCGCGCGCGGCTCACGCACCACCCGCGAGCGATAGGCGCGGCTCTTGTACCAGTCCGGAGGCAGCCCCAGGAGCCAGCGCGGGTAACAGGAGCAGAGCGTGCAGACGATCACGTTATACGTGTCGGGAGTGTTCTCGACCACCACCAGCTTGTAGGGGCCGCGATCGAGGCCTGCGACGACGCATGCCTCGCCGCCGTCATGAAGCAGCAATTTCCTGTACTCGGGATCGACCCAGGCCTTGGCAACGACGCGCGCGCCTTGGGCCGGGTTGCGACGATCCATGTCCTCGACCTGCTTGCGCACGTCATCGGCAGTGAAAACGCCCTTGTCGATCAGGAGCTCGCGCAGCGCGATCTCCATCGCCCGGTAATAGGTGAGCGTATCGTCGAGATCGGCGCGAGGCGGATGGCGATGCGCGCTCTCATGCTCGTGCGAATGGCCGTGGTCATCATCATGATGGTCGGCGGTCATGGCGACGGCTCCAGCCAATGCTGAAAGATTTCGATATCGATCGTGTCGCCCGCCCGCCCGCCATAGTCCGGCCAGACGTCGCCCTGCCGGAAGCGCACCCGGTAGAGCGGCTGCCGCGGCAGGCCCGGCCGCGCGTAGGCGAGCTCTTCGGGGTTGCCATAAACGCCGCACAGGCGCTCGACGACCCCCGCCTTGCCGCGGACATAGTATGGCGTCCGCACGTGGCCTGGGGGATAGGCGATGCGCACCGCGACGCGGTCGCCTGGCTGAAATCGAGGCTCGACGGCTTCAGCGCGAGCCATCGGCGCGCCCTTCGACCTCCGCGATCTTGCGGCCGAGTTCGTCAAGGCTGACCACGCCGCGCTGGATCATCGTCTGGGCGACGGAATGCATCCAGCGCTCGTAGTAGGTCATCCGGTCATAAGCGTCGGGCCCCAAAGCCTCGATGTTTCGCCTGAGCTCGTCGACGGTCATCAGCCCCCTTGACGACAGCAGGATCAGCATCGCGTCGACGCGTTTCTCCCAGAGCGCGTAATCGTGCTCGCCCGCCTCGACCCGACCCGCAGGCAGCCCGCCCATGTCGTGATGGGCGCGCCTCGGATCGATCGAGGCGTCGTGGTCGGCCATTGCGAAAGATCCCCGTGAGTATTTTCCGACAGACGCTTCCTTAAGGACGGATGTCTCCGGCCGGCGACGATCCTGCCCCGGCCGCGCGACGATCGCAACTTCGAGCCGTTATCCTCCCGCGTCGCGGGCGAGGCCGCGCCAGGGGTATCCGGATTGCGTCTGTCGAATTGTCGGGTGGCGTTGTAGCTCCATGCCTTCATCGCGGAGGGTGAACCACGCCAAGCGCGGCGGGTGGGGCAAGCGACCTTCGTTGACACGGGAAGCGATCGCGCTGGATCGGAAGCATTCGACTAAGGTTGCGCCTGTTGCGCCTTCTCGTGCTCGGCCATGCCGATCGCCTTATAGTCATAAGTCGGATAAAACTCGGTGCGATATGCGCCCCAGGCAGTGTCCTCGAGCACGCGGTTGACCTCCCTCAGCCGCGAGGCCGGCAGGCGAAGGGTGATCACCTGGCCGATGCCCATCTCCACATACCAGCTCACGACCTCGATTCCCGGCGGTGGAAAGGCCTTGTAGAAGCCTTGCCGCGCCAGTTGCGCGTTGAGCTCGCTTAGCGGCCTCGACTGGTCATGCTTGAGGAAGATTGTGAGCAGAATGGCGTTGTCGGCCGTCGCCTCCTGGCTGCTGGCCGGCGGCGCAGCGCCTGTCTGAGCCAACGCGCCGCCGGCGACGGCGGCGAAGCCGAAGATTGTCGCCACAAGAGCAACGCGCGGCGAGCGGCCTGACTTCTCTGCTCTGACCATATTGATCTCCTCGCGATTCTCGGAGAACGTCGGCGCGCCGTGGCCGGCCGCGTGGTGCTGGACTCGCCTTTTCCGAAGTGGTTCACTTCCGAAATTTACTGCAGAGGGGCTCAAAGATGAAACGAACCTTGTTCAGCCTAGCCCTCGCGTCCTTCGTTTCGCTGGCTGTCTCGCTCGCCTTCGCCGCCGATCTTTCCGGGAGCTATCAGAGAAACTACACCCCGGCAGACCAAGTTGGCTGCTCGTGCGACGCCCCTGGGATCGTTGGACTGGTTTGCGCAACCCCTTATCGCTGCAGGGAAATGAGCGGCCTGTGCGTGGGCGGCTGCGCCAACGGTTTCGCGGACATCGTCGGCTGCTCGTGCGACGCCCCTGGGATCGTTGGGCTGGTTTGCGCAACCCCTTATCGCTGCAGGGAAATGAGCGGCCTGTGCGAGGGCCGTTGCTGACTGGCCGCCAAGAGGCAGGCGGGCGACTCGATCTGGCCGACAGAACTCGACAGAAGCATGACCAACGCCGCGCGCGCGCCCGACGCAGCACGCAAGCTTGATCCCCGATTGCGGCTCCCGCCTCGCGAGGGCCGGCAGTCTGCCCGAGCACGCGCATCGTCGCGGCCCTTTTCGCCGACCTCCCCGCCCGCATGATCTTATTTCACGAAGCGGGGAACGTGGACGTCGTTTTTGGGTTGGGCCGGCAGGGGCGCCTGCGCGCCGCACTGGGTCAGAGTCTCTCATTCGCAATGCGGTCATCCTGCCGTTCGGATTGCGCCAGACATTGCCGAGATTTCATGGCCGCGGCCGCCCCGTCGCCCTTCTAATGCCCCGGCCGGTCTGCTAGGGCGCCTTCTTTCGTTTTCGCCCGTCAAGGTCCCGCCCCATGCGCATGTTGAGCCTCGCCGTATTCGCGACCCTCGCCCTCGTCGTCGGCGTCTACGAGGAAGACGCGATGATGATCATCATCGGCGTCGCCTCGGCGCTCGGCGCGGTTGCGTCGCGTCCGCGATGGAGGCTCTCGACCTTCCTCACCGTCCTCTTCGATCTCTTCGCCTTCGAAACGATCGTGTTCGGACTGGCCGACATCGTTTCGCTCCTAGGCTACTGGCCGGAAGCCTATGCGGACTATTCGCTTCCGCGCTACCTTCCGCTCGCCACCGCCCTCTTCGGCGTCGCCATCTTCGCCATTTCGCACTTTGCCTTCGTGCGCAGGATGATGGCGCTCACCGACCCGTTCTTCGAAGCCCAAACGCCGATCTCGATCCGGCCCTTGCCCATGCGGCCGATCGCGCTGCGCCAGAGCCTCTACGCCCGCATCAACATCTTCTTCCTCATCCTGATCAATCAGTTTCAGGTCGCGCTCGGCGTTCGCCTCAATTTCTTTTACCGCGATTTCGGCAACGCCATTCAGGTTCCGGACGAAGTCCACCGGGCTGCGTTCTGGCATCAGCTCATCGGCGTCTTCACTCCCCTGGTGACGATCTCGATCCTGGCCTTCCTGCTCGAGTTCTATGTCGCGCTCAATTTCGTGCTCCAATGGCGGCGCTGGATGACCGCGTCCTACACGTCGCGCTGGCTCCTGCATTCGATGCATTACAAGCTCGCGCTCAACGCGAATTACGAAGACAATCCCCCTCAACAGCCGTCAACTTTGGGCCAGCGCCCGCCGACCGACAACCCGGACCAGCGTATCTCCGAGGACATCGGCGGCTTCATCAGCGGCGCCGGCGGCGTCGGCTCCTACATGAACGTTGGCATCTACAATTACACCATCCAGGCGATGACCACCGCGACCAATCTGGTCGCGTTTTCGATTATCCTCTGGGGAATCTCCCGCAACATGAACCTGTCGGTCTTCGGGGTTCCCATTCCCGGTTTTCTGTTCTGGGTCGCGATCCTCTATGCGGTATTCGCCACCGGCATGATGCATCTGATCGGCCGGACGCTGTCGCGGCTGATGTTCCGTCAGCAGGCAGTCGAGGCGGACTTCCGCTTCGATCTCGCGCGCATCCGCGAGTTCAGCGAGCAGATTGCATTGCTCAAGGGCGAGCAGCGCGAGATCGACCGGGCCAACAGGGTCTTCAACAACGTCTTCACCACGGTCCAACGGATCATTCGCGTCCGGACTTTCCTCAACACATTCCTCCAGTTCTATACCCAGATCACGGTGATCATCCCCTACGTGGTGATCGCGCCGTTCTACTTCGTGGCGAGGAAGGTCGACTTCGGAACGTTCAGCCAGGCCGCCGACGCCTTCGGCAACGTCAACACCTCGATGAACTTCTTCGTCAATCAGTACACTGGGCTCGCCAGCTTCAGCGCGACGATCCAGCGCCTGACGTCGTTCGAGGAGGCCTTCGCCCGCACCCGCGCTGCAGAAGCCCAAACGCCGCGCATCGTCGCCGAAGCCTCCGGGGGTCCGAACTTTGCGCTCAACGACGTCGATCTCGCGTTGCCCGACGGCCGCAAGCTGGCTCATGTCGCCGACCTGGTTCTCATTCCCCAGGAGTCCACTCTGTTCGTCGGCCCCTCGGGCGTCGGCAAGTCGACGCTGTTTCGCGCCATCGCGGGCTTGTGGCCGTTCGGCTCGGGCGAGATCAGCCAGCCCGAGTACGCCAAGCTCATGCTGTTGCCGCAGCGGCCCTACATCCCGATCGGCCCTTTGCGCGAGGCGCTCGCCTATCCAGCGTCGGCTGCGAATTTCTCCGACGAGCGACTGAGGGAGACGCTGATCAAGGTCGGCCTGCCAGGACTGGCGGGCCGCCTCGACGAAAGCGAGAATTGGCAGATGCGGCTTTCCGGCGGCGAGCAGCAGCGGCTCGCGGTCGCGCGCGCCCTGCTGGCCGAACCAGACTGGCTATTTCTCGACGAATCGACCAACTCGCTTGACGAAAAAAGCGAGGCCAATCTCTATCGGGTGATCGTCGAAACGCTGCCTCGCACAACGCTCGTCTCGATCGGCCACCAGGCGACCATGAACCAGTTCCACAAGCGTCGGATCGGATTCGAAACGCGCGACGGGGCTCCGGCCGCGGTTGTCCCCGAGCCGGCGCAGGCGGCGTGATCGCGGTCCGTGTTTAAAGCGAGCGTTCGAGCCGCATTGACCCGCGCGGCCCCTTGATCACCAGGTCGCCGTTGACGAGGTCCCATTCCGGGTTGCCGAGCAACCCGGTCAGGAAGCCTGCCTCGAGCGCCATAAGATCCTTGGGGCATTGCTTCCTGGTCAGCGCATAGGGACCGACGGCCAAGTGCTGATCCTTGACCGGATACATCGTCGCCGACCACGAATTGCAGCCGGTGTAGCCTGAGCCGCGGAGCGTGCCGTCGATCTTCAGGCTGACGTCGACTCCGGCCGGCACCGGCTTGCCGTTGAGCTCGCGCAGCGACCAGGTCTGGTCGAGCGGAAAGTTCTTCTGCAACGGCGGCAATGGCTTGGGCGGCGCATTGTCCTCGTCGGTCTGCGGGCCGTGTTGGCCGGCGTAAGCGGCGGTGGCGAAACACAATGCTGCGGCGACGACAGTCAAGACTGAAAGTGATTTCCGCATGGGTGTCAGACCTCGCAATCCGGAGGCTTCGGCCCCTCCCAAGGCCCCTCTTGCAGCTTCCCCTCATAGGGCCAGGCGAATCGCCTGACCCCACAGTCGTCTGACCGCAGAGCTTGCATTTTTTGTGGCGAAGGCGGCCGCTCGCCCTTGAATTTCAGCCCCTGGGGCCAAAAATCATGCCGGCGGGGTCCGAGGGACCCGCAACGTCGAGCGCCGCCGAGCAACGGGGCTCTCGTCGTCATGTCGCTCACTGAAGAGGATGTGATCATGTTGAATTACGATCTTTCACCGTTCTATCGTTCCACCGTCGGCTTCGACCGTCTGCTCTCGATGCTCGACAAGGTTGCGGGAGGCGAGCAGAGCGCTCCAGCCTATCCCCCTTACAACATTGAGCGGACCGACGAAAATGCCTATCGCATCACGCTTGCGGTGGCCGGGTTCGGCGAACACGAGCTCACGGTCGAGACACGCGACAATACGCTGACGGTGCGCGGGTCCAAGGAGGCCGGCGCAAAAGACGACGCCAAGCGCCAGGTCCTCTACCAGGGCATCGCGGCGAGGGCCTTTGAGCGCCGGTTCCAGCTTGCCGACCACGTCGTCGTGACCGGGGCGAGCAGCGAGAATGGCTTGCTCCACATAGATCTGGTGCGCCAGGTTCCCGAGGCTCAGAAGCCGCGCACGATTGCGATCAACAAGGGCGGCAAGACGATCGAAGCCGTCAAGCCGACTGCGCAGGCTGCGTAAGCCGAGCGGCCGTGTATCGAACCCGAAACGAGGGCGCCTCGCGGCGCCCTTTTTTTCGCCTATTCGAACAACGCCGCAGGGACGATGCTGACCTTCGATTTGTCGCCCGCCTCGGGGGGTGAGGCGGGTGCGGCGCCCGATTCCGATGGCGGCTCCGGGGAGTGCATTGTCGCGGTAGGCTGCGTTTGCGCCTCCGCTCGAGCTTCGGTCTTGGGAGCCTCCGGCTTACCTTCAGGCGTCGCGGGCGCGCTTGTCGTGGAAGCATTCTCGGTCTCGCCGGGAGTGGAAGCATTCTCGGTCTCGCCGGGAAGAGAGTCGCTCTTCGGCTCCGGATTGGGCGCAGTCGGCGCCGATCCGTCCGGCTTCACCGCTTCGCGCGGAGCTGGCGGCGGCAGAGGCGGCGTAACCACGGGCGGCGCGGTGGTCGCCGGCGTAATCTTGCGCGCGGTTGCAGATTTCGGCTTGGGCCCGGTCGAGAGCGGCGCGAGCTGCGAGCCAAAAGGGCTGACGGCGCTCGGAATGCGCACGTTCGTCGGCCCGTCGGCGGCGGATTTCGCCGCCAGGCCGCCGTTCGGCGCGACCCGGATCCCGGGGCCGGGCGGGAACTGACGGACGCCCGGCCGCAGTGGCTCGGCTTCGTCGTAGTGGACAGCGTATTCGGCGCCGAAGCTTCTGGGCGGGGAGATGAAGCGCTCGAGGATCTCCCCGCTCCTGTCATCAATCACCAGGCGCTGAAAGCCGCCGGGACCGGCGCGGACGTCGGCGAGATAAACACCGGGACGCCGTTGGAGCGGCGCGATCAGCACGTAGCCTTGCGCCTCGAGCCGCTCCACGACGTCGCCAGTCGAGACGAGGGTCCGCCAGGGCGGCAGCCATTGCGCCATTGCCGCCGGAACAGCGCCGCAGGCGACGAGCGCGCCGAGGGCCGAACCCGCCAGGCGCCGGCGCAGCGCTGCATTCATCCGTATCGTCATCGCTTGTCGCTCCCGCGCTTCCCGGCGGCGGATCTGCGCCAACAATTGCGGCGCGGTTACGGCGTAGCGGCGGGGGCCGGGACCGGGGCGCCGGCGCTCGCGCCGATGAAGCGGTCAATTTCGGTTGATGCGGTTTCGAACGAAGTGACCAGCCTCACGAGCATTTCTCCCGTTCGCGGCGCATTCTCCGGCGCGAGCGATCGCGTGGTCCAGTCGTGGAGCCGCGCGCCGGCCGCGCGCCATCGCTCGACCAACGCGTTCGGGGCGACGACAAAGACCTCGTTGGCCTCGGTCGGCCAGGCGATCCGCACGCCCGGCGTCGCCGCAAGGCCGCGGGCAAGCCGGCGGGCGGAGCTGTTCGCCCGTTCGGCCAGCCGCAACCACAGCCCGTTGGCGAGATAGGCCTCCATCTGCGCGCCGAGGAAGCGCCCCTTGGAAAGCGTCTGACCGCCGCGCTTGCGCTGAAAGGCGAAATTCTGCGCCTGGCTGCGATCGAAAAACAGGACCGCCTCGCAGGCGAGCGCGCCGTTCTTCGTCGCCCCAAGCGTGAGGATGTCGACTCCGGCGCGCCAGGTCATTTCGGCTGGCGTCGCCTTCGCCGAAACAAGCGCGTTGGCGAAACGGGCGCCGTCCATATGCACGCCGATCCCGTGCTGATGAGCAATCGAGCTGAGCTTCAAGACTTCGCTCACGCTATAGACTGTCCCGGCTTCCGTAGCCTGGGACAAAGACAGGGCCCCCGGCTGCGACGATTTGACGAGCCCGCGCGGAAATCGCTCGAGTGTCTCCTTGAGGCCGTCGGCGGTGATCTTGCCGCCCTCGCCGGCGATTCCGACCAGTTTGGCCCCGCCGGTGAAGAGCTCGGGCGCGCCGCATTCGTCGTCGTGAATGTGCGCCTCCTCGTGACAGAAGACCGCGTCCCAGGGCGCGACCAGCGCCGACAGCGCGAGCGCGTTCGCCGCCGTGCCCGTCGCCAGCAGGAAGGCCGCAACTTCGGTCTCGAAAACATCGCTCAGTCGCGCTTGCGCCCGCGCGGTATAGTCATCCGCGCCATAGGCGGGCGCGTTGACGCGCGATGAGGCCACGATCGCGTCCAGAATTTCCGGCGCCACGCCGGCCCCGTTGTCGCTGGCGAAATTCATGCTCGCTCCCGTCGGACCTAAGCGGCCAATTTGCGTCAATTCGCGCTGCGCTGGCAATTCGCGATCGCGCTGGACTGGGGCCGCAAAAAATGCGAGCCGACCGCTTGTATCCGTGATCCATTTCTGTCATGGTCGCAAAATAGGACAGTTGTGCTGACCATTTTTTGTGCGACGGGGCTAAAGCTTCGGCGCCGGCGGAAGAGCGGAGCTCGGGCGTTGTCGGATCGAACGACAAAGACGGACCGAAAAAAATCCTACGCGTAACGCCGTTGAGCTGCGCGTTACGCAGCCGCCTTTGTCCATGATACGCCTTGAAAATTTGAATATGACGGTCGCAGAAGTCCGCGACTGCGCGGGGAGCGGAGAGATGAACGCCATAACCCAACCGACGCTCGACGAGGCCGCCGAAGCCCAGAACCCTCGCGCCGGTCTCGATCCGCTCGCGCCGCCGGCTGAGGCCCTTTACGATCCGGCAAGGGAGCATGATTCCTGCGGCGTCGGCTTTGTCGCCGACATGAAGAATCGCAAGTCGCACGACATTCTCGAAAAGGGCCTGCAAATCCTGGTCAACCTCGACCATCGCGGCGCAGTGGGCGCGGACCCATCGCTCGGCGACGGCTGCGGCGTGCTCACGCAGATTCCCCACGGCTTCTTCGCCCCCGAATGCGCCAGGCTGGGCTTCGGTTTGCCGCAGCCGGGCCATTACGGGATCGGCCAATTCTTCATGCCTCGCGACCCGACCGCTCGCGCCCAGGCGCGTCAGATCGTCGAGGAGGCTGTCGCCGCCGAAGGCCTGAGCGTGCTCGGCTGGCGCGACGCGCCCGTCGACAATTCCGGCCTTGGCGAGCGCGTGAAGGCGGTCGAGCCGGTCATGCAGCAAATCTTCGTCGGACGTCCCGCCGACATCGTCAGCGAGGACGATTTCGAGCGTCGCCTGTTCGTCGCCCGTAAAGTCGTCTCCAACCGCGTCTACGCCATCGGGAGCCGGGAGATCCTGGAATATTACCCGGTCTCCATGTCGGCCCGCACGATCGTCTACAAGGGCATGGTGCTGGTCCGGCAACTCGCCCCCTATTACCGCGACCTCCTTGACCCGCGCTACGAGACCGCGCTCGCCCTGGTCCATCAACGGTTCGCAACCAACACGTTTCCATCATGGCGTCTCGCGCATCCCTATCGCATGGTTGCGCACAACGGCGAGATCAACACGCTGCGCGGTAACGTCAACTGGATGGCCGCGCGTCAGGCGAGCGTCGATTCCGAACTCTTTGGCGCCGATATCTCGAAACTGTGGCCGATCTCCTACGAGGGTCAGTCGGACACCGCCTGCTTTGACAACGCGCTCGAATTTCTGGTTCAGGGCGGCTATTCGCTCAGCCACGCGATGATGATGCTGATCCCGGAAGCCTGGGCCGGCAATCCGCTGATGGACGAGGAGCGGCGCACTTTCTACGAGTATCACGCTGCGCTGATGGAGCCTTGGGACGGCCCGGCGGCGGTCGCCTTCACCGACGGGCGGGTCGTCGGCGCGACGCTCGACCGCAACGGCCTGCGACCCGGGCGCTGGGTGCAGACCGCCGATGGGCACGTCGTGCTCGGCTCGGAGACCGGAATCCTCGACGTCGCCCCCGGGCAGGTGCTGCGGCTGGGACGGCTGCAGCCGGGCAAGCTGTTCCTGGTCGATCTCGAGCGCGGCCGCATCGTCGAGGACGGCGAGGTCAAGCGCGAGGTCGCGACCGCCAAGCCCTACGCCGACTGGTACTCGCGCAGCTCGGTGCCCTTCGCCGAGCTCGATCCCTCCGACCAGGTCACGATCTCCGACCAGCCGCTGCATCGCCGCCAACGCGCGTTCGGATTCAGCCAGGAGGACCTGCGCGTGCTGCTGCGTCCGATGGCGCTCGACGGCGCCGAGCCGATCGGCTCGATGGGCAACGACATCTCCTTGGCGGTGCTCTCCGATCAGGCGCCGCCCCTGTTCTCCTACTTCAAGCAGCTGTTCGCGCAGGTCACGAACCCGCCGATCGACCCGATCCGCGAGGAAATCGTGATGAGCCTGCGCACCACCCTCGGCACCGAGCGCAACCTGTTCGAAGAGACCCCCCAGCACGCCCACAAGCTCGTGCTCGAACGTCCGCTGCTGCTCAACCGCGAGCTCGAGACGCTGCGCCACGTCTCGCATGAGCTGTTCGCGGCGCGCACGATCGACATCACCTTCCCGCGCGCCGAGGGCGCCGCCGGCATGGCCGGCGCGCTCGAGCGCGTCTGCGCCCAGGCGCACGAGGCGATCGGCGCGGGCATCAACATCATCGTGCTCTCGGACCGCTCGATCGGACCGCAGCGTGTCCCGATCCCGTCGCTGCTGGCGGTGGCCTCGGTGCACCACCACCTCGTGCGTGAGGGCACGCGCCTGCGCGTCGGCATCGTCTTGGAGTCCGGCGAGCCCCGCGAGGTGCACCACTTCGCGACATTGATCGGCTACGGCGCGAGCGCGATCAACCCGTACCTGATGCTCGAGACGCTCGACGATCTGGTGATCACCGGGCAGCTGGCGCCGGCGCAGAAGCTGCCGGCCGAGGGCAGCACGCGTCGAGACACAGACGGACGGCCGGCGGGCTTGGCCGCAAGCGCAGACGGCCGACGCGCGCAGGAGACCGACGCGGATCGGGCTGCGCGCACGCGGCAGGTCGAGCAGGCACTCGAGCAGGCCGCGCAGAACACGCTCAAAGCGCTCGGCAAAGGCCTGCTGAAGACGATCTCGAAGATGGGCATCTCGACGATCCAGTCCTACTGCGGCGCGCAGATCTTCGAGGCCGTCGGGCTCGAGCGCGAGCTGATCGACCGGCACTTCACCGGCACCGCCTCGCGGATCGGCGGCGTCGGCCTGGAGGTGCTGGCCACGGAGGCGCTCGAGCGCCACGCCCGCGCCTATCCGATCGTGGTCGACGAGCTGCTGCCGGTCGGCGGGATCTACTACTGGCGGCGCGACGGCGAGCACCACATGTGGAACCCGGAGACGATCGCGCTCGTGCAGCAGGCGGTGCGTACCGCAAACGGCGACGTCGCGGCCGCGCTGGCCGGTGACGCCGGCGCCCACGAGGCGGTGCGCACGAGCGACGCATACGAGCGCTATCGCGAGTACGCGCGCACCGTCAACGAGGACGCCGCCCGCAAGGCCTCGCTGCGCGGGCTGTTGAGGTTCAAGGAGCCGCCAGGGGGGCAAGCGCTGGCGCTCGAGCAGGTCGAGCCCGCGAGCGCGATCGTCAGGCGCTTCTGCACCGGAGCGATGAGCCTCGGCTCGATCTCGCGCGAGGCGCACGAGACGCTCGCGATCGCCATGAACCGGCTCGGCGGACGCTCGAACACGGGCGAGGGCGGGGAGGACCCGGCGCGCTTCGCACCCGACGAGAACGGCGACCGGCGCCGCTCGGCGATCAAGCAGGTCGCCTCCGGGCGCTTCGGCGTGACGATCCACTACCTGGTCAACTCCGACGAGCTGCAGATCAAGATGGCCCAGGGCGCCAAGCCGGGGGAGGGCGGCCAGCTGCCCGGGCACAAGGTCGACGCCTATATCGGCTCGATCCGCCACACCACGCCCGGCGTCGGCCTGATCTCGCCGCCCCCGCACCACGACATCTACTCGATCGAGGACCTCAAGCAGCTGATCTACGACCTGCGCTGCTCCAATCCCGGCGCGCAGGTCTCGGTCAAGCTGGTCGCCGAGGTCGGCGTCGGCACGGTCGCCGCCGGCGTCTCCAAGGCCAACGCCGACCGCGTGCTGATCTCCGGCCACGACGGCGGCACGGGCGCCTCGCCGCTGTCATCGATCCAGTCGGCCGGCGTGCCCTGGGAGATCGGCCTGGCCGAGACCCAGCAGACGCTCCTGCTCAACGACCTGCGCCAGCGAATCGTCGTGCAGACCGACGGTCAGCTGAAGACCGGGCGCGACGTGGTCGTCGCCGCGATGCTGGGCGCCGACGAGATGGGCTTCTCGACGGCTCCGCTGATCGCGACCGGCTGCATCATGATGCGCGCCTGCCACCTGAACACCTGTCCGGTCGGGATCGCCACGCAGGACCCGGTGCTGCGCGAGCGCTTCAAGGGCACCCCCGAGCACGTCGTCAACCTCTTCTTCTTCGTCGCCGAGGAAGTGCGCGAGATCCTCGCCTCGCTCGGCCTGCGCACGCTCGACGAAGCGGTCGGGCGCGTGGACCTGCTCGCGGCGCAAGACGCGATCGAGCACTGGAAGGCGCGCGGGGTGGACCTCACGCAGATCCTCACGCACATCGAGCTGCCCGACGGCACGCCGCGCCACCGCGTCCAGCCGCCGCCGGCGGTGCTCGAGAACGCGCTCGACTGGGAGCTCGTCGAGCGCGCCCGCGGCGCGATCGAGCGCGGCGAGCGCGTCCAGCTCGAGCTGCCGATCCGCAACGTCAACCGCTGCGTCGGCGGCATCCTCTCCAGCCACATCGCCCGCGCGCACGGCGCCGAGGGCCTGCCCGAAGGCTCAATCGAGGTCGCCTTCGAGGGCTCCGCCGGCCAGAGCTTCGGCGGCTGGCTCGCGCCCGGCGTGACGTTCACGCTGTGCGGCGACGCCAACGACTACACCGGCAAGGGCCTGTCCGGGGGCGTGCTCGCGGTGCGCCCGCGCGAGGGCATGGCGGCGGACTTCAAGGCCGAGGAGAACGTGATCGTCGGCAACACGTTGCTGTACGGCGCCACCGGCGGTCGCGCGTTCTTCCGCGGCCTCGCCGGCGAGCGCTTCGCGGTGCGCAACTCCGGCGCCCAAGCGGTCGTCGAGGGCGTCGGCGACCACGGCTGCGAGTACATGACCGGCGGCTGTGTCGTGGTGCTCGGCCCGACCGGGCGAAACTTCGCCGCGGGCATGAGCGGCGGCATCGCCTACGTGCTCGACGAGCGCAACGACTTCGCCGAGCGGTGCAACATGGGCATGGTCGGCTTCGAAGCGCCGAGCGCCGAGGACGCCGCCGAGCTGCAGGCCCTGATCGCCGAGCACGAGCAGCGCACGGGCTCCCCGGTGGCGGCCCGCGTGCTGGCGCAATGGCCGCAGCTGCTCGCGCAGAACGCCTTCGTGAAGGTGATGCCACACGACTACAAGCGTGTCCTGCAGGAACGCGCCGCCCAGGCGCAGGCCGCACCGCCGCCCGAGGAGGAGCCGGCGTCGGTGGCCGCGGTGGCCTGATGGGTGAGCTCGGCGGCTTTCTGAGAATCGAGCGCCACGGCGTCCCCTATCGGGACGCTCACGAGCGCGCGCGCGACTATCGCGAGTTCATGCTCACGCGCCCGGTCGCCGAGCTGCGCGAGCAGGGCGCCCGCTGCATGGACTGCGGCGTGCCGTTCTGTCACAACGGCTGCCCGCTGGGCAACCTGATCCCCGACTGGAACGACCTCGTCTACCGGGACCGCTTTCAGGACGCGATCGCCCAGCTGCACGCCACCAACAACTTCCCGGAGCTGACCGGGCGCCTCTGCCCCGCCCCGTGCGAAGCCGCGTGCGTGCTCGAGATCCGCGAGGGCGACGCCGTGACGATCAAACAGATCGAGCTGGCGATCATCAACCGGGCATGGGACGAAGGCTGGGTCAGGCCGCAGCCGCCGCGACACGAGACGGGCCAGTCGGTCGCGGTCGTCGGCTCGGGGCCGGCGGGCATGGCGGCGGCTCAGCAGCTGCGCCGGGCAGGGCACCGCGTGGTGCTGTTCGAGCGCGACGAGGCCGCCGGCGGCCTCGCCCGCTTCGGCGTGCCGGACTTCAAGATCGAAAAGTGGATCGTGCAACGCCGCGTCGAGCAGCTGCTCGCGGAGGGCGTCGAGCTGCGCTGCGGCGTCGACGCCGGGGGCGACCCGCGCGCGGGCGCGCGCGAGGTGATCAGCGCGCAGGAGCTGAGCGGCTGCTTCGACGCGATCGTGCTCGCGACCGGATCGCGCATCCCGCGCGATCTGCCGGTCCCCGGCCGAGAGCTCGACGGGGTGCACTTCGCGATGGACTACCTCTACCAGCGCAACCGCTGGGTGGCAGGCGAGCTCGGCCCCGCCCCGACCGTCCCCGCGCCCGCGCCGCCGCCCGCGGCGGGTCAGATCAGCGCCGCGGGCAGAGACGTCGTCGTGATCGGCGGCGGCGACACGGGCGCCGACTGCGTCGGCAACGCGCTGCGCGAGGGGGCACGCTCGATCGTGCAGCTCGAGCTGCTGCCGAAACCGCCCGACCATCGTCCCGACGACCGCACCCCGTGGCCGGAGTGGCCGCTGAAGTACCGGCTCAGCTACGCGATGGAAGAGGCCCAGAAGGAGGCTGTCGGCGAGCAGGACTACTCGATCACGACCGCCCGCTTCTCGGCCGACCGGCCAGCGCGTCCGGACGGCGCTCTCGGCCGGGTCGCGGCGCTGCACATCGCCCAGGCGCAGGCTGCGCCGCCGTTCGCCGCCGTGCCGGGGACCGAGCGCGAGCTGCCGGCGCAGCTGGTGCTGCTGGCGATGGGCTTTCTCGGGCCCGAGCTGCCGCTGCTCGACGCGCTCGGCGTCGAGCGCGACCCGCGCGGGAACATCAAGACGCACAGTCCCTACACCAGCTCGGTGGAGGGCGTGTTCGCCGCCGGCGACGCGCGCCGCGGTCAGTCGTTGATCGTCTGGGCGATCAACGAGGGTCGCCAGTGCGCGCGCATGGTCGAGCGCTACCTCGCCGGTCTTCGCAACGGCTCTGGCGCAGGCGCCGCCACGCGCCTAGCGGCAGGCGCCGCCACGCGCCTACCGGAAGACGCCGGGCGAGCCGGCCAGGTCGACGCCGACGAAGGCCCGGAGGGCCCGCCCAACCACGTCACGCCGGGCGTCGCGGCAGCGGAATAGCCGGGCCTGCGCCGGGGCGCGTTGCGGCTTTCCCGGACCGGGCTCGGGCGAGGGCAGCTCCGGCGCCATAGCACGCCTGCGCCACAATGAGCGCCGGTGCCCAGCTTCTGCCGGCATAACCGTTTCATCGAGCGCTGCCCGATCTGCAGCAAGTCGCTGCCCGACAACCAGACGGGCGCGGGCTCGCGCGGGCGCGGTGCGGGGGGAGCCGGCGCCAAGCGACGGACCGCCGGCTCCTCGCGCTCTGGCCCCGGCGCGTCGGGCGCGCGCTCGGCGAGCAGATCCGCCGGGCAGCGCGCGCGGGCCGAGACCGAGCAGCTGCGCGTGCGCCGCGAGGCGCGGGCCCAGGACGACGGCTACCGCAACGCGCTCCTGCCGGGGCTGCACGCGAGCAGCGACGCCGCCCGGCTCGCAGATGAGCTGGCCTTCGCCGCCGGCCGGCTCGCGGGGCTGCGCACGGCGCCGCCGGATCTGTACGGGGAGATCCGCGCCGTCGCCCGCGTCGGGGAGCTCGAGCGCGCCTGTTGGATGTGCTTTCTGACCGCCTATCTCTCGCCGCTGCAGGGCGGCGAGCCGTTCGCGGGTGTGCGCATGGCCCTGGAGCGCGGCGAGCAGCCCTCGCTCGAGGGCATCCCGCTGGGGCCGCGCACCTCGCACGCGCCCGAGCGCGGCGAGGAGACGCTGCGCGCCTACCGTCACTGGGGGGCGCAGCGCGTCGCCGGCGCTCAGGACGGCACGCCCGCCGAGGCCTTCCTCGGTGAGCCGAGCTGGACGCCGCAGCGCCGCTTCGAGCGCATCTTCGAGCGGCTCGCGCTGCCCGGCTTCGCGCGCATGGGGCGCTACGACCTGCTCGTCACGATGGGCCAACTCGGGCTCTACGAGCTGGAGGCCGACTCGCTGCATCTCACCGCGCGGCGCGGGGCCGAACCCGAGGACCTCACCACGCTCGGTGCCAAGCGCATCTTCGGAATCGGCGAACCGATCTACCTGGAGCGACGCACGCGCGCGCTCGCCGACGCGTTGACGCTCGAGCTCGCCGCGCTCGATCTCGCGTTCGCGAACTGGTCGGCGCCCGAGCGCGCCACGCTCGGCTTCGGCTCGGACGTGCTCGATGTCGAGGTCCGCGAGCGCGCCCGCGCCACGCTCGGCCTGTGAGAGCCCGCGGCAAAAAATGCCGTCCTCTCGGGTGCCTACAGTCTTGGCCCATGCCTCTCTGCTTCATCGAGCCTCAGGACGCAATCCGGGTGATCGCAGAGTCTGTCGGCCGCGAGGCCAGGCGCCAGCTCGTCGGCGAGGTCGTGCGCGCGTGGGTCGATGACATCCCCGACCAGGAGCTGTCCGTGCACTACGCCAAGGCGATCGCGGGCCTCGACGAGGACGACCTGCACCTGCTCGCCGCATGGCACGCCTCGCTGGAGGTCGGCCATCCGGTGCCCAACACCGAATTCCTGGTCGGAGTCTTCTCGAGCCTCGGCGAGAACCGCCGCGAGGCGCTGAAGATCGCGGCCGGGTTCCGCGGCGAGGAAGCCTTCCAGGCGGGCGTCTCGGAGGAGCAGGCGCTCGAGACGGTGCTGCCGTGCCTCTCGCGCGAGCGCGCCATCGAGCTCGCGCACGAGTGCATACAGCTGTACATGTGGGACCGCCTGGGCTCGGAGAACTAGGGCGCCGTATGCCGGCGCGCTACGGCGTCCTCGGTCGCTCGCGTGCGTAGCACGCCACGCTCCCTGCGTCCTTGTATCGCTTGGCCTACGGCGCCCTAGACGCGGAGTGCCGTATGCCGGCGCGCCCGGCGGTCCGGCTAGACTTGCTTCATGTCCGAGCCCGCCGTGATGCCCACCGAGGACGACGTGATGGACGCCTTGGCGAACGTGATCGACCCCGAGCTGGGCCTCGATTTCGTCGAGCTGGGCCTGATCTACGGCGTCGCGATCGACGGCGGCAACGTGCACGTGACCTTTACGCTCACAACGCCGGCCTGCCCGATCGGCCCGCACGTGAGCGAACAGATCGAAGAGTTCGTCGGCGAAGTCGACGGCGTCGCGACGGTCGAGCCGGAGATGGTCTTCATGCCGCCGTGGTCGCCGGAGCGGATGAGCGAGGACGCCAAGTTCGCACTCGGGTACTGACGCAGCCCTGGGAGGTCTCCATTTCGCCTCTCACACGAAAGATGCCGGCACGGTGCCAGCAGCAGTGCGGGCTGTGCTCGCCGGCGGCCGCCTGTTGGTCAGATTGCTGACCAGCTGTCAACACCTTGCTCGCGCGGACGCAGTATGCTGAAGGCGCGAACCGGAGGGAGAGTTGGGATCGTGCTTGCAGGGTCGACTTCGAGCACGGAACAGACGAGAGCCGAGAGAGTCCGCGGGCTTGGCGGGTGGACGCGGGTCCGGCTCGGGACTCTGGTGGTCGCTGCCGCGATGCTCGGCTTGGCTGCGAGCGCGTGCCCGGCCCTTGCTGCCGGCAAGCCCGTGATCTCCAGCCTGAAGGCTGAACCGGCGAGTGTTGATTCCTTCGGCACGGCGACCGTCACAGCATCCGTTTTCGGAGCATCGACGTGCACGCTCGCGATAGCCCATGTCCCCGCTGCCATCTACTCTACGAACGTTGGTCTTCCGACCACGTTCCCTTGTGAAGCCGGGCCAGTCGAACTCACCGGGCCAATGCCTGGCGTCTCTCGGGGGAACAAGGAGGTTGTCAAGGTCCCGATCGAGCTCACGGCCTCCAGCGCCGCTGGCAAGAAAGTCGTCAAGAGACTGAAGGTAAGCGTCACAAACAAAGTCTCCGACTCCGATGTCCCTGTCGCAGTGGCGGGCGTCTCCACCACGCAGGTCAGCGCGGCATACGCGCTGACCTGCGCGCTGGTTTCGGACGGCCATGTGGAGTGCTGGGGCGATAACTACAGTGGGCAGCTGGGGAACGGCACGAGCACAAGCTCCGTCGTCCCCGTCGGGGTGACCGGCATCTCCAGCGCGTTGCAGGTCAGCGCGGGCGGCGAAAACGCGTGTGCACTGCTCTCAAACGGCCATGTGGAATGCTGGGGCTATAACTATGACGGTCAGCTCGGCGACGGCTTGGGCTACCCGGACGGCCCCGAATTCTGTGGAGGAGACGCCCCTGCCTGCAGCAGAACGCCTGTCGAAGTGACGGGCATCTCGACCGCCACACAGATCGCCGTGAGCGACCAAGCCGCCTGCGCTGTGCTCTCGGATGGTCACGTTGAGTGCTGGGGCGCAGATGGCTCGGGAGAGCTCGGGGACGGTCGAAGCGGCTACCCCAACTCCTCTGACGTCCCGGTCGAAGTGATCGGCATCTCGAGTGCCACGGAGGTCAGCGCGGGCGGCGAAGACGCCTGTGCGCTGCTCTCAGACGGCCACGTGGAATGCTGGGGCTATGACACGTACGGACAGCTCGGGAATGGCACAGGCGGCGCCTACACCGAATCCGAGGTCCCGGTCGAAGTGACGGGCGTGTCAACTGCCACAGAGGTCAGCGCGGGCGGCGGAAACGCCTGTGCGCTGCTCGCAAACGGCGATGTGGAGTGCTGGGGCTACAACGTGTACGGGGAGCTCGGGAATGGCACCACCACGAACTCTGATGTCCCGGTCGAAGTGAAGGGCATCTCGACCGCGACACAGGTCAGCGCGGGCTACGACACCTGTGCGCTGCTCTCAAACGGCCAGGCGGAGTGCTGGGGCGACAACTCCCGAGGGGAGCTCGGGAACGGCACCACCGCCGACTCCGATGTCCCGGTCGAAGTGGCGGGCATCGCGGCCGAAGTGACGGGCATCTCGACCGCCACGCTGCGCAGCGGGCCAGTGGGGAACGCGAACCTCGACATCCACGCCTGTGCCGCGCTTTCAAACGGCCACGCGGAGTGCTGGGGCAGCAACGAACAAGGCGAGCTCGGTACCGGAGGATGGCACGACGATCTCGCCTCCACATCGTTGGGAGGCGAACTGTGAGCGGTTCCGGCGGAGGCCGAACGAGGCTTTAGTTCGCACCATGACCCGGCCGGCCCGCGGTCACATGCGCCAAGTGGGTGGTGCCCGAGCGAATACTCGCCGTCTACGCCGCCGGGTTGGCCTGGGCGAGGGCCTCGGTGGCGAGCGTCACGAGGTGGGCCAGTTCGGCGTCGATGCTCGCGCCGATGAAGTCGACGTCGGGAAGGGCGTCGAAGTCTCCGAGCAGGCCGAAGTTCATCTGGCCGTTGTAGGACATGATCGCGATCGCCAGCGCATGGTGCTGGGGCAGGAACGCGACCGGGTAGGCCGCGACCATCTCGCGCCCGAGCACGTACAGCGGGAACTGCGGGCCGGGCACGTTGGTGACGATCAGGTTGAACAGCCGCGTCGAGAAGTTCAGGCGCGAGGCCGTCGCGAGCAGGGTCGGCGGCGCGAAGTTCTGCACGCCCGCGATCACCTCGGCGCCGAGCGCCTGCTTGGACTCCTTGAGGCCGTCCATCGCGTGCGAGACGAAGCGCAGACGCTGCACCGGGTCGGCGATGTAAACCGGCAGCGGACCGCGCATCGCGACGATGCGGTTGCCGAGCTGATCGTGCTCGTCCGCGGCGCGCACCGACACGGGCACCAGCGCGCGCAGCTCGAGACCCTCGGTGCGCAGGCCGCGCGAGACCAGGAACGAGCGCAGCGCACCCGCCACGACCGCAAGCACCACGTCGTTGACGGTGCCGCCGAACGCGTTCTTGACGAGCTTGAAGTCATCCAGGCGCTTGCCGATCCCGACATAGCGGCGGTGCGGTCCGATGTGGACGTTGAGCGGCGTCTCGGGCGCCGGGTTGAGCGCCGCCCAGACGATCTCGCCGATGCCCTCAGCGGCCTCTTTCGCGCGCGCGACGGCGCGATCGGGGTGGGCGAGCGCGCCGAGCAGGCCCTCGGCCAGCTCGATGCCGGCCGAAGCGGCCCCTTTCAGGCCGGCGGCGATCAACTCCGCGGCGCCCGGTTCGCGGTGCGGGCGCCAGGCGCGGCTGGGGTGTTTGATCGGCGGCGGGTCGGGGCTCATGTCGAACAGCATCGTCGCCAGGTCGATTCCGGCGATGCCGTCGATCAGCGAATGGTGCGTCTTGGAGATCAGCGCGAAGCGGTCGTCCTCGAGACCCTCGATCAGCCACATCTCCCACAGCGGCTTGGAGCGATCGAGCTGCTGCGAGAAGATCCGCGCGGTCAGCGCGCAGAGCTGCTCCCATTCGCCGGGCGTCGGCAGCGCGGTGTTGCGCACGTGGTACTCGAGGTTGAAGCTCGGATCGTCGATCCACACCGGCCGGCCGCTGTCGAGCGCAGTGGAGGCGATCTTCTGCCGATAGCGCGGCACCAGGTGCAAGCGCTTGCGGATCTGCCCGAGAAACGCCTCCATGTCCGGCGGAGGACCCTCCATGACCGTCAGCCCGCCGACGTGCATGTGCGAGCTGGGCCCCTCCTGATGCAGGAAGGACGCGTCTACGGGGGTCATGCGGTCGAGGTGTCCTTGCGCCATATCCGGTCAGCCTAGCTCCCCCTCGTCAGCCGGTCCTCCGTGCGATCGATGATCCTTTCGCTAACTCCAGCTTGTTCGTCCCACGCAAGCTGCTCCGTACAATAGACCTCGGTGGCCGATACAGTCGAGAAGATCGTTGCGGGCGCGCGCGAGCCGGCCGCGGCGGGCGAGGCGGCCGCGCGCACGCCTGCGGGCAACACGGTCGAGCAGCTCCTGCTGGCATCGCCGCGCGGCTATTGCGCCGGCGTGGACCGCGCCGTACAGACGGTCGAACGAATGCTCGACACCCACGGAGCGCCCGTGTACGTGCGCAAGGAGATCGTCCACAACAAGCACGTCGTCGAGCGCTTGCGCGAGCGCGGCGCGATCTTCGTGCACGAGCAGACCGAAGTGCCCGAGGGCGCGCTGTGCGTGTTCTCGGCGCACGGCATCGCGCCCAGCGTGCGCGCCGGCGCGCAAGCACGGGGCCTGCGCACGGTCGACGCGACCTGCCCGCTGGTCACCAAGGTCCACCGCGAGGCCGCGCGCTTCGCGCACGAGGGCTACACGATCGTGCTCGTCGGACACGCGGGCCACGAGGAGGTCGAAGGGACGATGGGCGAGGCCCCCGAGCAGATCGTGCTGGTGCAGAGCGAGCGCGACGTCGACGAGCTGAACGTGCCAGATCCCGACCGGGTCGCCTACATCACGCAGACCACGCTGTCGGTCGACGAAACCAGCTCGATCGTCGCGCGCCTGCGCGAGCGCTTCCCGACGATCGTCGGTCCGCGCACCGACGACATCTGCTACGCCACCACCAATCGCCAGGCGGCCGTCAAGCAGATGGCGGGCCGCTGCGAGCTGATGCTCGTGATCGGCTCACGCAACTCCTCGAACTCGGTGCGCCTCGTGGAGGTCGCGCGCGACTGCGGCACCGAGGCCCACCTGATCGACAACGCCGGCGAAGTGCGCGAGCAGTGGCTGCAGGGACGGCGCGTGGTCGGCATCACGTCGGGCGCGAGCGCGCCCGAGAACCTCGTGCAGGAGCTCGTCGAGCTGTTCCGCGCGCGCGGCGTCAGCGACGTGGCCGAGGTCGACGCGGTCCGCGAGGACGTGCGCTTCATGCTGCCCAAGCAGATCCGCGCGGGCGGCGCCCTGGCCGACAGGCCGTAGCGCAATCGAGGCGGCGAGGGCCCGACAGCAGGCCGCTCGCAGTAGGGCGCTCGCAGCAGCCGGCCCGGCAGCAGGCCGCTCGCAGGAGCGGCACGACAGCAGGCGACCGACAGCAGGCCGCTCGGAGCAGCTCAGCGCGCGCGCACGCCGCGCCGGCGAGGCAAGCCTAAGCCTCTAGCTGACGGTTGCAGAGAAGCTCGACACGCCGCCGCATTCGCCGGCTTCGGTGTGGATCGTGCCCTTGACCGTCCGTCCCGAGAACCTGCCACTGACGACCTGCACGATCGCCGCTGGTCCGGGTCCGGCCGCGAACCGCTGGGATACGGTCGCCCGGAACGAGCCGCCAGCCGAGATCTTGGCCGGCTTGGTCGTCTGGCTGCTGAGCGGTTTGCTGGGGCGGCAGAACAGGACGGGGAAGGTCGACGCGAAGCGCACCGTCACGGCCTTGCCGCTGTGGGCCACGGCCAGCACGATCGCACTGGTGGCGTCGAGACGCTCCTTCTGTCCTTCGCTGTCGACGCCCGAAGCCGGGGCCGCACCCTCGTAGGTCTTGCCCTTCAGCGGCCCGGCCGCAAGCGCGGCCGCCGAGATGGCGAAGGTCAACACGACCGTGATTGCAATAGCGCGATATCGCATCTTCGTCCTTGTCCCCCTTTTTGGGCAGTCGGTACACCGGACGGTGCATTGTGCCCACGCGGGCGGTCCGTCGCTTGCAAGAATCATCGCAGTCGCGCCGTGCGCGAGCGCCGGTTCGCGCCCGATCTGACCGCTGGGCGCGCCGGCTCCAAGGGCGCCCCAGCACCGCCCAGAGCCGATATACCGAGATGACGGCGGGGCGGCACGGGCCGAGACGGACCTGCAGGGCTCGCCACACGCCTTCCCATTCCCACCGTCGGCGGTTATCATGGCCGCTCGCAGTACGGCGGGCAGCGCCGGGGTTGGAGCCGGCGCGGCGGAGTGGACGGAGTCAACCTGGATGGGCGGTTCATGCAGGCGAAATCGCGATGGAGTGCGCGCAGAGGCATGCTGGTCCCCAGGGGCCCGATACGCGCGGGCCTGCTCAGCCTGATCATCGCCGTCCCGCTCGCGCTGCTCGCGGGTCCGGTCGCGAGCGCCTCGGCCGCCCTGCTCGTGATGGAAAAGCCGACGAACGGGACCGTCACCAAAGTCACGACGCCCACCTTCAGCGGCACCAGCGAAGACCTGGAAGACCCGGTCACGGTCGTGATCCACGAAGGCTCCTCGCTCTCCGGCCCGACCCTCTCACCGCCGTTGAGCACGTCTGTCTCGGAAGAAGGGACGTGGTCTGTCACCGCCGAAGCGCTCGCCGAAGGCACCTACACGGCGGAGGCCGAACAGACCGAAACGGCGGGGATGGGCCAGACCAACACGGCCGGCCCCGTGACGTTCACGATCGACGACAAGCCGCCGAAGGTCACGCTCAAACAGCCGACCTCGCCGTCGGGCGACACGACCCCCATCTTCGAAGGCACCGCCAGCGAATCGAGCACGGTCACGATCGACGTCTACGCAGGATCGAAAGCCGAAGGCGGGATCGTGGCGAGCGCCACCGCCGAAGGGACCGGCGACAAATGGACCTCGAAAAAAGCCAGCCCGGCGCTGTCCGGCGGCGAATACACAGCGGTGGCCAGCCAGGAAAGCTCGATCGGCAACGGGCCCGGGGAAAGCGAACCGGTCCATTTCGTCGTCGACACCGAAACCCCGGAAGTCAAGCTGAACCTGCCGAAGACGCCGTCGAAGGACACGACGCCGTCGTTCACGGGGACCGCCAGCGGGCACAGCGAAGTCGTGATCCACATCTACGAAGGCGCAGAAGCGCGGGGCACGGAAGTCGCGAGCGCCGAAGCTCCCGGGACGGGCGGCGGCTGGGCCTCGGACGACGCCAGCCCGGCGCTCAAGTCCGGCTACCACGAATACACAGCGGTGGCGACCCAGGAAGATCCCGTCGACCACCTCGAAGGCAAGAGCGAACCGAAAACGTTCGTGGTGGACACCGAAGCGCCCGGCGTGACGCTCAGCCAGCCGGCGAAACTGTCGAACGACACCGAACCCTCGTTCTCGGGGACCGCCACCGGCACGGCAGAAGTCGTCGTCAAGATCTACGCCGGCTCGAAAGCCGAAGGCGTCACCGTGGCCACGGCGACGGCTCCGCCGCCTGGGGCGGGGAACAGCTGGTCCTCGGGCCAGGCCGGCCCGGCGCTCGCCACCGGCCGGCACACCTACACGGCGGTGGCCACCGAGGAAAGCCCGCTCGGCAACGAAGAAGGCAAGAGCGAACCGCGGACCTTCGAAGTCGACACCGAAGCGCCGACCGTGACGCTCAAACAGCCCGCCAAACTTTCAGGGGAAACGAGACCGTCGTTCAGTGGGACCGCGAGCGAAGCCACCGAAGTGGTGGTGCACGTCTACGAGGGGACCAAAGCCGAAGGCGCCGAACTCGCGAGCGCGAAAACGACGGCGTCGGGCGGGAACTGGTCCACGAGCGGGAGCGAGCTGAGCAAGGCCCTGCCGAACGGCAGGAACACGTTCACCGCGGTCGCGACCGAGAAAAGCGGCCTCGACAACGCCGATGGTCGCAGCGAAGAACGAACCTTCGAAGTCGAAACCAACCCGCCGACGGTCACGCTCAACCAACCGCCGAAATTGTCGGGCAACACCGAACCGTCGTTCAGCGGCTCCGCCAGCGAAGCCACCGAAGTGATCGTGCATGTGTACGAAGGGTCGAAAGCGGAAGGCGGCGAAGTCGCCAGCGCGAAAACGACGGCGGCTGGCGGGAGCTGGTCCACGACCGGCAGCCAGCTGAGCAATGCGCTGAAAAAGGGTAGGCACACATACACGGCGGTGGCGACCGAGAAGAGCGGCGTAAGCGGCAACCCCGAAGGCCGCAGCGAAGAACGAACCTTCGAAGTCAACACCGAAACACCCACGGTCACGCTCAACCAGCCGTCCAAGCTCTCGAAGGACACGACGCCGTCGTTCAGCGGGACGGCGAGCGAACCGACGGAAGTCGTGGTGCGCGTCTACGAGGGAACCAAAGCCGAAGGCACGGAAGTGGCCGCGGCCTCGACGATCGCAGCGGGAGGCAGCTGGTCCACGACGGGCGAACAGCTCAGCCAAGCGCTTCCGAGCGGCAGGCACACGTTCACGGCGGTCGCGAAAGAGAAGAGCGGGCTGGACAACGGCGAAGGGCGCAGCGAAGAACGGACGTTCGAAGTGGACACCGAAGCGCCGACCGTCAAGCTGAACCAGCCGGCGAAACTGTCCGGCGAAACCAGGCCGGCGTTCAGCGGGACCGCGAGCGAAGCGACGGAAGTCGTGGTGAGCGTCTACGAAGGGGACAAAGTCGAAGGCAGCGCGGTGGCGACCGCCGCAGCGACCGCGTCGGGTGGCAGCTGGTCGACGACGGGCGAACAGCTGAGCAATGCGCTGCCGAGCGGCAGGCACACGTTCACGGCGGTGGCGAGGGAGAAGAGCGGGCTCGGGAACACGGAAGGCGTGAGCGAAGAACGGATTTTCGAAGTCAATACGAACCCACCGATCGTGACACTCAACCAGCCCGCGAAACTGTCGGGCGAAACCAAGCCGTCGTTCAGCGGATCGGCGAGCGAAGCGACCGAAGTCGTCGTGCGCGTCTACGAAGGGACCAAAGTCGAAGGCAGCGCGGTGGCGACGGCGAAAACAACCGCCGCGGGTGGGAGCTGGTCGACCACGGGCGAACAGCTGAGCCAAGCGTTGCCGAGCGGGAAGCACACGTTCACGGCGGTGGCGAGGGAGAAGAGCGGGCTCGGGAACACGGAAGGCGTGAGCGAAGAACGGACTTTCGAAGTCAATACGAACCCACCGACCGTGACACTTAACCAGCCCGCGAAACTGTCCGGCCAGACGAAACCTTCGTTCAGCGGATCGGCCAGCGAAGCGACCGAAGTCGTCGTCCACGTCTACGAAGGGACCAAAGCCGGGGGTACGGAAGTCGCGAGCGCGAAGACGACGGCCGCGGGGGGGAGCTGGTCGACCACGGGCGAACAGCTGAGCAAAGCGCTGCCCACCGGCAAGCACACGTTCACCGCAGTGGCCAAGGAGAAGAGCGGGCTCGGGGACGGCGAAGGCGTGAGCGAAGAACGGACCTTCGAAGTCGATACGAACCCGCCGACCGTGACGCTGGCCAAGGTATCTAGTCCCACGAGCGACACCACGCCGTCGTTTAGCGGCTCGGCCAGCGAAGCAACCGAAGTGGTCGTGCGCGTGTACGAAGGGTCGAAGGTCGAAGGGAGCGCGGTGGCGACGGCCACGACGACGGCGTCGGGTGGTAGCTGGGCGACGACGGGGGAACAGCTGAGCAATGCGCTGCCGAGCGGCAGGCACACGTTCACGGCGGTCGCGAAAGAGAAGAGCGGGCTCGGGGACGGCGAAGGCGTGAGCGAAGAACGTAGCTTCGAAGTCGACACCGAACCGCCAACCGTAACGCTTACGCGGCCGGAAGCGCGGACGAAAGCCACCGAACCGTCGTTCAGCGGCACCGCCAGCGAAAACACCGAAGTCGTCGTGCACGTGCTCGAAGGATCCACCGAAGTCGCGAAAGCGAAAACGACGGCCTCGGGCGGGACCTGGGCGACCAGCGTACTGAGCAAACCGCTATCGGAAGGCAAGCACGCGTACACGGTGTACGCGACCGAGAAGAGCGGACTCACGGGCAACAAAGAAGGCACGAGCGAAACCTGGGGCTTCGAAGTCGACACCGAACCGCCGGTGGTGACCCTCGCGCCGGTACCGGGGCGGACGAGCGAAACCAGGCCGTCGTTCAGCGGGACGGCCAGCGAAAACACCGAAGTCGTTGTGCACGTGTTCGAAGGATCGAATGAAATCGCGAAAGCGAAAACGATGGCGTCGAATGGCAGCTGGTCGACGAATGGGAGCGCGCTGAGCAAAGCGCTGCCGGAAGGCGAGCACACGTTCTCGGTGTACGCGACCGAGAAAAGCGGGCTCGGCAACAGCGCCGGCACGAGCGCTCCGCAGAGCTTCGAAGTCGACACCGAACCGCCCACGGTCACGTTGGCGAAGGTGCCCTCGCCCACGAACGACACCACGCCGACCTTCAACGGCGCCGCCAGCGAAGCCACCGAAGTGGTCGTGCACGTCTACGAAGGGACCAAAGCCGGAGGCACTGAAGTCGCGAGCGCGAAGACGACGGCCTCGGGCGGCGGTTGGTCGACCACCGTCCAAGAGCTGACCAAAGCGCTCCCGGCCGGCAAGCGAACATATACGGCCGTCGCCGTCGAGAAGAGCGGCCTGGGCAACAGCAGCGCTGAAAGCGAAGAACGCACGTTTGAAGTCAACACGGAACCGCCGAAAGTCAGCCTTTCCAAAGTGGCGTCACCAACCAACGACACGACGCCATCGTTCTCGGGGACGGGGGGCGAACCGACCGAAGTCGTGGTCCGCGTCTACGAAGGGGCCAAGGCGGAAGGCACCCCGATCGCGACCGCAAAGACCACCGCATCCGGGGGCAACTGGTCGACCACCGGTGAACAGCTGACCCCGGCGCTGCCCAAAGGTAAACACACGTTCACGGCTGTGGCGATGGAGAAGAGCGGGTTGAACAACCCCGAAGGCCGCAGCGAAGAACGAACGTTCGAAGTCAACACCGAACCGCCGAAGGTGACGTTGAACACGCCGACCACGCCATCGAAAGAAACGAAGCCTTCGTTCGGCGGGACGGCGAGCGAAAACACCGAAGTCGTCGTGCATGTGTTCGAAGGCAGCAAAGCCGAAGGCACGGAAGTGGCGTCGGCCAAGACGACGGCGTCGAGCGGCAGCTGGACCACTACCGGCGCCGAGCTGAGCAAGGCGCTGTCGGAAGGCACACACACATTTACGGCCGTCGCGATTGAGAAGAGCGGGGTTGGCAACAAGGAAGGCACCAGCGAAGAACGGACGTTTGTGGTGAACACCGAACCGCCGAAAGTGACGTTGAACACGCCGACCACGCCATCGAAAGAAACGAAGCCTTCGTTCAGCGGGACGGCGAGCGAAGCCACGGAAGTCGTCGTGCATGTGTTCGCAGGCAGCAAAGGCGAAGGCGAAGAAGTCGCGTCGGCCAAGACGACGGCGGCCAGCGGCAGCTGGACGACAACCGGTACTGAGTTGAGCAAGGCCTTGTCCGAAGGCAAAAACATGTTCTCGGCGTATGCAACGGAGGTCAGCGGGCTTGGCAACAAGGCGGGCAAGAGCTCGACGGTGGTGTTCGAAGTCGACACCGAACCCCCAACAGTTACGCTTGAACCGCCCAAGACTCCATCCAACAACAGGCGGCCGTCCTTCAGCGGAAAAGCCAGCGAAGCGACGGAAGTCGTGGTTGAGGTGTTCGAGGGGTCGACGGAAGTCGCGAGCGCGAAGACGACAGCCTCGGGTGGCGCATGGTCCACTACCTCCGAAGAGCTCAGCAAAACGCTGGCGGAAGGTAAGCACGAATTTACTGCCGTCGCATTCGAGAAGAGCGGGCTCGGCAACGGGGAAGGTAAGAGCAAGCCCGTGAGCTTCGAAGTCGACACGGTGCCGCCAGCGGTCGCCTTTAACCCACTTCCACCTCGCCGTTCGAACGAAACAAAGCCATCGTTCAGCGGCACGGCCAGCGAAGCGGGCACAGTCACTGTCCAGCTTTACAGAGGGGAAATGGCGACAGGGACCCCCCTGGACACGCTGAAGGCGCTGGTCAGCGAAGGAAAGTGGACTACCGTGCACGTGAATCCGCTCGAAGACGGGAAGTACACGGTGATCGCTAAAGAGCCGAGCGCGCTGGGCAACGAAGAAGGCGCCAGTGAAGCAGCGACATTCGAAGTTAGCCTAGGAGCTCCGACCGTTCACCTAAACGAACTCGCGCGTTCGCGCAACACAGAACCCTCGTTCTCCGGCACGGCGGAAGAAAAGACTCCGGTGACGGTCGAAGTCTACGAAGGAAACAGCGCGACCGGTCGCCCCGTCGCGACTGCCACGGAACATACCCGCGAAGGTAAAATCTGGATCTCCGGCAAGGTAAGTCCGCCGCTCAAGGCCGGCAGGCACAGTTTCACGGCGGTTGCGGTGCAGGCGAGCGAACTCGGCAACCCGAGTGGCGAAAGCAATCCGGTTACGTTCGAAGTAGACACAGAAGCACCGACGGTGACGCTCGATCCTCCGCAGACACTATCCAACCAGACGAAACCGTCGTTCAGCGGCGCCGCCGGTGAAGACACGGAAGTCATTGTTCGTATATTCGAAGGTGCAATAGCCCAGGGCCAAGAAGTCGCCTCGGCGAAGACGACGGCCTCGGGAGGGAGTTGGACGACGAACGCGAGCGAGTTGAGCAAGCCGCTTTCGCCCGGCAACCACACGTTCACGGCCGTCGCGGCCGAGAAGAGCGGCCTGGGCAACAAGGAAGGCCGCAGCGAAGAACGGACATTTGAGGTCAACACGGAACCTCCGGTGGTGACGCTCGATGAAGTGCCGTCTCCGTCGAACAATCCGAAACCGTCGTTCAGTGGCGAAGCGAGCGAAGGCACCCCAATCACCGTGGTCGTGTATCGGGCCGGCAGCGGCGAACTTGCAGGCACGGTACCCGCGGAAGTCGTCGACGGCAAGTGGGTCTCGACGAAAGCTAGCGCTCCACAGTTGGAAAACGGCGAATACTGGGCTGAGGCATGGCAGGAAAGCGCTATCGGCAACGGGCGCGGGATGAGCTCGCGCGTCCCATTCACGGTGCAGTCCCGTCCCCCGTCGGTGGTCGCCGAAGCCACAGTACTCGACACGCGAAGCTCGGCGACGATGTACGCCTCGATCGATCCCAACGGCGGGACGCTCAGCGCCTGTGATTTCGAATACGGCAAGACGCCCTCCTTTGGGAGCGGGGCCGCTTGCGCCTTCATTGCCGGCTCGAGCGAATGCGAATTCGTCGCCGGGGTGAGCGGCGTGTGCGCCTTCCCATCTGGCGAAAGCCCGGTTCAGGTGTATGCACGCGTCTTCAATCTGAGCGCGGGTGCCACCTACTACTTCCGCATCAAGGCGGCTGACGAAGGCAATGCAGAAACGCCCTGGGCGGAAGGTACCTTCACGATTCCTCCGCCGCTTGTGTTCGGGGGAGGCCCGGGATCAGGCTCCTCGGGTGGGTCCCCGAGCAACGCCACCACCAGCAAGGCGCATAACGCCGTCGGCGAAGTCGAGGCTGAGATTGCCGCCCACCTGCCGCCGTCGGGGCGAAACGCGACGACCGCCGCGCTGCTCAAGCACGGAGGGTTCGCCTCGGTGTTCAAGGCGCCCAAGGCGGGGACGGCGACGATCGACTGGTGGTATCTGCCGACCGGCGCGAAGCTGTCGGCCAAGGCCGCGAACGCGAGCAAGAAGAAGGCGCCCGCGCCGGTGCTCGTGGCCACGGGCAGGCGAACGTTCTATGAGGCCGGCTCGGGCGTGATCAAAGTGCGCCTGACGGCAGCGGGCCGCAGCCTGCTCAAACGCTCGAAGCATGTCCGGCTTACGGCCAAGGCGGTCTTCACGGCGAGCGGCAAGACCCTTTACGCGGCCTCCAAGTCATTCGAGCTCAAGTGAAGGTCGAGGGCGGTTCGCAATGATGTCGACAGGCGCGAGCCCACGTGGACGTACCTAAATCTGATTGGTTAAGTGATGAAGGCGCACTTCGCAGAGCCGTTGTCCAAGCTGTCCAGTCGTTCAAAAACCGCTGCAAAGCCGCATGCAAATCGCCATCTTGCAGCAAAAAAGCCGCAATTTGCGACTTTTTCGCTGGACTTTGGCGCTCGGCGTGTGGTATTCAAGCTCGGAACATACCCGCGGGGGCAGTCGTCCAATGAACAGGGGGCGGGTTCTCTCGGAGTCTGCTTCGGGGGTTAGCTCCGGGCAGCGGGTGCCAAACCGAAACAAGTCCATTGGAGGAAGTCATGGAGAGACGCAACCTATTGGCGGGTCTCTTGGTGCTGGCGCTGAGCTTGTTCCTGCTGACCGGAACTGCGCTTGCCCATAAGACCGGCAAAAAAAGCAAATCAGGAAAAGAGACGACGGACCCCGGCGCTTGTGTGATCCACTCGCTGCCGTCGTTCATGGACCAAGGATTCGGGAGCGCGGCGTCGAGCGTTGCCGACATCATCGAAATCGAGTGCGAACCCGTCTACGCGGAGACGTACGTCAAAATCAGCTCGCAGGAGCTCTACAACCGCTGCGACGATCGTCTGTACTGGGTCCCGTGGACCAACAGCTACATCGAGGACGATGTGACCAAGGCCGGCGACGGCGAGCTCCCGTCCAGCGCGAGCATCGGCGGCGTCGAACTGGATGACGACGGCAACGCGATCGTGGCCGTGCTCGGCGGACCCTCCTGCGCGCCGGGAGAAAGCGTCATCTCGGTCCACCAGGAAGAAGCGCCCGGCGAAAGCACCGCCACGTCGTTCACGGTGCTGCCGCCGAAAGTGACGACGCCCGGTGTGTTCGCGTGGCCCGAAAGCCAGGTCGAGGCCGGCAACTACAGCAACACCGTGTCGATCTTCGGTGTTGAGTTCCCGCCCGCGTACTCAGAGCGCTGGGTAGCCATCAGCGATGAACAGCTGTACTCGCATTGCGACGGTGACCTGTTCTGGGTCGTCATGACCGGATGGGGCCCGTATGTCGTCCCGTTTGCGGAAGGCACGGAACTCGAACTCGACAACGATGGCAACGCCTTCGTGACCGTCTTCGGCGGACCGTCTTGCGCCGCGGGTGATACCGAACTCGAAGCCAGTCTCGTGAGGGCTCCGTACACGACCTACGGCAGCTACTACACGGTCCTGCCTCCCGAACCGACCATCTAAGGCGAGCTCGGAAGGCTGAAGCGAATCTGAGGTAAGCGAATGGACCCCGGGAGGATGGAGCCTCCCGGGGTCGTTCGCCCCTCAACGGGCCGCTCGCGTCCCGACTCTTCGCGCTCTAACAGGATGGCCATGCAGCGGCAATCAGCGATCAAACGGCTTTCGCTACTGACGGTCGCGGGTCTGATGGCCTTCGCCCTCAGCTCGTGGATGGCGGCGGCGAGCGCCTCGGCGCACAAGACCAGCTCCGCCGGCAAAACGCCCGATCAGGCACAGGCGGATGAGGCCGGGTCGGCCGGCAGCTGCGTGATCCACACACTGCCCTCGTTCATGGATGAGGGCTACGGATCCGAAGCGTCGAGCGTGGCCGACATCATCGAAATCGAGTGCGAACCGGTCTTTGCCGAGCAGACCGTCAAAGTCGGCTCGCAGGAGCTCTACAGCCGCTGCGCCGACCACCTGAGCTGGTCGGCGGTCAGCAACGAAGCAGACCCCTACAACCCCGTCGAGGGCGCCTCGATCGGCAACGTGCAGCTCGACGACGACGGCAACGCGATCGTCGCCGTCTGGGGCGGGCCATCCTGTGCCGCGGGCGAAAGCCTCGTATCGGCGCACCTCGAAGAAGCCCCCTACACAAGCGTGACGACCTCGTTCACGGTGCTGCCGCCGAAGCCGACCACACCCGGCGTGTGGGCGCTGCCGAGCAGCCAGGTCGAGGCCGGCGACTACAGCAACTCGGCCACGATCGTCCAGGTCGAGTTCCCGCCCGCCTACGCGGAGCGCAACGTCGTCATAAGCGACGAACAGCTTTACGCCCACTGCGAAGGCCACCTGTACTGGATCGGCCCCGACGAGCAGCCGATCGGAGTCGGCGAAGCCGCGGCGGTGAAACTGGACGATGACGGCAACGCCTTCGTCGTGCTGCTCGGCGGCCCGTCGTGCGCCGCCGGCGCCACCGAAGTCGAAACCAGCCTCGAAAAGGCGCCGTACACGACGTACACGAGCGGGTTCAGCGTCGGGCCTCCCGAACCGACCTGGGAAGAACCGTCGTTCACGATCGAAAAGCTTCAGGAAATCAAGGGCAGCGACGAGGGCTTCACCAAGGAACCGCTGATGGGCAAGCTCGGGCAGACGGTCGACTACGAGATGATCGTCAAGAACACGGGCAACGTCGCCCTGACGCTCTCAGACTTCATCGACGCGCACTGTGATCCGGGCACGATCGCCGGCGGCCCGGGGTCGAGCCCGCTCGAGCCCGACGAATCTACCACCTACACGTGTGATCACGTGCTCAATACGTATGGCACGTACACGAACGAAGCGACGGTCACGGGCACGCCGCCGAGCGGGATGACGATCACGCACACCTCCAACCAGGTGGTCGTGACCGTGCTCGAACCCGGCTTCAAGATCGAAAAGCTTCAGGAAATCCGCGGCAGCGGCATGGGCTTCACCAAGGAAAAACTGATGGGCGAAGTCGGACAGACCGTCGACTACGAGATCGTCGTCACAAACACGGGCCAGGTTCCCCTCACGTTTTCCGACTTCACCGACCCGCACTGCGATCCCGGCACGATCGAGGGCGGTCCCGGATCGAGCCCGGTGGTGCCCGGAGCGTCGACTACCTACACCTGCAGCCACGCGCTGACGGAAGCGGGCATCTACACGAACGTGGCAGAAGTTACGGGCACGCCCGAAGGCGAAACGCCGATCAAACACGAATCTAACGTGGTCGAAGTGGAAGTTCCCACCACGCCGCCGGTTGAAGAACCCGCGTTCACGATCGAAAAGTTTCAGCGGATCGACGGCGGCAGCTTTACCACGGAAAAACTGATAGGCATGGTCGGTGAAACGGTCGAATACGAGATCATCGTCAAGAACACCGGCAACGTTCCGCTGACGTTCTCGAACTTCGAAGACTCCAAATGCGATCCCGGCACGATCGCGGGCGGCCCCGGCTCGAGCCCAGTGGCGCCGGGCTCTTCGACGACGTACACGTGCAACCACGTGCTCACGCAAGCGGGCACCTACACGAACGCCGCGACCGTCACTGGCACGCCCGAAGGCGAAACGCCGATCGAACACGAATCTAACGTGGTCGAAGTCGAAGCGAAAACCACGCCACCACTGGAAGAACCCGCGTTCACGATCGAAAAGCTCCAGCGCATCGGCGCGAGCAGCAGCTTCACCAAAGAACCGCTGACCGGCTCGATCGGCCAGACAGTGGAATACGAGATCGTCGTCAAGAACACCGGCAACGTGCCCTTGACCTTCTCGAACTTCGAAGACTCGAAATGCGATGCCGGCACGATCACAGGCGGACCCGGGTCCAACCCGGTCGGCGTGGGCGAAGCGACGGTGTACAGATGCACCCACTTGCTCACTGGCGCGGGCGAATACACGAATGTTGCGATCATCACGGGCACTCCCGAAGGCGGGTCGCCAATGGAACCGCAGGGCTCGAACGTTGTTGCGGTCACGGTGCCTGAAGAACCGAAAAAAGAGGAACCACCCAAAAACGAAGAAAAACCCGCGAGCAGCAGCACGACACCGAGCACCACGACGCCAGGTACGACGCCAAAACACGAAGTCTCGCCGGCCTGCGTGGCATCGGCACCGAAACTGAAAGGCGTGACTGGACCGAAGAGCGGGAGCTTCACCGTCTCGGTTCCCTCCCAGGGGATCAAGCAGATCACGTTCTACCTCGACAATCACAAGATCAAGACGATGAAGCAGTCGCAGGCCAAGCACGGCAAGTTCACGATCAAGGTAAACACCAGCAAGCTTCACTACGGGCCGCACAGGGTCTCGTTCAAGGCGATTCCGAGCAACAGCGACTGCGTCCCGCTCGCTCGCTCTAGCCAGTTCGTGCACACGGCGTCCTCGCGCAAAGCGCCGAAATTCACAGGCTGAGCGCTGAGTGTCAGAGGCCACTGGGTCGGCGGGCGCTACCGAGCCAGGCCAAGACGCGTCGAGGGTCGCCGTCGAGGCGCTCAGACGATGTCGATCGGCGTGCCGACTTCGATCATGTGCCACAGCTGCGTGATGTCGGCGTTACGCAGCCTGATGCAGCCGTGCGACGGGCGCCCCGGTATCAGCGACGGTTCATCGGTGCCGTGGATCCCGACAATGCCGCCGCCGGGCCATTCGCTGAGCGTCGGCGCGTAAGCGCTGGTACCGAGTGCATAGGGGCCGTAGACGGGCGCTTCGAGCGTTGTGAGCTTCTCGGTGACGTAGAAGTGGCCGGCGGGCGTCGGCAGGCTCGGGCGTCCGACCCCTACGGGCGCGCTCCAGATCGGCTGTCCGTCGCGGAACAGCGTGACGCGCGTCGTCTCGCGATCGACCCGCAGGTACTCGTGCGTGACGTGCATCTCGCCGAGCGCCGAGGCAGTGACCCAGCCTGTGACGCCATTCGGTCGTCCCGGAAGGGGCACCTCGATCCACGTGATTCGTCCGACCGTGTAGGAGCGCAGAGCCAAATACACTTCGGCCTGGCCGTCGACGGTGAGGAAATGAAGGTGGCCGACGACACGCGAGTGCGCGGAGGGGAACTCGTGCGCCGCAGCCGTCGTCTGCGGATAAGCCCAACGCGACAGCGTGGTCAGGTTCGACAGCGTCGCGACGACCGCGTGCGCAGGCGCTGCGGCGGCCGATTCCTCGCTCGATATGGCCCAGGATGCGGACGGCGCGAGCAGCAGACACAGCCCTGCCAGGGCTGCGGAGAGCGAGCAGCGCACGGCTGTCCGGACCCCGCCGTAAGCGTCCTCTCTCACGCGGTCCTGCATAAACCCCTCAAGCGGATTATAGAGACGTTCGTCGCGGGTTGCTGGGTGGCAGGGCATGTCGGCAGACACGATAGCCGAGGGCACTGGCCGGGAATCGCGGTTGAGAGCATCCGTGCAGCGGTGTCGAGCCTTGCGCACAGATGTGCATGTCGGAGTGTGGGCGCTCACATACCTTGCTTGACAGCGCCATTTGAGGACGCTAACGTCGATTGCCCTCGGGGGATTGTTGGAGACAGCCAGTCGGGGGATCGATGGTGACGACGAAAGATCACGGAGAGACTACGTCGGCGTACAGAATGCCTCCGCGCGTGAGTGCGCGGTGGTTGCTCGTGGCGCTCGCTGTCTTCGCCGTGGCTGCCTCGATGCTGGCCGGTCCCGGTGCGGGCAGCGCCTTCGCGGAAGTGCCGAGCAACAACAGCCCGCCCGAAGTCGCACAGGAACCAGGGAACCGGGGGCAGACGCCGAAAGTCGGCGAACACATCATTTGCTACCCGGGCAGCTGGGTCGGTGGTGTAAGCAAATTTACCTACCAGTGGCTGCGTGAAGGGGTCGTCATCGCCGAAGCAGAAGGCCAATCCAACGGTGGCATTTACACGATCACGGCGGCCGACGAGGGCAACGAACTCTGGTGCAACGTAATCGCGACGAACCCCTCGGGCAGCGAAGAAGAAGAAAGCGAAAACGGGCTGTATATACCCGGAGAATCGAACAAGCCGCCGAAGAACGAAAAGCCTCCTGAAATCCAAGGAACTCCTGCCGTCGGCAACACTCTCAAATGCACGCAGGGAGTCTGGAGCGGGAGTCCGACGCCTGCGTACAGCTATCAGTGGCTGCGCGATGGCGGCCCTATCGCATTGCAGACGACGAACGAATACACGGTCGTGACGGCCGATGAAGGGAACAGCCTGTCGTGCAAGGTCACGGCGACGAACGGCGTAGGGACTCCCGCGTCGGCGACCAGTGAAAGCGTGCAGGTCTCTGCCGCGAAGCTGAAGCTGGAAGAACCACCCTCGATATCGGGCTACACGGAACCAAAAAAGGGTGAACAGGTTGCGGTTCTGGGGTCAGAACTCACATGCTCAACGGGGAAGTGGAGTGGCAATCCTACGTTTGCGTATAAGTGGTTGCGTGAAGGCACCACCACGGTCGGGGAAGCGAGCGCCTATCGCGTTGTCGCCGCCGACCAACGCCACGGGCTCTCGTGCGAGGTCATCGCGAACGCAAACAAAGAAATGCTACAGGCAACCAGCAGCACCGTGCGCGTGCTTGGCGAAAAGCCGGCCAACACGAAAGCTCCGACGATCTCCGGCACTCTCAAGGTGAACCACCCGCTAACCTGCCAGAAGGGCCAATGGACCGGTGTGCCGGCACCCGAAGCATACAAATACGTCTGGGTTGCGCATCGGGGGACGCACGACGAAGAAATCATCGGCGTCGGAACCAACGAAACCTACACTGTTCATCCGGAAGATCAAGGTAATGGGCTTACCTGTGAAGTTACCGCTGAAAACGTGGAAGGCAAGGCCACTGCTGTGAGCGCCGAGGTGGTCATCCCGGCGGAAAAGGGAGGCGAAGCGCCCAAATATACCCAGGAACCCAAGCTTGAAGGCCCTTCCGAACGGGAAGTCGGCGCGACGCTCAAATGCAACCCCGGCGCGTGGACCGGAACGGAACCAATCACATTGACGATTCAATGGTTGCGAGAAGGTGTGCCCATCGGCGAAGGAGGCACATACTTTCTGGCACCCAAGCAAGGCGAAGAACCTCACAACATAGAAGACGAAGGCCACAACATTTCGTGTCAGGTTATCGCAGTCAACGAAGAAGGAAGCGCTCCGCCGTTCGAAACGGGCAGCGTTTACATCAAGGGGAGAAAGCCAAAGAATGAAGCGCCTCCGCGTATTGAGGGTGAACCCGTAGTCAACGAAACGCTGACGTGCTCGCGAGGCCAGTGGAGTGGTTTGCCGACACCGACATATACCTACTATTGGCTGAGGAACGGAAGCAGGTTCACGCAGGGAGAAACCTACAAGGTTAAGACCGCCGATAGCGGCTACTCGCTCGCCTGTGAAGTGACTGCGGAAAACAGGGAAGGAATTGCGTCGACTATCAGCGAAGCGCTTGCGATACCAGGGAGCGAGCCTAAACCCGAAACGCCGCCTCGGATCGAGAGTGGAACTGCGCTGGCGGTGGGCGAAACGGCTAAGTGTGTCAACGGCAAATGGAGCGCAGCGCCGACACCTACCTACAGCTACCAGTGGCTGCTGAACGAAAGGGAAATCCACGCGGCTACGGGCGAAACGTATGTCGTGGCGTCGTCGGATCAAGGACGCTGGCTGTCATGTCGCGTCACGGCGACCAACACGGAGGGAAGCGAATGGGCGGAAAGCAAGGGTGTCAAGGTGCCCGGCGAATCGCCCATAGTTGCGGAAGAACCGTACATAGAAGGCAACGGGCTGGTAGGCGAAACGCTGACGTGCAAGCGAGGCCAATGGGAAGGCGCACCACCGCCCGTGTTCACTTATAAGTGGCTGCTCAACGGCGCGCCGGTGAACTCGTCGAATAATAGTGAAATCTATACGCCGGAAGCGTCACAGGTGGGGCAGCAATTGTCGTGCGATGTCATAGCGGCTAACACCGAAGGCACTTCAGAAGCGGCCAGTAGCAACAGTGTCGTGATCGCGGCGGCACCCAGCAAACCGGGGCCGCACCAGCTGGTCGAACAGCCGGCCAAAAAGCCGGCGCAGAGCGTCGACCCGTACAAATCGGGTTCGGTGGCGACGGCCGCGGAGATTCGCTCGGGCCTGAGCACCCAGCTCACTCACGTGCAGCACACCGCGAGGATCGCGTCGCTGCTCAAGCACGGCGATCTCAGCTTCCGGTTCGCCTCGCTGGGCGCCGGCAAGCTCGAGGTGCTTTGGTACGAGGTCCCCAAAGGCGCGCACGTGGCCTCCGCGAAGGCGAAGCCCAAGCCGGCCCTCGTCGCGTCTGCCACGGAGTCCTATGCGAGCGCCTCAACCAAGACCGTCACGCTTCACCTGACCAAGACTGGGCGGCGGCTGCTTGCGCGTCGCACGCGCATCACACTTACGGCGGAGGGCGTGTTCGTACGCTCGGGCGCCAGTGCGGTGCACTGGTACAGAACATTCGTGCTGGTCCGTTGAGCGATAGCGCCGGCGCGCCATGGAGGCCTGCGCCCGTCCGTGGGCGCGCTCAGTGCCTGCCTGGCGCTGTGCGGGAAGTCTTGGTTGAGCGAATCGTGACGGTCGTCGTTTGGACGGCGCCGGCGATAGCGCTCGTGTGACGCGCGACGATCATCGCTCGGGCTCTCACCGTGTGTACGCGTGCCAGCAAGATGCGCGCGGCGCCAGCCAGGCGCAGCGAAACCGTCGCTGCGTGCGGGCCGGCGAACGCAAACGGCGCTGTCGCGAGGGTGAGGATGTGCTTACCGGCGTGATGGCTACCGGTAGCAACGGCGTCGAGCGTCCGCAGAGTGACCATACCTGCGCAGCTACCTGCAGGGCATCGAAGCTCAAGCCCGAGAGTGCCATTGGAAGCCTCGAGGAGCGCATGCGCCCCGACGAGCTCGGCGAGGTGGGCGGGGGTCTTGCTTGGTTCCTGTTGGCTCCCGATCGGCGACACAAGGTTGGGCGTTTGTGTGGTCTGTTGCTGGTTTTCCGGGACGACGGGCGGAGGATCGTTCGGGGGTTCGATTTCTTTCGGTTCTTCGCTTGGCTGAGTGCTAGACGCGGTGAACGTCTGATCGCCGCCGTAGCTGGTGCCGGTGATGTTCGTCGCGCGTATCCGGAAGTGATAGGTGCCTCCTTCGCTTAGGCCTGTGAGTGATGCAGACACCGACACCGACGTCTGGCCGCTACCGGGAGATGGCGTGCAGGGTGTGGTCGCTCCGTACGACTTCGAACGACCATATTCGAATTCGCATTCGCTGACTTCCTTGCCGTTCGGGTTGACCTTGCCGTTCAGGCGTACCGAAGTCTGCGTGATCGCAGACGCCGGTTCGGTCAACACCGCCGGCCGTGACCCGTCTGTGGTGAACGTCTCATCTAGGCCGTCGCTGGTGCCCCCGGGATAGATTACGGCGATGCGGTAGTGATAGGCGCTGCTCGGCGTGAGGCCTGTAACCGAGGTCGATACCGCCACCGGGCTCGTTCCGGCTTCAGGCAGCGGCGAGCACGGTGCGCTCGATCCGTATGAGGTGCTCGTTCCGTATTCGAACTTGCATTCGCGGATTTCAGCGCCATTCGGGTTCACGGTGGCGTCGAGCGTTGCTTCGCCCGTGGCGACCGACGTCGCTTCGCCGGTGGTGACCGCCGGTGGCGGCACTTCCGGTGCCCCCCACAGGCTGCCGAGCCCGGTGGGCCCGTCGTAGCCTGGTCCGGCTTCGCACAGATAGTCGCCGCAGGTGCCGTTCTTGCCGGAAACCACGTCGTTGAGGGCTCCGGCGCCGCTGATCTCCGACTCGAGGTAGAGGGCGTGGGCGGCTTCGAAGGATCTCGTGTACGTGTTCGTAAGCGCCATCGCTGCCGCAACGATCGGCGTGGCCACGCTCGTGCCCGCGGCGAGCTGCCACTTATCGGTCGTTTCGTAGCTGTCGTACACCGAAACCGGGGTGTTTTTGCTCGCGACCGCCGCCACGTCGTTGGTCGTCCGGTACGGGCAGCCTGAGTCCGTCTGCCAGGCAGGCTTTGGTTCGTGGCTGCAGCCACTCCCGGTTCCGTAGATTTCGCCGCCGATGTCTTCGTACCAGACCGTTTCCGCCCAGCCGCGAGCATTTTTTTTGGTCGTCGGCAAGAGTGACGTCCCGCCGACCGCGATGACATGAGGGTTTGACGCCGGCGATTCCACGCCGTAACCGTGATCGCCGTCGGCGGCAGCGATCGGGATTCCGGGGTGATCGTAGGCCGAGGCGTATTCGGGCGGTTCCGAAGATGTCTTTCCGCCGAAGCTGTTGCTGATCTCGGTGGCCCCCAGCGCCACCGCCTCGTTCTCGGCCGCGGCCAAATTTGAGTCTTCTTCGCGGTTGGCCTCGACGAGCAGGATGTGGCAGTTAGGGCAGATCGCCGAGACCATGTCGAGATCGAGTGAAATCTCTTCGGCCCATTTGCGTTCGGGTTCGGGATACGAGCCTGTACCCCCAGTCTGGTTGACCTTGCGAAAGCACCCGTTGCTCGAGGTGCACGCGGGCAGCCCGTATTCGGACCGGTACACCTTGAGATCCGATTCGGCATCGGGATCGTCGTAGGCGTCGACGACTGCCACTGTCTGGCGAAATCCGGTCGACGTCGAAGGCAGGTTGTACGCGCTGCGCAGGTTTTCGGGTGAGTATCCGCCCCCGAACCCGTTTCCGCTCAGAGCTGGGCTCACCTGTTGCTCCGGGCCCTTCGTGATCGCCCCCGCGGCAAGCGGGCCGCGCGCGGCCACTCCACTAGTCGGGTCCTCGATTGCGTCGCACTCCGGCCGCGTGCCTTCTGGAGGGCACGAGAAGTACGGTTCTGTGGTCGAGCGGTTCGAGGCGATGTGCGTCCAGGCGGCGCTCGCGCTCTGCGGCCCTGCGATCGCCGCCAGGCCGGCGGCGAGAGCGATTACGCACGCCGTGCTACGTGCCCACGGACCAGCCATGAACTCCTACCTGCCCGCTTGCGGAGGTCGCCTCGTCATCCCTGCCATCCCGCGCTACTCGTCTGCCACCATCCTTGCCACTGCCTGCCAGTACCGTCCGCTGGCCTCCTTGCTACCGGTGATCAGGCACTTTAGCAGTGACCGGCGAGTCAAGAAGGCGCTCCGCGCCGGCACCGGCGCAGCGATTCGCCGTCGCATCTCGGGTTGCAACGGCGGATCGCCGAGCGGTCCTTCCGTCGGTTCCGCCGGCCTGCTGCGTGCCTGACTCAGTTGATCGCTATATAAAAGCCCGCGTCCAGGTACTTCGCCCCTTCTTCTTGTTCTTCTGCCGCGAAGGTTTCAACAGTGATTTCGGTACCCGGGGCGCAGCTTGTGTTCACGCCGACACCCAGAAATGCCTCTAGTCCCGCTCCAAATTCGGCTTCGCTCTGGTCGATCGTGGCGACCACGTTGTGTTTTTCGATGCCGCTAAGGCCCGAGATGCAATAGACGCCGATTTCTTCTTTGCCGGGACTTTCTTCTGGTATTTCCACCGTTGCGTGTTCAAAGTTCTTGCTCGCTGCCTGGACGATTTCGCCGTCGGACTTGATGCGGGCATAGGCCAGCGCGCTGCCGGGCGGTCCTTGTTCGCCCGTTAGGCCTTTTTCGCCCGTTTCCCCTTTTTCGCCTTCCGGGCCGTCGGGACCTTCTTTGCCTGTGATGCTTTTGCCATTCGTCCCACTGGAGCCAGTCGCCCCGGTCGGACCGGCCGGGCCCTGGGACCCGTTGGCGCCTTTGGCTCCTGCGGCCCCCATGGCGCCGGTCGCGCCCTTCACGCCGCGCGCGCCCTTCGCTCCGCGCAGCTGCCTGAGCACGCTCGGCTTGATCTGCTTGGTCGACGTGATGATGTAGTGCGAGGCCGCCATGCTCGTGCCGCTCAAGGCCACGAACAAGGCGAGCCACGCGACGATGTTCTGCCGTATGGCCTTGATGACGCGATTGATCATGTTGCCTTCCTTGTCCTCCTGCTGGTGATCGTCCTCTGTAAAGCTTGACAGTGCTCTACAGAGCATGTCGCGGTTCATCCTCGGCTCGTTTTACGGCCGGCGTCGATCGTCCTGACGACTGCGCGCCAGGTCCGTCCGTGGGCCTCTCCAGCCCCCGATGCAGTTGTCTCCATCGACGCCGATCTCGTGCACGCGAGCCCGGCATGACTACCGTTTCAATCGCTTCCCACCCTTGCAGACGAGGGGGAAAATCGTGCACATCGCGTTGCACAAGACGCCGCTGCAGCGGCTTAATCGGCAGCCCTGCGTACCTCTGCGCAGCTCCTGATAAGTTCGCCACCGCGGTATCAGGTACAACGTCTGCAATGCGCACGCTGATCATCTCCGACCTGCACCTCGGGGGCCTCACCGGCATCGACCTGCTGCGCCGCCCGGCGGTGCGCGAGGCGCTCTTGCGCGAGCTCGAGGACGTCGAGCGGCTGCTGCTGCTCGGGGACGTGCTCGAGCTGCGCCACGGTCCGCCGCACGAGGCGCTTCTCGCGGCGCGCGCGTTCTTCGAAGACGTCGGCCAGGCGCTCGCCGGCCGCGAGCTCGTGATCACGGCGGGCAACCACGATCACCAGCTCGTGTCCGCGTGGCTCGACCGGCGGGCCGCCCTGGCGCCGGCGCCGCTCGAGCTCGAGCAGCGCATCGCGCCCGCGGACGCCTCGCCGCTGCTGGCCCAGATCGCGGAGTGGGCGGCCCCGGCGCGCGTCGAGGTCGCCTACCCCGGACTCTGGGTACGCCCCGACGTCTACGCCACCCACGGCCACTTCCTCGACTGCCATCTCACGCTCCCGACGCTCGAGCGCATCGGCATCGGCGCCATCGGCCGCTTCCTGGAACGGCCCGAGAGCTCGCTCGCGAGCGTCGACGACTACGAGGCGGTCACCTCGCCGATATATGGATGGCGCGACGTGATGGTCCGCTACGGCCGCGCCGGCGCAACGCTCAACGGCGTAGCCACCGTGCGCGCGTGGCGCGCCTTGGGCGGCGGCCGCGGAGTCAGCGGCGAGCCCGCCGCCCGGGCTGCACATGCGGGCTCCGGCGGGGGCCGCGCGCCGGCCGGGAGCAGTGGCGCCGGCGATGATGCCGCGGCGCGTGCGGACATGAACGGCGATCTGCGCCGGGGTGCCGCGAGCGCCGGCGCCGCGGAGGTTGCGCGTGCCGTTCGCAGCGCCGGCACCGCCGGCGCCGACAGGTTTCGCGCCTCGGCACGCCGGTGGGCGCTGCGTCGCGGATTCATGCTCGCCGTGGACGCCATCAACCGCGCCGGCATGGGGCCCGTGAAGGCCGACCTGTCCCGCGACGAGCTGCGCAGGTCGGGCCTGCGCGCGATGGGCGAGGTGGCGGCGCGTCTCGGCCTCGGCGACGCCCACGTCGTCTTCGGCCACACCCATCGCGCCGGCCCGTTTCCGCGCGACGCTCAGGCGGAGTGGCGTGGGCGCGCGGGCGCGCGCCTGGTCAACTGCGGCTCCTGGACGCTCGACTCGATCTTCATCACCGCCAAGCCCGGCGAGAGCCCCTACTGGCCCGGGGCCTGCGTGCTCGTGCCCGATTCCGGGCCTCCCGAGCTCAAGCGGCTGCTGCTCGATCGCTCGCTCGCGGAGCTGCGCCCGTCAGCGGCCTGAACAGCCTGCGCGGCGAGTCACGCCACTCCCGGCGTGAAGCAGGTCGCAAAGCAGCGCACGCCCGAACCGATATCGAGCTGGAGCGTCCCCACCGTGTGCCGTTCGTGCTCGACCAGGGGATACGCGCCGGGGTGGGTCACGGCCAGCTCACGCGGCTCCTGCCATGTCTCCGCCGCCCCGCTCGCGCCGGCGTCACTCTCGCCGCCGCTCGCCGTCACCCTCACCGCGCCCACGCCGTCGAGCACCGCCCACACCCCGCCGGCTTGATACCGACCCGAATAGGCGCCCTGCTGGTCCTCGGTCTGCGGCACGAGCTGCGCACCGGGCACGTCCTCGGGGCGCACGGGCTCGACCGTCGCTCGCTCCACCCCGAGCAGCTCCTGGATCGCGCGCTCGGTCTCGGCATAGCCGCCCTCGCCATAGTGGTAGTCGAACAGGCACGCTCCCTCGCTGAACAGATAGCGGGCCGGCCAGCCGACGTTCTCGTACTCGCGCCACAGCTCGAGCTGGCTGTCGATCAGCACGGGATAGGCGATGCCGAGTCGCGCCACCGCGTCGCGAACCGCCTGCTCGCCAGCCGACGGCGCGAAGCCCGGGCAGTGCACCCCGATCGTGCGCAACCCGAGCTCGGCATAGCGCTCGTGCCAGGCCTTGATGTAGGGCAGCGTCCGCAGCGAGTTGGGCCGGCAGAAGTCCCAGAACTCGACCAGCATCGGCCCCCCGCCCTGCAGCACCACGCCGGCCTGAGCGCCGCGCCCGCGCGGGAGGTTGACCCACGGCAGCCCCGAGGGAAACAGCGGCGCGGCGATCGTGTCTACGGGCGGACGCAAGCTTGCGCCTCACTTTGATCGGCTGCGATCAGGCAGCCGCGATCAGCAACGACGGTGAGAGGTGCTAACGGCAAGCAGGACAAGGACGCAGGGAACGTGGCGTGCTAAGCACACGAGTGACCGAGGACGCAGTCATGCGCCGCCGATCGCGCCTCTCACCCGATGGAGCCGACCATCTCCAGCTGGATCAGCCGATTGAGCTCGACCGCGTACTCCATCGGCAGCTCCTTGGTGACCGGCTCGATGAACCCGTTGACGATCATCGCGGCGGCCTCGTCCTCGGTGAACCCGCGCGAGCCCATGTAGAACAGCTGGTCGTCGGAGATCCGCCCCACGGTCGCCTCGTGCGCCACCGCCACGTGCGGGTTCTGGATCTGGATGTCGGGCCAGGTATCCGAGCGCGAGCGCCCGTCCATCATCAGCCCGTCGCACTGCACGCGCGCTTTCGAGCCCGTCGAGTTGTGCCCCATCTTCACCAGCCCGCGGTAGCCCATGATCCCGCCGTCCTTGGAGATCGACTTGGCGAGGATGTTCGAGGTCGTGTTCGGCGCGAGATGCACGACCTTGGCGCCGGTGTCCTTGTGCACTTCTCCGGACGCCACACCCACGTTGAGGTGATCGGCGCGAGCACCCTCGCCCATCAGGAACGAGCCCGGATACAGCATCACGTACTTCGCGCCCATCGAACCGCCGACCCACTCGACCGTTCCCTCGGCGTCCACCACCGCGCGCTTGGTGTTGAGGTTGTAGACGTCCTTGGACCAGTTCTGCACGGTCGT
>DATJOF010000010.1:0-68538 GCA_035507415.1 Solirubrobacteraceae bacterium
TATGCAAGGAGGAAACGTCGAGCAGGAGGCTTGATCGGGACCGCCCCGACGCTGATGTCGCCGCCCTGCGCTCGGGGCAGGCGAAGACGCAGGGGCTCAGCTCCGAGGCGGTCCCATCCCTCAGGGCCTCGCCGGACGGACCGAGCGAGGTCCCGCCGTCAACTCTAGTGGCTATCGCGCCGCGATGAGATTCGGCCGACAATCGACGCCGCTTCGGCCCGAGTTCAGCCTGGGGCGAAGCCGTCGGGCGCGGCGCGGCGAGCCGCCCAGTCGTGAGCGAGCAGGGCATACACCGCGAGATCGATGTAGCGATCGCCGACCAGCTCGGCGGCGCGCAGCACGCCCTCCGGTGCGAACCCAAGGCGCTCCGGGATCGCGCGGCTGCGGGCGTTCTCGATGCCCGCGCGAATCTCGACGCGATTCAGACGCCACGTCTCGAACGCATGGTCCACGAGCGCGCAGACCGCCAGCGTCATCGTGCCGCAACCTTGGGCGGGCTCGGTCAGCCAGTAGCCGAGGCTGGTCGAGCGGTCCCGCCAGGAGATGCCGTGGTAGCCGATCACGCCGACGATCGCGCCGTGCTCGACCACCACAGTTTGAAAGCCGTCGTTGTTCGCGAGCTGTCGACGCGTATTCGCGATGAACGCCGTCGTACCGGCGAGCGTCTGATCCGCCGCCCACGGCATCCAGCGGGCGAGATGCTGGCGATTCGCCGCGATCGCCGCGTGCAGCTCCCGTGCGTCGGACTCCTGGAGGGGACGCAGCCAGCGGTTGTCGGACAGCGCGACGCGAAACATGGGCCGACTGGAAGTGTCGCGGGCGCAAGCGAGATGTGTCCGGCGATCGCATCAGCAAGGCAAACACGCCGCAGCCCGCTGCCGACGGCGAGCGCCAACGCCACCCACCGCCCGTTGCTCCTGCGGATGTCAAGTCTGGTTCGCATTTTGCGAAGTTCCACTCGGATGCCGGTGTCGCGTTTCGGCGTCTAGACTTCATCGATGCCTCGGACCGCGCTCGTGTCTGCCGAGATCTCTTTGCCGGGGCGTCCAGAAGCACTGAGAGTTCGTGAGCGGATCGCCGCGCTTGGCGACGTCGTGGACGTCGTCGGGCTTACCGACAATCACGCAGGACAGGCACGAATGTCCCCGCTGGCCGCGGTAGCGCTCGCTCGCGAGCAGGGCGTGTCAACTGTCGTCCACGTGTCGTGCCGCGATCGCAACCGGCTGGCGCTGCGGTCGCAGGTCGTCGGCGCGGCGGCCCTGGGATCGGAGGGCGTTCTCTGCCTTTATGGGGATCCCGTCGGTGAGACGCCGCGCGTGAAAGACATGACCGCCACCGAACTCATCAGTGCGGCAAGGCAGTGGGCCGAGCCCCACGACCTGGCAGTCGGAGCCGTCGTGAATCCATTTGCGGCCGACCAAGATCGTGAGCTCCGGCTTCTCGAGCGGAAGATCCTCTCGGGCGCCGAGTACGTCCAGTCGCAGATGGTCTTCGACGTTGATGCGCTTGATGCCTTTCTCGACCGTGCTGCAGACCTCCTCCACGGGGTCCGCTTCTACGCCGGGATAGCACTGCTGCGCGACGAGCAGATGGCAAAGCGTGCCCGGAAGCTTCCCGGAACGCTGATCTCCGACGACGCAGTCCGTCGCATCGCCGCAGGCGGCGGGATCGAGTTCGCTCGGGAACTCGCGCTTCAGCTTGCCGAGATGTCGGCTGTCGATGCACTGCATATCTTCCCGCTCGGAGCAGAGGCTGCAACACGACCTGTTGCCGCCGCCTTCCGAACCGCTCGCGGAGCAGCCACGCGCGCCCACCGCGCAGAGGACTAGCGCCCCGGTGCACGCTGGCCATACGGCCAAGACAAAGAGCCCGGCCGGTGGCCAGACTCCCCGAGCTGAGATCCATGTCCCGACTCAAGCGAGACCTATGTCCCGACTCATGACAGAGAGCGGATGAAGGGACTCGAACCCTCGACCTTCTGCATGGCAAGCAGACGCTCTAGCCAACTGAGCTACATCCGCGCGAGGCGCAAACTATAGACGCCAACGGAGCATGCCTACGGGAGTCATCGTGGCATCGGCGGGGGCGAGCGCTCCGCCCTCGAGGCCGGTGGACCCAGGTTGGCCGGCCTCTGCCCGTTATGCCGGCGGAGCCAGGCCGACCAGGCTCCGTCTGTGCGGCCGCGGATCCGGGCCGGCCCCGCTACGTCCCGCCCGTGAGGCTCTGGCGCGGGACGTAGCGACCTCCGTCACCTCGCGCCAGCAGTCCCTTCAGCTCGAGCTCTGCGAGGCCCAGCATCGTGTCGCTTGCGTCCGCTGCGACGTCCGCCGTCAGCTTGCCGAGCGTGTCACGGCCCGAGCCCACCTGCTCGAGCAGTGTCCGCAACCTGGGCTCCAGGCCTGCGAGCTCCGATCGTCGAGTGCTGCTCGCCTGCTGCGTATCGCGCCCGAACAGCAGCTCCAGCGCGTCCGCGGCGCCTCGCACCGCGGGCGTTCCCTCGATCAGCAGCGCGCAGGTTCCGCGCGAGAGCGGCGAGGTCACCCGCCCCGGTACGGCCGCCACGGTCCTGCCGAGCATCTGTGTCACGTGCGCCTCGCTCAGCTCGCACGGTCCCTCGCCGGCCTCGACGACGATCGTCAGCTGCGCGAGGGCCGCGACCGTTCGCGCGAGCGCCACCCGACACCAGCGCCGTGCGCGCGCGCCCAACGGGAGCTCGGCGACCGCACAACCGCGATCCTTCACGCGCTCGTACAGCTCTCTTCTGCTCGCCGGTCTGCAGACGTCCACGCCGCCCGACATCACGGCGATCGAGCCGCCGCCCGCCTCGAGCGCGCCCGCATGGGCTGCCGTCCCGATGCCCGCGGCAAAGCCGCTCACCACGGTCACGCCGCTCGCCACCAGCCCGCGCCCGAGCGCCCGCGCGATCTCCAGCCCGTAGTCGCTCGCGCCGGAGCTGCCGACGATTGCGACCGTCGGCTTCGCGCTCAACGCACGCAGGCGCTCGGCGGCGCACGTCAGGTACAGCGCCCGCGGCGCTCCGCCGTAGTCGCGCAGCTCGCCCGGCCAGCCGTTGCAGTGACCGCATACGGACGCCGCGGCCTCGGCTGATTCGAACCGCTCCCAGTGCGATCTGATCTCGCCCGCGCGCCCACCCGCGATCGCGTCGATCAGCTGCTCGTCCTCGAGCTCCAGGAGCGCGAGCAGCCGAGCCTCGTCCCGCGCTCGGTAGTCGAGCCTCGTGCCCAGCACGCTCAGCAACCAGCTCCTACGCAGGCACGCTCTGCAGGCGCCGCCCGCGCGCGCGTGCGCCGCCGCTCCGTGCGTGCGCCGGCCCGCCCAGCCTGTCTCCGCATCCGGGTTCGGCACGTTCTCACGCCGCTCGACTCGCACCCTGCTCGCTTCCGGGACGCAACGAAAGCGCCACGCCGACATCGCGCGCGCGAATCCGCTCGCTGCCGTTGAGATCGGCGATCGTCCGCGCCACGCGCAGCGTGCGGTGCTCTCCGCGTGCGCTCAGCATGCCGCTCGTCCGCGCGCCGAGCAGCATCTCCTGTGCCTGCTCGCCGATACGCGCGTGCTTGGCGAGCATCCGCGCGTCCATCTCGCCGTTTGTCGCCACGCCGTCCTGGCTCAGCCTGCGCTGCTGGCGCTCGCGCGCCTGCTCCACCCGCTCACGCGCCTGGGCCGAGCTGGTCCAGGGCGCCAGCTGCAACCCGGCGACGCCCTCGTTCTCGAGCTGCACCTGCACGTCGATACGGTCGATCAGCGGACCGCTCAGACGACGGCGATGGCGTGCCAGATCGGCTTCGCTGCAGCGGCAACGCTCGACCTCACCCCCGTACCCGCACGGGCAGGGGTTGGTCGCGGCCACGAGCATGAAGCGCGCCGGATAGACCGCGGCGTGGCTGGCCCTGACGATCGCCACCCGCCCATCCTCGAGCGGCTGACGCAGCGCCTCGAGCGCGGGGCGCGCGAACTCCGAGAGCTCGTCCAGGAACAGCACACCTCGGTGGGCCAGCACGACCTCTCCCACCCACCCCTTGCGCGCGCCGCCCACGAGGCCCGCCATCGTGATCGAGTGGTGCGGCGCGCGAAACGGCCGTCTGCGCGCCAGCTCCCCCTTCAGGTCGCCCGCGATGCTGTGAATGCGAGTCACCTCGATCGCCTCGGTCCTGGTCAGCTCCGGCAAGATCGACGGCAATCGCTGCGCGAGCATCGTCTTGCCCGTCCCCGGCGGCCCGCTCAGCAGGCAGCTGTGCCCACCGGCAGCCGCCGTCACCAGCGCGCGCACGGCATGGTGCTGGCCGCGCAGATCGCCGAGGTCGAGCTCGCGGCCCTCACCAAGGTCGAGCTCGCGACCGTCGCCCGAGCATCCGTCGGTCCGCGATATCGGGGCAGCCGGATCGTCGGCTTCGCCTCCGCGGAGGATCCGCACGGCGCTCTCGAGGCTCGCGGCCGGCGCCGCGTCGAGATCGTCGACCAGCATCGCCTCCCGCGCCCGCTCGGGCGCCAGCACCAGCCGGCGCAGCCCCGCCTCGACACAGCCCTGGGCCACCGCCAGTGTTCCCTGACAGGGTCTGACCGTGCCATCGAGGCCCAGCTCACCGAACAGCGCGCACCGCTCGAGCAGCTCCTGCGGCAGCTCGTCGTTGGCCGCGAGCACGCCGCACGCCAGTGCCAGGTCCAGGCCGGGGCCCACCTTCGGGACGTCGCCCGGTGCGAGGTTGACCGTGATCCGGCGCAGCGGAAACTCGTACCCGGAGTTCAGGATCGCGGCCTGCACGCGCTCCCGTGCCTCCCTGACCGAAGCGTCGGCCAAGCCCACGATCGCGAATCCGGGCAACCCCGGGCGGATGTCCACCTCGACCGCGACCTGCCTGACCTGCAGCCCTTCGATCGTAAACGTCCTGGTGCGTGCCAGCATGCTGTTCGCCTTCCTGCTCGCTGTTACGGGCGAGAAGCCACGCTAGGTCACGCTTGGGACGAAACTCTTGCGCGCCGGCGGCGGCAGAGCCCGGCCGACGGGAACCGAGCCCGCGGGCGCGGGCGTGCGTGGGGTGGAGGAGAGGTGCGTGCGGACCGGGGGGCTGTTTGGGGCGGGGAACCGTGTGCGCGGGCGTGGGGGCTGCTTGGGTGGAGGAGAGGTGCGTGCGGGCCGGGGGGCTGTTTTGGGGCGGGGAACGGTGTGCGCGGGCGCGGGGGCTGTTTGGGCCGGGCACGGTGTGCGCGGGCGATGCAATCGCCCGCCCCCTCCTCAGACCGCGCCGCATGCGGCGCGGTCCGGGGCCGCACATGTGCGGCCCCGCAGGCCGGCGCATGCGCCGGCCTTCCCTCCATCCTCGACCCGGCTAGTAACCGGCGGGGTGACGCTCGACGAACGAACCGCCGTCGTCGCCCGACGAGCTCGACCAGCGCGACCCGGTTTCGGCTAGCGCCACCGTGTCGAAGCGCCTGCCGTCCACCGTCATGTACGCGTGTTCCGCGTTCGCGTAGATCGTGATGTACTTGCCCGGCCCCGCGTCACCGTAGGACTCGAGCTCGCTCGAGTCCTCGGGCGAGCTGATCAGCCCGCCGCCATGCAGCGCGTAGGACACCGAGCCCGAGCAGTCATAGCCATCGCTCTGGAACGATCCGTGCCCGCCGCCGTACACGTACGGCCGCGTGGCGATTTCGTCCGCCGCAGACACCACTCGCCCGACCGTGCTCTGGCTTTCGCCACTCGTCGAACCTGCAGGGGCGCTCTCGCTGCTCGGCTCGGGCGCCGGCGTCGGCGCGCTCTCCGGCGTCGCCGCGGGCGCGCTCGTCTCGCCGGTCGGCTCCTCGGCGGGAACGCTCGGCGTCTCCGCGCCCGTCTCCGCGTCCGGCGTGGCCGCGGGGGCCTCTGCTTCGGCCGTCGGCGCCGCTGTCGCCGCACCCGTTTCGGCCTCAGGCGCCGCAACCGTGCCGGTGTCGCCTTCCGGTGCCGCTTCGGGTGCCGTCGCGCCTCCCGCCTCATCTTCGCCGGGCGGAACCGCGCCCACTTCTTCGCCGGCCGGCGCCGGCGGCTGCGGGATCGCCGAGGGCGGCGGTGTCAAGGTTTCCTCGCCGCGCACATCGATCACGCCCCACGTCGCCGGGCCCACCACGCCGTCGACCGCCAGACCGTGGCGGGCCTGCAGGCGCATCACGGCCGCCTCCGTTTCGGGCCCGAACACTCCGTCGGGCTTGACGTGCAACGCGCTCTGCAGCCTCCCGACGTTGTTGATCTCAGTCCGTTCCGTCGCCTGTTCGCTCGCCTGAGACACCGCGCCGCCCGCGTCGTCGACCGCACCGCTCACGGCAGCCGCTGCACCACTGGCTTCACCCCGCAGCGACGCGCTCGTCAGCGTGCCCACGACCCCATCGGTCGACAGCCCTCGCCGCGCCTGGAACGCGCGCACGGCCGCCTCCGTTTCCGGTCCGAAGATCCCGTCCACCTTGACGTGCCCCAACGCCTTCTGCAGCAGTTCGACCTGCCTGCCTTCGTCGCCTTCGTGCAGCACGATGCCGTGCTCGATCGTCGTCGGCGGCCCCGCCGCTCCCTGCGCGGGCCTGCTCGGTTCGGCCAAGCTCGCGCTCGGGCCGGCCGTCAACGCCACCAGCGTCCCCAGCGAGATCCGCTTGGCCAAGGTGCTCGCCGGCACGAACCGCAGCTGCTCGGCTCGCCTGCGCGCGCGTGAGCGTCCCAGTGACAGCTCCCAAGGATCGATGTCGGACAGGTCGCGCTGGAAGCCCTCGCGGCTGACCGTGGAGATCAACTCCGCCAGCGACGGCGCAGCCGCACGAGCGCCTGCACTCCGGCGCGTGCGCCTGCCGGCGCGCTCCCGGCGCGCGCGCGATCGGGCGTACGAGGCTTCCCAGGGGTCGAGAACGGCAAGATCACGTAGCGGCAATCCCGGCATGGGGCACTATTTCCTTTCGAAATCGCTGGGCGCCTACGGGGTTAGCTGTCGGGCTCGCGCACATGCGCTACGCCACGCCATGGTGGCGATTCGCCCCCGCAGCCTCATGCGGCTGCCTTGGGTCCCCCGCTCCCCGACCCCGTGAGGTTGAGGATTAGGCACGAACGGCGCGAGAAGCTAGCAGGTTTGCCCGCAATTTGCATATCAAGGGAAGGTCTGCACATGTTCTTGCCGACGCCAGCCCCCCGCCGAGGGTCTCGTGCGCGGCCCGCTGGGCGTGTCCGGCGCGTGGCGCAGCCGCGCCTCGATCGCGTTGCGAGCCCGAACTGGCCGGACCGCGCTGGCGGCGCCTACATCGTTGGCGGCGCACGCGTGTGTGTGCGCGCGTGCGCCCGCGCGCGTGCGCCGCTTTGCGAGCGTCCGCACCTGCGGGCCCGGATGATCCGACACGGCTCCTCGGCGGCGTTGGTACCGTCGCTTGCGTGCGCAAGCGCGGTCTCAGCCCACGCATCCTGCTCTGGCTCGTCACGCTCGTCGTGATCGCCGGGGGCGCCGCCCTGCTCGCGATCGGCGGCAACTCCCACTCGCTCGCCACCGGCGCCACCAGCGCGCGCGGACGCTTCGACGCCACCGAGGTGTTCTCGCCACCCACGCCGGCGCCGGCGATCGCCCTGCGCAACTATCTCGGCCGGCCGGTCAACATCGACACCTACCGCGGCAAGGCTGTGCTCGTGACCTTCCTGTACACGAACTGCCCCGACATCTGCCCGCTGATCACGGCCAGCCTGCACACGACGCTCGAACTCCTGGGCCCGCGCGAGGCCTCGAAGGTGCAGATCATCGCGGTCTCGGTCGATCCGCGCGGCGACACCTCGAAGGCGGTCGCGGGCTTTCTGGCGCGTCACCACATGACCGGCCGCATGCAGTACCTGATCGGCTCCGCCCACGAACTCGCGCGGGTCTGGAAGGCCTGGGGGGTAGGCGCCGAACGCGACGCGGGGCAGCCCCAGTTCATCAACCACACCGGGCTCGTTTACGGGATCTCGGCGTCAGGCAAGCGCACCACCATCTACGCCGCCAACTTCGTACCGGCCGAACTCGCGCACGACATCCCCCTGCTCGCGGCTCAATAGCCGCCCTCGTAACAGACCCGGGGGGCTCCCAGCGCCCACGCCATCTGCCGACCGCGGGCCGCGCGGTGCACGACAGCCACAGCCGTTCGGCGGCTCTCGCGGCCGACCGATCAGCCGATCGAGAGCTGCTCGGCGGAGGACAGCTGTTCGGCGGGCGAGAGGGTGCGCTCGGCATCCTCGGCATCGGCAACCGCCCAGCGCAATCGCTGCATCAGCTGCTCGGCCGAGTGCCCGTCGCTCAGGTGCGCTTGGCACACACGCTCGTCGAGCAGCACCGGCGCCTCCGGTGGGTGGCCCTGCTCGGTCGTCACGATGATCCTGGCCATTCAAACCCTCCTTACATATCGCCCGATTGCTGCGATCCCCATCTCCGACCCAGCGCCACGCTTCCCCTCCGCGCGAATACCCGCGGCAGGTTGAGCCGAAACCCTGCAAGGTTTATAGCGGTCAGACAGGACGGCGAAACGGGCCCGCTAGCGTTGTCCACGCTCGATCTCGCTGCGAGCGAAGAAAACCTGGCCCGGGCCTCGAGTAGGCTGAGCCGGCATGGTCGTCGTCTCGCAGCGCTCGATCGCGACTCGCTAGCCGCATGCGGGCACTCGTTCAGCGGGTCGCTCGCGCGGCCGTGCAGGCCGACGGTCGCGTCGTCGCCGAGATCGGCCCCGGCCTGCTCGTGCTGCTCGGCATGACGCACGAGGACACCGCCGCCGGCGCCGACCGGCTTGCCGAGAAGGTGCGCGCGCTGCGCGTCTTCCAGGACGAGCACGGACGCATGAACGATCCGCTCGGTGAGCGCCAGATCCTCTGCGTCAGCCAGTTCACGCTCTACGGCGACACCCGTCGCGGCAACCGCCCGAGCTTTGTGGCGGCGGCGCCCCCCGAGATCGCCGAGCCGCTCTATCGGCGCTTTTGCGAGCGCGCCGGCGCGCGCCGCGGCGTCTTCGGCGCGCACATGCTGGTCGACCTCGTCAACGACGGGCCCGTCACGCTGATGCTCGAAGTGTGAGCCCATGCGCGCGCGTGCGTGCGTATGGCGCGGTTCGTCAAGCTCGGGGCGTGAGCCCATGCGCGCGCGTGTGCGCGTGTGTGTGGCGCGGTTCGTCAAGCTCGAAGTGTGAGCCCATGCGCGCGCGTGTGTGCGCGTGTGTGCCCGCGTTAGTCATGCTTGGGGTGTGAGCCCATGCGCGCGTGTGCGCGCGCGTGCGTCGGTCGCCGGCTCGTCTGGGACCTGATCGCTCGGACGGCCGGCGAGCAGCATGTACTCGGAGGGCTCGAGCCTGCTCGTGGCGCCGATGTACTCACGCATGTAGCCAGGCCAGTTGGCGACGATCCTGCCGCTGCGATCGCGATACCAGGAGTCGCATCTGGTCCATGCCGTCCCGGCGAAGCGGGCCTGCAGGGCACGATCGCCGGCCGCCTCGACCTCCTCGCGGACTTCGATTCCGCCCGCCTGCGAGCGCCGCACGAGCTCGAGAGCCTGGCGCAGGTATGCGGCCTGCGCCTCGTGATACACGAGGATCGAGCCGCCCGAGGTGTTGGTGTTGGGCCCGTACATGATGAACAGCGACGGAAAGCCCGGAACGGTCAAGCCGAGATGGGCGTGTGCCCCGCCCGCCCAGACATCGGCCAGCGAGCGCCCGCCAGCGCCGGTCACCTGCATCGGGAACATGAAGTCGTTGGTCTTGAACCCCGTGGCGTAGATCATGCAGTCCAGCGCGTGCAGCGCTCCGTCTGCCGTCACGATCCCCTCGGCGGTCACGCGCGAGATCGCGTCGGTCACGACTCGCACGTGCGGCAGCTGCAGCGCCGGAAGGAACTCCGAGCTGAACAGGATCCGCTTGCAACCGAACGTGTAGTCAGGCCACAACCTGCGCCGCAGCTCGCCGTCGCTGAGCTGCGAGCGCATGAACAGCGCCGAACGCAGGCCCAGCAGGCGCCCGATCGTGGCGGGATGGCGTATCGCCAGTGTCAGCGCTTCGCAGTACTCGAACATGAACCGCCGTCGAAACGCCTGCACGCCGGGCACGTGCTCGATCAGCGCCTTCAGCGGCGCCGGATAGGGGCGATTCTTGCGCGGCAGAAACCAGTTGCCCGTGCGCTGAAAGACGGTCAAGCTGCGCGCCTCGCGGGCGATCTCCGGCACGATCTGAACGGCGCTCGCGCCGGTGCCGATGACCCCCACGCGCTTGCCCCGCAGGTCGTACTCGTGATCCCACTCAGCCGAGTGAAACGAGTGTCCGGCGAAGCTTTCGGATCCCTCGATCCGCGGCCTCGAGGGCTGATGCAGCTGACCCGTCGCGAGCACCACCGCATCGGCCCGATAGGCGCCGCCCGCCGCCGTCGTGACGGTCCAGTGGCGCTGGTTGTCGTCCCAGGCACACGAGCTCACCTCGGCTCCGGTCACGACATCGCGATCGACGCCCTGAGCACGCGCCACCTCGCGCAGGTACTCGAGGATCTCGGCCTGGCGCGGGCAGAGCTGCGGCCAATCACGGCGCTGCGCATACGAGTACGAGTACAGATGCGACGGCACGTCACAGGCCGCCCCGGGGTAGGTGTTGTACAGCCAGGTCCCGCCGATGCCGTGCGCCTTGTCGAGGATCGTGACGTCCGTGAAGCCGTGCCGCCGCAGCTCGATCGCGGCCGCGATCCCGCCGAAACCGGCACCCACGATCACGACCGCCGGTCCGCCCGCTCCCGAGCCCGCAGGTCCGCGCGCCCGCGAGCCCGCCGACGCCGCTCCATTCGACCGCTGCGCACCGGCACTCGAGCCATTCGACCCGTGCGCACCGCCACTCGAGCCCGTCGGCCGCTGCGTGCCGGCGCTCGAGCCATTCGACCCCTGCACGCCGACACTCGAGCCTGTCGGCCGCTGCGCGCCGGCAGTCGAGCCATCGGGCCGCTCCGCGCCGGCGGTCGAGCCGTTCGGCGGCTGCGCCGCCGCGGGAGTCCCATCGATCCGCCCGCCCTCGTGCGGCTCTGGTGTCGGCCTCGAGCCCGTCATGTCGCTGCAATGGCAGCGTAGCCCATCGTGCGCGTTTCGATAAACCGACTCTTACGGCTCGTCGCCGGCCTCGCCCGGTCGCGCGCGTGCGTCGAGCCCCTCGGCGCGCCCAAACAAAGTAGACAAACGCACCCCGAGGCCGTCTGCCAATCTCAGCAGCAGCTCGAAGTCCGGATCCAAGCGGCCCTCCTCGAGCTCGTCGATTCGCGCCGTTGGCGCGCCGACGGCCTCGGCCAGGTCTTGAGCGGTGAGGCTCTGCTGCTCGCGCAGCGAGCGCACCGCGCGACCGAGGCGCATGAGATTCGCTGACTGCGGTTGACGGGATCGCGGACCGGGCACGGGAGAATCCTCGCAAATTGGGCGGACGACAATTGTCCGAAGCAATTATATCCCATATATGTCCTAACACCTATCACTCGGAATACGAGAGGGTGCCGGCGATGCCGCCGCCGAGGAGGTCGAAGCCGCGCAGCCCCGACCATGCTGCGCTCGCCGGCGCAGTCGAACGGGTGATGGCGCAAGCGGGCATGACGCAGGAGCAGCTCGCCGAACGCAGCGGTCTCAACGTCAAGCAGATCAACGCCCTCGTGCGGGGACAGGCGAATCCAACATACGAGAACATCTTGAAGATCTGTCGGGGCCTGGAAGTCTCGTCCGGCGTCCTGATGTCGCTGGTCGACGAGCTCCGCGAACGCCCACCGCGTCGCCAACGGAGGTGAGGCCGGCTGGAGGGGGCTGGAGGGGGCGGCGATCGGGGCGCCGCGGGCCGCGTGGGCAGTGATTCGACGCCGTGGACGGCGGTGGGGGCGGCGAGTGGAGCGCGGCGGGCGGCGGCGAGAGCGGCGATAGGAGCGCCGCGGGCCGCGTGGGCAGTGATTCGACGCCGTGGACGGCGGTGAGGGCGGCGGGCGGAGCGCGGCCGGCGGCGGCGAGAGCGGCGATAGGAGCGCCGCGTGGGCAGTGATTCGACGCAGGGGATGGCGGCGATGGCGGCGATCGGAGCGCCGAGGGCGGCGCGGCCTACTCGGTCTCGGCGCCGAGCGTCCTCGCCGTCGGGGACTTCGGCACCGATCGCTGATCCGGGTTGGTGCCGAGCAGACGGTCGCCGAGGTTCGAGCTCACGCCCATCCAGTAGCCCTCGTGCTTGAAGTGGTGAAGCCGATGGTTGCGCCAGATCGTCCGATACCAGCGCGACCTGGGCACATACGGAGTGTGAATCAAGAAGTGCGACCACTCGTAACGAAACAGGCCCAGATAGGCAAACGCGATGCCGGTGAGGGCTGCCGGTAGGACAGGCCAGCCGAGCGGATCGTAGATCGCGAGCGTCAACAGCGTCATCACGATCGCGATCTGCACCACGAAGCCGACCACCTCGAGCGGCTTCAGCAGGACCCGGTTCAGGTCGGACGGCGAGAGGTGGTGATTACGGTGCTGCACCGAGCCGTAAAGCTCGATCCGGCGGCCGAAGAAGCTGATCGGACGCAGGTGCAGCAGATATTTGTGAATGGTCCACTCGACGAACGGCTGCGCCGCCAACAGCGCCAGCGGCGGAAGCAGATCGCGCCACGACCACTGCCCGACGTAGACGCGTGCGCCGAGCGCCAGCGCGCACGCAGCCAGCGCCACGCGTGGCGAGAAATTTGTCATGAACTCCCGCCAGCAGGAACGCAGGGCCACCAGGTCCGCGCGCTTGGACGTGAGCGTGCCGTGATAGCCGGCGGGAATCTGCTCGGAGCTCATGGCCGGTTCGCGCTTACGGTCGAGGTCGCTGCCGCGAAGGGCCGGCGGCGGGGGACAGGCCGGCCGGCGGCGTCAACGCCGCGCGCGCCGCTTCGCCCGCAGACTCGGCGTCCCGTGCCGCGATCGCGGCGGCGATCGGCCGCCGGTAGTCGCCGCGCTCGAGCTCCTGCTCGAGCCACGGCACGCTCAGCTCGCGCAGGGAGTGCACCGCCCGAATCAGGCTGTTAAACGCGAGCTGGTAGGCGAGGTTGCCCGCGCCATCGAGCATTCTCTGCCAGAAGCGCTGGTCCAGCGCGACCCGCTCGGCGCTGTCGGTGGCGCTCGCCAGACGCTCGGAGATGTCGAGCAGCTCCTCGCGCAGATCCGCGCCGGCCCGCTCGGCGCAGAGGCGGGCCAGGTCAACGCCGATCCCGGCTCGCATCTCGAGCGCGTCACCGAGCAGCGGCAGCAGGCCCTCGGCCGCCTCGGCGTGCTCGGCAGCGAGCGCCAGCAAGTCGAGACCGGCGCTCTCGCGAAAGTCGAGCACCTTCGTGCGTCCGCCCTGGGCGACCTTCACCAGCCCGATCTGTTCGAGTCGCTTGACCGCCTCGCGCACCACGTGGCGGTTGACGCCGAGGACCTCGCTGAGCTCGCGCTCTGATCCAATCGCCGCCCCTGGCGCCAGGCGGCCGCTGACTATCTCGCCCGTCAGCTGCTCGAACACCTTGTCCGCCAATGAGCTCTTGTCCACCGCGCGCAGAGCCACGACTCCGCAGCCTAGCAGCTGGTCCAACCAGTCTGACGGAGGCCTCAGACGAGCAGCTCGTCCGGCGTTGCGATCGTGCGCAGGTGCTCGCCCAGCCGGGTCACGCTCAGCAGGCGCTCGACCTGCTGGGAGCCGGGCGTCACGGCGAACTGCTGGCCGCGCCGGCGGGATTCGTTGCGCGCCGAGAAGATCGCTTTGAGGCCGGTCGAATCGATGAAGCTGAGCCTGCGCAGGTCTAGCACGAGCGTCGCGCTGCCGGCTACATCCGAACCGGCACATGCGTCCCGCAAGAGCGGACTGTTGACCATGTCCAGCTCGCCGTCGAGCTCGAGCACCACTCGATCGGGCGTCGTCCTGGTCGCGATCCGCAGCTGCTCGTAGGTCGCCATTGGAACTTTAATGCTACCTGGCGCGGGTGCTCGCGAGCCGGAGTCCGAGCAGCGCCATGTCGTCACGGGGCGCCCCGGCCGCACTGGCGAGCGCGGCGCTCTCGATCCCCGCGAGCAGCTCGCTGAGCGCCTGGCCGGGCGCACCCTCACAGAGCCGCATCAGCGGAGAGGTGTGCTCGAACCGCGAGCGCCACGTCTCGGGCACGCCGTCGGTGTACAGCAGCAGCGTCTCGCCGGGGTGCAGCTCGAACGCGGTCTCGGTGACGTTGATCGGCTCGACCAGACCGAGGGCGGTACCGGGCTCACCCACGGCATAGGTCCGGCCGCCCGAGTCGATCAGCAGCGGCTGAGGATGGCCGCCGAGCGCCAGCCTCAACGTGGCGGTGCCGCGGGGCGCGCCGACGCTCACGACACAGACCGTGCACATCTGCTGCCCGGGCAGCTGTTGAAGGAGCGCGCGGTGCAGCGTGCGCACCATCGTCGCCGGACTGGGATCGAACATCGAGGCGGTCCGCAGCGTGTGTCGCGCCAGCGCGGTCACGCCGGCAGCGTCGGGTCCCTTGCCGCAGACGTCGCCGATCACGAGCACCCAGTGCTCGGCGCCGGACGGGTAGACGTCGTAGAAGTCGCCGCCCACCTCGTTCAGCTCGCCGGCCGCACGATACGAGGCCGCGAGCTCGAACCCGGGGATCTCCGGCAGCGAGTACGGCATCAGCGCCCGCTGCAGCGAATGCGCGATGTGTGCCCGCTCGGTATACAGGCGCGCGCTTTCCACGGCCGTGCCGGCGCGGCGCCCGAGCCTCACGGCGAGATCGAGGTCCGCCTCGGTCAGGCGCCGGCCGGTGTTCGAGGACACCAGCGTGATCGTCCCCAAGGTCCGGGCGGGCGCCGCGAGCGGCACGATGATCACGTCTCGCGCCCTGAGACTGCGCAGCAGCTCGAGGTGGTTGGAGTCGCGCGCATAAGCGGCAAGCGACCTGTCGGTGATGCCTCGGTAGATCTTGGCCTGGCCGCTGCGAATCACCTCGGGCACGCCCAGCGGCTCATCGAGCGCGGGCCGATATGAGCGATCCAGGTGCTCGACCAGCGCGAGCTTGTCCGGGTCGGCGTGATCGACCGCGACGCGTTCGAGCTGTCCGCGTTCGCCGAGCACGTCGACCGCGCAGCACTCCGCGATCTGCGTCGCCGCGAGCCGCGCGATCCGCTGCAGCGTCTCGTTGTAGTCCATCGAAGAGGCCAGCACCCGGCTCGCCTGCGCCATGAACGCCTCGGCCAGCTGTGCCCGCTTGACCTGGGTGACGTTCTCGAACACGTTCGCGGCATACAGCACCTCGCGGCTCTCGGGATCGACGATCGGCGACGCGCGCACCACGAACCACCGCTCCTCGCCGGTCGCACGCACGATGTTCCTGACCAGCAGCGGGATCGCGGGCTCGCCGTCGAACAGGCGCCTGCCGGGCATCGACGCGAGATCGAGCTCGGCGCCGGTCTCGTCGAGCACCAGAAAGCGAGACATGATCTCGCCGGGCTCGGCCTGCGTCAGCTCCGCTTCGGACTCCAGCCCGAGCAGCTCGAGCGCCGCGCGGTTGGCGAAAACGGTGCGCCCGCTCGCATCCACGACCGTGATCGCCTCGGCGACGTTCTCGAGCACGGCCTCCACCAGCAGCGCGACCGCCGGGCCCTCGTGGTGGAGCTCACCGCTGTCCGGGCGTGCGTTCATCGGCGGCACCGCTCAGATCGGCGTGCGCGGAACGCGCAGCAGCACGCGGCCGGGACCTTCGCCGCCCGGCACCGGCATCGGTCCCTCGATGGCCGGATCGAGCTCTCGCGCCACCGCCACCAAGGGCGCGAAATCCTCGGCCCGCAATGGCCCGACGCGCAGCTCGAGATAGCCCGGCACGATCTGCACGCCGGCCTGGATCCGGCTCGACGGCGACCAGCAGCCGCCGGGCTCGAACAGGCCGGCGCACACGCGCCGCAGATCTTCCAGGCGGTCGACCGGGAAGTAAGCCTGCGCCCCGGCGGCGTACAGCACGCGTGGAAGCACCATGCACGCGGTCCGCAGCGGCGCCATCTCGAGCTCGATCGTCTCGGCCAGCCGCGCTGGCGCGATCGCGTGACGTTCGAGCTGCTCTGGCACCGGGCGGGCGCGGGCGAACCTGCGCCACCGATGGCCGAAGCTCGACGGCTCGGTCGGCCGGTCGGGCTGCCCGGGTTCGCTCGCGAGTCCGTCGCGGTCCGACGCGGGCGCATCGAACTCCATCGCCACCTCGGTCCCGCCGCGGTCACGCTCGCTCAAGCGCACCCGGCTGGCCAGGCCGTGGATGGCCGGGAGCCCGATTCCGGCGATCCTGCCATCGACGTCGTGCGCGTGCCCGATCGCGACCGGTGCGTCAGACGGCGCCAGGCCCACGCCACGATCGCGCACCGCGGCCAGCAGCGAGCCGCCCGCGGCCAGCAGCTCCACCTCGACCGGCCCTTCGGCGGCGTAGGCATGCAGCGAAACGTTGTTGCACGCCTCGGTGACCGCGGTGCTGACGTCGTACAGGTCGGCGCGGGCGAGCTCAATCGCGTCGGCGAACCCGGCGATCGCCTGGCGAACCACCGGCACGTTCTCTGGCCTGCTCGAAAGATCCAAGAGGACGTGCGCAGTGCCCACCATCGTCGTAACGCCACTCAGTCGGCGCGCTCCCGTGTCGCCACTTCAGCCAAGTGCCGATCATCGTAGACCACGGAACCGTGCGATCGCTAGGGCGATTCCGGAGATGATGCGCGGGTCACCGCCCGCAGCCGCTCGAGCGAGCGCCGCAGCAGGCGCGACACCTGCATTTGCGAGATCCCCAGCCGTTCGGCGATCTGCGACTGCGTGAGATCGTCCACGAACCGCAGCCGCAGGATTCGTCGCTCGCGCGGAGCGATCTCGGTCAGCGCCGAACGCAGCGTCACATCGCACTCGATCAGCTCGTAGCGCTCGTCCTCGTGGCCGAGCGTCTCCGCGTAGCTGATGCCCTCCTCGTCAGCGCCGGGACGGCGCGCATCGAGCGAGCAGGTCTCGTACGCCTGCAGCGCCGCCAGCGCATCGAGCACCTGCTCGACGTCGAGCTCGAGGAACTGGGCAAGCTGATTGACCGTCGGGCTGTGTCCGCTCGTGCCGCGCAGACGGTCGACCGCGTCGCGCACCATCAGCGCTCGCTCCTTTGCCGCCCGCGGCACGTGAATCGCCCAGCCGGCGTCGCGGAAGTAGCGCCGCATCTCGCCGAGGATCGTGGGGACCGCGAAGGCCGCGAACGAATGTCCCCGCTCGGGCTCGTAGCGGTCGATCGCCTTGACCAGCCCGAGCGCCGCGACCTGAAGCAGGTCCTCGAACGGCTCAGACGTGCGCCCGTAGCGGCGCGCCAGACTGCGCGCCAGCGGCATGTACTGCTCCATCAACAGCTCCTGCGCCGTTCGGTCGCGATCGTTTCGCCAGGCGACGAACAGCTCGTCGTGATCGGTGTTGGGGTCGCGTGGGAGCGCCGGCCGCGTGTCCACGGTCGCGGCCTGAGCCGAGCACGCCGGCTCGTCCGCGGTACGCACCTGCTCGCCGGCGCTGCGCGAGGCGCTGTCAGCGGCGTGCCGGACGGCAGGTCGCCGCGTCGTCCGCGAGCCGAGCTGACCCGGCGCCGTTGGTTTCGAAGACCTCGAGCGTGTTGCTGTGGAGCCCATCACGACTCCTTCCCGTTGGATTTCCCCATCTGAGCACACCCCTCCGGGCGCGCTCACCCCGTGGGCCTTTGTCGTCGCTACCCGATTGCGGTCGAGTTATTCATGCTCAGAGCCATCCATATGTGGCGTTAACTCTGCATGTGGCAGACTGCCGACAATCGGCAGCTAGGAGCGCAGCGCGGCGGCCGCCGGCGTATCAGGCACCCGGGAAACGTCGGTTCGGTGAGGCACACGAGCGCGTCCAGCGGGTCTCTGTCCACCCGGGGTCGGCGCCCGCGTGCGGGATCTCCGATCGCTCGAACCGCTCCAACAGCGTGTTGGCGTGGCTGTCGACATGGAGGATTCGTCGATGCTCGGCCGCGAGGAACCCTTCCGCCACGGCGTGGTCGAGCAAGGCGTCCAGGCGGTCGTAGTAGCCGCGCACGTTCAGCAGCCCGACGGGCTTGGCGTGCAGGCCGAGCTGCCTCCAGGTGACGACCTCGAACAGCTCCTCCAGCGTCCCCAGCCCGCCCGGCAGCGCCAGGAACGCGTCCGACAGCTCGCCCATCAGCGCCTTGCGCGCGTGCATCGAGTCGACGACTCGAAGCTCGCTCAGGCGGGGATGCGCGATCTCACGCTCCATCAGCGCTCGCGGGATGACGCCGATCGCCTCGCCGCCGCCCTGCAGCACGGCGTCAGCGATGGCCCCCATCAAGCCGACGCTCGCGCCGCCGTAGACGAGCGTGATCTCGCGCCTTGCCAGCTCGCTGCCGAGCGCGACCGCTGCGTCGCGGTAGTCCTCGTGGGCGCCGGCATTGGCGCCGGCGAACACGCACAGGCGGTTCAGCTGCATGCGCTCATCCTGACCGGTGGGAGAGAGTGTGGGATGGTGCGGTGGATCGGATCAGGCGGTGCATGGGATCAGGTGGGTCATCACCGGTCCATCGGCGGTCCGGTAGCCGGGGCTCGAGCCAAAAGAGCGCGCTCCACCCAGGCATATAGTTGAAGGCCGCCTCGCGAGATCGAAAAAAGGAGCACCATGTCTCAGCGTCGATTCGTTGCGCCCGCCCTGCTCGTGTCGCTTGCGCTCCTCGCGCTCGCCTCCAGTGCACTGGCCCGCAAGAACGCCACGCCCGCACAGGCCAGAGCGGTCGCGCAGGCGGTCAGGAGCAGCCCTGTGGCCGGCATCGACAAAGTGCCCGGCAAGCGCTATGTCGTCACCAAAGTAAGGATCTCGACGGTCAGCAAGGCCTGGGCGATGGCGTCACTGCAGCCGACCAGGGCCTTCCGCAACAGCTTCCAGGCCGCCCTGGTCGTGGCGGTCCAGCCCGCCGGCACCCGCAGGTGGGTCGTCGTCGATCTTGGATCGGCCCAGGTTGGGTGCGGGATCGCGCCGAACGCGGTGCTCGCCGATCTGCTCGGGCTGAAGTCCGGCGAATCGCCTTGTCCTCCCGGTGAAGGGATCTCGTAGGCGGTCGGTGAACGGGGACATGCATGGTCGGGTGTGCTCGCGGGCAGCGGTCCGGCTGCGCCGCGGGGCACGAGATCCGCGGTCTCGGGTCGAGTGCTCGGGGGCTCGGGGTCCGGCCGCCCCCTGAGGACGAAAGGTCGCCGGTCTCGTGTCGTGTGCTCGGCGGGCTCGGGCCGCGCCCCTGGGGCCTGGGGCCGGTGGGCCTGCGATGGCCCGGTACTCTTGTGGGGCTTCACGGCGACGTGGCGGAGTGGCTACGCAGCGGCCTGCAAAGCCGTCTACACCGGTTCGATTCCGGTCGTCGCCTCTGATGCGTAGCGCCTGCAAATCAGCGGTTTTTCTGTGGATGAACGGTGGCTCGCGACGCGCCAAAATCGGCGACTCTCCCCAAACTCTCCCCACTTTGGCGGCGGGGGGGTGCGGCGAGAGCCGTGGTCGAGCGGTCCCGGCTCCGCGCCGGAGCGCTCCTGGCGCGTCACGCGGCGTGGCGGCGCAGCGCGATCACGTTGGCCGCGTCGGTGTCGCCCGGAGGTCCTTCGTCCGCGCCCCACAGCGCGGACAGCCTGGCCGCGGCGTCGGGATCGGGTGCGTAGTGCAGGTAGTGTTCGGTGGTGGTGATGTGGCGGTGGCCCATCATCCGCTGGACCTCGTGGATCTTGAAGACGCGGATCGCCTGTGTGCCGAAAGTGTGGCGCAGGTCGTGCAGGCGGATCGGCGGCAGGCCGGCGCGTCTGCTCGCGCTGATGAACCGGCGGTACAGCGAGGTGCCGCAGATCGGCTGGCCGGGTTTGCGCTCGTGCTCGAACACGAGCGCCTCGGCGGGCCTGCCTGCGCAGAACGGCGCGAGCGCGGCGCGCACGTGCTCTGTCATCGGCACGGAGCGCACGCGCCGGCCCTTGTTGCCGGCGTGCCCGCCGGCGTTGGTGTAGCCGTCCTCGAAGCGCAGCACGCCGGCGTCGAAGTCGACGTTCGCGATCTTCATGGCGCGGATCTCGCTGAGTCTGGGCCCGGCCTCGGTGGCGACGCGATAGATCGCGCGGTCGAGGTCGGTGTGTCCCTGGGCGATCAGCCGGGAGACCTGCGCGGGGGAGTAGAACTGCAGCTTGCCCTCGCTCTCGACGCGGGGGGTCTTCCAGGCCCACGCGAGCGCGGGGCTCGCGGGGTGCGTGCCGAACACTCCGCGCACGACGCGCCGGTAGTGGTTGAGCGTGTCGGCGCTGCGTTTGGCGCCCGTGAGCTCGCGGCGCACCGCGAGCAGATCGTCGGCCGTGAAGGTATCGAGTACGCGGTCGGCCCAGGTCGCGCCCGAGCGCCAGGGCCGCGCGGCCAGGCGCTGGCCGATCTTGCGGTACTCGTGCATGGTCGAGCCGCGCAGCCCTTTCTCGTCGCTGCAGTGGCGCATGAACGCGTTGAGCGCGGCGGCGAACGTGCGCCGGTTGCTGGTGGTGTCGGTCGCGTGCTCGGCGGCGAACGCCTGGGCCTTCAGCAGCGCGTCGCTTTCGCAGAGGTAGCCGTCGGCGGGCCGGCCCTTCCTCGTCCAGGCGCGGCCGAGGACCTTGCGCGAGTCCTTGCCCGAGGGCAGGCGAAAGCGCATGATCCACACGGGCGTGGAGCGGGGCCTGCCCTTGCAGGTCTTCGACAGCTCGACGCTGACCTGCGGGCGGGTTCTATGAGCTTGCATCGGGACTTTCCCTCCTGATGCCGGGGTCGAGGGCGTTACAGCGCCGCTCGGCCGTCGTTGCGAGTGCCCTCGGGGTTGCAACTCCGGGGGCACTCCTTGTCTGGTGAAAGTATGACGTTGCGGTCGGCATCGTGATCGCGGCGCGCGGCGTTTCGGTCGTGTCGGATCGTGTGAGGCGCGACTTTGATCTCCTGGAGCCACAGATCGAGATCGCGCACGTTGAACCGCACGTAATGGCCGAGCCGGTGATGCGGAATCCGTCCGGCGCGCGCCTGGGCGAGCAGCCAGGTATGTGGCACGCCGAGAAGTTTGCTCGCGGCCTTGGCGTCGAGCAGCGGCTCGAACGCCGGGCGGTCGGCGACGGCACGCCGGCCGCCGCGCAGGCGCGCGACGCCTGATCGGAGGCGTTCGGTGGAGAACGATGGCAGAAGGCTCAGGGGTTTCGGCGGCTCGCGTGTCATGATCGGGACCTCGTCGATCGACGTCGGCAGGGCTGGCCCTGCCGACCTGAGTGACTTTCAGCGGAGGGGGAGGGTTTTGTCAATGGCCGGGCCGTCAGGCCCCGCCGCAGGCGGCCCCGCAGGGGCGGCCTTTACAAAAACATCCCCCGGAGCTACACGGCCCGTCAAAGAACGCGCTTTGAGCAGCCGATCGATCCGCAGCTCCGTCGGAGGATGGGTGTGGTCGGTCAGCCATACGAACGGGACGGGATGGTCGTGCATCAACGCGTGGACTTCGAGGAAGTCCGCGAGCTCCTCGGCCTGACCGAGCCGCGCGGCGTGCATGTCGGCGAGATACTCGCGTTCGCGCCAATAGGAGCCCCAGAACGGCGCGGTGAGGCCAAGCCCGAAGCCGCCTTTGGCGAAACCGACCAGCTTCCGCAAAAGCCACAAGAGCATGCCGACGAGCGTAACGGTCAGCAGAAAGCGGTCGTTCGTGGCGAGAACCGGAGTGCGGCTCTGTGCCAGCTCGGCTTCGGCGGTGCGCGGCGGTGGGTGGATGACGAGACGGTTGAGCGCGGCGGTGTAGCGGCCATCGCTGGTGGCGAGGTGTCCGAGCTCGTGCGCGAGCACTGCCGGCAGATGCTCGCTTTCCAGTAGGCCGCGCGAGAGCATCAGCGTGTTCCCGCAGACGGCGGCGTCCGGTTGTGGTGTGTCGAGCACGAACCAGCCCGAGGGCTTGCGCAGCGGTGTGAGCGTGTGCTGGCGCAGCAGGTCGAGCGCGTCGCTATAGGCGCGGCGCTCGCGCTCTGAGGGTTCGCGGCCGCCGAGGTTCTGCTTCCACCACCAGCCCCCGCCGAACGGCGTGATCAGCGCGAGTACCGACCAGGCGCTGCATAGCCAGACGTACTGTGCGAGCCCGGCGGCTCCGGCAGCGGAGTGATGCAGCATGAGCGTCAGCAGCGCGGCGGCGAGCAGCGCCAGCAGCCAGCGGACCAGAATCACGGGCGTTTCGAACAGCAGCGTGACGGCGTAGAGCGCGAGGACGGGCAGTGAGGAGAGCACTCGTGTGACGGGACGGGGCATGGTCGGCCTCCTTGCGTTGGACGGAACGGTCTGTAGGCCATGTCCGACCGGGCGCGCGGAGCGGGACACCCGGATGTGCACGCCCGCGCTCTGTCCGATTACGCGAGGCACCCGAGCGCCTACGGTGGCATCGCCGCCAACGCGCGAGCGTGACAAGGAGCAGCGTTGCGCGCCAAGCCAACATCGGGCGCGCGCCCCCCGACTGATCACGCACGGGCGTCGGTGCTCATCGCTTCATCAGATGGTGACGCTCGCACGTGAGGCCCGCCAACCGATATCTCCCATCTTTGCGAGGAACGCAGTACTGCCCCACTCTGTACGCTGGCGCAGCTCGCGCGGTTCTGTGCTGAGTATGCGGAGCCGCTGTCGAGGTCGCACCTGCCCCCTTGCCACCACATGCGGCGAGGCCGGGCAGCGCTGCCCAAATAGCCAGCACAACACATACGAGCGATCTCCACGACACGCTCGAACCGGCCCTCTTCTAATTCAGGGTCGCCGAGAACGATTGACCGTCCTGCGTCCAGTACAGAGTACTGCCAGCGAGCGCAAGTGACGACGGCTCGATTCCCGATCCTGACGCGAGCGTCCGTTCGCCCTTCGCATCTACGGCGTGGACCTGATATTCAATCGGCCGTGAGGCTCCTGATTCCAGGATCCACGCCACAGCGCCGTCGGGCTTTACCACGATCGCAGTCGTGAAGCCGTCGCCGAGAACTTCCACGGTTCCTGGACCAGCGATGCCTGTCGGAACCTTATGGAGCACGCGCCCTGTACGGAGGTTGCGCACAATGACAAGCCAGTACGTCGATCCGTGGGGCACGGTAGACCATTCTTCATACGCCACCGTCGCTCCTGCCAGCGTGACCCTCCGAACTCCTCCACCCGCACCAGACGAGCCGCCGGGAGACGACGTTGGACCAAGTTTATAGACCTGCCTACGCCCGTACGCACAAGCGTAGAATGCCAAGAACTCAGGATTGCCGGGCAATTCCTCTGCCAAATATACCTGGGCCTGCGAATCGGCGACGACTGTCCCCGAGCGCGCACCGAGGCATCTTGACGACGCCTTACGCTTCGTATGGGCAGCGCTTGCCGACACCGGCACCATCAGAAGAACGCCTACGAAGAGCCCAACTATCGTTCTACGCCTCATCCTTGCTAAGACTAGCCTGCGCACTGAAAGTTGCGGTGGTAGTGGACGAACTTTCGAGTCGCTCCGGGGTGCAGTACGCGACTAGGTTCGGTGGTCGGCAGCAGGCCTGTCCTTGACCGGTGCTTCTTGATCATCACTTGATCGCTTCTTCGCATTTGTTGCTTTGGAATGCCAGCACACAGTAAGCTGGCCTCTCCTTTCCTTCGCTGCCGAGCCCTAATCCCTTGGGTTCAGCTTCGACCAGTCCCCCGTCGAAGAGATGCGGGTTGTTCTTTTCCTCCCTTTCTTGTTCGCTGGGCTGTCGGTAGTCGAAGTAGTACTCGCGCGTTATCCGCGAAGAGGCTTTGTAAAGGTCATAAAAATCGTAGGCCGCTTGGGTCTGCAGTTCCTTCGCTGGTTCTTCGCCGACTGCTTCTTCTGCTATTTCGGTCGCTTTAGTACCATCCTGCAGCTCTACCGCGGCCTCGGTTATCCATAGTTGCGACTTCTGTCGGCTTACCGTGAAATGGGCAAACAGTTCGGCATATTCATTTGTCCGATGTACTACATCATGGTAATCGTGAAATCCCCACACCGTGGGTGGATGTGGCCAGCAGTGATCGCAGGTATGCTTCTTCCTCACCTGTTTGCGATATTCTGAAAGGTCGTACATCTGCTTGTCGAAGGGCGTATTTTCGAGTGCAAATTCACCAGCCACGACAGCGCAGCCGCTACAATGGTACTTTGCGACGTACCTTGCGATCTGCCAGTATTGGCCGGCGAGTTGCGGTGCCGAGTGCAGTGGGTCTCTGCTGCTTTCGGGCTCGTTCCATGCGCCCCATAGCTTGACGCCGCGCCCTCGTCCGTAGTCCATCAGCTCATGGACCGCCTCGCGATATCGTTCTTTCCCGGGGACTTCGCATTCTCTGTGGTGGGCTTCATGTTTGTTGCAACCGAAGTCGGGACCGATCGTAATGAACGGTTCGAGTTTGTCGCCTCTGACCGCTGTCAGCCATTTGGTGAGCCGTTCGTATTCTGTGATTCCGGGTGCCTTTTTGTCTTTGACGCGTTCGTGTTGGGCCTGTATTTCTCTCTGCTTGACCTTCTCGAACAGAACGTCGTAGGGGATGACGAGGCGAGCCGTTTTCACGTGCATCGGTCCGGTTTCGAGATTGTGGTCGAACGGGCTGAAGGCTTCGGGGGTGTCGTCGGCGAGACCGTATCGTTCCACGGGATCGCGTTCTTCGCTGACTTGATTGGTGGGCGCAGCGACGCTCATGGCCGGGATCAGTGGGAACGTCGCACCGGCGGACGGTTTGACAGCCAGAGTGATCGTGTCGCCGGAGACGCTCAGCGTGGCAGGCACTTCGTTGCCGCTAGCGTCCGTTACCTTGGGTGCCTGTATCACCATCAGCGCCTGGCCTTTGGTCTGCCCTTCGGCTTCGCTCATCGCGCTTTGGGCGGCTTCGTAGCGTTCCTGGGTGTTCTGCGGTTGTGGCTGGCCGGGAGTCGGTTCGGCTTCGGGAGCGGAGCTCGTCGGCGCTTCGGGGAGCGGTTCAAGCGGCGTTTCGGTTTCGGTTTCGCCTTTGTCTTCGGCTTCCTGGGTGCGTGCTTCGTCGTGTTCGATTTCTTCAGCTTCGGCACTCGTCTCGGGCGGGCCTTCGGCGGATTCGGGCGGCGCGGCTGGTTCTTGGCTTTCGCTTTGTTCTTCTTCGGGATATGGAGTCTTGATCACGGCGACGTTCCCATTTGACAGCTGTCTGAGCTGCTGGTCGGGACCGAGGCTGAGTTCCCACGAGAACGAGCTCGGGGCTTCGCCTGAGCGGATCTGCAGGAACGCGGTGGCGCCAAGCGCTTCGGGGCGGATCATCGTGTCGGTCGCGGGCCACGTGTTGGCGAACAGCGCCGCGGAGCCGTTGACGATCGTGGGTGTTTCGGTGGCGTGGGAGGAGGTTTGCGACGGCGTGAGGCTGAGTTCGCCGACAGCTGTGTTGACCGCGAATTCTCCGGGGGTTTCCTTGGAGACGGTCGAGCTCGTGAGGGTGCTTTGCGAGGAGATTTCTTCTTCGCCGTCGGCGAGCACCGGCGCGATCGTCTGTTCTTCGAGCATAGCTTCGCTCGAGGGCGCGAGCAGCGATGGGTCCGTCTGTTCGGCGACTTGCTGGGCTTCCTGGACAGTGACTTCGCCGCCGGGAGTCCCGACGGTCTCTGGCGAGAACGCCGTTTTGCTGCCGTCGGGGCCGGTGACCGTGACCTTGACGCGCAACGTCGCGCCGAGGTCGCCGCTGACGACTGTATAGCTCTGTTCGCTGGCGCTTTCGATTCGGATGCATTCGTCGCCTTCGGCGTTGCAGCGTTCCCACTGGTAGGTGTAGGAGATGGCGCCGGCGCCGCTCCAGATTCCCGGTTCGGCTTCGAGCGTCGCGCCGACCTGCACGACGCCCGCGATCGACGGTTGCGAGAACTGGGTGAGCGCTTCGGGCTCGATCGCGGGCGTGGACGCGGGGAAGCCGTAGGCGCTGCCTTCGGTGTCGCTCGCGGTGACGATCGCGACCACGGTCGAATTGACGTCCGCGCTGGCGAGCGTGTACGAGCTGGCGGTCGCATGCTCGATCGTCGTGCAGTCGCCTTCGCTGTCGCAGCGCTCCCACTGGTAGGCGTAGCTGATTTCGCCTTCGCCTGACCAGCTGCCGTTCTCGACGGTGAGCGTCTGCCCTTCCAGGGGAGTTCCCGTGATCACGGGTCGCTGCACCTCCACGGGCCCTTCCGCAGGAGCGATCGGTTGCGTGACCGGCGAGGTTTGTGACGCCGATTCGTTGTCGTTGCGTGCTGTGACGAGCGCTCGCAGCGTGCTGCCGCTGTCCGCTTCGGTCGGTTCGTACGTCCGGCCGGTGGCGCTTTCGATGTCTTTGCAGTTGTGGCCGAGACGGTCGCAGCGCTGCCACTGGTAGGTGTAGCTCAGGCCTGAGCTTTCTGTCCACCTGCCGGAACTGGTGGTGAGCGTCTCGCCGACCTGGGGTGTGCCTTCGAGTCGCGGTGGAGAGGTGTCCGCGAGCGCGTCGTCGCTGTCGATCAGGGCCGTCGCCGGCGATACGTCGGTGATCGAGCCGGACAGGCTGCGCAGGCCGATTCTGACTCGCAGCGTGCTGCCTTCGTCGCCTTCGGTGAGGTCGTATTCCGCTTCGGTGGCGCCCGCGATGGCCGCGCATTCTTGGCCGCTGGGGCTGCAGCTTTCCCATTGGTAGCTGAGTTCTCGTTCGGTGCCGGTCCACTGCCCGTAGTCTGCCGACAGCACGTTGTGAACGTCAGGGGTACCCGAGATCGACGGCGCTTCCAGCTCCGTGGCAGGTTCGCCTTCTATCTTCGTGGTCGCCGTCGATGTCGCTTGTGCTGAGCCCGCGTCGTTGCTGGCGGTCACCTGGACGCGCAGCGTGGTGCCGATGTCGCCGTTTCCGAGTTCGTATTCGGGGCTGGTCGCGTATTCGATCGGTGCGCATTCTTCGCCGCTGGGGCTACAGCTTTCCCACTGATAGCTGTAGCGTGGTTCTGTGCCGTGCCAGCTGCCGGTGCTCGCCGTGAGGGTCTGGCCGGCTTGGTCTACGCCCGAGATCGTGGGTGGCGCTGTGTTGGACGGGGGTGTCGCGGGCACGATCACGCTCGTCTGCGCTGAGGTCGCGCTCGCGGACCCGGCTGTGTTCGATGCGGTGACGACCACTTGCACCGTGCTGCCGATATCTTCATCGCTCGACGTATATGTTTCGCCTGTTGCTTCAGCGATGTTCGCGCATTCTTCGCCCTGTTCGTTGCACCTCTGCCATTGGTAGGTGTAGGAGATCGGTTCGGTTCCTTCCCAGGTGCCGGTGCTCGCGGTCAGCGGTTGGCCCGCGGCGGTGCCACCGGAGATAGAGGGGGCCGACGTGTTTGAAGGCGGAATGCCGGGCGCGATGTCCGCACTCGGGAGCGATGGCGCGGTCGCCGATCCCTCGTTGTTTGATGCGGTCACGAGTACCCGTATTGTTTTGCCTTCGTCCCCGCTGGCGAGTGTGTAAGCTCGAAGGCGCTGGTCGCGGTGGGCTCGAGGACCGTCGAGCCGGAACCAGACATTTCGCCTCCGGGACCCCACGTGAATGACCCGGCAACCTCGAGCTCACCCGCGCCCGTCAATGCCGCGTTTTCGAGCATAAGCTCGTTGACACTCGAAACTTGCGCGGCATCCGTCAGTTCGAGTGAGCCTCCCGAGATCGTCAAGCCGCCACCGTCCAGGAGCGCGCCAACCCGGGTAGCGCCGCGGTCGATCGCGACCGTGAGATCCGAGCCAACACATGCCACATCGCTTGGCCCGGGAACGCTGCCGGTCGACCAGTTAGGGGCTTCTTGCCAGGTCCCCCCGGTCGGACCGATCCAATGGTCTGTACATAGCGGTTCGGCCGGGGCGCTGGCTACGGTCGAGGTTACGGCGGATTCGCTCGAGGCCTCACCGGCCGTGTTGGCGCCGGTTACGATCACGCGCACCGTCCTGCCGACATCGCTGGCGCGCGGAACGTATGCTGCGCTGGTCGCGCCAGTCACGTTTACGCAATGTTCTCCAGCAAGGTCGCAGTCCTGCCACTGATAACCGTAGGAGACCGGCGGCCCTTCCCAAGTGCCCGTGCTGGCCCGTAGGGTATGGAACTCTTCAGGCGCACCTGTCACCGTCGGAACTGCAGTATCAACTGGGAGGGATGTCGTGTCGGGTGCCCACAGCTCGACGCGGTCATTGTGCGTATCTGCAAACCATACGCCGCCCGAGGCGTTAGCTGCCAGGCCGCCTACATATTCGAACTGTCCCTGGGTTTGGCCCGGCGAGTGCAGTTGGCTGATGTATTCGCCGTTCTCGTTGAACTCCTCGACTCGTTCGCCGTCAGCAACCCAGATGTCCCCATTTGAGTCGACTGTAATATCGTCGAGCCCGTACGACAACTCGCCTTCGCCAGTCCCGTACGCTCCGAATTCGCGACGGAATTCGCCAGCTTCATCGAACTCCTTGACCTGCGGGATCACGCCTTCGGCCGCAATCCACACATCTCCATGTTGATCGACCGCGATACCACCTGGATACTGCATTTCGCCCGCTCCCGAACCCTGTTCACCCACGGTTCGCAGGTATTGGCCCTGTTCATTGTAGACCTGCACACGATTTTCACCACTACCTTTGGAGAAGACGATATCTGTTATCCACAAGTTTCCGTGTGCATCCACAGCAATACTTGTCGGCTTGTATCCCACTTTGAAAGCCTGTATATATTCGCCCTGTTCGTTGAACTCGACGACGCGTTCGTTACCAGTGTCCGTTACCCACACATCACCTTTCGGACCGATCGCCAGGCCTCCGGGTTCGTAGAGCTCGTCGGCTTTGCCGCGCGTTCCTTCGAAGCCGAACTGCGTCAGATATTCACCGTCTGGGCTGAACTTCTCGATCCGATCGTTCCCTTCATCGAGAACGAATATGTCGCCCGTCGTCCCAACGGCTACGCCGGTGGGGGTGTCGAACTGTCCGTCCTCGGATCCTCGCGCACCGATCTCGCTCGTGTAGACGACGCCTACCGTCACGACCGTCGTCGCTTCGGACACGGCCATACTTGAACCGGCAGCATTTGTGGCCGTTACCGCTACGCGCACCGTGCGTCCGACATCGCCGCGTCGCAACGCATAAGTTGAACTGGCCGCGCCCGTGATGTTCGTGCAATCGCCGCCTGAACCGTCACAACTCTGCCATTGGTAGCTATATGCGAACGGCGGCGTGCCCGCCCACACGCCGCGATGCGCACTGAGCGTCTGCCCCTCAATCACCGGGCCCGTGATGCTAGGCGCCATGGTGTCTGCAGGTGGCTGCGCCACGCCAGAAGCCCACCTCTCGAGGCGATCGTTATTGGTGTCAGTGACCCAAACACCTTCTTCTTCGTCGACCGCGAGACCCAGAGGAGCAGACAGGCTGAGCTGGCCCGCTTCCGAGCCCGACACCCCGAATTGACTTAGATATGTCCCCTGTTCGTTGAACTCCTCGACACGATCATTTAGTACGTCACCCACCCATACATGGCCGTTTGCGACAGCGATCCCTGCAGGAAGCTCAAACTGGCCGTCGCCTGAGCCCTCCGAGCCGACCTGCCGCAGAAATTCCCCTTGTTCGTCGAACTCAGTGACCGTGTCCTGTGCGAAGTCGGCCACCCAAACGTGTCGCGCCGCTATCGCGATACTCACCGGTTCCACCAGTTCACCGGCACCCGCACCTTTCGCGCCAACCGTTTTTAGATAGTGACCTTCATTGTTGAAAACTCGGAGTCCTTCCTGAGCGTAGTCGGTCACCCAAACATCGCCTTCGCCGTCTAGCGCCACGCCGTCCGGACGTACGAGCTTCCCGGCTCCTGATTCGTCGCCGATCGTTTTCAAATATTCGCCTTCATCGTTTAGCTCTACGACCCGTTCGTTGTCCGTATCGGCTACCCAAAGATTTCCTTGCGAATCGACCGCCAATCCCGTCGGATAGTCGAACTGGCCGGCACCATCGCCTTGCGAACCGACTTGTCGCAGGTACGCGCCTTCTTTGTTAAACTCCTCGAGGCGGCCGTTGTAACCGTCCGATACCCAAAGGTCGCCGTTTGGCTCGATCGCCACCCCCCCGGGATAGGCGAACTGTCCCGGGCCCGTCCCTTCCGAACCAAACTGAGACGTATAGATAAGCGCGGCTGGGGCGCCGCCAACTACATCAGCCGTCGCTTCTGACACGCTAGACGCCGACCCACCCATATTCGCGGCGGTAACGACCACACGCACGGTGCTGCCCACATCGCTCGCCTGCAGCACGTAGCTCGAGTCAGTCGCATCGGCGATGTTCATGCAGCTTTCGCCAAGGCCGTCGCAGTCCTGCCACTGATACGTATAGGTCAGCGGCGGGGTGCCTTCCCAGCTGCCCGTGCTCGCGCTAAGCGTCTGGCCCTCTTCCGCAGTCCCTGAGATTGCGGGCAGCGCCGTGTTCGACGGTTTCAACGCTTCGACCACGCCGCTGGCTTCCGACGTCGCCGAGACTTCGCCCGCCGCGTTGCTCGCCGTGACGACGACCCGTAGCGTGGTGCCTACGTCACCGTGGCCGAGCACGTATGTCGAGGCGGTCGCGCCCAGGATGTTCGTGCAGCTCTTGCCTTCTTCGTTGCAGCTCTGCCACTGATAAGCATATGAGATCGGTGGGGTCCCTTCCCAGCTGCCTGTGCTTGCACTCAGCGTCTGCCCGTCGCGCTCGATGCCGGAGATGGTCGGCAACCTGGTGTTCGACGGGGCGAGGGCGGCGACGACACCGCTTGGTTGGGAGGTGGCCGAGGCTTCGCCCCCTGGATTGCTGGCCGTAACGGTGACCCGTAAGGTGTCGCCGACATCGCCGTGGCCGAGCGCATAGGTGGCACTGGTGGCGCCTTCGATTTCTTCGCAGCCTTCGCCTTTGGCGTTGCAAAGCTTCCACTGGTAGGCGTAGGAGAGGGGTGGGCTGCCTTCCCAGCTGCCGGTGCTGGCGCTCAAAGTCTGTCCGTCGCGCGCGGTTCCCGAGATTTTCGGCGCTTCGGTGTTCGACGGAGGGATCGCTTCCACGAGCGGGCTCGCATTCGAGGTTGCCGATGTCGAGGCCACCGAGTTGGTCGCCGTCACGACCATCCGCAAGGTATGCCCGACGTCGCTCGCGGCAAGCGCGTAGCTCGCATCCGTGGCGCCCAAGATGTTTTCGCATCCTTCACCTTTGGCGTTGCAGAGTTCCCACTGGTAGGTATATGAGAAGGGTTCGGTGCCAGCCCATGTGCCGGTGCTTGCGCTGAGCATGTGTCCGTCCTCGGCCGTGCCCGAGATTTCGGGAAGCTTGGTGTTGACCGGCGGGCCGGCCGCGACCGTGTCGGTTGCTTCGGAATCAGCGGTTTTGCTGCCAGCCGGGTTTTCGTCGAGTACGGCGACGCGGAGCGTGTCGCCCACCTGCGAGGAGCGGACGCGGTATTCGCGTTCTTTGGCTTCGCTGCCTTCGGCTTCTTTCCATTTTTTGCCGTTATAGACTTCCCACGTGTATTTGAATTCTTTGGGCGGAGTGCCCGACCACGTTCCGGGCTGCGCTTTGAGCACTTTCCCGACCTTCGCTTCGCCTTCGATCGTCGGCAAGCTCGTGTTTTTCGGTGCCACTGCACCGATCGGTTCCGACTCAGCAGAGGGCACTGGACCGCCTTTGCCCGCGATGTTTTCTGCTTCAACCTGAACGCGCAGCCGCGAGCCGACGTCCTGATACGTGGTCTTGTATTCTTTTTCTTTCGCTTCCAAGCCTTCAATGTTGGGACATTCGCTTTTTTCGTTGCAACGCTGCCACTGATAGAAGAACGTGAACGGTTCCAGACCGCTCCACACGTTTTCTTTGATTTTCAGCGTGTAGCCTTCTTTAAATGTTCCGGAGATGACCGGCGGCGCGGTGTTCACCGGGAACTCTGCCGCGTGATAGTGTTCGCGAACCTGTTCTTCAGTGAGCGCCTTCGTGTAGAACGCGACGTTGCTCAGACTGCCCTTGAAGTCGGGTTCGCCCGACACCAACGACTTGCCAAGATAGGCATCGGATGCGTGACCTAGCGAGGATGGAAACAGCGTCGTGCTTTTGATCTGCCCGACTTCCTTTTCGTCGACATACAACGTCAGCGTGCCCGATCCGGTCTCGGTCACGGCCACGTATTCCCACATTTTGGCCGCAAGTTTGGGCACCGACAGCTGCACGTCGGAGCTGCCCGCGTGGATTTCAAACAGCATCGTGTGTCCGCTCAGCGAAGACGCCGGCGTCAGATACATGTAGTCCGACGAGCCCGAGCCGAGGTCGAAGATCGGCTCTTTGTAGGGGCTGCCGCCCGCCCAATCAACCCAGGCCTCGACCGTGAACGCGGTGGCGCCTTCCAGCGGATTCGACGCCAGCGACGCGTAGGCTTCCCCACCGAATGCCCCCGCTTTGCTACCGCCGAAGGGACCTTGGTTACCGAGTGTGATCCCGTCGTTGCTGGCCGTGTCCGAGCCGACGGCATCGGCCAGCGTGCTCGAACCGGCCACGTCATCGAAGCGATACTGCGCCACGGGTTCTGACCCCGCGACAACGCCCTCATACGTTTCGTACTGCTGCGTTCCTCCCGCCGGGACTGCCCATGCGAGCAAGCCCAGCGCACCGAGGATCGTCGCCGTCGCCGCCCGCCAACGCGACACGGCCAAGCGCGCACGCACCCCGTCCAGTCTGCGTCGGTCGCCGCAACCCCCTGCTCGTGCCCCCGCCATCAGGCGGCAGCATGGCTCAGACGCACGTCGCTGGCAACAGTTCCAGCGTCGAAAATGTCGCTAGTTGCCAGAACTTTGAGAAGGATGCGTCCCGCTAGCGGGCGTTCTGAATCTGTGCGCGACGATTACCGAGAGCGACTGACTGTCCACTGTCGATTATCTGGTACAGATCGGTTCGACAGAACGAACGCTCCGTTGGGCCCGGTCCCGACAGCGTTGCGCGCTGCCCGGACACTCAGAAAGGAAGCTCGACGGTTCGCTGGTCTATCGAGCGAGCGGTAGGCTGCTCGTCCAGACCAGTCGTCTTTGGCAGCGGACCGCGCACCTCCGGTGCTCTGAGCACCTGCACGCGCATGGCCCGCCCGCGGCTGATTACATACGCGGCCCCTGGCGCGAGCGCTCTGACCTTGTTGGGGTCGACCTTGTACTGGTGCTGGATGCGAGCCGAGCCCTCGCCGCTGGCCCCTTCGGCGGTGTAGTGGCTTGAGTACTCCATGCGCTGGCGCGTGCCGGCGAGCGCGACTATCTCCTCGGGCGTGTTGACGCGATGGCAGATGACCGTCTCGACGCTGCCGAGGATGCGCGCGGCCTGCACGTCCTCGCCCATTCCCTGCACGACCTGCGGCGCGAGCACCAACCCGGTGTTGAACCCGCGGGCCTGCTCAACGCGGGCGGCCATGCCCGAGCTGCGCGCGAGCGCGGAGAACTCGTCGACAATCAAAAGGCAGAACTGGCCGCGCGGCTTGCGCGTCGTGAAGTAGTGCGCAAAGTCCTCGAACAGCAGCCTGGAGAATCCGGCGGTCTCTTCGCGCAGAGCGAGGCTGTCGAGCAGCAGGTAGGCCGCGCCGGTGTCCTCCCACGCCCACGCGCCGTCGAGCGCGCCACGGGTCTGTCCAAAGAACGCCTCATAGCGCAGCCTCGCCTGCTTGACCTGCTCGGCGCCGAGCACGCGCAGCGCGCCCGCGTCCTGGTGGGAGGCCCTGAGCGTCGCCAGGTCCATGCGCTCGAGCACGACGTGCGAGCTGCGCGGCGGTCCGTCGGGATGCTCGCAGACCAGACGCAGAACGTTCTTGGCGACGTCGCGATACCAGGCGGCGGGTCCGTCGTGGGCGTAGTCGATGATCTCCATCAGGCGGCCGTGGATCTCGTGCGGCTGTCCGCGCCAGGCGTCGATCGGCTCGTTCGGGAACACTCGCGCGGTCCTTCCGGCGTCGCTCATCAGAGCGCAGAAGCGCTCCGCGTTCTGCCGGTCGCCCTTGCCGTCCAGATAGAACACCGGCGCGTCAGTGGTCTTGGCGATCGTCCAGGCTAGGCGCAGCACGGTCTCGGTCTTGCCGCTGCCGGTCGCGCCGCACACCAGCACGTGATGGCACAGGCGCTGCGGCGAGAGCAGCACCATCCCGCGGTCGACCGGCAGCGCGCGTTCGCCGCCGAGGCGCAGCGCGAGCGTGACCCCCCGCTCCCCCTCGGCTTCGCCGACAAGCAGGTCGTGACCCGTCGGAGCCGGCGAGTCAGCCGTCGATCCCTGGCGGGGTCCTCCTGAGACGCGGCCCCGGCGGCGCAGCGAGATACCCCGAGCGCGGGCGCCGGCGCCGCTCGTGACGGTCATTGCGTGCCGGTGTAGAGGTCGGGCAGCTCGCGCACGCCGAGCGCGGGCCACTGGCCGCTGCCGGCGAGGTGGGAGAGCTGGCGGTGCGTGCCCGGCGCGCAGAAATACAGGATCGCGTCGTGACGCTGTGAGAGCTCGTCAAGGATCGCGCGCACGCGCTGCCGAGACTTCACGGTCAGCTCGACCTCGATCGCGACGCACCGTCCCTCGCTGATAACCAGCGCATCGGGCAGATGCTCACCTGCCTCGCGTTCCCGCGCAAGGACGCGCTCGCACACCCATTCGCTCTGCGGGGAGCGCCGCGCGATGTGCAGGCGCACGTCGTTGACCGCGGCGACGTGCGCGAGGACGCCGAGTCGGGGACGCCAAACCCCGAACCCCTGACCCGTCGCGCGCAGACCGCGACTGGTCGGGTTCACCCACGCGGGCTCGCCCACGAGCAGCCTACGCAGTTCGATCAGACCCGCTGCGCGCAGTCGCGCGAGCGTGCGCTCGACGGTGCGCGGATGACAACCGAACAGCGCCCGCAGCTGATCCACGCGGGCGCCGTACTGCTCGGCCAGCCAGCACAGCAGCTCGACGTCGCGGGCGCGCAGCGGCTCGGCGCAGGCGCGGCGTCGTGCGCCCGCGGACGCCGGAACGACGCCGAGCCGCCAGTGGCCGTCATGCCGCGTGTGCGCGAGCACGCTCACGAGCGGCCTTTCGCTGCCGGGCGCTCGCGCAGATACCAGCCGTCAGGCCGACTGACGAAGCGCGTGCGCTTGGCACGATAGAGGTGCGCGGAGATCCGGCCGGCCGACACGCCAAGCGCAGCGGCAATCTCGCGCGGCCGCGACCCCGGATGCTCGGTCAGATAGGCGGCGATGTCATCCTGCGAGACGTTCCCGGTCGGGGTCTCTCCCAGCAGGGTGGCGCGTGCGGCGTGCAAACGGTCGCGTTCGGCGAGCAGCTGCTCGTGCGCGGCCAGCTCTCGCTCCAGGTTCTTCAGGCGCTCGTCGATCTCGGCCACGACACCGCGCGAGCCCTTGCCGACCACGCGAGACGATGCTTCAGCCACGATCGATCTCCGGGATCACAAGCACATGACGCATCATACACTGTCAGTCTCGCTCGTCAAGAAAAAGCTAGAACAAGCCAGCAACATAGTCATGTGGAGGTAAGGCCGGCCCGAGCACAGCGAGGGCCGGCCTTACCCGTCTAGCGCACACCCGACAGCACAAAATCACCACCGCTCACCATCCCTAACCCCCTGAACCATCCAACCCCATCCCATCAACACACCCCGTCCAACAACACCAACGCCCCGCACCCTGCCAACCACAACCACCCCGCTCTGCCACCCCACCACCCATATCCCAGGTCATTGACCACCACCATCGAAGCGAAGGCTGAGAGGGGGGTGGTCAATGACCGGCCCCACCCACCCCGGTGACCTGTTCGGGTTGGCAGAGCGGCTCTGCAAAGCCGAAAGCAGGGTGCGGGGCCGGCCGCGAACCTGTCGCCGAATCTGACGCACCGCGCGACACGGTTCGCGACAGCCACCCGGCCGGGCCAGACCCTGCTGTGACAGACGGTGCGCTCATCCCCGGCATCGACGAGACGCGCAGCCCGCTGGCAAGCGCCGCGCCACAACCGCCGGCGCGGCGCTCACGGGAGGTGCGGTGTCAGAAGCGGAGTTCGTCGGCGACGACGGACCCGCGACTGGCCCACACGAACTCATCGAGGCGATGGACGAGCCCGGCGCCGTGCAGCCGGTTGAGGCTGTCCGTCACGTTCTCGCCGACTTCGCCGGCGATCTCCTGCTCCGACCACGGCCGGTGAGAGTCGAGATTGACCAGCAGCCCGAGGACCGCCGAGTCCAGCGTCCTCTGACGCTCAACCGGACAGAGGGTAGATTCTTGGTCTTGCATAGGAAGGACCTTCCTTTCCTTGCCGGGTCTCGGCCTGTTCGTGCAGCGCCGAGGCCACTTGGTTTATCGGGTCGGTTTCGACATATGGACTGCGTCTGCACCCGTGTGGCGTTCACGCGCGCTCGCGCGACTGGCGGCACGCGCCAGGACGGCCTCGTCTTCGGCATTCTTGGCGAGCGTCGCCATCGACAGGTCGAGCGCGTCGGCCAGCGGGCACAGCTTGTCCCAGCTCGGATTGCAGACGCCCCGCTCGATCGCCGAGAGATAGATCGCGTGCATGCCCGCCGCGCACGCGAGGTCTTCGATCGTCAGCCTACGCGCGTGGCGCAGCCGGCGGATCGCGCGGCCGAGCTCGCTGCAGTGCGCGCTCGCGGATGCATCGAACGGCGGCCCCGGATCGGGGATAGTCTGATCATCGGGCATCGGGAGCTCCTATCTCCTGGTGTCCAGGCCCCCGGCTGTGACAGCAGTCGGGGGCCACTTGGTTTGAAGCCCTTCGCAGACTATGCGCAACACGCGGGAAGGTCAAGGAAGACGCCCGAGGTTGGCGCGAAATGATTCGTCGGTGGCGGGCCGTCACTCAGCAAACTCCTATCGACCATGCGCAAATGGTCGCTCAGAGGGCGCCCGCGCGCGCGAGGGCGCATCGGGCTCGCTGAACACTTGGCGGGCGCAACCGACGAAGTCTGAGCTTTAGGGCCAGGGTGGATTCAGGGTCGTGCGTGCGGCGTAGCCGCGCGGCTCAGCGTGATTGAGTCGTCCCATTCCACAATCTGGATTGAGGGGTCGCAGGCAAGTCCGCTGTACTCAAGCGCGCCTGCGATATCGGTGCGAGCGCGGCCGGTGAGCTTGGTGCGGTCGAAGGCGCGGAGGAGGTCTGCGACCGGCAACGTCCACGGGCCGGAGTGCTCGACATGGGCGCGCAGCTCGAACTCCGGGATGACTTCGTGACGGGTCAGTCGCGCGAGCCCGTTGAGTTCCAGGCCGTCAACGTCGGGGTCACAGTGCAGTCCCGCGTCGTACAGCGTGTGGTCGAGGTCGTCGCGCGCGGCCTGGGTGAGCCGTTCGCGGTGGAAGACGGCCAGCAAGTCCCGCACCGGGACCCCCATCGCGCCGTGGTTCGCGGACACCTGCAGCGCGAGAACGAGGTCGGCGGGGTCGGTATCGCTGAGTCTCGACGTCGGCCGCGACTCCTTGGCGGTCGCTGGTGGCGGTGCCGTGCCGGCGCTCGTGTCATCTCCCGTCTGCGCGGCGAGCGCGCCGAGCGCTCGTACGGCGGCGCTCCGCACGTCCGACGCAGTGTCCTTCGCCGCACGCAACAGCGGCTCGCGGACCTCGGGGTCGAGCCTGTTCTCGAGCGCGCGGACGGCCTCGTAGCGCATGTCCTCGTCGGAATCGTCGAGCGCTTGGGCGAGCATGCCGGTGTCGCGCGGATCGGCGAGTTGGGCGACGGCGCGCAGCGCGATCCGCCGCACGAAAGCGTCGCTGTCGCGTATCGCAGCCAGCAGCGGCTCACGCAGCTCGGGCGCGAGCCTGTCCTCGAGCGCGTGGATCGCCTCGTAGCGCACGTCCTCGTCAGTGTCTGTCAGCGCGTTGACGAGCAGGTCCGTGTCGCGCGGGTCGTTCAGGCGCGCGAGGCCACGCACGGCGACCTTGCGCACCATTCCGCTTTGGTCCTGTGTCGCTTTGAGCAGGGTATCCCTGACCGTGGCGCCGGTGTCGCCCTCGGCCGCGCGTACCGCTTCGTAGCGCACGTCCTCGTCGGGCTCCGCCATTGGATCGGCGATCCGCTGTACTTCGATGTGACGACTCGCTACTGCCTGTGATGGCGCCGATGGAAGCCTCGGTGTGTGAGCGGGAGCGCGGTTGGCCCGCGCGCCGCCAGAGCCGCTGCCCAGGCTGTTGAGCAGGGCGTTTTCGGCGGTGTTGACAGGATGCGTGACATCGAAGATTGAGCGCTCCGCCTTCCGAATCGGCTGCGGCGTGACTGCGCGAACACTCGTGCGCACCGGGTGGCGCACCACGCGGTTGACTTGACGCACCGGCCTCGGCGTCACACGCCGGACCGACCTGCGAGCCATCTTGCGCATCAAACCCATTCGGAAAGCTTCCTCTCCTCTGGAGCGGGGACCGCGCAGGCGGCCCTACGAGGGTTCGCATTCTGGCAGGCGAGGCGGAATACTGGCAGGGAGAGGCACTACGTCACGCCTGCGCGTTCGCGCGGCACCGCCGACGGGCGCTCGCCGCGCAACACGATCGGAACCCGACACCGTCCCGCCATCAGCAGCAGCTCCGTCGAGCCCCACACGAGCGCGTCCAGCCGGTCTGGTGAGCTGGCGGTGCCCTTGACCCAGGCGCGGCACTCGTCCTCCACGTCGGGGAACGTGCCAACGTGCCGCACCCCCTGCTTATTCGCCGCCATCTCATCCGACCAATCCAGATCACCATTCCCCGCCGCTCGCAGGCGCTCAACGTCACCTGGTGCGTCGGTGGCGATCATGAGCGCCTCGCTTTCGTTCGGCGCCGAGACGACGGGTGGTTGCCGGTCGCGCCCTGTGCAGATAAAAATCGCGTGTAGGTGTTGCCTGCTGGCGAAGGTGCCGACGCGATAGCCCGCAGTGAGCCCGAGGCGCTTGCTCCCACGCAAAGCAGTAGCGTGATGCGGCCGAATATGACGTCTCGGTGTCGTCCAAAACCATGCGTCAGGCTCATCGGCTCACTCGGGTTCTGTCAGGACCCGTCGAGTTGTGGCACCGAGCCTTGGGGTTTGTGGTCCTCGTGTATAGTCGCGGACTCGAGCGTTAAGGACTTGGGAGCCGACTGGGCAGGTGCGGGCAGCGGTGCGAATGATTCGTTTGACTGGCATAGTTGTGGCCGGGGCCGCGGTTGCAGCGTTCACGGCGGCGCCGGCGTCCGCGCGGGGGCCGAAGCCCGTGATCACGGGGCTCGTTGCTGCGCCGTCGACTGTGTCGTCCGGCGGGGGGACGACGGTGACCGCGTCCGTGTCCGCGGCGGAGCAATGCACACTCTCCTCGAGCAAGGCCGTGGCAGGCCTCCCGTCCGTGTCCACGTGCTCGTCGACGGAAGTGGAAGACAAGCTGTCCATGCCCGTGAACGCTGGCAAGAAGCCCGCCGTGTTCAAGCTCACGCTCACGGCGACGGGCCCGGGCGGGAAGACGAGGGCTGAGACGACGGTGACGGTGGAGCCGCGCGCGCCGGGGGAGGAATTCCAGGTCGCCGTGCCCGGCGGCCCGGTGTTCACGGCGTTGCTGCCCGAGGACTCCGTGGCGACGTACAGGTGGCAGCCGGGCGCGAGCAGCGTGGAATCGTGGCTGACGACGCCCGGGAACGCGGAGGCGTCGGAAGCGGGGCCGGAAGAGCTGACCGGGGTGGAACCCCAGGCCCCGATCCCGTTCACGACGCGGTCGTCGTCCCTGCCGGAAATCAGCGTGGAACCGTCGTCGAACTCCCTGCAGGAACTGACGGGGTTCGGTGGGGCGATGACGGAATCCGCGGCGGAAGTCATCGACGACTCGCCGAAAACCACCACCATCCTCGGCCTGCTCTTCGGCTCGCCGGCGTCGGGGGACGCCGGCCTCTCCATCGCGAGGGTGCCGATCGGGCCGTCCGACTTCACGGCGAAGCCGGAACTCGCGGCGGAAGAACCCACTTTCACCGGCGCGACCGCGGAAGAATTGACGGTGCCCGTGCTGGGCCTCGCCAAGGAAATCAACCCGTCCCTGAAGCTGCTCGCAGCACCCTGGAGCGCGCCACCCGGCTTCAAGGTGGACGACGTGAAGCCCGGCCTGAGCCTCGCGGCGAAGCTGTTGTGCAAGGGCCGGAACGACTACCTGCAGGGCGACAAGTTCGCGGCGTACGCGAAGTACCTAGCGACGGCCGCCTCGTACTACGCGAGCCAGAAACTGCCGCTGTGGATGCTGTCGTTGCAGAACGAGCCGCGCAACTGCAACGCGACGTATCCGACGATGCGGCTGGAACCCGCGGAAGAGGCGGAACTCGCGGGGGACGTCCACGGCGACCTCCACGGGCTCGCCGATCCACCGGAACTGCTTGGTTGGGACCACAACTGGGCGGAAGGCACCTGCTCGAAGTCGCCGACGCCGACGACGTACCCCGAAGAGCTGTTCGGTTTGTCGCCGCCGATCCAGGCGCTCGGGTTCCACGGCTACTGCGGCAATCCGAGCGCACCCGGGGGCGCGGCCGCCGGCGTGCCCTTCTACCTCACGGAGAGCACCGGCGAAGGCGGGCATCCATCCGCGAGCGAAAACCTGTGGCGGGAGGTTCAGCACTACCTGATCGACCCGCTGAGGGTGGGCGCGCGCGGGTCGCTGTACTGGAACCTCGCGCTCAACGAAAACTGCGGGCCGCAGTACGCAGGGTCGGGCCCGGAAATGGAATACCCAGACGGCCGCGAGACCTGCAAGAAGCCGACGAAGAAACCGGCTTACGGGGGCTGCATCGCCTGCCGACCGTTCATCACCGTGGACGCGAACGGGGACTACCGCGTCAACCAGGACTACTACTACTGGGCGCAGCTCTCCCGGTTCTTCCCGCCCGGGGCGCGCGTCGTCCCGAGCTCGACCGTGGAAATCTCGAAGGGGGAAGCGCTGGACAGCGTCGCGGCGCGCTACCCGGACGGCACGGTCGTCCTCACCGTCCTCAACGGCGCGAACCCGGGGGCCATACCCGACGAGCCCTATGAGGGCGAACCCGCGTACACGATCGAAATGGTGCAGAGGATGGCGGGCACCACCGCGTTCACGAGGTCCCAGGTCCAGGGGGCTCCCGGCGAAACCGTGGAATACGAGACCGTCGTGACGAACACGGGCAACGTCCCGCTCAAGTTCACCGGCTTTGAAGACTCCAACTGCGACGCGGGCACGATCACGGGCGGTCCCGGGTCGAGCTCCGTGGCCGCCGGGGAATCAACGACGTACCGCTGCAGCTTCGTCCTGCCCACGGAACTAGGCGAGTACGGGAACGTGGCGATCATCACGGGCGCGCCCGTGGGCTGGTCCACGCTGATCACGGAGGAATCGAACGTGGTCGAAGCGTTCGACGAATGACCCGGCTGTGGTGGGTCGGGGGCCACTCGGTTTGTCGAAGATCTCGCAGATTCCGTGCCCACCATCACATTCAACATCGGCGAAGCCTTCCCGGCTGACGAGCCCGTCGCGCGCTTCGTCACTGTGCTCGCCATGATCAGCAACGACGCGAACCGTTCAATTGACGAAATGATCGCGGTGGATGACGCCCCGTCCGTCCCAGACGCTGGCGCACGAACGATGATGCTCTTTCGCCAACAAGCCTCGTTCTTCTACGAGGCCGCCACGTTCATCAACGAGTCCAGTCGCCGGTTCCCCGAGATACGCGACTTCGTTGCGTCGCTGGCACAGGACGTGCGCGACGACGGCGAGCGCGTGGCCGCGGGCATCGATTCGGCGTCCGCGAACTACGTCGGCGACTGGCTCGGCGACCATCGGAACGTCACCTTCCACTACTCCGAGATGCACCCCGACAAGGCCGCGCACGGCAAGGAGGAGATCACCGTAGCGCTGACGAAGGCCGCGGGCCTCACTGGCACAGTTAGCGTCGGCGACGAGCTGGGCAGCGTCCGTTTCTGGTTCGCCGACGAGGTTGTCGTGCAGTGGTTGCCACTTGACGAGGAAAAGCAGACGACGGTCATCGTCTTGCGTGAGGCCCTGATGTCCCTCGTCCGCTTCACGCAGGGGGCGTTCGCGGCGTACCGCACGACGCGCCCCGCGGGCACGTTCACCGAGCAGCCCTAGCACGCCGAATCCGCTCGTGCCGCGTACACTAGGCCGGTAGCCGCGCGTGCCGACAATCTCCAGGCGCCCTCGAACGCGGCTTCACAACGTTTTTGTAATTTGTCCCTCTGATGGGAAGCGCCGGCAAATCGCCGGCGTCCGTGCTGATGGGCGGTGGCTCGCGACGCGCCAAATCGGCGACCCGCCCAAACGATCCCCAGGTTGGCGGCGCGGCACGGCGAGAGCAGTGGTTGAGCGGTCGCGTCCTCGCGCCGAAGCGCTCCTGGCATGTCAGGCGGCGTGGCGGCACAGCGCGACCACGTTCGCCGCGTCGGTGGGCCCGGGGGTTCTTCGTCGGTGGCCGACAGCGCGGACAGCTTCGCCGCGACCGTACAGGGGCGGCGGACTTATCGCCGGTCAGCAGGCCCGTCTACTCGACCACGTGGTCGATCGCCGCGTGCTCGCGCAGGTACTCGCGAAGGCCCGGGAGCGCGAAGTCGATCTTTCCCCGTCGAGCGGGCCATCGCCGCGACAGCGGCAGCAAGCGCCTTGGGACCGATGGCTCGTCCCGCGCTCGTGACCGGCCGCTCGATCGCGAGCGCCACATCGCCGTCCGCCACCTTGCCGAGCCTCGTGGCGCTCAGCGCGCCGCAGGAAGTGAGCACCCCCTCGCCCAGCAGGTCGCTGACGGCCGCCGCCAGGCCGGTCCCGGCGAACACGAGCTCCAGCTCTTCGCGGAAGGCGTGCTGCACCACCGTGCACAGCTGCACCAGCTCATCGAACAGGCCTCGGTGAAGCTCGTCAACGGTGATCACCAATCCCGTCTGCCCCTCGCAAGCGCGCTGCACAGGCTCACGATCTGCGAGCGCATGCCTGGCACTAGCTCGTGCAGGTCCTTTGTCTCCTAGCTGGCCCCTCCGATCCCCCCAGGCGCCGTAACGCCAGTCAAGCGCCGTCGCGTCGCCTTGGGGTCTTGCTCGGCGAGCAGCTGCGGGAGGTGTTCGCCGGTGACGCGCTGCAGGAGGCCAGGTGTCGCGGTCTCCGCGATCACAAGCCAGCCCTGCGACCGCGCCTCGTCCTGGACGGCGTTGAGCATGACCGTCTTTCCCGTCCCGCGCGCGCCGGTGTAGATGGTCGCCCTCGCCGGCGCCCCATGCCCATCGTCCAACGCATCCGCGAAGTCCTGGATCAGGTTGTCTTGGCGGGGGCCCTGCCCGCGCGGCGAGGGCGATCGTCGCAGGGCGCTGCGCCTGCCCCGGCCCGCGCGTGGCGCGTCACGCAGCGTCGCGGCGCAGCGCGATCACGTTCGCCGCGTCGGTATCGCCCGGCGGCTCTTCGCCCGTGCCCCGAGAGGTGAGTGTCGACTCCCCACTTGGCCGGTTCGTTACTCCCCAATTGTCCGGCATGATACTCCCCATTTGTCCGGTGATGGCGCTACCCTCCAAGCGCGATGTCCGGACCGTTCGTCGACAGGCACGTCAGACCGGCGCTCGTCGAGGCGCTCTCAGAAGCGAGAGCGGTGTGCCTGCTGGGTGCGCGCCAGGCCGGCAAGAGCACGCTCGCCCGCGCGATCGCCGCGCACGAGCATCCGGCGGAGTATCTGACGCTCGACGACGAGGCGACCCGCCGCGCGGCGCTCGCGGATCCGACGGGCTTGATCGCCGGAGTGTCCGGTCCGGCCGTGATCGATGAGGTCCAGCGCGCCCCCGATCTGATGCTCGCGATCAAGGAGCGTCTGGACACGAACAATCGGCGCGGACAGTTCCTGCTCGCCGGCTCCGCCAACATCCTCACGTTGCCGACGATCGCCGACGCGCTGCCTGGACGTGTCGACTACCTGCGCTTGTGGCCTTTCTCACAGGGCGAGCTGGCGGGCACGCGCGAGAGCTTCATCGACACTGTGCTCGCTGGCGAGACGCCGCACATCGAGAACGCCCCGGTCGGTCCCGGAGCGTACGCAGGGCAGATCGTGAAGGGCGGCTTTCCCGACGTCCAGGATCGAAGCACTCGTGGAAGGGCGCGCTTCTTCGAAGGCTACGTCGCGTCGATCCTCGGACGCGACCTTCGGGACATCGCCAAGGTCCGCGACGCGGACGTCGTCGAGCGCCTGCTGCGCCTGCTCGCGGCTCGCTCGGCGAACCTCGTCAGCTCGCGCGCGGTCGCGGGAGAGCTCGGAGCCGATCACAAGACCGTCACCGCCCAGACCCGGCTGCTGGAAAGCCTGTTCCTGGTCGCGCGCCTGCAGCCGTGGCACGTGAACCTCGGCAGCCGCCAGGTGCAGACACCCAAGCTCTACATGACCGACACAGGACTGCTCGCTCATCTCACCAACGTCAGCGCTGACCGCATGATCAAGGACGGCACGCTCGCGGGACCGATCTTCGAGACGTTCGCGGCGATGGAGCTGGCCCGCCAGCGCGACTGGTCGGCGAGCGCTCCCTCGCTGTTCCACTATCGCGACAAGCAGCAGCGTGAGGTCGACGTGGTCCTCGAGCTGGGCAGCGGCGAGGTCGCCGGCGTCGAGGTCAAGGCCGCCGCGAGCGTAAGACCCAGGGACTTCGCGGGACTGCGCCACCTCCGCGACAAGCTCGGCGAGCGCTTCACCGCGGGCGTCGTTCTCTACACCGGCAGGCGAACACTCAGCTTCGGCGAGCGCCTCTCTGCCGTGCCCCTGTGTGGACTGTGGGCATAGCCGGCCACGCTCTCCCCAGACTCTCCCCAACCAGGGCGATTATGAGCGCATCTGACGCGATCTGAGGCACCAGAAAACCGCTCAGGAAAGCCAAAAAGAGCCCTTCCACGCGCTCTGCAAAGCCGTCTACACCGGTTCGATTCCGGTCGTCGCCTCTCTCTCGAAGCCTCGAATGGCCTCGGTAGAGCCAAGACGCCGAGAGACGAGCGGAATCTCCCGCCGCTGCGAGTCGGGCAAGGTCCGAGGTCACGATCCGACTCGCCCGTGCCATATCCTGCTGGCGTGAGCATCCAGGCTCGAACGGCCCGCAAATGACACGAGGGACCTCCAAGGGCGAATTCTCGGGGGGATCGCTCTTGTTCGTCTGCGTCGCGTGGATTGTGTTCTTCGTGGTCTGGATCGCAGCGGGGAGCCTGTTGGCAGCCGCGATCGTTTTCGGCGTGCTGCTGTCCGGCGGGATCGCCGTGATCGACAGGCGCTGATCCGTCATTGACGGGCGCTGATCGTTACCCGCTCGGCTCGTCGCGTCGGTAGCGCGTCGATGTTCGGCTTCGCCCGGCTCGGGGCGCGAGCCAAATGCGCGCTCGCCGGGGCCCCGAGCGATCGTTACTGACCCACGGCGCGCCGGTAGCGCGCAACAGCCACCGGCGCGAACACGGCGATGATCGCCAGTGACCAGGCGACTGCGGCCCAGACGTTGTTCCCGGCCGGCACTCCGAGCCACAGCGACCGCATCGCGTCGACGATGATCGTGAACGGATTGACTTCGGCGAACGCCCGCAGGGGTTCGGGCATCGAGTGCACCGGTACGAACGCCGAGGAGATGAACGTCAGCGGGAACACGACGATGAACCCGACCGAGTTGGCAGCCTCCGCCGTGGAGACGAGCATTCCCAAGAACGCGAACACCCACGAGAACGCATAGCCGAACAGCAGCAGCAGGCCAAAGCCGGCCAGCGCTTCGAGCGCCGTCGTGTGAAACGTGAAGCCGATGATCAGGCCGGTGACGATCAGGATCGTCGCCGACAGCCCGTTTGTCACGACGTCGGCCAGCGTGCGCCCCGCGAGCACGGCCGGACGCGCCATCGGCAGCGAGCGAAATCGATCGATCAGCCCCTTGTGAAGGTCCTCATTCAGGCCGAGCGCCGTTACGAACCCGCCGAATGCGATGTTCTGCACGATGATCCCGGGAATCAGGAAATCGACGTAGCTGAAGCCGGGCGTCTCGATCGCTCCGCCGAAGACGAAGCGGAACAGCAGCACGAACATGATCGGCTGCACCGTGAACGCGAGCAGCAGCTCCGGGGCGCGCGGCAGTCGCACCAGGTTGCGTTCGGCGATCACGACCGTATCGGTCACGAGCCGTCTCACGCGGCGGCCTCTCTGAAGAGCCGTCTCACGGAGAGCCCTCCCTGAAGAGCCCTCTCACGCAGCGGACTCCCTGAAGAGCCGTCTCACGCCGCCGCCTCCTGAGCATGCTTCGCCGCCTGAGCGTTCTCGGCCTCTTCCGCGGCGTGCCCGGTGAGCGCCAGGAACACGTCGTCGAGCGTCGGGCGGCGCAGGACGATGTCCTCGATGCCGACATCGACCTCGTCGAGCCGGCGCACAACCTCGACTATCGCGCCGCTGCGGCGGTGAACGCTCACGGTCACCAGGTTGCCGTCGACCTCGACGGAGTCGTCCGTGATCGGCGCGAGCGCGCGCGCCGCGCTGCCGGCGCAGGCCGGGTCATCGAGCCGCACCTCGACGCGTTCCCCGCCGACGCGGTCCTTGAGCGCGTCCGGCGTCCCCTCGGCGAGCACACGGCCGTGATCGATCACCGCGACCGACGTCGCCAGCCGATCGGCCTCGTCGAGGTACTGCGTGGTCAGCAGCACGGTCGTGCCCTCGGCGACGAGCCGCTCGATCGTCTCCCACAGCTGCAGCCGGCTGCGCGGGTCGAGACCGGTCGTCGGCTCGTCGAGGAACAGCACCGGCGGGGTCGCGACCAGCGCCGCCGCGAGATCGAGGCGCCGGCGCATGCCGCCGGAATAGGTCTTCGTCGGCCGGCGCGCGGCGTCGAGCAGTTCGAAGCGCTCGAGCAGCTCCGTCGCTCGCCGCTTGGCCGCCGCGCGCGATTTCCCGTACAGGCGGCCGACCATCGTCAGGTTCTCGAGCCCGGTCAGGTTCTCATCGACGGCCGCATACTGTCCAGCCAAGCCGATCTGCTCACGCAGCGCCGCGGCGTCGCGCACGACGTCGAGACCGGCCACGCGCGCGCTGCCGGCGTCGGGCTCGAGCAGCGTCGTGAGGATGCGCACGATCGTGGTCTTGCCCGCGCCGTTGGGACCGAGCAGGCCGAGCACCGTCCCCGCGGGCACCTCGAGATCGACTCCGGCGAGCGCCCGTACGGTTCCGTAGGACTTCTCGAGCCCGCTGACGCTGATCGCAGCGTCCGGCAATCGATCCGTCACGGACTCGCCGGCCCGACGCTCAGAAGCACGCCAAAGGGATCGATGTCGATGGGCACCGGACAAATCTAGCGGCGCGCAGCGGCCCGGCCGGCGCCCGGCATTCCCATCGGTCCCGGCGTTACGGCGCGCGTCGGCGCCGCCGGCGATCTCAGGCGATCAGCCGCTGCACCCGGTAGCGACGGCCACCGCGCGGCGTCTGCACTTCGACCGACTCGCCCGCACGCAGGCCAAGCAGCGCCTTGGCAACAGGCGACTGCGCTGAGAGCTTCCCCTGCGCAAGATCCGCCTCGGTCGGGCCGACGATCGTCCATGTCTGCACGCGGCCGCTCGCCTCGTCCAGCACCTCGGCGGTGCGCCCGAAGCCGAGCGCGGCATCTGCGGTGTTCGCCTCGACGATCAGCGCGTTGCTGCGACGCGCGCGCAGGCGCTTGATCCTGGTCTCGAGGTGCGCCTGATCCTCCTTGGCGATGTGGTACTCGGCGTTCTCGCTGAGATCGCCGAGCTCGCGTGCCGCGCGGATGCGCTCGGCCATCGCTCGCCGCCCGACGGTCTCGAGCTGCTCGAGCTCGGCCTCGAGCGCAGCGAGACCGGCCGGCGTGATCGGTTCACCGTCTGGCGCGCTCGAGCTCATGGTTCACCGCGCTGCATCCTCTCAGATGAGGTGATCGCACAGATCTCGCTCGACCGCCTTATGCGTGCGCCGGGTTGACGCCGGCCTGAGCACACGGCGCGGTCGCCCACGCCGGTCACAAATCCGGGGTAGGAGGGTTGTAGTAGTTGTGGACTTTGCCTCGGCGAGCGACGGAGAGCTGCTGGGCGCGTCGCGCTCTCAGCCGGACGCGTTCGGGGCGTTCTACGACCGCTACGAGCGATCCGTGCTCGGCTACTTCGCTCGCCGCACCGCCGACCCGGAGGTGGCGGCCGATCTCACGGCCGAGGTGTTCGCGGCGGCGCTCGGCGCCGCGCACCGCTACAAGCCGCGCACACCGAGCGCGGCGGGGTGGCTGTTCACGATCGCTCACAACAAGCTGCTCAAGAGCCGCAGCCGGGGACGTGTCGAGGCGGTCGCCCGCCGGCGGCTCGGCATCCGCGAGCCGATCCAGCTGGGAGCTGACACGCTCGAACGGATCGAGAGCGCCGCGGCAGCGGACGGCTGGGTGATCGAACTGCTCGAGCGCCTGCCGCCGCTGCAGCGCGAAGCCGTGCGCGCGCGAATCCTCGACGAACGCTCGTATCCGGACATCGCGGGCGAGCTGCGCACCTCTGAGCTGGTGGTGCGCAAGCGGGTCAGCCGCGGGCTGTCCGCGCTCAGAGCCCAGCTGGAGGATCAGCAATGACGCAGCGCGGGCCAGCAATGACACCACGAACAGGCAATCGCGCAGCGCGAGACCGGCAATGACGCAGGGGGACGAGCCATGACCTTCGACGACCAAGCCACCACCCTGATGCCCGAGATCCGCGGGCAGCTGCTCGACGCGGCAACGCGCCGCAGCCGCACGCGAAGACTCGGCGTGTTCACCCTCCCCCGTACCTCTCGTCGCTGGGGCCGAGCTCCCCTGATCGCGCTGCTCGGCGCGCTGGTGCTCGGCGGCGGAGCGTTCGCGACCGTCGCGATCCAGCTCGGCTCCCCCGCGCCCAAGTCTCGAGTCGAGCTCTTCACCGCGCCGCGCACGGGCGACGGCGCACTGTCGCCCGGCTCCGTGCGCATGCTCCCGATCTCGACTCCCGACCCGGCCGGCGGAGCGCCGTGGGGCATGCGCGAGTTCGCCACCAGCCGCGGCCTGGGCTGCATCGAGGTGGCGCGTCTGTACGCCGGCAAACTCGTCGGCGTCGGCCAGGACTACGCGTTCGGCAACGACGGCCGCTACCACTCGCTGAGCGTCAGCAGCGGCGGCGCCGGCTTCGGCGACTGGTGCAGCGCGCTCGACCAGTACCACCGGCTGTACATCAACCAGATGTGGGGCGAGCAGCCCGCCAGCGGCTGGCAGAGCCGCTGCTATGCCCCGGGCTCGCCCCCGGGTGGGCACATGCGCCACGAACCCGAATGCCCGCCGGCGGACGAGCGCAACCTCTACTTCGGGCTGCTCGGCCCCGACGCCAAGAGCATCACCTACGTGCTCGAAGGCAAGCATCACACGCTCGCCACACGCGGGTCCGAGGGGGCGTACCTGATCGTGACCCGTTCGAGCCCGCACCAGCTGCTCACCGGCGTCGGCACGGGCGGCGTCGTCCCGGTCGACGGCCCGATCACCGAAATCCACTACCGCGACGGCGCCACCTGTCACATCACCCGGCGCAGCTGGATCGGCGGTGCCTACGCCTGTACGCCGAGCCTGCAGGTCCCCGTCGGCTATGTCGCGCCCAAGCAGCTGTCCTATACCCACGCGCAGGTCAAGACGCCGTTGCAGGTCAAGCTGATCCGCGCGCGTCACGGCCGCTACGAGCTGCGACTCACGTTCACCTCGCGCGTCGCGCTGACCAATGCCCAGAGCGGCTACAACTTCATCTGGTACATCCCCGGTGTGAGATTCGAAAACCACGGCGGATATCGAACGGAATCGGACATCGCCGCCGGGCAGCGCGTGAGCACCACGACCTGCCCGCTGCCGCCCGGACCGGTGCACGGAACCGTCAGCCTGTACGAGCCCGACGAAACCTACAAGAGCAAGAGCGAAGTCGTGTACGCGTTCAAATACGAAAAAGTCGGTGTGCTCGTGGCGAGCTTCTCGGCTCGCATCCCCGGGCGACCGCGCGCTACCCGTCCGGAAGTCGAACGGCCATCGCCGCTCACCTCGTGCACGCTGGGGCGGGCCGGTCCAAGGGCCTGACCGAAAGGCCGCCGATGCCGCACGGCCCGACTGGCGGCGCAGGCGTGGCCGCCGGAGATCGATAGTCGAACCGGCTCAGGGTTCGAGCACGATCGCGCATCGAGGGGCTGCCACGGTCCTGGGGCTCGATTTGTCGTCCGGCCCTGAAAGGATGAGCGTTATCGAGACGTACGGGCGGTGATTTTCGGGGCGCAGCGGGCGAGCGAGCGAGCGGCTGGGGGCGCGCTCCGGATCACTCAGATGCCCATCGCTCCCGTCCTTCGTCTTGCCATCTGACGGTGGGGCCCGAGAAGCGCACGTCACCAATCGAAGTTCCTACGGCAAGTCTGTGCACACCTCGATGGTCGCGCACGTACAGGACCGAGTGCCGCGGCGTACCCGCCCGAGCTTCTGTTTGCCCGACCCACGCGACGGCGCCGGTCGCTGCCAGCGCCAGTTCGTAGACCCCGCGTCCTAGAGGCGTTCCGAGCCTTTCCAGCCTCGGGAGCGCTCGAGGGCCTTCGGGACCGCTGTAATCCGAGTTGTAACCGTCGGTTTCGGTTTCGGTCTCGGATCCACTCGCGAGGTTCTCGACCGTGAGCGTTTGCCCGCCACCGTACTTGCTGCCGTATTCGGTCACATAAGCCACATATCGGCCCGCGAATGCCATCCGCGCCACCCCGTCGCCGCCCTCGGCGCCTTCCCCTCCAGTCGAGGTGATCTCGCGGATGCCGCCGTGATGGAGAGCGCATCCGTAGTAAGTCTCTGTGATTCCGTCCTGTTCGGGAGCTTCGGTCGCCACCCGCCACACCAACAGCCGACCTGAGCGAAACAACGCCTTGAACGGTCGCGGAATGCGACACCCGCGAGGCGCACTTGCCACCGCCAGCGTGATGCTGACGCCGACATATCCGTATGTCCGGAGGCCCGGCGCCGGTCGCTGGGCGATCACGAACAGGCGCCCGCGCCGTGCTCTGCGCTCGATCCTCACGTGCGTCAACCGGATCCGGTGTTCGCAATAGGCCAACGACTGTTCTGCGGTTCCAAAGCCGAACGGAGTCGCGCGCTCGAGCCACACGAGCGAGCGTTCCACGCCGATCAGCGACGGTACGCGGCAGGCGGGGGCGGGAGGGAACTGTGCGACGGCACCTGATGATTCAATCTGTGCGATCCGCGCCGGTTCCACATGCGCCAACGCCATCTGTCTTTCCTGTTCGCGGTAGAAAGGGTTCTGTTCGCCCAAGATCGCCCGCTCGTATCCCGGCCCCTCGCCGACCCACGCGTCACCCCGACCGTCGAAGGCGATCCCGAACGCGTTCACGAGCCGGTTGGTCACGGTCGCGACCCGACCGTCTGGTCCGATTCGGCCGACTTCGCCGGAGTCGCGCGTGAACCAGACGTCGCCCGTGGGCGCGGCGGCGAGCCCGATCAAGTTGCCGTCGCGCGCGCCCTGAGCTTCGAGACCTCGATACGAGGAGCGGGGCGTGATGAAGCTGGTCTTTCCCGCGGGACTCATCCGCGCGATCGTCTCGGGTCCGGCCACGAACCAGACGTCGCCACCGCTTACGAGAATCGGTCGGCTGGGCGCAAACGCGCGTTGCTCCTGCGCGATCCTCCGTCCGATCGGCGTCTCGACGATCTGGCCGTCGGCGAGCACGTGCCCGACGCGCCCGGCGGCATCCAGGAACCACAGGGTTCCGTCGGGCGCGGCCGCGATGTTCACTGGTATGGCGCCCGGCATCAGCCCGTTCGTGAGCACCGCGATCTGCCCGGCAGGCGTGATCCGCACGATTGCCGCGATTCGCTGGCGTCCAACGCGACCGCTCTCGGTGCTCCAAAGGTTGCCCTGTGGGTCGACCGCCAGCCCTCGCAACTGCAGCCCGTTCGCGAGCTGGATCGGTGACAGCGCGAGGGTGCCGGACGGCGATACCCTGCCCAGTTCGACACTGGTGTTCGCGTCCGTATCGGCGAGGAACCACTCCGTTCCTTCGGGTCCGGCCGCGAAGTACTCGGCGAAGCGGGGGTCCGGCTTGGTCGGCAGCTGGACGCGTGTCACTGCGCCACCTGAGGTGAGGTGCCAGATGCTCGCCTCGGCTTCGGGTTCTTCGCTGACGACATGGGTTGCCCCGCCTCCGTACCAGATCCCTCCGTTGCCGTCCGAGGCCAGGATCAGTGGCTCGCCGCCGGGCTGAAACGTCGGCGCCAGCACAGGACCGGCGCCGAGGGCGTACGCTGCCGGGGTCGACATGAGCGCGGTCGAGATCGAACCGGCGAGGACGCCGGCCGCCAACCACCCGATCCAGCCCAGTCCGATGCGCAGCACCTCTCCACCTATCGCTCGCAATCCGCAATACCTTTAGCCGGTCTTGCCCGCAAAGGTTGCGAGCAACGGCCCGCACAGATCCGTCAGTTACGGCAAGGGCGCCGGCACGTCGAGCGTCTTGACGTTCCAGCCACTGACGCTCACCACCGGCGCCGCGCCCTCGAGCGCCGAGGAGCTGTAGGCGGCGCTCAGCGTCGCCGTTTCTCCCGGCCACAAGGCGATGTCGTCTTCGTTCCAGAAGACGGGCAGAACCTCGTTGTCACCGTTCGCGGGAGATCCGTCGGCGCTTGCGCGCCGGACGTCGGCGCGCACCAGGAACGCCACGGTGGGCGTGGGGGAGACGTTCTCGACGGTCACCGTAGTGGATGTGTCGGCGCCGTCGGGTCCGGCTTCGGGATGGCTGCTGGCGCTGACGCTGAGCTTGGCCTGTGGCAGCTCGCGCAGGCCGCGCAGGTCGGCGTACTGGCTGAGCGTCGCGAACGTGCTGCCGACCGTCTTGGGCCAGTCGATTTCATCCTGTTGAGTCGACAGCCAATACACGTTGCGGTCGATCGTGCGGCCGCCCTGCTGAACCAGCAGCTGTACGAAGTACGCCTGCGCCGGTTCGGGCGGGTGCGTATCCGCCGGCAGGGCGGGGGTGAGCAGGTTTTGCAGCACCTGTTGCGGTTCGAGGTCGAGCTCGCTCGCGCTCCGTTCATCCAGCAGGCGGCCGTCGAGCGAATAAACGCGGGCATGCACGGACAGGCCGGTTTGCGGCGAGCCGGTCAGGTTGTCCAAGCTCACCGTGTGCGTGTCATACGCCAGCAGCGCGTGCACCGCCCGGTTGGCCTCCTTGGCGCCGAAATAGCTGCCGGCCTCGTCGAATTCCTGGTTGTACAGGTCCCACAACAGCGAGGGCATCGCCTTGTTGAGCATCCAGTAGATGATCCCCGTCGACGGCGTCGGCCGCGCGTCGGCGTGGTCGATGTAGGCCTCGAACTCGGCGCGCTGTGTTTCGTAGTTCTGGGCCTGCGCCTCCTGTACGTACTGCTCGAGGCTTTGCGGCGGTCCGTAGCGTTCGGCGATCGCGCGGTCGAGGTTGTAGAGCGTGCCGAACGAATAGCCTTCGTTCCCGGGGCCGGGAATTTCGGGCTCGTAGTTGGTGTGGTACTGGTTGAACGCCGGTTCCCGCCACAGCGCTTCCTGTTCGAACGGCGCCATGAAGCGATCGATCGAGTCGAGTGTCGGGACTGTGTCGCCGGCGCTCGCCTCCGAGTCGAATCCCCAGGCGCCGCCGACGTTGGTGCGCGTCGGATCGTGCGGGTCGTAATGGGTCTGGTCATACCAGTAGGACGGAGGGACCCAGTCGTAGGGGCCCTCCTTCTCGCCTGACGGACCGAGCACGCGCCCGCTGTTGTACTCGGCTGAGGCAATCAGCGGATCCTGAAATTCGGCGGCCGCGAAGCCACGCAGCGAGACCTTTTCCTGCTCGGGGGTCGGCGCGTTGTCGCTCCAGCTGAAATTCAGCACGCTCGGGTGGTCGCGCAGTTCTTCGCCGATCGTGCGCGCCGAGAGTTCCATCACGTGGTACTCGCGCGCGCTGGGTTTGCGCTGTCCTTCGGGCTGCCAGGCATCACAGCACTGGAATCCTGCGTCGATCATGACCCCGGCGCGGTCCATCTGTTCGTAGAAATCCTGCGGCATCTGCTTGCCCTCGGTGCGGATCGCGTTGAGGCCGAGGTTCTTGATCAGCCCGATCTGGGCCGCCGTGTTCGCGGAGGAGTAGCGCAGAAACTCATCCTCGGCCCAGCCGCCGCCGCGCAGCACGAACGGGCGGCCGTTGATCGAGAAGCGGCGCACGCCGGCGGGCGCCTGCGGCGACGCTCCAACCAGTTCGGAGCCGACCGTCCTGATGCCGAAGCTCACCGACTGGCTGTCCGCCGTCCCGTCGTTCTCGGGAGGCTCGCCCTTGGTCGGCGCGCTGCTCGCCATCGACTCGTCCCCCGGTGTCTGGGCGGGCGAGGCCGTCATCGTCAAGCGGTACATCGGCTGCGCCCCCATCTGGTAGGGCCACCAGACGGCGGGATGTTCGAGCTGCAGCTGCGGGAATTCCGAAGCCGAAAATGTGACAGGCGCCTGTTCTTCCGGGCCCACCGTGACAGCACGTTCGAGCGTCACGGGCGCGCCGGAGGGCGGCGTGAGCACGGCCGAGACCTCGCCCGTGACGGCTTCGGAGGTGGTGTTGGCGAGCTGGCCCTTCAGCGTGAGGGTCGCGGCGCTCACAGTGGGCGTGTCGCGCTGAAGCACGTGCACGTCAGACAGCGCCAGCGGGCCGGCCAGGTGCAGCTGGATCGGAAACTGGATTCCGGTGTCGTTGTCCGGCGGTATCTGGTTCCAGTCGACGTCATCGAGCGTGAGCATCTTCAGCGGATCGTTCGGCGCCAGCTCGAGCGCCAGCGAGTTGACGCCCGCGCGCAGCAGCGAGGTGACGTCGAACGCATAGCGCGCGTAAGCCCCCTGCACGGTCCGTCGCCTGGCCACCGGGTGCCCGTTCAGCCACACCGAGGCGGCCCCGACGACGCCGTTGATCACCAGTTCGGCACGCTGCCCCGGGGTGAGCGCAGCCGTGAAGTCCGTGCGCCACCACCACGGGACGGCGAAACGCGCCGGCGTGTCCCTGCCGATGCGGTTCATGTAGCCGAAGCATTTGCGCATTTCTTCGGAGTAGAAGACGTTCGGGCATTCGCCGTTCTGCAGCAGGGCCGCGATCTCCGTGCCCGGCGCGCCGGCGTCGTCCGGGGTGACAGCAAGCCACGAGCTCGCATCGAAGCCCGGCGCCGAGATCTGCGGCCCGTTCTGCGGGGCCAGAGCGCTGCTCTGCACGCGCCAGCCTTCGAGTCCGAGCGTCTGTGTTTCGGCGTACGCGGGTGCGGTCGCGTATGCCGCCAGGGCGAGCGCGACAATCGCCGATGTCGCGGCCGCGCCCAAGACCTGCCTCCGTGCACATGCGCCCAAGCTCATCCCTGGCCGAGCGTACCCCGTTAAGAACTCTTTCCGCGCCCGTTACCCCGTCTTAGGAAGCGCGTTAGCGACCGCACAGGTGGCCGGCCCATGATGGATCGCATCTTGCAATGAACCCGGAGGTGACCTCTTGAAACGTCCATCTGCACCGATCCTGCTCGCGGCGCTCGCCGGCGCAGCCGTGGCCTGCGCGGCGGTGCTGCTAGCCGGCGGCGCTTCCGGAGGCACCGGCACGAGAGCCACACGCGTGACCCCGGCGTCGGCCTCGCGCGAATCGACCGTGGGCGTACGCCGCGAGGCAGCCGTCACCACACCGACCGCCACGCAGGTGTACGAACGCGACTCCTCGGGCGTCGTCTCGATCAGGGCGATCACCGCCGAGGGCGAGGACAGCGGCACGGGCATCGTGCTCAATGAAAAGGGCCTGATCCTGACCAACGACCACGTGATCGCGGGCGCCACCAGCATCACCGCCGGGCCGGGCAAATCGTCGGTCATGCGCACCGCCACGGTGGTCGGCGAAGAAGCCAACAAAGACCTCGCGCTGATCCGCATCGACCCGTCCGGTCTGGGCCTCAAACCGCTGAAGCTGGTGAGCTCGAGCTCGGTCAAGGTCGGCGACTCGGTGTACGCGATCGGCAATCCCTATGGCCTCAACGAGACGCTCACGCGCGGCATCGTCTCGGCGCTCGGCCGCGAAATATCCGCTCCCGACGGCGCCAAGATCAGCGGCGCGATCCAGACCGACGCGGCGCTCAACCCGGGAAACTCGGGCGGTCCGCTGCTCGATGAACAGGGTGAAGTGATCGGCGTGAACTCGCAGATCGCGAGCGACGCGGCCGACGTCGCCGGCTCGCAGCCCGGCAGCACCGGGGTCGGCTTCGCGATCTCCTCGGACACGGTCGCCCAGGCCATCAAGACGATCGAGGCCGGCGAAGGCGTCTCCTATCGCTCCGCGGTCGAAGGCCGCACCGAAGGCGAACGCGTCAACGGCGGACGCTCCGGCGAAGAAGCCGGCGCGACGCAGACCCCCTATGGCCGGCAGTCGCCGTACGGCGAAGTCGAAGCCGGCGGCGCGGGCACCGAAGCGGGCGGCGAAAGCTCGCCTGGCGAAAGCGGCGCCGGTGAAGCGGGCGTCCCCGGGACTGAAAGCGGCACGGGCGCCACAGGCGCCGAACCGGAAGGCGGCTCGGAAGGTCAGTACCGGATCGTCGTGCCGTGAACCGGCGCTCGCTCGCGCCATTCCTCCAGGCGCGAGCGAGCGTGCAAGGCAGGTGAGCGCCCGCGGGTGTCGGTTTGGCCACGCGCGGGCGCTGCCTTCCGCGTCGGGTGATCTCCCGGCACGCCACGACCAGGGGATAGGAACGCCGGCGACCAGTCGATAGAGGCGCTGGCGACCGGTGGACGGGCGCGCTGCTGCGGCGTCGCCGATCCGCGCTGATAGGCTTGAAAGCCAGATCCCAGGGCGATTAGCTCAGCTGGGAGAGCGCCGCCTCGACAAGGCGGAGGTCACTGGTTCGAGCCCAGTATCGCCCATGTCCGGAAAGGCCTGCAGATCGCGGGGTTTTCTGCTTTTCGACCGGCCTCAGGGCCCATCCTGAGGTCCCATTTTGGTCGCGGGATGGACGCCGGCCCCTTGGCGGTTGATTCGCAATCGCGTTCTGCACAAGAGGTCTGATGTGACACGTCAGACGCGCAGCGCTCAGCGACCGAGCGCGTCCGGCGGTGTAAACGCCGTATTGGCGAGCTCGTACGCGGGGGGCAACGCGAAGGGACGATCGCTACACGAGGATCAAATCTCTCTGGTGAAAGACATTTGGTTGGCGACGCCGATGCGTTTGGTGGCCGATGAATCAACCGCGAGCCCGCTCGTTCCGCCCAGCGAGACCGTAGCCCGCGAGGCCTGCTCCGGGCGGCTCGAGCAGGTCGATCGCCTGCGACAGCTCCCTCTGCCGGCGTGAGCGTGCTCGTTATGTGCCGAAGGCTAGGCAGCTTCCCGGTCGGCTAGTGCCGAGGGCAACGGATCTCAAGGGAGTGGGTCCCGGCCGCGACCCTTTTCAGGGAGCTCAAGAAGGCCCCCAGAGCTCGGTGAAACTCCGTCGAATGGCTGGCCGCCGCCTTCCGAAGCTCGACGTCCGCGCCCAGGTTATCTTCGAGCGCCCGAGCGAGAGTTTCGATCCGCGGCCGCAGACTCGGCGGCATGGCCGGAGTCTTGACAGCGGCGAGATTGGCCCGCATCCCGCCTTCAATACGCTGGAGGGGAGCAACGAGCGCGGTCTGTCGACCTTCCCCAACTTCCAGATCTGCCGTGTTCCATTCCATGGCAGCCGTCCTGATCTGCAGTTCGTAGCTCGCGCATCGAGCGTAGAGGTGCGCACGCCACTCGGCCGGTGTCTCGGTCGCGACGGAGACGCTGCCACACCCGGCTATCCCGCAGACCACGATCGCAAGCCACAGCCACCTCACAAGACCGGATATCGGCCGCCGAGTCGAACTGCTTGAACTCCAACTCGCTCAGAAGCCCGATGCCTAGCACTCGATCCGCAGATCGGCGGGCGACCCCCACGAGCTGTCGCTTGACCAACACAGGCTACGCTCAGCAGCGCGACCAACGCTGGCACAGAAGACCACTTCGCGATTCGCCTCACGGGGCCGAGTCCTCAGTCCAGCGCCGCCGAGAAAGGCTTGCCACCCTGCGTCCAGTACAACGTGCTGCCCACAAGCGCCAACGAGGCTGGCGCAATGTTGGAACCGACCGCAAGCATCCTTTCTCCTGTCAGGTCGAGCGCATGGACTTGATATCGATTTTCGCTCTGCGCTGTATTGAGAATCCATGCGACGGCGCCATCGGGCTTTACTACAATCGCCGTCACCTGGCCGTCGCCTACAAACTCCTTGTTAGGAGGAGACGTTACGCCGGTCGGTACCTTGTGCAGCACGCGACCACTGCGTAGATCAACCACCGCAACGCGCCATTCGCTTTCTACCAGGCTAAATGAGCTCGTGAGAAACATTTCATACGCGACCGTCGTACCAGCGAGTACGACATGGTCGACCATGAAGCATCCGGACGGATCACAGAGTAGCAATTCGCGTCCGAGTCGGAACGAGCGCTTGCTTCCGTAGACGCATCCTCGATATTCGTCTTTGGCTGCTGCGAGGGTATGTTCCCTGAGCCTATATACCTCGGCTTCGGCGTCTCGGGCAATCACGGTATGTCCGTCGCTAGAGCCGCAAATCTTAGCGCGAGCGCGGTCGGCCTCAGCGTTGCCGACCTTGGCCGTACCTCCCAGCGCGATTAGAAGAAGGCTGAGTACGAGCGTCCGAGTGGCGGGCAATTGGCTCATGTCCTCTAGACTACCGAGGTTGTTCGAAGTTCCGCTATTGGACGGTTGTTCGTAGTGATCGGTGACCCTCGAATGTGTGCTGGTCCATCGTGTCCGGCATCGAGAACTCCCTGCCGGTCTTCTCTTCGATCAGGATCTCGTAGGCGGGGATGGTGATCACGCCGCCGAGCGTGATGCTCTGTTTGAGTAATCGTGTCGATCCGCGAGTGCCGCAGGGCGCTGCGAGTTTCGTCGTCTCGCCGCTCGGGCCGAGATCCGGCGCCGATTCACACCGCACTAGCTATGCCATGCCCACGCCGTGGAGCTCGCGTGCGAGGGAGTGCCGCTCCAGCGCCAGCTTGGCCACGTCAACCTTGGCACCACCTCGATCTACCTGCAGGGGATCGACCCCAAGGAGATCATCGCTGCGCCGTGAGCTCACGGCGAGCAGCGATGATGCCCGCCAGCGCCTGCCTCCAGTTCTGAGACACCCACCGGAGCAAGAGCGCCGACAAGGCCGCTCCTGCTCCGGCTCAGAAGACCAGCAATTCGTGGAGCCTTCCTTCAACCACCGCGGCTCGTCCCACTCAGGAGCGCCGGACGCACGCTCAGACACGCCCGCTTGCGGTCGAAAGGAGGAGCCTTGCTTGGCGGTCCTTAGTCGAAGCCGCGAGCGCCATGCTCTCAGTTTAGGATTCAAGCTCCACGTGCCGATACATGCCGTCGGGTGTCTGCACGCTTCGATAAGAGCTCGCCGATCACGGACCCAGACGCAGCTCAGCGTTTCGACTTGTCGTCCCGCATACTCCGTTTCACCCTGCTAATCAGTTGCACGCAGTATTTGTTTGTCGCTGCGCTTCTGAGGGTACGGGCGAGCCTTCCGTTGGCGGCGGCTGTGCTCCTCGCGCTCGGGGGCATGGTCTATCAGTTGGGCCTGATCAGATATTTCGCGAGACTGCACCGCGCACGGCTCTCGCATTTCACGGATCCGATGACCGGCGAACTGCAGATTCCGGGTGGCCGCCTTCCCCTGCCGCGGACGTTACGACGCGCGCCATGGGTATTCGTGTTCGCCGAGATTGCCGTGCTCATGGTGCTGCCAGCCCGGGCCAATAGCGTCCCTCGCCCGCCGGGGCAAATGACCGCCACCATACAACCGCAGAGGCCCGGCACCTGTCAGATCGCACCACCCCAGGTCCGCTTCGCGACTGGCGAATGGACCGCGACGGAGACGATCCTGACCACGAACGCCATCGATGCCTGCGCGGGGGAACGTCTGGTGCGTCCTTGGGATTTTCGCCGCGTCTGCAATGCCGAAAGCTGCAAGACCTCCCTCTACACCGCTAGCTACTATGGGACACTAGCAGCGACGATCGTGCCCGATGGCGGGAATCGGTACGTCGCGACCTTTCCACCTTCGACGACCCCGTGCCCGCACCGTCCCGGAGAAGACATCCGAGCCAACCGCGAATACAAGACGCTAACCCTGTGGTGGTCGTCACACCGGCAGATCCTCCACGGGCTGAGCCGGGCTTACCAGGTGGGCCCCTGCGGCGGCGGCCAAGGCGAAACCTCTAGCTACGTGGTCACACGTACAAGTCCGGCTGCAAACCCGCCCGCGGAAGGCCCATAGCTGCTCAGGCCTGAGCCGCTGTTCAGGAGGCCAGAGCGAGCGTCCAAATGACGCCCGAGCAGACGACCGGATTGGACGAAACGCAGCGGTCTGAGCCAGGCTGGGTGTGACGGAGCTTTGATCTGGCCTGGGTCAGAAGCGAGTCCAAGCATGAAAGAAGCCGGTGACCGGAGTGCGGCGCTCGCCTATTCCAAGAGGTCGTCGAGCATCTCGTGGAGTAGTGAGTTATCGCCACCATGGCTCTCGCGAGCGGCGAGAATATTGCGCTCGGCATCGAGGTGGACCCATGCAATGGGATGGCCGGCGGCCTTGGCGATCTGGCCGAGAAACGCGCGTTGGGTGCGCCCGTTGCCCTCGCGGAAGGGATGGACGGCGTTGATCTCGATGTAGTAGTGCGTCAGGCGTTCCAAGAACTGCTCGCGGCCCAGGCCGTGGAGGCGATCCTCATGGGCGAGGTCCGCAAACAATGTCGTCAGGTAGGGACCGATGTGCTCAGGCAGCGCGAACAGGTCGCTCCCCTTCGTGATGCGTACCGTGCGCAGCTCGCCGGCCCACGGGTAGATGTCGCCGAAGATGTCGCGGTGTGTCGCCTGCAGGTGGGCGAGGTCAAAATCGCCGGGAGTGAAACGCCGCTCGAGCTGCGCTATGCGGATGGCGCTGAGTGCCGCCTCGCGCTCGGCAAGCGCGGCCGCGTCGCGCAAGTCCAGAAGGTTTCGCAGCACGTCGGTGCCGGGATAGGCGTATGGATCGGCGGCCACCGCCGCAACGTATCGAGAGTTCCGGCGTCGAGACTAGGCGCGTGCCGGGACGAGCAGCTCGCCGAGCGGCTCGCCAGCGGCTATCAGACGTGCTGCGTCGTCGAGCTGTGCGTCGGTCAGTTCCCCACGCCCCCAGCGGCCCAGGAGTGCCTCGGCTACGCCGGGATCGAGACCCTCGGCGCGAACGGACGCCAATGCGTTCTCGGCTGCTTGGGCGCGCGTCGTCATGCCCCTATTCTACCGTCGCGGCTTGCCCCTGGCCTTGGTAGCAATCTTGGTCGCAATTTGAGCGAACTGGAGCTGATCTGAGGGCACCGAACCCCAGTAAATCCAGGGTATTCGGCCCCACCTGACCCCAAGCCCGAGTTCGAGCCCAGTATCGCCCATCGCGCTGTAGGGATGCAGGCCGGCACGAGTCGCGTCAGCGACGTTCACCCGTAGGTTTGGTGACCTCGGGAAGGCGTGGAGCCCCGAACGTGGCTTCGCAAAGCTTCTCGACGGGTGCGTGACTTTGCCGATAATGCAGCGCGGCTTCGAGAACATGCCGAGCATGCTCCGGTCGGTCTTCAAGGCTCGGGCTGAGGCTCTTGTTCGACGCGGTGTACGAAGAAGTCGCAGACGGCGTCCTCCGCGGGCGGCTCGATGAGGATGGGGTCCGCTACGGGAGCTAGGAGTCCTCGCCGGTCAACTGCTCGACGTGCTTGAGCGTCTCGTGATCCAGACCGTCTGGGCTGAACATGCGCTCGCTGAGTCGCCGCAAACGCTCGGCTCGCTCTTCATCGCTCAGCGACGGCCTCTCCGGTCCCGGAATCGTGCTCTGGACTGAGTGCCTCATGACCCCAGGGTAGCGCCGGGAGACGCCAGCGCTGCATGGGTTGAGGCGGATGCTGGTAGAGCAGCAACAAGAATGTCCATTGCGATTGGGAAGAGGATCCCATGATCGTATCGGGCCGATGTTCTGTGTCATCGGCGGGCCGACGCGCGCCCGATCGTGGTCGAGTGCCGCAATGCGCTGCGAGTTTCGTCGACTCGCCGCTCGGGCCGGGATCCGGCGCCGATTCGCACCGCACCAGCTATGCCATGCCCACGCCGTGGAGCTCGCGCGCGAGGGAGTGCCGCTGAACATCATCCGGCGCCAGCTTGGCCACGTCAACCTCGGCACCACCTCGATCTACCTGCAGGGGATCGACCCCGAGGAGATGATCGCTGCCGTGAGCTCACGGCAGGCAGCGATGATGCCCGCCAGCGCCGGCCTCCAGTTCTGAGACACCCACCACCGGAGCAGGAGCGCCGACAAGGCCGCTCCTGCTCCGACCCACGAGACCAGCAATGCGTGGAGCCTCCCTTCGACCACCGCGGCTCGTCCCGAGCAGGCATGAGGCGCTGCACAGGTGAGGCGGTCGGATCTCGCGTGGAGCGGTCGCGTGATGTTGCGCTTCGCGCGAGACTCGTTGGTGGGACGGCTGCCTCGTCTCGTGCCAGACTCTGCTCGCGTGAGTGCCATCGATGCTGAGTTGGTCGCTGATCTGCGAAGCGCGGGCGATTCCGTGCGAGTCGCCCGGTCGGCAAAGGCTCTAGTCACACAGGCAGACGCGCTGCTCGACGAAGGATCCGCGGACGAGGCGCTCAAGGTGCTCGACACCGTGATCGACGCGCTCGACGGATCCGCTGATATGGAGCCGCGAAAGATTCTCGCCCTGGCGCTGGCAAGGAAGTCAGCGACGCTGAAGCGACTCGGTCGAAGACACGCGATGCGGCCGTTCGAGGCGATGCTCAGCCAGTACGGCAACGAAGCCGTGGATGAGTTTGATCAGGAGGCGATGCGACTCTGGTCAGCCGACACGCCACAGGATCGCGAGCGGCTGGCCTGGGTACTGCTGACTGAGGCCATGATCCTCGAGCATCAGAATCGCAAAGGCGACGCGGGGGCGACGTTGAGGGCGCTGCTCAAGCGATTCGACGGCGAGACCTCGCCTGCCATCGCCCAGATGCTCGACGCGGCACGACACGCGCTTGAGATGTACCGCAAGGATCAATTGCACCGCCCGGTCTGACCGTAGTGACCAACTTATAAAATCAACGCGACTGATCTCGATGGGACCTGCGGCAGGGCGGGGCTCGCGCGGTGGCGCCTCGCGTCATCCGCGGTGGACACGGGCGCCAGGGGGCGACCGTCGTCAGAATGCCCGCGATGCCCGAGCTGCGTTACACGACGCCGTCCGGTGAGCTGGCCGGCTATCTGGCCACGCCGAGCGATGCTGGGCCGCACCCGGGGGTGGTCGTGATCCAGGACGCGCTCGGGCTCTCCGAGGACATCCGCGCGCAGGCCGACCGGCTGGCGGGCGCCGGCTATGTCGCGTTCGCGCCCGATCTGTACTCGGGCCGCGGGATCCGTTGCGTGGTGGCGACGATGAGTGCGTCGCGCTCGGGCACCGGGCCGGCGTACGAAGAGATCGAGGCGGCGCGGAGGCTGTTGGCCGAGCGCGAGGACTGCAGCGGGCGCATCGGCATCATCGGTTTCTGCATGGGGGGCGGCTTTGCGCTGTTGTGCGCGCCGCGCGGCTTTCGGGCCGCGTCGGTCAACTACGGCGAGGTGCCCAAGGACGCGCAGCGGCTCGTCGGGGCGTGCCCGGTGGTCGGCAGCTTCGGCGCCAAGGACCGCACCCTGCGCGGTCGCGCGCAGCGGCTGGAGCGGGCGCTCGATTCACTCGGCGTCACGCACGACATCAAGGAGTACCCGCAGGCCGGCCACAGCTTTCTCAACCATTTGAAGGTCGGGCCGCTGACGCCGCTGCTGCATGTGACCGGATTCGCCTACAACGAAGAGGCGGCCGAGGACGCTTGGCGGCGGATCCTTGCGTTCTTCGGCGAGCACTTGAGCTAGACGGGCAGCGCGTCGACGGGCGCCCGCTACGAGTCTGCGAGCCGCCCAGTCGTCGTGAGCCGCCGGCGGATGCGCGATCACGATCCCGCACGGGCTCGTTCCCGGCAGCCGATGCCACGGTACTTCCCGTGGTACTTCAGTGAGCGAATCTCAGATGATCTGAGAACATCTGAGAGCAGCCGGCAAGCCCGACATCACCTGAAATGAGCCCTGGGCGCGGTTTCGAGCCCAGTATCGCCCACTCGGAGAAGCCCCGCAAATGAGGCTGTCGCGCAAAGTGCGTGATGGCTTTCCAGATGGGGTTTTTCTATTGGGTGGCGGTGCGTGTTGCGGAGTGGAGGGGTTGGTGTTTGCTGGGGTTCGGGTCAGTTGCTGGGTCTGCGGTGGCGCCAGAGCTTGAGCAGGTTGTGTGCTTCGGGTCGTGGGTGCCAATTAGGATGGGCGGCCTCCGAGATGTGCCGACAGGTGCGGCTCATCTTGTCTCCATCTTTCGGGCACGGTAGACGATGTCTGCGGGGATGCGTCCTTGGGTGAGGCGTCCGTGGTGAACGCGGTCGGTGTTGTAGAAGTGCAGGTAGGTGTCGAGCTCGCGCTTGAGCCCGGTGTAGCGGGGGAAGATGTAGCGAGCGAACGCGGGGCGCCAACACTCATCGAGGATCGTCTTGTGCAGCGCCTCGACGTGCCCGTTGGTCTGTGGTCGGCCGGCGTGGATACGGGAGTGTCTAGCGCCGAGACGCGCGATCGTCGCGGGGAATTGGTGGCCGCGGAACTCGTTGCCGTTATCCGAGAGGACACGCTCAAGGCGCCAGCCCGCCGCCTTCAGCTCCCGTGCGACCCGCCGGGCGAGCTGGCTTGTCTGGGCAGCAGTCGCGTTCCCGTTCTTGCAGATCACCAGATCAGCCCACGCGTATGAGGAGGCAACATCGATGGCGGTGAGCTGCCAGATCGCCCCCTCGGTGCCCTTCAAACGACCGACATAGAAGCAGTCGATCCCGACAAGCTCACCGGGTCGTGAGACGTCGATATGCCGCTCTGGCGCTGGATCGCGGGGTGGCTCATAGGGTGCCGCGTAGCCGGCGATCAGTCCCAGGCGCTTGGCGCGGGTGTTCAGCCCGTGACGGCAGAGCACCTTCCACACACCGTTCGGCGAGACAATGATCCCGCCCCACTTCTCCCTCGCCAGCTCCGAGGCCACGCGCCGTGGCCCCAGTCCCGGGTGAGCAAGCGAGAACGACACGATGCGCTCCTCGACCATCTTCGGCAGCTGGTTAGGCATCTGCGGCCGTCGACGCTCCCTCGGCCTGAGCATCTCGAGACCGTGCCGGTCGACCTGGCGCTTCCACGCATAGTAGGTCGAGCGGTGCACCCCGAACGTCCGGCACGCCGACGAGACGCTCGTCCTCGCGGCCTCAGCGAACAACTGCTGGCGATAGCCGAACAGCACGTCATCCTTCGTCATCAGGCTCTGCTCCTTCTTTGCTTGGCGGTGAAGGAGGCAGCCTGAGCCACGGTCCAGACGGGTCCCGCCGATCGGCGGGACCCGTCTGACCTCAAAGAACTATCGAACCCCCAACTGTCGGGAGCACTCGGAGACCGGCCAAATTTAGGAGCTTGTTCGCGGACCAAGATTGGCGATGCTGGACCACCCCTATGATCTGCTCGTATACGAAGCAGTCGCAAAGAGAGAGTGGTTGGCCGAGCAGCGTTTCGCCACGGATGACATCGAGCTTGTCCCGACTCGCGTCGTTGACCAAACGGAGGGTGGACTCAAGCGCGAGTGCGACTCTTCCATCGAACCTCAGATGGCCCCGAACGCGCCGGTCAGGATCGTCTGCCCAGAAGAAGCCCTCAGTGTCGATGTCCGCCACCCGGGCAGTATTGCGTGCAGCAGATGTTCTGTCTTGCCGAACCTGCGTGTTCAAGGCATTCGCCGCGAGCGTTGACTCGCGCGGCGGTGCGCTCGCAGCCGAGCACGAGGCGCGACCGCCACGCCAGCCACGGACGGCTTCGGGTAAGCGATCTCACGAGCGAGTTGGGCTGCAGCCGTAAGCACCTCGCCGCTCGGTTTCGAGAGCATGTCGGCCTCCCTCCGAAGGTATACGCGCGGATGCTGCGCTTTCGCCGCGCGACCGACCTCCTCTCTGCCGGCCAGAGCATCGCCGAGACCGCGGCTGAATGCGGGTACTACGATCAGCCGCACCTCGATCGCGACTTTCGCGAGTTCGCGGGCACGACCCCGTCGGCCTACCTGGCTGAGCGGGTTACGTTTGTACAAGACGCGACCGCGGCTGACTCGTAGTCTCCTGGCACCCGATCCTGGAGGACGTGATGACAGAGCAGACACCGAACATCTTCCCGGCGATCCGGTTCGCCGACCCAGACGCCGCGGCCGAGTGGTTGTCCCGCGCGTTCGGTTTCAAGACGCGTGCGATACATCGCGACGAAGACGACGTGATCCGCCACACTGAGATGTCGCTCGGCGCGGGAACAATCATGTTCGGCCAGGGTGATCCCGGCTCCCATGGGATCTATGTTGCGGTCGAGGATGCGGACGCCCATTACAAGCGCGCAATGGAGGCAGGCGCGGAGATCACGCGAGAGATCGAGGACACGCCCTACGGATCGCGGGAGTACTCGGCTCGCGACCCAGAGGGCCACTCTTGGAGCTTCGGCACCTATCGACCGGACCCCAGCCGGTAGCCGCACGGGCATGGTCTCCAAGGCCCAGGCTCGGTCACTCGCGCTGGCGCTGCCGGAAGCTGTCGAACGGGACCATCACGGCCGTCCCTCGTTCCGCGTTGGCGGCAAGATCTTCGCAACCCTCTGGGACGAGTCGACCATGAACGTGATGCTCGACGAGCCGGGGATCCGCACCGTCGTGCAGAGCGCGCCCGATGCGTGCACGGAGCGCAGGTGGGGCAAGCGGCTCGCAGCCGTCTCGGTGAACCTCGATCGCGTTCGTGCGAACCAGCTCACGGAGCTGCTGAGGGACGCGTGGGAGACGAAGGCCCCGACGCGGCTAATGAACGATCATGGGAGCCTTGGCCACGACAGCTCAAGATCGAGGCCGCGATCCCGGTAGCTGAGAACACCGCGAAGTGAGGTCGGCAGGTCGCGCGGCTTACGCGGCCAGGACTTCGATTGGGGCGTGCCGTGCCCGCTTCCGCTTGGGCTGTGGGCGCACGCGCATCTCAATGTAGACGTCGAGCGCGTCGGCGACGTCGGCGACGGTGTCCAGCTGCACGTTGCGGCCCTTGCCGTCCAGCAGCCGCGAGATCACCGAGGGCTTGACGCCAACACGACGCGCCAGCTCCGCCTTGGAGATCCTGCTACCCGCGCGAACCTCGTCCAGCGCGATCAGCAACTCGGCGAACGCGACCAGCTTGGCGACCTCGCGCTCGTGAGCGGCGCGGTCCTCGGCGGTCGGGAAGCTCTCGGCGAGCAGTTCGGCGAAGACGGCGCTTTCCTCGGACTTGTGCATGACTCGGTCACCTCAGTTTGGGGAGAGCAGATCGTAGCATAGAAGCTATGACATACTGGGACCGACATCCGGCCACCACTCGGCGCCACCGCGTTCGAGCGCGACGCGGTGCGTCGCCTGGTAGTCCTTGCCATAACGGTCGATCCGCCGGTACTCCGACTGCGGTGCCTCTGTTCGTGCAGGCTTAACCACGCCGCCGAGCAACACCAGCGAGGGCAGCGCGAGCCCGTGTGTCGGTGCGTCTCGGTCGATTACGCAGAACAGCCGGTAGAGCTTGTTGCAGTGCTTGTCTCGCGCCTCGCAGATGCCGCTGAGATCGACCTCCTTCTTGCTGGCTGGCTTGTGCATCAGGCGCCAGCGCTGCGTCGAGGTGGGGAACCTCGGCGGGCCCACCTGAAGCACGGCCCTCACGGTCGTCAGCAGCTCGATCCGAACACCGCTCGGCGTCTGCTCGCCCGCGAGGAAGTCCCATGCCGGGCGCTTCCCGCGAGCCGTCTCGTAGAACACGGGCTGCCACCGGTCCTCCTGGCTGCGCTTGGTCTTTGCCACCGACCAATCATCGTCTACGACGCGGCAAGAACTTCACGGCGACAACGCCCTGCGCCCCGAACATCCAGCGCGGTGGTACTTCCTGTGGTACTCCAGTGAGCGAATCTCAGCTGATCTGAGAGCAGCTGAGAGCAGCCAGCAAGCCTCACATCACCTGAGATGAGGTCCGGGGGCGGTTTCGAGCCCAGTATCGCCCACTGTTCCGTGCATTGTGCGAACCGTTCGCGGGATGCGGTAGGTGGGATGATCGTGTGCGCCCGGTAGATCTCGGCGAGTTGCGCGACCGCTTGCTGGTCATCACCTGTCGCGGGTACGGGCGCCCGTGTGAGCCGGGTCGCCAGTGGGTCGGGGTCGAGCTGGCGGGCGAGCGCCGCGAACGCGGAGCGCTCGACCGACTCCATCACGCTGCTGACCACGTGTCAAGGCCGGTCGAAAATGCACCCCTTAGCGAGGCTGTCGCGCAAAGGTCGGCGTTTCGCCGGTCGATATGTCCGGAAGGCCAATGACTATGCCGGGATGGCCCAGAACTTCTTGACGTGTGACCGGGAGCAAGTGCTGTTGTTGCCGCCGTGCCTGCGTGACTGGCTGGC
>DATJOF010000011.1:0-19859 GCA_035507415.1 Solirubrobacteraceae bacterium
CCCACGCCTCGCGGCGCGCCGCTCGGGGCGCGGCTCGCGGCGCGGTTCGCGGCGCGGCGCGGCTCGCGGTCCGCGGCAGGCACCGTCCGTTTGCGCCGAGGCTGCCGCGCTCAAGCCGCCCCGAGCGCAGGCCGATGCCCCCGCGAGACCTCGTGATCGAGGAGACCCTGACACGTATGCAAGCACGACGGCACGCGCACACGCGGGCCGTGATCGCGTCGACCGGGCGCGGGGCCGCACTGAGGACGGCAGCGGTGGCGTGCGTGTGCGTCGGCGCCGCGGCCCCGGTGTCGGTGGCGCACGCCGAACTTGCGTCCTCGGCCTATGAGGTGCGCTCTCTGTGCGCAGCGCCGGCGCCCGGGTACTCGAGCTGCCTGGGCATGCGCCTCGTGCCCAAGCCGTCGGTGCTGCAAGCGGGCTCCCAAGCGCAGGTCGGCTCGATACCGCCAGAAGCCGAGCCGAGCGGGCGGGCGACACAGCGCGAAGGCTCTGCGCAGACCTCGGCAGAAGTCGCGAAGACGAAAAAAATCGAATCGAAACCGGTGCCAGGCAGCTACTCGCCGGCCCAGATCGCAGCCGCGTACGGTCTGACGGGCCTGCAGCCGCCGGGAGCACAGCAGACGATCGCGCTGGTCGACGCCTTCGATGATCAGACGATCGAACACGACCTCGAAGTCTTCGACAACCAGTTCGGGCTGCCCGCGTGCACCACCGCGAACGGGTGCTTCACCAAGGTCAGGCTGTCGGGCGCCACGACTCAAGCGGGCTGGGCTCAGGAGATCTCGACGGATGTGGAGATCTCGCACGGGCTTTGTCCCAGCTGCAAGATCCTCTTGGTCGAGGCGGGCTCGAACGCCAACCCGGCGCTCGAAGAAGCCGAGGCGGAAGCCGAGCGGCTCGGAGCCACCGAGATCTCCAACTCATGGGGCGGACCCAGCCCGGACGTGACCGTGCGCGCAGACGACGCCGGGCCGTTCAACCATCCCGGCACTGTGATCACCGCCTCGTCGGGCGACGACGGCTTTTTGAACTGGTATTCGAGCCAGGGCCATTCGCTCGAATACGTCGACTACCCGGCAGCATCGCCCCATGTGGTGGCGGTCGGTGGCACGCGTCTGCGGCTGAGCGAAAGAACGGGGGCATGGGAAGAAGAGACCGTCTGGAACGGTTACGGGGCCGGCGGCGGGGGCTGCAGCACGATCTTTGCGGCGCCGGTCTGGCAGCAGCAGGTGGCGGACTGGTCCTCGGTTGGCTGCGGGGCCTACCGCGCGGTGGCGGACGTGTCGGCCGACGCGGACCCCTATACGGGCGTGGCCGTTTACGACTCTACGCCCGTGGAAGAAGACGGGACCGAATACTCCGGTTGGGTCACGATGGGGGGCACCAGCGTGGCGTCTCCAATTATCGCCTCGACGTTCGCGCTCGCCGGGGGCGCGGGCGCCGACCAAGACGGGCAGCGCGTCGAATATCCGGCGCGCACCCTGTACGAAAGCCTCGCGGCGCGGCCGGCCGGTCTGCACGACATCGAGTCCGGATCAAACGGGGTGTGCTCGCAGGGCTTCGACGAAACCGGTGCATCCGACGAACTCGGCACATCGATCTGCTCGGCGAGCGAAGAGGCGAGGTCGTGCTCGGGCAACGCCATCTGCCTGGCAGGAAACGGCTACGACGGCCCGACCGGAGTCGGGACTCCCGATGGAGTTGCGGCCTTCGAGCCCTCGAGTGCAGCGGGCTCGGCGGGCGAATCGGAAGCAAGCGTCGGCGGGCCCGGAGAAGCCGCCGGCGAAGAAGGCAGCAGCGACGAACAGCCCGGGAGCGGTGAAGATGGTGCCGAAGGCGGCTGGAACGATGAAGCAGAAGAAGGCCTGGGCGAAGGCGAAGACGCAACGGCCAGCGAGGCGGCGACCGTCTCGCCGCCGACGCTGACCAGGGCGACACTGGCGGCGTTGACGCACGCTCGAGTGCATGTTTCGCAGCTTCGGTTCACATTCACGCTGAGCAAGGCGACGCGCATACGTGTCACGCTCGCGAAGCTCGTCGAGACACACGGCCGCAACCGCTGGCAGACGCTCGCGGGGGGGCTGACGATCGCGGCCCGCAAGGGTCACGATCACGCCAGCCTGAACGCGCACACGGCGCTGGCGCGCGGCATCTATCGCCTGACGCTCGTGCCGAGCAGCGGGAAGGCCCGCTCGCTCGAGTTCCCGGTCAGCTGACGTCGACGCGGCCCAGAGCCGCATTGCTCACTCGGGCGCCGCTCAGTTGGGCGCGGGCAGGATCGTCGGCGTCGGCGTCGGCGCCGGCTCGCGCTCGACGCGCGGGGGCGCCTCGGCGCGCTTGGCGACCCTTTCGCCGCGCCGACGAGGACGCCAGATGCGCAGATACTGGGCGCCGAGATAGGAGCCGAGCACGAGCGCAAGGGCGATGAACTGGCCAAGGAACGTCTGCCAGTTGTTGAACAACGAGAACCAGGTGCCCATCCAGCCCGGGATGTGGAGCCAGTGGATTTCGCTGGTGCCGATCCAGCCGGCGAGCTGCATCTCGTTGACCTCCTCGCCGACGGAGACGATCAGCACGAACAGGATCATCACGCCGGTGATGATCAGCAGCCGCTTGTAGGGAAGGCGCTGATGCAGTCCGAACGTGAGCACACCGACGGCAGCCGTGAACAGCAGGCCGATCACGACGCCCTCGAGCACGACGCTGGAGCCGTACAGCTCGCGCAGGTTCTGCAGGAAGATGACGATCTCAAAGCACTCGCGATAGACCGACGTGAATCCGAGCAGTGCCAGGCCGAGCAGCAGCCCGCGCCGGTTGCCGTCGGGATCGGCCGACAGCAGGCCGCGACGGCGCTTGTGGTGGCTGGAGATCCAGCCGGTCCAGTAGATCTTGTGGAAGAACCAGTTGAGCACGATCAGCAGCACGATCAGGGCGGGCAGGCCGGTGGCCGCCTGCACGTCGAACTCGCCGCCGTGGAAGCGTCCGATCAGCCACACGACGAAGAACCAGGTGGCGACGCCGGCCGCGAGCGCCCCGGCCCCGCCCATCGCGACGGGTCGGCGGTAGGTGCGGTTGGCGCCGAGGAAGCTGGCGGTCACCGCAGCCAGCACGAGAATCGTCTCGAGCCCCTCGCGGAACACCAGGATCGCGCTGTCGACCACGACCGTCGTATGGCTGAGCTGGTGCCCGGCCGGCAGCGCCGTCGGGTCGGTGGTGCCGCCGCGTGCGTGCCAGCCGAGGATCACGACGACCACCGAGACGGCGAGCACGATCGCGGTCCAGACGTACATGCTCGTACGCTGTCCGAGCGGCGTGCGGACGGCGCGCGGCGGCGGCTGCAATCCCGACTCACGAGCTTGGATATCCACCTCGCAGAACCTAGCACAGCGCGAGTTAGGGTGTCCTAAGAACCGTCGATCGAGCCGCAAGAGCCCTTGCAGGCCTGGTTCTCGGGCCGTCCCGGCCGGCGCGCCGGGCGCGGCGCGGGCCGCTGGCCGGCGGCTCAGCCCTCGCGCGGGACGCGCCTGAAGCGCCGGTAGACGCCGCGCTCGATCCCCTCGCCGAGCTCGGTCAGGCTCCACGCGTTCGGAGCGCCGCGCGCGGTGCCCTGGCTGAGGTTGGAGATGACGCCGGCGCGCTCGAGGCGCGTGAGCAGCTTGGAGATCTGTCCCTGATCGACGATTCCGGCGCGCTCGGCGATCTCGCGGTTGCTGGCGCCGGGATACTGGGCGATCGCGCTGAGCACGCGTTCGGTGCGATAGGTGAGGCGAACGCCGTGATCATCGAAGCTGGAGATCGGGGCGCTCGGCACTCCTCCGCGCCTGGTGGGCAGGGGAGCCGGCCGCGCAAGTTCGCGCTGGGCCGCGCTCGGCCCGAGGTAGGGCAGCACGATCAGGCTCATCAACGAGCTGAACAACTGGATCGTGGGGCGCTCGTCGGGCGGGTCGGCGTCCTGCGCGAGCAGGCGCGTCTGGACCACGGTCAGCACCGCGCCGACGACGCCCTCGGCGACGATCGGAGGCGGTTCGGCGCGCCCGGCGCCGCCCTCGCCGCGGCCGCGGTCGACGACCTTCCACAGCTGCTCCTGGACCTCGGAGCGGCGGCGCACGAGCTCGCTGTACTCGCTGAGCGAGTGCACGACCAGCAGGCGCGCCATCGCCGGTTCGTCATCGAGAAAGCGCAGCCCCTCGGCCAGTCCCGCTCGGATGCCGTCGCGCCAGCGGCTCTGGGCGGCATACGCCGGCCCCATACGCGCGGACGCGCGCTGGACGCCGAGATCGAAGGCCGCGACCAGACAGCTCTTGCGGTCGGGGAACAATCGATAGAACGCACGACGCGATACACCGGCGCGCACGATCACGTCGGCGAGCGTCGCGGCGCCCACGCCGCGCTCCGCCACGAGGGCAGCCATGCCCTCGAGGACCTGCGTTCTCTGGATGTCCTCCTCCACGCGGCTCCTCCATGCGGCCGCGCGAGAACGGTACCTCTCCGTCTATCCCCCAGCCACCGTTTTATGCCTATGTCTACTTGAGAGTAACAAGAGAAGCCGTCGCCTTACTGTCCAGTGTTGAGAGCGGGGTGTTGTCCACGGTTGAGAGCGGCCCGGGGTTTCGTCGGGCACGAGTGGAGCGCTACCGGCCCGAGGCGGCCGGCTCGAGCAGCGCCGGAGCGCCGTAGGGCACGAGTGCTTCCGGCAGCTCGACGCTGCGGTCGGCGCGCTGGCCGTTCTCGAGCAGCGCGACGAGGGTGCGGCCGACGGCGACGGCGGTGCCGTTGAGCGTGTGCAGGGGCTCGATACCGCGTGCGCCCTCGCGATCGCCTGAGCGAGCGGGGCGCACGCGGATGTCCAGACGCCGGGCCTGGTAGTCGGTGGTGTTCGAGCACGAGGTGAGCTCGCGATAGCGCGCCTGGCTCGGCAGGAACGCCTCGCAGTCGTACTTCTTGGCGGCCGAGGCGCCGAGCTCGCCCACCGCGATGTTCATGACGCGGTAGGGCAGTGACAGCTCCTGCAGGATCTCCTCCTCGATCGCGAGGATGCGCTCGTGCTCGGCGGCGGACTGGTCCGGGACGACGAAGCTGAACATCTCGACCTTGTCGAACTGGTGGACGCGGAAGATGCCGCGGGTGTCCTTGCCGGCTGCGCCGGCCTCGCGCCGAAAGCACGGCGAGAAGCCGGCGTAGCGCAACGGCAGCTGCTCGGCCTCGAGGATCTCGCCGGCGTGCAGCGAGGCGAGCGCCACCTCCGAGGTGCCGACTAGGTACAGCTCATCGGCGGGCAGCGTGTAGATCTGCTGCTCGGTATCGGGCAGGAACCCGGTGCCGTAGAGCGCGTGCTCACGCACCAGCACCGGCGGGATGACAGGCTCGAAGCCGTGCTCGCGGAGCTTGTCCAGCGCCCAGCGCACGAGCGCCAGCTCGACGAGCACGAGCTCGCCGCGCAGGTAGGCGAAGCGTGCGCCCGACAGCGCCGCGGCACGCTCCATGTCGATCCGTGGACCGGCGAGATCGAGATGGTCGAGCGCCGGGAACCCGAACGCGGGCGGCTCCCCGACGATTCGCACGGGCTCGTCCTCTGGGCCGCTCGCGGCGGAGGGGTCGGGCAGGTTGGGCAGGCGCGCGATCAGCTCGTCGAGTCGCTGCTTGGCGGCGCCCGCCTGCTCGACCAGCTCCTTGACCCGCGCGCTGAGCTGCTTCATCTTCGCAAGCGCTCCGCTGACGTCCGCCCCCTCGCGTTTGCCGGCCGCGATGTTCTCGGATTCGGCCTTCTGGGTCGCGCGCAGGCTCTCGGCGGTCTGCGTGGCCGCCCGCCACTCCTGGTCGGCGGCGAGAACGTCGTCGACGAGCCCGGCGAGCGCCGGATCGCGGCGCGCGAGCGCGGAGCGAACGGCGTCGGGGTCCTCTCGAATCAGCCTGAGGTCGAGCATGACCGGGAGCCTACCCGGCCCCCGGTCCTACCACCATCTCAGCCAAGCAGGTCCGTGACTTCGGCACGACCGACCCCGCGAAGCGGGTTTACGGTCGGGACGAACGTCCGGATCCTGCGCTACTTGGTGGACAGGGTGATCTGTGTGGTGGGCGTCTTTTGGGCCTTCGAGCCCGAGTAGTGCGCCAGGAATTCGGCGACGTCGTAGGCGTCGTGGCCGACGAGGACGTTCTCCGGCATGATCGCCCCCGTGAAGCCGCCGTTGCGCAGCGCAAACAGGACCTGTTCGACGTTCTCCTTGCGGAAGTTGAAGTTGGGGCCGTTGGTCTTGAGGCGGTCGCTGATGCTCGTGGCCGAGCCCTCGGCGCCGACGATCGACAGCGTGTGGCAGCCCGAGCAGTGGTCGAGGAACAACACGGCGCCCTTGTAGTAGGGGCTGTCTTTCGGCACGTCGATGCCCTGGCTGCCGCAGGCGCCGAGCAGGACGGCGCAGGCGATCAGCCCGACGATGGCGAGGGCTGGCTTCATTGCGGCCGGAATATATAGCCCCGCGGGGGCCCCGGCCGCCGCACCGGCTCAGAACCCGTGCGCGGTGCTGGCGGCACGCAGCGCCAGGAACACGACGACGAGCGCCGAGAGCGCCATGATGATCATCTCGCGGAGCAGGATCGCGGCCGCGATCGCGTGCTGCTCGGGCTCGGGCAGGTCGCCGATCGCCTGGGCGTCGGGCAGGTCGCGCTGGTCGAGGATGGTCTGCGCGGAGGTGATGCGGATCTGCTCGGCGACGAACGCGATCGCGAGCGGAAGCAGCGCGTACAGGTAGAAGAGGTGATCGCTCGAGTACTCGCCCGCTATCGCCAGGGCGCCGACGAGGATCGCGAACGCGAGGGCGCTGAGCTGGCCGACGCGAAGCAGGATCCAGAAGGCGCGGCCGGGACGGGCGCGGTACCAGCACCAGAAGCCGAGGAGGGCCGGTATGGCGTTGAGAATCGCGACTGCGAGCGCTCCGATGACGACCGCGCGATTCACGATTTCGAGGCGATCGTCACTATGTAACACACTGCCACAAGCGGTGATATAACAGCGCTCGGTGCTGCGTAGTTACCTGCCAGCGATTGTGTTTGTCCTGCTCGGCGGAGGAGTCGGAGTCGCGTTTGCGATCTTGAACTCGGCGATCGGCCCGCGGCGCGCGATCGCCCGCAAGCACGACCCGTACGAGTGCGGTCTGCCATCGGAGGTCAAGCAGGGGATGCGCTTCGGGATCAGCTTCTACCTGATCGCGATGCTGTTCATCTTGTTCGACATCGAGGTCGTGTTCCTCTACCCGATCGCGATCGAGCTGCGCGCGTACGGCGGATACGCGCTGGCCGAGACGGCGACGTTCATCGTGCTGTTGTTCGTGGCGTTCGTCTACGTCTGGCGCCGAGGGGCGTTGGAGTGGCGCTGACCGGCCGGCGGTCGCGGCGCGCGGGCACGGGCGCGCGAGCGCGTGGTGGCGCCGCGGAGTCGCGGCACGAGGATCTGCTCGTGCAGGGCCTGAACGCCCACCAGCTGCTGCGCGGCGGCGATTTGGAAGGCGCCAATCGGCCGGCGCACCTGGAGGGTGAGGAGCTCGAGCGGTATGTGCAGGAACGAGTGCTGACCACGACCCTCGACAAGACGGTGGCGTGGGCGCGCTCGAACTCGTTCTTTCCGCTGGGCTTCGGCCTCGCTTGCTGCGCGATGGAGCAGTTCCAAGCAGCCGGTCCGCGCATGGACATCGCGCGTTTTGGCTATGAGGCGTTCCGCGCGTCCCCGCGCCAAGCCGACCTGATCATCCTCGCCGGGCGCGTGTCGATCAAGATGGCGCCGATCATCCGACGGCTGTACGACCAGATGCTCGAGCCGAAGTGGGCGATCTCGATGGGGGCGTGCTGCAGCTCGATGGGCGTGTTCAACAACTATGCGCTGGTGCCGGCTGACAAGTTCATGCCGATCGACGTCCACGTGCCGGGCTGCCCGCCACGCCCGGAGGCGCTGATGCACGGCGTGCTCAAGCTGCGCAAGCTGGTGCAGGACAACCCGGACCTCGGTTGGCGCGATCGCTACGACGCGGTCGGCACCGAGGAGCACCCGCTCGATGCCTGACGCCACGGGCCTGGAGCTGCTCGCACGGGAGCTGGGCGATGCGGCGCTCGAGACCGTGTACTTCCGCGACGGCGCGACGATCGAGATCGATCCCTCCCAGATCAGGACGACGCTGCAGGCGATGCGCGCCAAGGGCTATGCGTTTCTGGCGAGCGTGCACGGCGTCGACTACTACCCCGACGAGCCTCGCCTGGGCGTGCTGTACGAGCTGCTCGACATGGGTCGCGTCGATCGTTTGACGATCAAGCTGCGCGTGTCTTCGCAGCGGCCGCGCGTCGAGTCGGTGGCGCGCGAATGGCCGACGGCCAACCACCAGGAGCGCGAGGTCTTCGACATGTTCGGGGTCGTGTTCGAGGGCCACCCCGATCTGCGACGGATCCTGATGCCGGAGGACTACGAGGGGCATCCTCAGCGACGCGACTTTCCGATGGGCGGCGAACCGGTGATATTCACACGTGACGAGGCCAAATGGCTCGAGGCGCGTGAGGGCGAGCCAAAGCCCGAGCCGGACGAGGGCATGGACAGCGCCCCCTCGGAACGTGCCCTGCTCAGCGAGCACGCAGCGCTGAAGGCGCAGCCCGGGCGATGAGCGACGGCTCGACAACGAGCTCGGGCGTATCCGAGTACCGCCGGCAAGAGGAGAGCATCGTGCTCTCGCCTGTCGCCGAGCAGCTCCCGGACGAGACGGTCGACACCTCAGACCAGGCCCAGCACGAGCTGCTGACGCTCAACTTCGGCCCGCACCATCCCGCCACACACGGCGTGCTGCGACTGATGGTGACGCTCCAGGGAGAGGTGGTGCGCGACCTCAAACCGGTGATCGGGTACGTCCACACCGGGATCGAGAAGACCGCGGAGGACAAGTCCTACTGGAAGGTGATCCCGGTGGTCGAGCGGATGGACTACCTGTCCTACTACTTCAACGCGATGGCCTACGTGTCCGCGGTCGAGCGGCTGGTCGAGGTCGAGGTGCCCAGGCGGGCCCAGTACCTGCGCGTGATCCACCTCGAGCTCAACCGGATCGCGTCGCACCTGATCTGGCTCGGCACGAGCGTGCTCGATCTCGGCGCGACGTCGATCTTCCTGTACTGCCTGCGCGAGCGCGAGCTGATCCTGGACCTGTTCGAGATGTCTTCCGGCCAGCGCATGCACACGCGCTACTTCCAGGTCGGCGGCGTGATCGAGGACGTCCCGGCGGGGTTCGCAGCGAAGCTGCGCGAGTTCCTGAAGATCATGCCCACGCGCGCGGATGAGTACGGCGCGATCTTGAACGCCAACGAGATCGTGCTGCAGCGGCTGCGCGGAATCTGCCCGCTCGATAGCGAGACCTTGCTGGGCCTCGGCGTGACCGGGCCGCTGCTGCGCGCGTCGGGCAACCCCTGGGACCTGCGTAAGGCGGCGCCGTACAGCTCCTACGACGAGTTCGACTTCAAGATCCCGGTCGGCACGGAGGGAGACAACTACGACCGTTTCGCAGTGCGGCTGGCGGAGATATACGAGTCGGTCAAGATCATCGAACAGGCGCTCGACGGTCTCCCGGAGGGCCCTCACATCACCACCGACCGCAAGGTGGCGCTGCCGCCCCGCTACGAGCTGGCAACCTCGATGGAGGCGCTGATCCACCACTTCAAGCTCGTCACCGAGGGCTTTCGCGTGCCACCGGGCGAGGTGTACAGCCCGATCGAGTCGCCGCGCGGCGAGCTCGGCTGCTTCGTGCGCTCCGACGGCAGCTCCAAGCCGGCGCGCGTGCACATGCGCGACCCCAGCTTCGTCAACCTGCAGGCGCTCGCGCCGATGTGTCGCGGCAGCTATGTGGCCGACATGATCGCCACGACGGCGATGCTCGATCCGATCCTCGGAGGAATCGACAGATGAGCTCCACAGCCCTCTGCGCGGGCACGTGGGCCCCGTCAGCAGACACGTCTGAGTCGCCGGCCCACGCGCGGGCACGCGCGCGCGCGCGTGCGCTCCGTCGCCGGACACATACCCTCCTCCCCCTTTCACAACGTCTCCTCGCATACCGCCTCCCTTCACGACGAAGCCCGCGATCGTGTCCAGCCCGGAGCGACCGATGAGCTCCACGAGCAGGGCACGCGGCTGGGACGTTCCCGCGAATCTCGACAAGGACCCGGCCACCGTCCCGGACCCGGCGACGACGCCGGTCCCGGAGGACCTGCGCCGCGAGATCGAGGCGCACATGGCCCTCTATCCGGACACGCGCTCGGCCGCGCTGCCGGCGCTCGAGGCCGCGCAGCGTCGCTACGGCTGGTGCTCGCCGGAGGCGATCGAGCAGGTCGCGTGCGTGATGGGCGTGACGCCGGCTTCGCTGGATGCGGTGACGACTTTCTACGACATGCTCGAGACCGAGCTGGTCGGCAGGCACAGCGTGTACGTGTGCACGAACATCAGCTGCTCGCTGCGCGGCGCTGATGAGCTTTACGGCGCGATGCGTGAGGCGGCACACGAGGACGCCACCTTCAACGTGCGCTCGTTCGAGTGCTTGGGTGCCTGCGATATCGCCCCGATGGCGTCGGTGGACGGCGTTTATGTCGGTCCGTTGACGGTCGCAGACGTGCCGCAGCTGCTCGACGATGTGCGCGCAGGCCGCGAGGTGCTGCCCGACAAGCAGCTGGTGCGGCGCGCGTGCGCCGATCCGACCGCCGGCAGCGCGCCCGCTGCGGGCGATACGCCTGCTGCCGGCAGTTCGCCCGCTGCGGACGGCGCATCTGCTCCAGGCGGAGCGCCGGAGGGCAGCGCATGACGCGCCCGCTCCTGTTCGACGGGATCGACGAGCCCGGGCTGAACACGCTCGCGGTGTATGAACGTCGCGGTGGCTACGACGCGCTGCGCAAGACGCTGACGCAGATGACGCCCGAACAGGTGCTGAGCGAGCTCGAAGCGTCGAACCTGCGCGGCCGCGGCGGCGCAGGCTTTCAGATGGGCAAGAAGGTGTCGTTCCTGCCGAAGGGGTCGATCGAGAAGTACCTGGTGTGCAACGCCGACGAGTCCGAGCCGGGCACGTTCAAGGACCGCGAACTGATGCAGAAGAGCCCGCACATGCTGCTCGAGGGCCTGATCATCGCCTCCTACGCGGCCGGCGCGAGCCGCTCGTTCATCTATATCCGCGGCGAGTACGTCCAGCAGGCGGACATCCTCGACGCAGCGCTGGTGGAAGCGCGCGAGGCCGGCTATCTCGGCGAGCGGATCCTCGGCAGCGAGCACTCGCTGTCGCTGGTGGTGCATCGCGGCGCCGGGGCGTACATCTGCGGCGAGGAGACGGGCCTGCTGGACTCGCTCGAAGGCAAGCGCGGCAATCCCCGCCTGAAGCCCCCGTTCCCGGCCAACGAAGGGCTTTACAAAGGCCCGACGCTGATCAACAACGTCGAGACGCTGTCGACGGTGCCGACGATCATCGCGATCGGCGGGGCCGAGTACGCGAAGCTGGGCACCGAGCAGTCGACGGGCACGAAGGTGGTGTCGGTGTCCGGTCACGTGCAGCGTCCGGGGAACTACGAGGTCGAACTGGGCGTGCCCTCGCGCGAGATCATCTACGGCCTCGCCGGGGGGCCGCCGCCGGGGCGCTCGGTCAAGTGCTGGTTCCCGGGCGGCTCATCGGCGCCGGTGCTGACGGGCGACGAACTGGACGTGCCGTACGACTTCGAGTCGCTCGCCAAGGCCGGCTCGATGCTGGGTTCGGGGGCGATCATCGTGGTGGACGACTCGACCCCGATCCTCGAGCTGGCGCTGAAGACCGCGAAGTTCTATCGGCACGAGTCGTGCGGCAAGTGCACGCCCTGCCGCGAGGGCACGAACTGGACGGTGCACATGCTCGAACGCATCGATCGCGGCGAGGCGACCCCGATGGACCTCGAGGTGATGGCGTCGGTGCAGGAGCACATCATCGGGCACTGCCTGTGCGTGCTGGGTGACGCGATGGCGATGCCGATCGGGTCGATGATCGCCAAGTTCAAAGACGAGCTGGAAGCGCACATGGAGAAGCGGCGTCTCGAATATGCGCCCGTCGAGGCTGCGCCCGCCGAGGCCGCAGCATGACCGGCGCCCACCGGACTCGTCACGCCATAGCCCGTGGCAGAACAAAGGCGGTTACAAGCGAAGGGCCGCAGGCCCGAAGCGCCACGGACGCCCGGAGGGCGTACGTCCCAATCAAATCGCGGGACAGGATGTCCCGCGGAGCACTTCAATACGAGGCCGACGATTCGCCGCCCGAACGGATGAAAAACAAGTTCCAACCCCGGCCAGTGAGCGTCTGATGCCACGCCCTGAGCAGAACACGATCACCCTCACGATCGACGGGCGCGAGATCCAGGCGACCGAGAACGCGATGCTGGTGGACGCCGCCAAATACGGCGACGTCGAGATTCCGGTGTTCTGCTACGAGCCGAAACTGGGTCAGCCGGTGGGCGCATGCCGCATGTGCCTGGTCGAGATCGAGGGCATCCCCAAGCTCCAGACGGGCTGCTCGACGCCGGTCAAGGATGGGATGGTGGTGCACACGCAGTCCGACCGCGTCAAGGAGGCGCAGCGGTCGGTCGTCGAGTTCCTGCTGATCAACCATCCGCTCGACTGCCCGGTGTGCGACAAGGGCGGGGAGTGTCCGCTGCAGGACATCACGTTCGGCTGGGGGGCGGGCATCTCCCGCTACATCGAGCCCAAGCGTCACTTCGTCAAGCCGCTGGCGCTGAGCCCGACGATCGCGATCGACCGCGAGCGGTGCATCCTCTGTTACCGCTGCGTGCGCTTCAGCCAGGAGATCTCCGAGGACAACCAGCTGGTGCTGCTCGAGCGGGGCGCGCACTCGTACGTGTCGACGTTCGATGGACACCCGTATGTGGCGCCGTTCTCGGGCAACATCGTCGAAATCTGCCCGGTCGGCGCGCTGACCTCGCGCCCGTATCGGTTCCGGGCGCGCCCGTGGGACATCGAGGACGCGGGTTCGGTGTGCACGCTGTGTCCGGCCCAATGCAACGTGACCTTGACGGTGCGCGACGAGCGCGTGCTGCGCGTGCAGGCGCGCGAGCATCCCGAGGTCGACGACGGCTGGCTGTGCGATCGCGGGCGCTTTGCCTATCCCGCGCTGGGCGGCGTGCCGCAGGCCGACGGCGCAAGCCCGGTGGCGGCCGCCGAGCGCGTGCTGCAGCCGCTGCTGCGCGACGGCGGCGAGCTGCGCCCGGTTTCGTGGGAGCGGGCGCTTCAGGAGGCGGGCGCTGGGCTTGCTCGCGCGGGCGGGCGCACCGGTGCGCTGGTCGGCGGCGAGAGCACCAACGAGGAGGGCTTTCTGCTGGCGCGGTTGATGCGCGAGGGGCTCGGCTCGGCCGATCTGGACTCGCGCAGCGCCGGGACGCTGCCGCTTGCGCTGCATCGTGCGCTCGGCGATCCGCGCATGCAGGCGCGGGTCAGCGATCTGGAGTGGGCGCACACGGTGCTGGTGCTGGACAGCGATCCGATCGCGGATGCGCCGATCCTGGACCTGCGTCTGCGCAAGGGCGCGCGCCGTCACGGCGTGCGTCTGTTGCGGGCGGCGGCAGCCGACCTCCAGGGCGATCTCGCCGGTGAGCTGATCGAGCGACTCAAGGACGCGGGCGACGAGGTTGTGATCGTCTGGCACGAGCGCCTGACAAGCGGGTCCGCGGGCAAGGCGAACGCACAGGCGCTGCTCGAGCTGGCGGGCGCGCTGTCGCTTGCCGAGATCGACGGCGCGGGCCTGCTCGAAATTCCGGCCGGCACGAACGGTCGCGGGCTGCGCGAGGCGGGTGTGCTGCCCAACGCGGCGGCCGGCCTTGGCGAGATCGCAACAGACGGGCGCGACGCGCGCGGGATCGCCGAGGCCCTCGGGACGGGCGAGCTGACGGCGGCGTTGCTGATGCAGTCCGACCCGCTCGTGGCGCGGCAGAGCGTGGCCGACGAACGGCCGTCGGCGAACGGCCGCACGCGGGCGGACGAGCACGAGAACGCAGATCTGGCCTTGTGGGAGCGGGGGCTCGGGCGTGCGTCGACGGTGGTGGCGTTTGCGACCGTGGTGTCCGAGGGGCTGCGTGAGCACGCCAACGTGGTCTTTCCGGCGCAGGCTTATGCCGAGAAGGAGGGAACGGTCGTGCATCCGGACGGGCGCATCCAGCGTCTGCGCCCGGCCGTCGCGAACCCGGGCGAGACTCGTGCGCAGTGGCGAGTGCTGGTCGAACTGGCACGCAATGCGGGCGTCGAGCTGGATGTGTCGACCGGCGCGATGGCCTCCCAGCAGCTGTTCGACGCGGTGCCCTTCTACGCCGGCCTGACGCTCGAGGAGATCGGCGGCAAAGGCGTGCGCTGGCAGGAGCGCGCGGCCGCCCGGGCGTATCCGCCGACGGAGCAGCTCGTATGAGCGCGCTGGCGCAGGCGCTGGGCTCGCCGTCGCTGCTGGCGACGGTGGGCTACTACGAAGAATGGTGGATTCAGGTGCTCAAGGCGATCGTGATCTTCGCGGTCGGGCTGCAGCTGGTGCCGGTCGTGTTGATCGCCGAGCGCAAGCTGCTGGGGCGCTTTCAGGCCCGCTACGGCCCCAACCGCGTGGGCCCGTACGGGGCGCTGCAGCCCCTGGCGGACATCGTCAAGCTGCTGACCAAGGAGCAGTTTCGCCCGACGACGTCGGTCGGTCTGCTGTTCGCGATCGCGCCGCTGATCTCGATCGTGACCGCGGTGGCGGCGTTCGCGATCATCCCGTTCGGCGACGTGCAGAGCATCTTCGGCAAGCCGGTGGGGCTGTACGGGATCGACGTGTCGATCGGGCCGCTGTACCTGTTCGCGATGAGCGCCGTGGCCTTTTACGGAATCATGCTCGGCGGCTGGAGCTCGGGCTCGAAGTACTCGTTCCTGGGGGCGATGCGCGGGGCGGCGCAGCTGATCTCCTACGAGGTCGCACAGGGTCTGGCGCTGGTCGGGGTGATCATGACCGCGCAGACGCTGTCGCTGACGGGGATCGTGCGGGCACAGGCGGGCATGTGGTACATCGTGCCGCAGCTGGCCGGCTTTCTGATCTTCCTGGTGGCGAGCTTCGCCGAGACGAACCGCGCCCCGTTCGACCTGACCGAGGCCGACGCCGAGCTGGTCGGCGGTTACAACACCGAGTACGGCGGCGGGCGTTTCGCCTCGTATTACTTCGCCGAGTATCTCAACGTGATCGTCGTCTCGGGCGTGGTTACGACGGTGTTCCTCGGCGGCTGGCTGATGCCGTTCGGGATCCATCCGCCGGGCTGGGTGGATCCGATCGTGGTGCTGGTGAAGATGTCGCTGATCACGTTCCTGTTCATCTGGGTGCGCGCGACGCTGCCGCGGCTGCGCTACGACCAATTGATGAGCTTCGGCTGGAAGGTGCTGTTGCCCCTGGCGACGCTGAACGCGCTGGTGACCGCGGTGCTCGTGGTGGTGACGCACTGATGGGCTGGGATCCGGGCGAGGACGTCGTCGAGGTCAAGCGCAGCCCCGCGCCGGGTGCCGCGCGCGGCACGTGGCGGACGTTCGCCGAGACGCTGCGCGGCCTGGCGACGACGTTCGGGCGCTTCCGCGAGGACGCCGTCACGGTCCAGTACCCCGAGCAGAAGACGCCCGTGTATCCGCGCTTTCGCGGGCGCCACAAGCTGCACCGCTTCGAGGACACCGGCTTGGAGAAGTGCGTCGGCTGCTCGCTGTGCGCGGCCGCGTGTCCGGCCGACTGCATCAGGGTGGTGGCTGCCGAGAACACCCCCGAGCAGCGCGTGTCCGCGGGCGAGCGCTATGCCTCGGTGTACGAGATCAACATGTCGCGCTGCATCTTCTGCGGCTACTGCGAGGTCGCGTGTCCGTTTGATGCGATCACGATGGGCCACGACTACGAGCTCTCCGACTACGACCGCACCGATCTGATCTTCACCAAGGAGATGCTCCTTGCCGAGCCGCTCGAGCGGACTCCGCTGCGAAACGAGGGCGAGTGAGCGCACTGTTCTGCTTCATCGCCGGGATCGGCGCGATCGCGGGCGCGGTGGGCGTGGTCGTCCTGCGCGACCCCTTCTTCGCCGTGCTCGCGCTGGTGGGGCACCTGCTGTCGCTGTCGGTGCTGTTCCTATTGCTGCGCGCCGAATTCGTGGCGGCGGTGCAGGTGGTGGTTTACGCGGGGGCGGTGATGGTGCTCTACGTGTTCGTCGTGGCGTATATCGGCGGGCGCGACGAGAGCGAGCACGTCGTCCAGATCGGCGAGCGGATGCGCGGGCGCGGGCCGGCCGGTGCGAGCCTGCGGCTGGGCGCGGCGGTGCTCGGCGGAGCGCTGCTGGTCGAGCTGCTGATCGCGCTGCTGGGCACCGGACTGAAGGCCGTGTCTGAATATGGGGCGCCCTACAAGCCGGGCGGACACGCGTACGGCACGCCCGCGTATATCGGCGAACTGTTCTTGACGCGCTTTTTGCTGGTGTTCGAGGGGGCGTCGTTCCTGCTGCTGATCGCGGCGGTGGGCGCGATTCTGCTGGCCGGCAGGCGCGGCGGGATCAGCGAGGCGGACGAGCGTCTGCGCGACCGCCTGACGCCGTTGGATCTGTTGCGCCCGCGCGGGACGGGGACGATGCGCGAGGGCGTCGGCGACGATCTCGGCCTGGTCCGCGTGCCTCAGCCTGCGGCCGTCGAGCCGGCACACGAGTCAGGGGTTGGCTCGCAGGAGCCAGCTGAGCCGGTCGCGGTGGGCGAGCCGCCCGCCGGAGGGCCTCGATGACGATCGGCTGGTATCTGGCGGTGTCGGCGATCGTGTTCTCGCTCGGCGCGGTGGGCGTGATCGTGCGGCGCAACCCGCTGGTGGTGCTGCTGTGCCTGGAGCTGATGCTGAACGGCGGGAACCTCGCGCTGATCGCGTTCGCGCGCATGTGGGGCAGCGGCGACGGACAGGTGCTGGCGCTGGTCGTGATGACCGTGGCCGCCTGCGAGGTGTGTATCGGGCTCGGCATGATCGTGGCGATCTACCGGCGCAAGCTGCCGGTGGACGTGGATGAGCTGCGCGAGTTGCAGGGCTGATGACCACCACGACGTACGCCTGGCTGGTGCTGCTGATGCCGCTGGTCGGGACGCTGACGATCGCGTTCGGGTATCGCGTGCTGGGAGCGCTGTCGCCGCGCGCGGCCGGCTGGATCGGCACGGGCGCGATCTGCCTGTCGTTCGTGTTCGCGCTGTGCACGCTGGTGTCGCTGCAGGGCCACGGACCCCAGGATCGCGAGCTGAGCTCGACGCTGTGGGAATACGCGAACACGGTCGGGGTCAACGGGCAGATGTCGATCCTGGTGGATCCGCTGTCGGTTTACATGATCCTGATCGTGAGCGGGATCTCGAGCATGATTCACCTGTATTCGATCTCCTACCTCGAAGAGGACCGCGGCTTTGCGAGGTATTTCTCGTATCTGAACTTCTTCGTGTTCTCGATGCTGCTGCTGGTGCTGGCGGGGAACTTCCTCTTGCTGATCGTCGGCTGGGCGTTCGTGGGGGCGGCGTCGTATCTGTTGATCTCGTTCTGGTACCGGCGGTCGACCGCGACGCGCGCGGGGATCAAGGCGTTCGTGATCAACGTGGTGGGCGATGTCGGGTTGGTGCTGGGGACCTATTTCATCTTCAAGCACACGGGGACGCTCGACTTCCTGCAGACGTTCAAGGAGGCGCCGCACGTGTTTCATTCGGGCGAAGGGGACATCGTGGCCGGCTGCCTGCTGCTGCTGGTGGGGGCGATCGCGAAGTCGGCGCAGATTCCGCTGCACACCTGGCTGCCGGACGCGATGGAGGGCCCGACTCCGGTGAGCGCGCTGATTCACGCCGCCACGATGGTGACTGCCGGGGTGTATCTGATCGCGCGGATGCACGTGCTGTTCGAACTGGCGCCGGCGGCGCAGGACGCGGGCGCGGTGATCGGCGCGGTGACGCTGCTGATCGCGGGGACGATCGCGCTGGTGCAGACGGACATCAAGCGCGTGATCGCTTATTCGACGATGTCGCAGATCGGGTACATGATCATGGGCGTGTCGGTGGGGGCTTATGCCGCGGGGCTGTTCCACCTGATGACGCACGCGTTCTTCAAGGCGCTGCTGTTCATGGCGGCGGGGTCGATCATCGGGGCGATGTCGGGCGAGCAGTCGCTGGAGCGGATGGGCGGGTTTCGCAAGGCGCTGCCGTTCACGTTCGCGTGTTTCGTGATCGGCGGGCTGGCGCTGTCGGGCATTCCCCCGTTCTCGGGGTTCTTCTCCAAGGACGAGGTGCTGCTGGTGACGGCGGAGCGCGGCGGCTGGCACTGGGCGCTGTACGTGATGGGCTATCTGGGGGCGTTCCTGACCGCGATCTACACGTTCAGGATGATCTTCCGCGCGTTCTATGGCGCGCCCGTGAGCGAGGCGCGCGAGCTCGAGCAGGGACACCTGCACCACGCCGAGGTGCCGACGAATCCGGCGAACGGCGAAGTCGAGGACACCGACGTGGGCTTCCCGGGGCCGCATCACACGATCGCCGAGCGGGCGGTGCCGATGAAGGTGGCGATGACGGTGCTGGCGATCGGCTCGGTTTGCGCGGGCCTGGTGCAGGTCCCGGGCGTGGACAGCGTGATCGTGAACTTCCTGCGTCCGACGTTTGCTGGATCGCCGCTGTATGAACCGCACACGCGCGACGGACTGTTGATCTTCGGCATGGTGCTCGGCACGGTGCTCGGCCTGGCCGGGATCGGGATCGCCTACCGGATCTGGGTGCGCGAGCCGAGCATCGCGGTGGCGGCGCGGGAGCGGTTCGGGCCGGTGTACGAGCTGCTGGCGCACAAGTGGTACTTCGATGAGCTGATCGACGCGCTGGTGGTCAGTCCGGCGGCGGCGGCCGGGCGTTTCGCGACGGGCACGATCGAGCGGGTGTTCGTCCAGGACACGCTCGTGGGCGGGACGACCGGGATCGTGCGCGCGGGCTCGGCCGCGGTGCGCGCGGTGCAGAGCGGGTTCGTGCGCTACTACGCGGCGCTGCTGGTGCTGGGCCTGACGGCGGTCGGCCTCTACTTCCTCCTGCAGAGCTGAGCATGCCGCCGCTCTCGATCATGATCTGGCTGCCCGGCGCGTGCGGGGTGCTCGGCGCGATCCTGGCAACGCTGGTCGGGCGCTCTCGTACCGGCGCCGCCGTGGCGCCCGACGACGGCGCACACACGCGCGCGCACGCGCGCGTGGGTCCTCGCAGCTGGGACATCTCCGGCGTGCTCGCGTTGATCGGCTCTCTCGGGGCTCTCGGCTTGGCGATCGGCTACATCGCCGACTACTCGCCGGGCACCAAGGGTTTGACGCACGTCACCGACGTCGTCTGGATCGCCGAACTCGGGATCCACTACAAGCTCGGCATCGACGGCCTGAACGTGTTTCTGGTGGGCCTGACGACCTTGCTGTTCGCGACGGCGACGATCGCCGGGAACCTGCGCTCGTGGGAGCGCCCGCGGCTGTTTTGGTTCTTCTTCATGCTCGCCGAGTCGGCCGTGCTGGGTGCGTTTCTGGCCCAGGATCTGGCGCTGTTCGTGTTCTTCTTCGACTTGATGCTGATCCCGTTCTACTTCCTGGTCGGCGGCTGGGGACGCGAGCCGGGCCGGGTCAGAGCGACGATCAAGTTGGTGATCTACACGTTCGTCGGCTCGCTGCTGATGCTGGCGGCCGCAATCGCGACCGGCGTGCTGGCGGCGCAGCAGGGCGGCGGGCACATCACGTTCGTGCTCTCGCAGCTGCAGGCGACGCCGCTGGGCAAGGGCTCACAGGAGTGGATCTTCCTGTGCTTCGCGGCCGCGTTCCTGGTGAAGATG
>DATJOF010000012.1:0-100121 GCA_035507415.1 Solirubrobacteraceae bacterium
GCACCGCCACCGGCACCGCAGTGTTCGAGAGGTCGGATCCGTCGGGACCGGTGATGGACTGGATCGTCCGCGGCTCGTTGCCGTTCAGCGAATCGTCGATCCGGTAGCCGCCGTCGGCGAGCGTCGTATAACCGCGCGCCATCTCGAGCGGCGTCGCCGGCTCACCGCCGAGGCCGATCGCGAAGTACGGCTGGAGCGGCGTCGTGATGCCCATGTCCTTCGCCATGTCGGCGACGTTCCCCGGACCGACGATGTTCGTCAGCTGCGCGAAGACCGAGTTGTCGGAGGCGGCGATCGCCTCGGAGAGATCGATCGGCCCGAGGTACTCGCCTTCGTAGTTGTTCACGACCCAGAGCCGGCCGCCCGCGTCGATCGTCACCTGATGCGAGTTGAGCGTCGTCGATGGAGCGATCCCGTCTCGGAGCGCGGCGGCGAGCACGAACGGCTTGAACGCGGAGCCCGGCTGCCGCTCGCCCTGCGCCGCCAGGTTGAACTCGCTCTGGTGGTAGTTGCGGCCGCCCACCATCGCGAGCACGGCGCCGGTGTGCGCGTCGATCGCGACGAGCGCGGCGCTCGGGCCGATCGACGGCGGCAGCTCCTTCGCGATCGCAGCCTGCGCGAGCTTCTGGAGGCCGAGGTCGATCGTCGTCGTCACCCTGAGGCCGCCGCCGTACACCTTGGTCGGGCTCCCGTAGTGCTGCACGAGCTGCCCGGCGACGTAGTTCGCGAAGTACGGCGCGCGGGAGCCGCTCTGCGTCGCCGGCAGGCGCACCTTCTCGGGATTCGGCATCTTCGCGGCGATCGCCGCCTGGTACTGCCGCGGCAGGAGATACCCCTGCAGCAGCATCTGCTTCAGCACCAGGTTACGCCGGGCGCGCGCCAGGTTCGGGTGCGCGACGGGATCCCACAGCGTCGGGTCCTCGGGGATCCCGGCGAGGAGCGCCGCCTCGGCCGGGGTGATGCTGCTCGCGCTCTTCCCGAAGTAGATCCGGCTGGCCTCTTCGACGCCGTAGGCGCCGTTCCCGAAGTAGATCGTGTTCAGGTAGGCGGTCAGGATCCGGTCCTTCGACCAGCTCTGCTCGAGCTGCCAGGCGAGCGCCGCGTCGCGCAGCTTCCGCGCGAAGGTCTCCGCGTTCCCGGTCAGCTGGTTCTTGACGAATTGCTGCGTGATCGTCGAGCCGCCCTGCACGGGTCGGCCGCGCACGTCGTTCCAGGCGGCGCGGGCGATGCCGCGCAGGTCGACGCCGTGGTGCTCGTAGAAGCGCTTGTCCTCGATGGCGACGATGGCGTGCTTGATCCAGGGCGAGATCTCGTCCGAGGGGGCGATCACGCGGGCTTGTGAGCCGCGGAGCACCGCCAGCACGCTGTGCCCGTCGCTCGCGTAGAGGTAGGTGTTCGCCTGCGTCTGCGCCGCGCGCGCTGGATCGAGCTGCGGCAGCTCGGCCGAGATCGCCCGCAGGAAGCCCGCGCTGAACGCCGCCGCACCCAAGGCCATGAGAACGAGGATGAGGACGAACAGCCTGAGCTTGCGAATGCGCCGCCTCTTGGGGGCGCGCCGTTTTCGTCGGAAGAGCGCCAGGGCGGTGGCTAGTGTAGCCCGGTATGAGCCTTCCGGCCCTCACGCGGAACGCCGTCGACGTCCTGCCGGAGGGTGGGCTGGAGGCGAAGCTCGAGCTCGGCCGGCCGCTCCGCGTCAAGCTCGGGATCGACGTGACCTCGCCCGACATCCACGTCGGCCGGGCCATTCCGCTCCAGCGCATGCGGGCGTTCCAGGATGCGGGACACGTCGGCGTGCTCATCATCGGCGACTACACGACCCGCATCGGCGATCCGTCCGGCCGCTCTGCCGAGCGCCCGATCCTCTCCGACGAGGAGATCGACGCCAACGCCAAGACCTACCTCGACCAGGCGATGGTCATCCTCGACCCGGCCCGGACCGAGGTGCGCTACAACGGCGAATGGCTGTCCAAGCTCTCGTACGCCGACGTCGTGCGGCTGGCGCGCACGATCACCGTCGCCCGCATCCTCGAGCGCGACGACTTCGAGAAGCGCATGCGGGCCAGGCAGCCGATCTCGGTCTCCGAGCTCCTCTACCCGCTGATGCAGGCCTACGACTCGGTGGCGATCGAGGCCGACGTCGAGCTCGGCGGCACCGACCAGCTCTACAACCTCCTCACCGGCCGCGAGGTGATGGAGCACTACGGCCTCGCGCCGCAGGTGGTGCTGACGACACCGCTCCTCCTCTCCTGGGACGGCGAGAAGATGAGCTCGTCGCTCGGCAACAACATCCCGCTGACCGCTCCGCCCGACGAGATGTTCGGCCGCACCATGCGGATCCCCGACGAGCTCCTGCCGGAATGGTGGCGGCTCGTCGCCGAGCAGGAGCCGCCGGCCGGCGAGGCGATGGAGCAGAAGCTCGCGCTCGCGCGCTTCGTCGTCGCCCGCTCCCACGGCGCCGAGGCGGCGCGCCGGGCCGAGGAGCACTTCAGCCGCGTCGTCCGCCGCCACGAGGCGCCCGAGGAGGTGCCGGAGGTCGTGCTGCCGGCGGGCGATCCGGTGCACCTGCCCGCCCTGCTGACCGGCGCCTTCGACGTCGCCTCCACCTCGGAGGCGCGGCGCCTGATCGGCCAGGGCGGGGTGAAGCTGAACGGCGAGGCCGTGACCGAGATGGACCTGCCGCGGGCCAGCCTGGCCGGCGGCCTCCTCCAGGTGGGCAAGCGCCGCTTCGCCCGCCTCGAATCCGCTTGACTGACCCCTCGCGGGCGCTATACTGCTCGGGCCGTTCTCACGGACGGCGAACGAAGGTTTCCGTCCAACCTCACGACCAAGGAGCCTCCCCAAGGCCGACTCGTAGCAGTACGAATCGCTCTCTAGGAGGCCTCTGGCGCGAGTCGGAGGCTTTTTTTCGCCGCCGAACCGGCGCCGGTCTTTGAAAACTCAACAGCGTTCGTCCTGAGCCAGGATCAAACTCTCCGTGAAGATGGGCCTCAACCGAGGCCCGTCGATCGCGAGCTCGCAAGCTCTCGATCTCACTGAGAGTGTCATGGCATCTGCCGGAGCCCATACACAGAGGCTCCGACCCATGACGGGGTACTGCTTCCTACTGACTCTTTGTCCGCCCCGGCGCAGTCGCGCTGCCGACCCGAGCCCGCCGGCGATGCCGGTGTGGGCCTGCGTCGGTGCGCCGCCCCGTGGCGGTCGAACCTGGACGCACACCACGATCGAGGGTCGATCGTAGGTGCGCATGCTGTTGAGTTTTCAAAGACCGCCGAGTTGCTCCGAAAGGCAACCTTCGCGAGGAGACCCGTCCGGCCCAGCCGCCCGCAGGCGCCTTGAGGGCCGACCGAGCAGTATAGCGCCAACGCATTCGCGAGCACAACTCGCGCCGCCTGCTGGTCGCATCCTGGCCGCCGCATCGCCGACTTTGCGAGGTCGGCTTGCCGGCAGTGTACCCGGCTGGACGGACGGGTCGGGCCGGCCTCCGGCTCGCCGGACAGACCGACCGCCCGTACGAGGTCCGAGGTTCGCGGGATCGACCGGCTCGCCGGTGCGAGGTTCGCTCGAAAAACGGCCGCCCGCGGGTGCGTGCGTGGGCGCCCGCGCCTGGGCGATCGCCTGCACCGGAGCGCCCCGCATGGGCGGTTTCGTGCAGCGGTTGGGCTTTGGTCTAGTGCTTCGTTGAATCTGCGCGATGTCCCCCGCTGCAAGACCTACCCGCACCCAGCTCTGGCTCGAGGGCCTCGGCGACTGGAGCTGGCCCGGGCGCGACTCCGGACGGCGCGGCGAGGGCGGCGGGCTCGCCGATCTGCTGCCTCCGGTGTGGGTGCCGACCCTCCCGCCCCGGCTCGAGCCCGCGATGGCAGGGCAAGCCGCCGGCGCCGTCGCGGGCACCTGGCCGGCGCAGCGCGCGCGCGCGTGGCGGCCCGGGCTGGACTGGCTTCCCGGCGCCGGCGGCCTCGTGGCCGCGCTGGTCGCGGCGTTCTTCGTTGCCGCCCTCGGCGGCGCCGCAGCGGTCGAACGGCTCAGCGGACTCGATCTGATCGAGGGCCCACGCGCGCTTGCGCCCGCGAGCGCCGCTCTCGACGTTCCGGCGGGCGCGCCGGCGCCTCGCCCCGACACGGCGATCCCGCCCCCCGACCAGCTGCCGCCGCTGCCGCATCTGCGGCTCCTCGGCCGCGACAGCGCCGGCAGTGCGATCGAGTGGACCAGCTTCCCGTCCTGGTCGCTGCCGGGCAAGGGCTCCTTCTACGTGTACCTGCCGCCGGGCTACGACGCGGCGACGCGTCGCTATCCGGTGCTCTACATGCTTCACGGCCGCAACGGGCACGCCAAGTCGTTCCTCGGGATGGGCCTGCAGCAGGACCTCGACCGCCTGATCGCCGCGCACGCGATCCCGCCGATGATCGTGGTCCTGGTCCAGGATCGCCCCGGCCTGAGCAGCTGGCACAACGTCGGCCGCCGCCACAGCGAGACCTACGTGGTCGAAGTCCAGGAACTGGTCGATTGGATGCTCAGGACGATCCCGACCCGCGCGGGACGCGCGATCGCCGGCAGCTCGATGGGCGGCTTCGGCGCGATGAACGTCGCCCTCAACAACCCGCTGCGCTTCGCCGTGGTCGAGAGCTGGTTGGGCTACTTCAACAACCTCGAAGGCCTTCGCGAACAGGACGCCCCCGTGATCTCACGTCTCGGCCTGCACGCGTTTCTGTACGGCGGCGCCGAAGATCCGGTCGCGATCCCGGCCGAGGACCCCGAATTCGCCGGCAAGCTCGACGCCGACGGGGCCCAGGCGCAGAGCGCGATCTACCCCGGCGGGCACAGCCTGCAGAAAGTCGAGGAACACCTGATCACCGGCCTGCTGTTCGCCGGACGCTCGCTCGAGGACGCGCAGGCCCGCGCCGCGAAGGAAGCCCGCGCGACTCATTGAGCAGAGCGCAAACCCACGCGCGCGCGCCCGCGCGCGTGGGCCGACGTTTTAGGTGATCGGGCTGGCTGACGTCCGCGAGCCGATCGGCCCGGCTCGCCGGCGCTCACGCGCGATCGCCCTCGGCCCGCAGCCGCACGAAGCGGCGCTTGCCGACACGCAGGACCTGCCCGTCCGCGCGGCCTGCGGGTACGTCGTGCTCCCCCGTCTTCAGCGGCTCGTCGCCGAGCGACACGCCGCCCTGATCGATCAGGCGCCTGGCCTCCGAGCGTGAGATCGCGAATGCCTGCGCGATCACCCCGGGGATGTGCACCTGTCCGTCGCCGTCGCTGCTGAAGCCCGCCTCCGGCACCTGCTCAGGGGCCCGGTGCTCGCGATGCACGCGGTCGAACTGCGCCTCGGCCTCGGCGGCCTGCTCCGGCGAATGCAGCCAGCCGACCAGCTCGCGCGCCAACAGGCGCTTGGCGTCGCGCGCATCGAGCTCGGCGGGCGGCTCGCTCCGCAGCAGCAGGCGGTAGTACTCGCCCATCGCCCCGTCGGGGATGCTCATCGTCTTGCCGTACATCTCGGCCGGCGGGTCGGTGATGCCGATCTGGTTGCCGAGCGACTTCGACATCTTGCGCCGCCCGTCGGTGCCAACCAGGATCGGCATCGTGATGATCGCCTGCTCGGGCTGGCCGTAGGCGCGCTGGATGTCGCGCCCGAGCAGCAGGTTGAACTTCTGGTCGGTGCCGCCGAGCTCGATGTCCGAGCGCACCGCGACCGAGTCATAGCCCTGGAGCAGCGGATACAGCAGCTCGAGCACGGACACGGGCTGCTCCGCGCGCATGCGCTGAGAGAAGTCCTCGCGTTCGAGCAACTGCGCCACGGTCGTCGTGCGCGTCAGCGCCAGCATCTCGGACATGCCCATTTCGAGCCATTCGCTGTTGCGGCGCACCTCCAGGCGCTCGAGGTCGTCGTCGAGGATCCGTGCCGCCTGGTCCTGAAAGGTCTTCGCGTTCTCGTCGATCTCCTGCTCGGACAGGATCGGGCGCAGCGTCGAGCGCCCCGACGGATCCCCCACGCGCGCGGTGAAGTCGCCGACGATCAGCACCACTCGGTGGCCGGCGTCCTGGAACTCGCGCAGCTTGCCGAGCACGACCGCGTGCCCGAGGTGGATGTCCGGCGCGGTCGGATCGATGCCGAGCTTGACGCGCAAGGGCCGCGCTTCGGCGCCCGCCGCTGCGAGCCGCTCTGCCAGCGCGCCTGCGGGCAGGCTGTCGACCGCGTTGCGCGCCAAGCGGGCCGCCTCGTCAGTCGCCGGCTTGGCAGCCGCGTCGCTCGCGTTTGGCATCGGGGGGCGAATGGTAGACTGTCGCGCTCGCCTGCCCCCTCGTGCCGCCCCGCACGAGGATCGCGTTGCCATGCCTGAGTCTGGCGGCGCTCGGGGGCGTGCACCTCCGGTCTTGCCGATGAGCGTCGAAGCTCTTGCCGACATACCCGCAGCCCCGCCGCCGCGGCCTCCGGCACCGCCTGCGCCGCCCGCTGCGGTGCCGCCGACCGGCAGGACACGGCTCAAGCGGCTGCGCTTCCTGGCGATCCTGGCGGCCGTGCTGGTGCTCGGCGCGATCTCGTTCGCGTTCGGCGTGTTCGTGTCGATCGCCTCGGATCTGCCGTCGCTGACGCGCTTCTCGCGCCTGAAGAACGCCCAGAGCTCGGTGCTGCTCGACGACTTCGGCCGCCCGATCGGCGTGCTCAGCGAACAGAACCGCGTGATCGTCACCCCGGCCCAGATCCCGCCGGTCGTCAAGGACGCCGTGATCTCGATCGAGGACAAGCGCTTCTGGACCAACAGCGGCGTGGACGTGCGCGGCATCGCGCGGGCGTTCGAGCAGGACATACTGCACAGCGGCGCCGTCCAGGGCGCTTCGACGATCGAGGAGCAGTTCATCAAGAACGCCCTCCAGGCCCAGTCTCACCGCACCGTCTTCGAGAAGATGCGCGAGGCGGCGCTCGCCTATGAGCTGTCGCACAAGTGGTCCAAGCAGAAGATCCTGGCGGCGTACCTGAACACGATCTACTTCGGCAACGGCGCCTACGGGATCGAGGCGGCCGCGCAAACCTACTTCGGGCACGAACCGGCGCTCGAGGGTTGTGGCACGCCCGGCCAGCGGCTGTGCGTCGAACAGCTCAAGCCCTGGCAGGCCGCGCTGCTGGCGGGCATCATCCAGGCTCCGAGCGCGTATGACCCGGCGACCTCGCCGGCCTACGCCCTGCAGCGGCGCAACACGGTGCTCGGCCAGATGCTCGGCCAGGGCTACATCAGCCGGGCGGCGTACCGCGAAAGCGTCGCGAAGCCGCTGCCGACCGCGGCCGAAATCCAGGCGCCGGAGGAGCCGATGGTCGAAGGCACCGACACCGGCTACTTCACCAGCTGGGTGGACCAGCAGGTGATCGAACGCTACGGCGCGCGCGCCTTCTACGGCGGCCTGCGCGTCAAGACCACGCTCGACCTGCAGCTGCAGCGCGCGGCCGAACAGGCCGTCGAAGGCTATCTCGCCTACTCCGGGGACCCGAGCGGGGCGCTCGTGGCGATCGAAAACTCGACCGGCGACGTGCGCGCGCTGGTCGGCGGGCGCAACTACGACGAAACCCCGTTCGACCTGGCGACCCAGGGCGAGCGCCAGCCGGGGTCGTCGTTCAAGGCGTTCGATCTCGCGGCCGCGCTCGAGGACGGCATCTCGCCCTACTCGGAGTGGACCTCGGCGCCGAAGGAGTTCACGGTGCCCGGCCCCGACGGCGTCGAAAAGTTCTCCGTGCACAACGACCAGAACGCATACGCCGGCGTGCGCACGCTGCTCGAAGCCACCGCCTACTCGGATAACTCGGTGTTCGCGGAAGTCGGCCTGCACGTCGGCACGGCGCGGATCGCGCAGCTCGCTCACAAGATGGGGATCCGCACGCCGATCTCGACCAACCCGGCGATGACGATCGGCGGCCTGAAGGTCGGCGTCTCGCCGCTGGACATGGCGCACGCGTACGAGACGCTCGCGGCCGGCGGCAACCGGGTGGGCAGCTCGATGGTCTCAGACGACGGCCCCAACGGCATCCAGGAAGTCGCGGCGCCGTCCGGTCAGGTGCTGCCCGATGGGCACATGCACGACGTCAACCAGGTGCAGCTCACGCGCGTGATGCCGGCCTGGGTGGCCTCGACCGAGACCTCGATGCTCGAAAGCGTGCTCGAGTACGGCACCGCCAAAGCCGCCGCGATCGGCCAGTTCGCCGCGGGCAAGACCGGCACCACCTCGAACTTCAGCGACGCCTGGTTCGTCGGCTGGGACAGCAAGTACACGGTCGCGGTGTGGGTCGGCTATCCCAACAGCCTCGTGTCGATGGCCACCGACTTCAACGGCGGTCCGGTCGAAGGCGGCACCTACCCGGCGCTGATCTGGCACGACTTCATGCTCTCGGCGCTGCAGATCGACAAGACGCGCGAAGAAGAAGCCGCCAGCCAGGCGGCCGCGGGCGGCCATCACAAGCAGGGCGCCGGCCTCGAAGAAGGCGCCGTCTCGACCGGCGCTACGGCGGGATCGGGCTCCTCGACCGCGGCCGGCGCGGCTTCACCGGCTCACGAAGAACACGCACCCCAGCACGGCTCCGCGTCGCCGCCTCCGGGCGCGGCGCAGCACAGCGCAACACCGGCTGCCCCGACAGCCCCCGCCTCATCGGCGCCCACCGCTCCCAGCTCGACGCCCAGTCCCGGCTCGACCCCGGAAAGCGCTGCGCCGCCGGCGGGCGCCTCCACGCCCGCGCCGTCCAGCACGCCGGCGCCGAGCGCCGCCGGCTCGACGCCGGAAGCGACGGGCGGGGTCAGCCCGGGCGGGTAAACACCCGTGGCCGCGACACGTTCGGGTTGCCCGCCAGCGCGAACCGCCACGGCAGCTCTGGCGCCTTCGTGATCCCGACGCGCCGCCCGACGACGATCTCCGGGTCGCGCCAGGCGCGCGGGCGCGGGCCGATCGTGATCGGGCCGCGGCTCAGGTCGCCGCCGTTGTCGGGCAGCTCGACGCCGAGCGCCTGCGTGAGCTTGCCGGGGCCCGAGCAGAGCTCGCGCGCGGGCGCGCCTGGCGCGAGGCCGCGGCGGGCGCGCATCAGCTCCAGACCGCGCACCGGCTCGAGCGCCCTGATCAGCACGGCGGCCCCCACCCCCGCGGGCTCGCAGACGGCGTTGAGCATCGCGTGGATGCCGTAGGAGCGGTACACGTACGCGCGGCCGGGCGGGCCGAACAGGATCTCGGTGCGAGCGGTGAGCCCAACAAAGGCGTGGCAGGCGGGCTCGCTGTCGTGGTAGGCCTCGGTCTCGACGATCACGCCGCTGGTGCCGGCGTGCGCGACGACGCACCCGATCAGCGCACGCGCGACCTCGAGCACGGGCCGGTCGTAGAAGCTCGCCGGCAGCCCACGTGTGTGTGCGCGCGCGCGTGGGCTCACGCGCGCCGGCACAACGCCCGCAGCATCACTTCTCCCGGCTCGTCTCATGGCCATGGCGCCCAGCACCTCACCGCTCACCGGGTCGCATTATCGCCGCGAGAACCCCCATCACCCCTTTCGCCTGGGATCACAGCCGCCTCACTCAGCACCTCACCCCTCCCCACCCGAGCCCTCCAGCGCAGCCCGCGCGAGCTCGAGCTGCTCGCGCACGCGCGCGCCTGCGGTGCCGCCCTGCGAGATCTTCGACTCGAGCCACGAGTCCCGCGCGAGCACGGCGCGGTACTCCTGCTCGTGGGCGGCGAGCAGCTCGCTGTGGGCGGCCAGGTCGGCGACGGTGAGCTGCGACAGCGCACGGCCGCGCTCGAGCGCGTCGCGGACGAGCCCGGCGACGACGCCGTGGGCCTCGCGGAACGGAAGCCCGTGGCGGACGAGCAGATCGGCGATGTCGGTGGCGGCGATCAGCTCGTCGGCGGCGGCCTCGCGCAGGCGCTCACGATCGAAGCGCACGCCGGCGATCATGCCGGTGGCGCCGGCCAGCTCGAGCTCGAGCGTGTCGGCCGTGTCGAACACGTGCTCCTTGTCCTCCTGCAGGTCCTTGTTGTAGGTGAGCGGCAGCGCGTGCAGCACGCCGTGCATCGCGGCGAGGTGCCCGACCAGGCGCGGGGCCTTGGCGCGCAGGAGCTCGGCGGCGTCGGGGTTCTTCTTCTGGGGCATGATCGACGAGCCCGAGCTCCACGCGTCGGGCAGCTCGCAGAAGCCGAACTCGCTGCTCGACCACAGCACGAGCTCGGCGCCGAGGCGTGAGAGATGTGTGGCGCAGGTGGCGGCGGCGGCCAGGTAGTCGAGCACGAAGTCGCGCCCGGAGACGGCGTCGATCGAGTTGGGCGCGAGGTCATCGAAGCCGAGCTCTCGCGCGAGCAGGCGCCGGTCGGTGTCGAAGTTGACGCCGGCGAGCGCACCGGAGCCGAGCGGCAGCGAGCCGGCGGCGCGCTGCGCGAACGCGAAGCGCGCGCGGTCGCGGTCGAGCATCCAGAAGTAGGCGAGCAGGTGATGGCCGAGGTACACGGGCTGGGCGCGCTGCAGGTGCGTGTAGCCGGGCATCGGCCAGTCGGCGTGCTCTCGCGCGCGCTGCAGCAGTGCGCGCATCAGCTCGCCGATCGCCGCATGATCGGCGCCGGCCCGCGCGTGTACATATAGGGCGAGGTCGGTGACGACCTGGTCGTTGCGCGAGCGGGCTGTGTGCAGGCGCCCGCCGACGGGCCCGGCGAGCTCGATCAGGCGCCGCTCGATCGCCATGTGGATGTCTTCGTCGTCGGGCTGGAAGGGGAAGCGCTCCTCGCGCAGCTCGGCTTCGACGAGGTCGAGCCCGGCGAGCAGCGCGTCGCGGTCCCCCTCGCTGATGGTCTCGCGCGCGGCGAGCATGCGCGCGTGCGCGCGCGAGGCGGCGATGTCCTGGGGCCACAGGCGCCGGTCGTACGCGATCGAGGCGTTCAGGGCGCTGAAGGCTGGGTCCTGGGGCTCGCGGAAGCGGGACATCGGTGGGCGAAGTCTAGGGTCGTGTGCGACGACCAACGCGACGCGCCTGCCGACACGCGGCTCCCGAGCGGCTCGACTACGGCGTCGGTGTCGGCGTCGGCGCGTCGGCGGCGGGCTGGCGAACGCCGGGCTCGATTTCGACGACGACCTCGCCGATGCCCTCGAGCAGCTCGACCGGCGAGCTGAGCCCGAGGCCCCGCGAGATCGCCACGATCGTCTCGAGCACGGGGGTGCGCTTGCAGCGCTCGAGCAGGCTGATCTCGGTGCGGTGCAGTCCGGACAGCGCCGCGAGCTTTTCGTGCGAGATGCCTTCGCGCTTACGGATGCTGCGCATGTTCTCCGCGAAGCGCTGGCGTATCCGCATGAGCGCCTCGGGACTGCGATCGATGCGCCGGATCACGCGCGCAGTATATCACGATGTCGGACCGTTGTCAGCCGGATTCGCAACAGTCGACTGCTGTCATATCCAGCGAGCACCGCAGGTGCAAGTGGCCTGGATGCCGGGGAAACGGGCGCGCGCGCACACACACGTGCACACACACGGCTACCGGCGCTACAGCCGTCCGAGGCCCTCGAGCAGCTCGGCGGGCGTCGGCAGATCGAGCGCGAACGTGAGCGTGATCAGCGTCTCGAGTCGTGGCGAGCGAATGCCGCGCTCGAGCAGGCTGATCTCGGTCCGGTGCAGCCCGCAGACCTCCGCGAGCTTCTGTTGTGAGAGCCCTTTGCGATTGCGCGCCTTGCGCAGGTTGGCCGCAAAGCGGTCTCGGACCGGTCCACCTGAAGCAACCATCCTGTTCTACAGAATAGAGACTCCCCGGGACGCACGTCGTCAGCCGGCCTGGCCGCGGCGACGCATGTACAGGTAGCAGCTGTGGCAGATCGCTTCGCAGTTGGCGTAGGTGTCGCCGCCGCCGTGCCTGACCGCCAGCCTGTGACGGAACTCGACGTTGGCGTCGCACAGCCACGCCTTGCAGCGCTCGCGGTGATCGTGGTGGGGGCGCCGGCATTCACAGCGGTAGCAGGCACGAACCAGCACGAGCCGCTTGATTGTCGGAGCAAATGCCGTCGCGTCCTCCCCATCTCGTGGGGAGCCCGGCCGCAGACCCCCCGTGTCAGAAGATCGCAGCGGAGCCTACAGGATCTCGTCTCCCGAAGTCTCCAACGCTTCCGATTATTGCCAGGCCCATGCATGCGCATCCGTGCGGCGCGAGCGCGCCGATCCGGGTGCGCGCGGCCGGCCGGCTCGGGCAACGCCGCGACCCCGTGACGGCGTCGCCGGCCTGTCGTGCTCTATCCTTCGCGGCCATTTTGCCGGTCAAGCCCAGCAACCCCGACCTCGGACGCGCCCTTGCGCGCCTGCGCGCCGAACGCGGGCTGAGCGTCGAGGAGCTCGCCGAGATCGCCGACTGCACGCCTGACTGGCTATCGGGCGCCGAGAGCGGCGCGTTCAGCGTGACTTGGAGCGAGATCGGCCTGCTCGCGCAGGCGCTCGAGCTGTCGGCGTCGGCGTTCATCGGCGAGGTCGAACGCGAGGCCGGCGGCGGCGAAGCCTGACGACGGGCAGCGGCGCTCGCGCGCGGCAGCCCGAGCGCCGCGCGCGAGGTCCAGCACGGACCGTGGGACGGCCTCGCGCGGCGCTCTGCCAACGGCGTCAGGCGGCGCTCGGCGCCGTCTCGGCGTCCTCCCCGTGGGGACCTCCGTCCGTGCCCGACGGGCCCGGCACGAGGTGCGGCAGCCGCGCGTGGCACTCGGGGCACAGCATTTCGCAGTTGGCGTAGGTGTCGCCGCCGCCGCGCACGACCGCAACTCTGTGGCGGAAGTGCGCTTCCTCTTCGCGCAGCACGACCAAACAGCGTTCGTCGTCGTGGTCGTGGCCGTGCCGTTCGCACTCGCACTGGCGATTGGCGCGGAGGAACACGAGCTGCTTCATCGCATCTGGAAACGCCACCTCATCACCCCCGTGTCTGTTGTTGATGGGCCGTGTAGGCCATGAGACCCACCGCGCAGCGTACGCCATGTCGGCCGCCAAATCCTGCGATGTTTCCGACCTTCCGAAACGCGGGCCGGATCTCCGGGCCGCATCGACACGCGCCACGGGCCATCTGCGGTCACGCCGATCCGAATCCACGCTTGCCATTCGGCGTCATCGGGATTCACGCGTGTCAACAGCTTCGAACGGGGTCTTGCGCTTCTGTCCACCGCCTATATAGTGTTCCAATGGTTCGTCTGGGGATCGGATCGCAGTGCCGATAGACGACCACACGTTCGGCGGCGTGTACCGGCGGGCGCCGCTGCGTTTCGTGGCGTGTGCGGTGCATTTCCCGATGCTGCCGAGGCTGCTGGGGGCGGGAACGAAGCAGGCCGTCCAGGAGCGGCTGGCGGCGAGCTTTCCGCTCTCCGAACTGCTCGCGCCGGCGCCGGTGTCGGGTGGCGGGGAGCGCTTGCGGGGCGGCTTGGCGATGCCCGAGAAACTGCGGATGACCAACCGCGAGCGCACCTGCAGCGTCACGATCGGCCCGCGGATCGTCCTGCTGGAGCGCAGCGAGCACGACTGCTTCGAGGGCCTCGGCGAGCTGCTCGGGCGGGTGCTGAGAGCGCTGGCGATCGTGGCGGCGCCGGTCGCGGTCAGCGAGGTGTCGCTGCGCTACGTGAACGAGATCCGCCACCCGTCCGTGCGCGCTGCCGGCGATTGGAGGGGCCTGCTGCACGACGCGTTCATCGGCCCCGTGAACCTGCTCGGCGCGGCGGCGGAGCACGCGAGCACGGCCGCGGTCTACCGGCTGCCGGGCGCCCGCGAGGTGCGGGTCGTGTCCGGGGCCGAGAGCGAGGGGTTCCTGGTGGACCCGGAAGGCCCGCTGTACGTCCGACCGGCCGCCGCCGGTCCGTTCTTCGGGCTCGACCTCGCGGCCGAGTGGAGCGCGCCGCGCGGACCGCTGCCGCCGTTCGGGGTCGAGCATGTGCTGCGAATCGCCCGTGAGCTGCACGCTCCGCTGCGCGAGCTGTTCGAGCGTGCGATCACCGACGAGCTGCGCGCGCACTTCGCGGGCACTGATCGCGGTCTGGCGCCCGCGGGCGCGAAACAGCCTCGAGCCGCGGCCGGAGCCGAAGGCGTGGAGCACTCAGAGGCCTCCTATCTGCCGCCGTCGGAGATTCTCTGGGCCGAGGCCGGCGTGGTGAACGAGCGCTCGGCGCCCGATCGCGAACGCGACGAGCAGGATCTCCGGGTCCCCGCGGTGCGCAAGCAGCTGAGCGAGCTGCTGCGCCGCTACGAGCAGCTTGAAGGCCGCGCCCAGCTCGATGCCCGCCGCATCGGCGATCCTCCGGGCGGAGCTGCCGGCCGCCGCACGCGGCCGGGGTCGGCTGACGCGGAGCCGCGCTTCATCACGTTTCGCGCAAACCTCGGGTCCTCGCCGCCGCCGTCGCCTCCTCGGCCACGCGAAAGCGACGAGTAGCGCTCGGGAGCGGTCGTGCGGAGCGCCACGCCCGGGCGTCATCCTGCTTGACCGAGCAGCTCAACGTTCGCGCCGTGCGGGGCTTCCGCGGCGGAGCATCAACGCGCTTCTGCGGATGGCGACGCACCCGCGAGCCGTGCCGGCAAAGCCTGTACGTTCGTTCGCCAGGACGTACCGGCCGTCCATTGTCTATCCTCGGCGCCCATCCGGCCCGTCCAGCCCACCAATGCCGATCTCGGCCGAGCCCTTGCTCGCCTGCGCCGCGAGCGCGGTCTGAGCGTGGCCGAGCTCGCCCAGCGCGCCGACTGCACGCCCGACTGGCTGGCGGACGCCGAGCGCGGCGCGTTCAGCCCAGCCTGGAGCGAGATCGGCCTGCTCGCCCAAGCCCTCGACCTGCGCCTGTCGACGTTCATCGCGGAGATCGAACTCGAGTCCCGGGCCGGCGAACTCTGACGCCGCGCACACGCCGCCGGTGGGGAGGCAACGGCTTTGAGGGCGTCGTGCGCCTTGTCGAGCGCTAGCCGCCCTCGGGGCGGACCTGCTGCCCCGCCGAGAGCTCTTTCTGCAGGCCTTCCGCGCGGTCCATCAGCTCGTCCACCGATATCTTCAGCGCTCGGCAGAGCTTTCTCATGTTGCGGTAGCTCGGGTTGTACTGGCCTCGCACATAGTCGTTGATGCGCCTGAGGTCGATGCCGGAGGCGCCCGCCAGCGAGCTCTGGCTCATGCCGATCTCCACGATCCGCTGCTCGATCGCTTCGCCGAGCGCCGCGAGCTGCGGATCGCGCGGTACCGACTTCCGCTCGGGTGGCATGGGCAGGAGCCTCGCGCATCTCGTGAGCAGGAGTTAGGACACGACTGTCGTAATAGGCCTTCGGACAGTTGTCGTCGCACCATTTTGCGAGGTTTTTCTTTGCCGGGGCGCACGCGGAACAACGACGATGTGAGTTTGCTCGGCCAAGCGCTGCGGGAGCTGCGCGAGGAGCGGCGATTGAGTCAGGGCGAGCTCGCGGCCGCGAGCGGCGTCGAGGGGCGGCGCATCCGGGCGCTCGAGGACGGACGGCTCGATCCCGACTACCTGATGCTGCTCGCGCTTGCGAAGGCGATGGGAGTGCGGGCCGGCGCGCTCGTGATCCGCGCGGAGGAGCTCACCGCGGAGAGGACGAATCGCGCACCGTAGAGCGATGGCAGCCGTGTAATGAAACGCACGGACTGAAACTGGGAGCGACCCGTGGCGCCGACACGGCGGACCCCGCCGGTGCCCGCGCCTCACCCTCCGCTTGTTTGCCGGCCACCCTTGCGGGCGGTCACTCGTCCGCGGGGAGGAACACGGGAAGGGCGAGCTGCGGCGGGCTACGGGTCGATCGCGAGCACGGCCGCCTTGCCGAGCACCTTGGCCGCCTGCGCACCGAGATGACCACTGAGCGCGCCGCCCACGAGCCCTCCCAGCGTGCCACCGCCGATCACCGCACCCCCCCATGACGATCCACCTGACGGTCCCCCGTGCGATGACGGTCTGCGCGAGCACGCCGGGGATGTGTTCGCGAGGGATGACTTCTGCCAACAACTCGCGACCGACCGCTCCACCGGGCTCCACCACCGCGGCTCCGGCGTCGCGGAACGCTTGCACGGGAAGCTTCAGCTTTGACCCGAGGGTCGAATGCGACTGCAGGAACGCCCACTCGTCCGCGCGCAGCCGGCCAAGCGCATCGTTGCGCCGCAACAGCCCTTCGAGCACCGTCTAAGCGTCGTCCGACAGATCTCCTTCCAGGTGCGAGAACGCCGTGACGTCGCCCAGAGCGTCGATCAGCCGGCTGCGGCGAGCTGTGACTGCGTCGAGATCGCCCGGGCCGACGAGGGACTCGACGTCGAAGAGACGTTCGCCTTGCAGCCACTCGGCGAACACGGCCGGGACGGCGATCCCGCTTCTGATTGTTTCGTCCTCTTTGAGCCAACCGAGACCGGGCTCAGACAGGAGCAGCGACGGATCGAGCATGAGCAGCGCAGCCATCGGATCGACCATGCGAAAAGCGGGTCATTCGAGTTTTGCGAATCCTACCGTATAGGCAACTTGCCAGCTCGGCCAGGGGCACTCGGCCGGGTCTGCTGGTCGTGCGTGACCAGCGCGAGGCGCTTCGAAGCGCAGGACCTGCTCGCGCCCCTCGCGCTCGGGGTAGGCCTCCTGCACCAGGATCGTGACCACGACCGGCTCGGCGGCGAGCGCGGGGACGCTGGCTGGGATGCTCGCCCCGGTCCATGGAGTTAGATCAAGCGACGCTGACGCGCCGCAGTCGGCCCCGCGCCGCCGGGCTGGCAAGTCGGGCGGAACGGAGTCCTGGGCGCGATGGGCGCGGCCTGCCGGTCGCTCAGCGCGGCCCCCCGCCGTCAGCGCCGCGAGGACACCGGCACGTCGGCTGCGCTGATCTGCCAGCGCAGCCCGGGGCCGAACTCGAGCGCGAACCCGGCGGGGCTGATCAGCTCCCAATACGGCGGGTCGTCCCGAGCCTCGGGGGCGGTCGCTTCCACGGGAGCGGACGGCTTGATCGCCAGCTGCGAGCCGTCGGAGAGCGTGCAGCGCAGCTCGCCGGACTCCTCGTCGATCTCGGCATCATCGATCGAGCGTCCGACCAAGGCAGCCGGGTCCGACGGCGACCACTCGGCGTCCTGGGTGGAGAGGCGCCACAGCTCGCCACTGGAGTCGCGAACCTCGACGTGTAGGACATGCGGGTGGGCAATGCACGCACCGACGATCGGCCCGCGCAACGACGCCAAGACAGTTATCGGCGACGCATCAAGAGCTACTCCCGTCCCCACGATGTCTTCCATCGTCGCAGCCAAGCAAGCAGCTCGCCATAGCCCATGTCCTCCCCACCGCCGTCGGACGCCTTTCCGCGTGCAGCGCCTCACTGGCTCTGTAGCGCTCGTCGATGGTCAGGTCGGCCTCCCTGCAGGCTTGGCGGAACTGCTTGATGTCGCGCTTGCGACTCATCTCACGGTCAAACCCGCTCGACCCCTCCTCGCCGACGACTGTTCGATCCCCGACGCGGAATGTAGCCTGCGGCGGCGCCTATCTCCTCAACCTGTCGCGCCCGGGGCGCATCGCCACGCGAGCAGGAGCATCATCGCCGCGGGCGCGGTCAAGGGTTAACACTTTGCGCTTCCGCCGCTCATCTGTTAACGGCGACCCCGTCGGCCGAGCGGCGCCGATCGGCGCACAGCACCGACGCTGGCGGGCCGCCAACCGGTCACAGCTCGCCGTTCAGCTGCCGACCGGTGGCGGCTTGTCGGCGATCGCGCGCATGACACGTTTGCCCGTGGTCGTGACGCTCCAGCGGTTGCGCTTGCCGGTGCCGCATGAGTGCTTGGTCGCGAGACCCGCTTCCGCCAAGCGGGAGAGCGCGCTCGAGATCTGCGAGCCGTATTTGACGCCGATCCCCCGCCCGACCTCCCCGTTGCTGGCGCCCGGATGCTCGCCGACGAAGCACAGACATTCACGTAACCGCCACGCACGCGGGTTGGCAACAGCGCTGGGAAGCGCATCGCCGCCGGCGCTCGCCATCGCGGGGCGCGCTCGTCGGGCGCGCTCGGCGAGCGCGGCACGCGCGAGCTCGTCGGCGAGACGCATCTCCTCGTCGAGCTCCCGCTCACCGGCGAACGGCGCCAGCAGGTTCGCCATCAGCGGCCCGAGCTGCGCGACGAGCGGGCCCTGCTCGCGCATCGCGAGGTGGCCGTGGATCCTGCCGAGCACGGAGTCGAACAGCGCCTGGCTGGCCAGCGGCCACTCGCGCGAGATTTCGTCCTGTACGTGTGACACGACGCGTTCGCGAAAGGCTTCGGCGACGTGCTTGCGATGGATGAGCGCCTTCGGGCCGCCCGCGAGCGCCTCGACCATCACGACGCGCGCGAGCTGTGGCTCTTCGTCGAGGAAGCCGAGCGCGGACAGCAGCGACGCACGCATGCCCTCGCGCCAGCTGTGCGCTTCTGCGAAGGCGCGGTCGACGAGAAGCTCGCCGCGCCGTAACGCAAGGTCGAGCGCGGCCACGATGCAGTCCTCCACCCCGCCGAAGATTCGCCGGAACGTGCTGCGTAAGACGTGCGCCCGCTCGGTGACGAGCGCCACCGTGGTGCCGCGGACGCCGCGCTCGGCCAGCACGTCGACCGCCGCGCGTAGGGCGCACTCGCGCGACGGCGGCAATCGTTCCTCGCCGCCGGCTCTCAACCTAACCCTTCTCTTTGCCCCGCCCGGCCGCCGCCCGGTGCGCCCTGCCCGCGCGCGAGGTCTTCTTGGCGCCGTACTTCCGGCGCGCAGCGCGTTCGCAGCTGGCCCGGGCGGCCTTGGCGTGCTTGTGCTTGGCACGGCAGGCAGCGAGCGCGCGCGCAAGCTCCTGCGCGCGGGTGAGCTTCTGCGTGTTCGTGCCCTTGAGCGCGGAGCAGCCCTGGATCCCGATCTTCGTCTGCTGTTCGAACAGCGAGCCGTTCTGGCCGTTGATCGTGGTTGGCATCACGAGCTTGTCTCCGCACAGGTCGTAGTGCTTCTTTTCGGCGACGTTCGCCGTCAGCGCCGAGTGCGGGCCGGCTGGGAAGACCGTTTCGAAGCTCGTGAAGGGGGCGTCGGGGACGTTTTCGAATGTGGCGGTGGTGACGCCCTTCTTGATGTCGGTCTTGCCGTCGAGCACGATTTCGACGCCTTCGCCCTGCAGCACGAACTCGAGGTCGGGGAACGCGGCGTCGCCATGCGAGACGAGGTACGCGGGCCCGCTCAGCGGGTTCTTGAAGATCGGTGTGTGGATCGTCGCCGAGCCGACCAGCGAGCCTTCGTCGCAGGCGGCTGGGTTGGCTTCGAACACCGCCGCCAGGCAGGCTTTCTGGATGGTAGTCAGTCGCGAAGGCAGCGCCTTCGGCAGCGTCACGACTGCTTTCGCGATGTTGGCCACGCCAAGTCCTGGGCTGGCGACCTTGACGGTCAGGCTGGCGCCGTTAGCTTTGCTCGCCTGGCCTTTGACCGCAGCCGCGAATGTCGGCTTGAAGGCCAGCGCCGCGCAGTTTTCGGCTTTGAACGTGGCCGAGACCGGGTCGCGCGCGCCTTCGGCGCCGTCGAGCAGGCCCGTTATTTCGTCGGCGTCGCAGCCAGTCGGGTTGAACGTGAAGTCCGAACGGTTGACCGCGACTTCGAGCGCTTTCAGCTGCACTGGCACGCCGTCGAGCATCGTGGGGACGCCTTCGCCGCGCGGGCCGGGGTCGGTCGTGACGGTGACTGCGGCGGTGTGCGGGTTGACGTTGATGCGCGAGCGCACGTTGACCCAGCCGAGGTTGAACGGCCCGGCCTGCGCGAGTGTGCGCACAAGCAGCCCGAACGGCGCGCCGTGGTAGCCGCTCGTCAGGTAGGCCTGGCCAGTCAGCTGGAAGGGTTCGCCGCTGAGCCCCGAGTACTCGCGGGCTTCGCCGATTTGCGACGCCTCGCCGCAGGACCATTCCTGCCCGGGCGCGGGTTCGGGGCACGGCGTGACGCCGGCGAGCACCGCGGCGAACCCGGGCGGGAGCGTGACGCTCAGCCCGGACAGCGCCTGCTGGCCGTCGGGCCGCCCGATGTCCACGACGATCGGGCTGAACGCGGCCGCTTGCGGGCTGTCGGGCCCGGCCTTGAACGACGGCGCGAACGACAGCGGGCTCGGCGGGCAGGCGCCGCCGCCCGCGCCCGCGTTGATCTGGAAGGTCGCTTCGGGGTGGGCCGGCGCGCCTTCGGGTGCGCTCCATGGCACGAATTCGCTCGTAGCGGTCGCCGGGCCGCATTGCGGCGGGGTCGACAGCGACGCCCGTTCGCCCCCGAAGAAGTGCAGGTGCAGCGCGCTGAACGGCAGCTGTGGGGTGTTCTCGAACGTCGAGGTGACCTGCCCGATGGCGGCGTCGGGTTCGACGGAGCCGGCGAGCTTGACGCGGATGCCTTCGGCGGGGTCTTCGGCGAGCAGGTAGATCGCGAGCGGCGAGCGGAACGGGTTGGTGTTCTGCGCGGCGAGGTAGACCGAGCCGGTCAGTTCGTGTGGCAGCAGCGGGGTCTGGATGTCGACGGTGCCGACCTTTGATGCTTCGGGGCAGTTGGCGGGCCCGGACGGGGTGGTTTCGTTGCCGGTCTGCAGCGATTCTTCGGCGCCGGCGAACGGGTCGCCGAACTGGTCGAGGAAGTCGAATTCGGCGGCGGTGCAGTCCTGCAGTGCGTTGGCGGCGGCGGGGCTGAGCAGCAGGCCGGGCGGCAGCTTCACGGTCGTGCTCTTGACCGCTGCTTCGGCGTCCTCTTCGGGATCGCGCAGGCCTTCCTGCTTCATTTCGACGCCGACGTTCAGTCCCGTCGGGGTGCTCGCGGACTGGGTTTCCGGTTCGACGCTGAGCAGCGGGTTGAAGTCCAGCATGCCGCAGCCTTCGAGCGCCGGCAGCGACGTCGTGGTGTGTTCGGGGGCGAGCACGCTGCCTTCGTTGCCGGGTTCGCCGGTCGGCCAAGAGTCGCCGGTGACGCTGCCGGTCAGCGTCTCGCAGGAGGTCGGCAGCGTCAGGAACGGCTTGGGTGACGTTTCATCGTTGGGTTCGCACGACAGCACGACCTGTTCACTGGCTTCACCTTCTGCCAGGCAGCCCCAGCCGCGGGAGGCATTGTGGCTGGGGTCGCCGGGCACCGCCCATAGCGTGACCTCGCTCGAGAGGACCTGCACGGCCTGGGAGATTCCGTTGAGGCTGACTTCGACGCCGTAGTCGCCGCCACTCGGCACCTTCGTCTGCAGCACGATCGGCACGCGTTCGAACTCGAAACCGAAGCGCGCCGGTTCGCCGCGTGCCGGTTCGAGATTGAAGACCGGGACGGTGAGCCTGCTTAGTAGCTTGGCCTTGGGATCGTAGAAGGTCACGAGCGCCACGCCGACTGCCGTGTCCTGCGGGCACAGGTCTTCGTTGTTCGGCGTGAGCGCCGCAAAGTCCTCGTCCGAGCAGGAGGGCACCGCGCTCGGGTCGCCGACCAGGCCTGGCGGCAGCTTGAAGCGCAGGCTCTGGGGCAGTGCGGGCGCGGAGGGCCACACACCCCCACCCTCGCCGGGCGGGTAATCGACGAGTGTCTGATTGAAGTCCAGCAGCGTGGTGAGCTGGAAAGGATGCGATCCGGATGCGACGTCCGCCGAGCCGTCTTCGCCTTCTGGCGTCAGCTGAAAGGCCTGGACGCCGAATGGCGTCGGTTCGTTTTCGGCTTTCTGCAGGGTCAAAGGCTGTTCCAGTTTCGCCGGGGATATCTTGGCGCCGACCGGCGTCTGCCCGCCTTCGATCTGCACGCTGTTCAAGAGCGACGTCGCCGACGGCGCTTCGACGCGCACGGTGATGCGTACTAGCGGAAATCTGTACGGGGCGAGCGTGCCGTGCAGCTTGCACGCGACCTGCCGCCCTTCGATCGCACAGCTGAGATCATTCTGTTTGGCTTCTAGATAGCCCTTGGCTTCCGCGGCGACCGGCGTCACGCCCGCCGGGAGACGATCGGTAAGCATGACTTGTTCGCCGCTTGCGTTCACCGCGCCGCTGCCGATCTCGGCCGCGGCGATCAGCAGCTGACCTTCGCCCTGGCGCGGCAGCAGCGTCGGCGCGGCGGTTGCGTTCAGGCTCCACCACGATGTGTCTTCGGTCTGCGCGCTCGCCACCGGTACGCCAACTGCCAGCGCGAGCGTCGCGAGCAGCGCCACCGCAACTAGGGAACGCGCAGCCCTGTGACGAGGAGGCCAGCGGCGGCTCATCGTGCGCCCGCCCGCACGCGCCCGTCGCTCTTGCCGGCCTTCTTGCCCGCGCGTGCCTTCTTGCGGGTGTGCCCGCTGCCGTAGCGCTTGCGCGCCTGGCGTTCGCAGGCAACGCGCCGCTTGCGCGAGCGCTTGTGTTTTGCGCGGCAAGCGCGCAGCCCTGCAGCCAGCTCTTGCGCGCGCGTGGGCGGCTTGGGCTTGCTGGTTTTGCTCGGCAGGACCCCATGGTGAGGCGCGAGGTTGCCGACGGCGCCTGGGGGCGCGCTCGCGGGCGTCCCCAGCGAGGCGACGGGCGACGGCGCGTAGGGCGCGCATTCTTCGGTGGATTTGCACCCCTGCGGCGTCTTCTCTTCGAACGGGAGGGCACACGGCGAGGCGCTCAGGCATTCATGCGCGTCATATACGTCGAACACGTCGTCGGTGTCCTGCGGCACGAGCGGCGCGGCGGTCACGAAGAACACGTCCGAGCCGCCTTCGTCGAGCTGTTCGCCGTGTTCTCCTTCGCCACCTGTTTCCGAGGCGTCGAGGAACGCCGATTCCCTGTCAGACGTTCCCGACGAGATCAACCCCAGGCAACCCCCGCCGCGCGGATCGTAGGTCCCGCTCGAACTCGCACACGCATGCCTGCCTTGCGGCACGCCTTCGGGCTCGTACTCGTACACGTCCTCCCTGCCGTTTTCGTCCTGCGCGACCAGCTTTTCGGGGCTGTCGAAGTACAGGCGACCGCTGTCGGAAAGATAGCGCGACTGATACAGCACCCACGGCGGATCGCCAGAACCACCCGGATGCAGTCTCGTCCAACCGGGAACGCTCGCCGCCAGCCAGCGTCCCGTCCACACTTCCGGGCGGTCGACGAGCAGCCCGTGTCCTTCCTCGGTGATCGTTCCGGGGAGCGGATCGAACAGGCCGGTAGGCCGGCTGCCGGACGGATTGCAGGAGGCGCACACGAGCCGACCCGCTTCGGTCGGTTCCGCTTCGGCGTCGGGCGCGGCGTACTCGTAAACCTCCTCGGCGGGCGCATCATTGGCGCCTTGCGCCGTGGCGGCGTTGTCGTACGGCTGCCCTTCGAACCTCGTCAGGGACTGGTCGGACATGAACGCCAGGAAGCGGCCGTTGGGCGAAACGCGCGAGGTCACCTCGGCGAGTTCGCCTGGCCCCGGGTGTTCTTCGTGGGTGGCTTCCCAGTCGGGCGCATCTCCGGCTGAGAGCGACGCGATGAAGCTTGTCCCCCACAGACCCGAGGCGCTGTTGTAACGATCGACGTACAGATTGCACGTGGTGCCAGGAGGCGGTGGAGGTTCTACTTTCGCCGACTCACAGGCGCCTGGCGTGGCCCACGCGCCTTCGGCGTTGTGTCGGTCGCTCAGCACCCCGTTGGCAACGAAGTACACATACGAGCCGTCTTTGCTCGCGCCGAGGACTGTACCTTGCACGGCAGCGCTTTCCCGTTCGTGCGCTGAGGTTTCGCGCACAGGCGTGAGGTCGACCAGGGCGCCGTCTCCTTCACTACAGGGTTCGAGCTCGTGCGTTGTTTCGCCTTCGCGTATCTGGCAGACATATAGGTCGGGCCGTTCCTCGCTCGCGCCCGAGTCCGTGGTCAGCCGCTGCGTGTCGGTGAAGAACACGCGCGAGCCGTCGGCGCTCGCCGTCTGGAAGACTGCGCCGCCTGGTTCCGTTTCGCTCGTGCCATCGAGCTGGACGGTCGTTTCGTTGCCCGTGTCGCGCATATAGAGGTGGCCGCCGGTGCTCCAGAACACGCGTGTCCCGTCGTCGGAGATCGCGTGCCTGACGTTCTGGTCGGCTTCGCCAAGCTTCGCGTCGCTTGCAACTCCCCGCCCTGCAGGCAGCGTGTTGATGAGCCGAAGCTTGCCGTTGGAGAGCGTGTACAGATCCTGACTGCCGGGTTCGGGCGTTGCTTCGGATTCACTCGTCAGCGCGACCGTTGAGCCAAGCACGATGGTCGAAAAGTCGGGCGTCCCCCCAAGCACACTCAGTGCTGGCTCCTCTTCCATGCCACCGGACCCGACGTACGAGCCGAACTTTGCTCCGGGCAGGACGTTCGCTTCATCGACGAGCGCGAGAAAGCCTTCGCCGTGCATGCCCATCGCGGCGCCGTTCGCAAGCGCCTGTTGATAGGACGCGCCCTCCGCTTCGGCTTGTGGCGCGATCGCGCTGTCGGCGCGCAGATAAACCGTGTTTTCCTGGCCTTTTTCCGCTTCTGACTGGGTGACTGGCGGCGACAGCGGCGGTTCGGCGACCCGGCCAAGCCCGAAGACCGGCTGCACGAGCGCGAGCGCGAGGTCTTCTGAGAACAGCTGATACTCCGGGGCGTATATTTCAGGGTTGATGCCGACGCCGTGCTCGTTGGGCGTCACGATGTCACGCGACACCCACGGCCCGGCCCCGGCCGACGCGCATGTGGATACGCGAACCGAGCACGACAGCGTCTGCGTGACTTCGAAGCTGCGGCTGCCGTGGGCTTCGCCGACCGGCGCATCGGTAACGTAGGTGATCGCCTGTCCGTTTGCCGCAGCCTGGATCGCGCCACCGTACTTGGTGATCGGTTCCACCTGCCCGGACCCCTTTTCGACGGGCGAGACCATTTCCCAGGTACGTTCGTCGGCTACGAACTTCCCGCTCGGTGACGGAGTGGCGAAGCTGTCTGCCGCAGTCCCTTGACCGTGTTCGGCGTTTTCGGCGACGAAACGATAGTAATAGGTCGTTCCCGGCGATAGCGCAAAGGATGTGCCCGTCCCGAGCGACACCGCGACTTCCTGCGCGCCAACGGTTTCGGCGCCGCCGAGCTGTCCGCCCGGTACGCGCGTGCAGCCGTTCGGGCACGGCGCCGTGCCGTATTCGACGTACCAACTCGTCGATTCGCGCGCCCCGCGGGGATCGATGGTCGCCTGTAGGCGCGCGCTTTCCCCGCCGACTTCGCGCGCCACGAGCCCTTCGACCGTCGGCGGGCCCGCTTCCTGCGACGTAAACACGTCTATGCGGTCCGCGCCAGCGTCAGCGACGTACACGGCGCCGTTCTGCCCGTCGAGCGCAATCCCGGCCCCGTTCTGCAGGATCGGCCCGCCGTGCGCCCGTTCTTCGCCGCGCGAGGGGAAACTCTCGAGCACCGTGCCTTCCGGCGTGAGCGCGGTCACGCCGCTCACATTGTCGAGATATACATCGTCGCCGGGGCTGTTCGTCGCCGAAGGATCCACCGCGACCCCGCTCGTACGCTCATGAGGGTCGAATTCCCCGATCAGCGGTTCGCCGGGCTTCAGTTCCGATTCGCCCGGCCCGAGTTTATTGCCAGGGTTTTCGACGCCGAGCAGCTTGGCGGCCAGGCATCGGGCGTGTTCGCATGGGTTGCCGCCTTCCGGGCTACGACCTTCTTCGGCGTACTGTCGCAGTTTTTCCTGCGCGGGCGTCTTGGCTTCTGCCTTGAGCTCTTGGGCTTTTTCTCGGAGTTCCTTGGCTTCCCTTTCGAGTTCTAGTCGCTTGGCTTCTTCTTCGGCTTCCAGTTTTTTGGCCTCTGCTTCGAGTTCTTCGGCCTCGAATTCGAGTTCTTTGGCTTTTTCTAGGTCTGTCTCCACGGCTGTTTCGAACACTTCCGGTTCTTCGTAGGCCGTGTACAGGTCGTCGTGTGAGTCGAGCGCGAGCTGCCCGCGCGGTTGCTGGAGCTGCGGGAACGCGAGCAACACCGCTTCGGGCTCGCGCTTGGGTATTTCGGCGTGGCTATACAGCGTCACTTCGTTGCTTTCGCTCCACGCAACCCATACCGTCCCCTTCGCATCGACGGCGACGCTCACGGCCGACTCGTATTCTTCTTCTTCTGCGCGCTTGGTGACGCGGGCGATCAAGCGGCCTTCGGGACCGAACTTGAACACCGTCCCGTGTTCTTCAGCCATATCGGCGACTACGTACACATCCCCGCGCGAGGGATCTTCGAGATCGGTGGAGTTGTCGACCGCGACCTGCGTCGGGGCGATCAGCTGCCCCGGTCGCAGCTTCAGCTTTTCAACACCCTTGCCAGGCGGGGGCGTGCCGGCCTGACACCCTTCCCCAGCGTTGCAGACTTCATATTCCGCTTCGCTGCCTCCCTTGCCGCCGGGCCTGACGTCGAACCCCCAAGCGGACACGAATTTATAGCCGGTTGGCTGCGCGCCGGCGCCCACTTCGGGGCTGAATCGCTCGATCCGGTTGTTGGCGCGGTCGACAACGTATACATCGCCGGAGTATTCCCCCACTTCGCTGACGGCGATCCCGTCCGGTTCGGACAGCTGGCCTTCGCCGGCGCCCTTACTGGCGAACGCGAAACCGAACACATGTGTCGCGCCCTGGCTGGCCGCGAGCGCCGACGCAGACAGGAACACCCCCCAGCCGGCCGCCACCAGCACGCAAAGCGTCCCCACCAAAACGCAGCGAATATGTCGATCAGCTCGCATCATCAAAGATCTATCTCACCCGCGCTTTGCATCCGAATCGCGCGGCCACCTGCCCTTTTCCTTCCCTCCTCCGCCAAACGGGTCGGATGTTTTCACGCCGGCCGACCCGCGCCAAGCGCGGCTGTCGGCCGGCTGAAAACACCGATCCTACTACGCTTTGACCTCGAGTTCTTCGCCCGCAGTCGTCAGTTCCCCGACGACCGTCGTTTCCTCTGAGGCCCTCGCCTGTACCTGCCCCGACCCGGGTTCGAGCGGGTTGGAGCATTCTTCGCACAGACCCGCGAGCAGCGTATCTTTCACGCCTTCTTCAAATTTTTCCCACTGCTGCACACCAATGGCCTTCTGCTTGAACGCGAAGGTCGCCTTCTTGGTGAACGTATTCACCGGCGACACTTCGCCGATCACCGAGCCGCTTGCCGCAAGATCCTCTTCTTTGCACGCGAACTTGCCCAGCACTTCGCCGCTTTCCGGTTTCACGTCCGTGCCCACCTTCGGCGAGCCCGTCCCTTTGCCCTCCAGATACCCCACGCTGCCTGTGAGCGGGTCTGTGACAATCGTCCCGAGAGGAGCGCCGCTACTGGCGCATTTCCGGCCATTGAATTCACAGCCCGTGAACGTCGCCACGATGTCGCCCGCGGTTTTCGGCCCCGTAAACTTGCCGGTCACCGTGCTCCCCGTGCACGACACGCCGCCGATGCCTTCGGCCTCAAGATTGGCGCCTTTGCCCGTCCCCTTGAAAGGAGCGGAGGCCTTGGCGAATTCCTGCAGTTCGTACTTACCTTCAGGGCCCGGATGTTCACCCAATTTGCGGAACTTGTCGGTCGTGTCTTTCTTCTTACATTTCTTTTCCTTGTATTCACCCGTAAACACGGTCTTTTCGACTATTTTGCCTTTCTTTTCGTATTTCACGACTTCCGTTTTCGCTTTCACGCATTCAAACAGCGCGGGCAGCGTACCCGCGGACGCGCTCGGAACCAAGAAGGCCGCAAAAGCGGCGCCCACAGCCAAACACACTCCCGCCATCCCAAATCTTCTCATCTGCTCCTCTTTCACTCGTAGTAGCTCCTTGACGCACCCGGCCACTCGCCACAACCCGTACGCGCGATCAGGGACCAGTTCACCTCCGAGCGTTCGCCGCCCGGCTGCGCACTGCACCTCTGGTACCGCCTCGGCCGCTTCGCCCGTCCAGCACGACGTCGGGTCGCAGAGGGCCCGGGTGGACCGTCGTCTGTGTCTCTCTCGGACTATCGTCCGCGTCTCCGGCAGCGCTCATCGGCGATCCACGCGCCGCGCGCCGCACGCTGGTCGCGACCGACTCGCGCCGCTGACTCGCCCAAGGCCCTCCGCCACTGCGCCCGGCCCAGAGGCTTCGTCATCCGACCTGTGCATCTCTCTCCCTCACGTAAGCACACGTCAACCGGATGATTGTTTTGCTCCGGCTGACGCCAGTGATCTAAGCACAAGCGTCGGCAGGTGTCAAGATATTCGATTCTGACCGGTAGGTAGTTAGGGACCAAGGGGTTTTTTATCATCACTTGGGCGTCTCTAACGTTCCTACGCATATCGTACATAATTTTTAGCAGGCGTCTTTTCTAGATCCTGACCAGAGTGAGCCGCAAAACTAGACACACGACCTTCGTGTCGCTGCACTGCCACCGCGCACCCTAGTCAACTCCGTGTTTCCTATGGGCATGACCATGTCGCAACCAGGCCTAATAACGTCAAGTCGCTCGACACCTTGCCTGTATAGAGGGCAAAGATCTTTTTCGTATTTTCAGGAGCGAACAACTCACCAGCGGCTTCCGAGTTTAATGCTGTCCACCGGCTTTCGTTAGATAAACAAGCCTCTCTTCGGGCGGTAACGTCGCAATCGCAACCGCTGGCTCCCCGGACGATTTGACAGTACAGTTTGGTTTGTCGGGGGTCGTGCAATTGCTATATAATATTAACCCCCGCCCAGTCCCTGGGGTGTTTCCTAAAAAGAGACCCGTGCACTGACACCGTGTGACAATTTATTGTATCCGCAGCTACTGTGATCTTTAGTAATTGTAAGCCTAGCCCTAAGCCTAACACTAACAACGTTTGACTTGGGCTGGTGAGTAATGCTCTTACACCTTCGTTGCCAGCACTTCCAGGACCATTGCAGTGAGCATTTTCGGTCCCACTTGCGTCCGCGCAGTAGCCCCATAACGGACCGCCTTCCGCGGAAGCCGTCGCCGTCAGGCTCGCGCAACACGCCGGCGCCGCCACGACACCCAGCACGATCAACCTAAGGCATCTTGGGCCGACCCCCTAGGTTCGGTCCAGATGGACCGATGAACGGGGTCCGGTCAAACTTCATCTGCTGCTTCTCCTTGATAGACGATCTAGTGTCCAGGCTCGGAAGACCCGTTCCCGACAGCACGACACGCCGGCTCGATCACAGCCGGATCGAACCCCGCTACGAAAGCACAGCCGCCAGTCACCCGGCAAGCAACCGCAGCAAATGTCTTCCACTCACCGGCAGCCCACCCCGCTTAGAAGGTCTTTCAAAATGGAGGGGTTGGGGTCGGGGTCTTGAATCTTTGGGGTATGTCCCCGAGGATTGGAGGCGGTGGAGGTGCCCTCAAGGTTCGAGAGCACTGACGAGTTGTGGGCTGAGGTCGAGCCGCTGATCCCACCACGGGTGCGTCGTCGGCGTAATCCGGGTCGTAAGGCGATCGATGATCGGTTGGTACTCAACGGGATCCTGCACGTGCTGCACACGGGCATCGCCTGGGAGGACCTGCCGCGCGAGTACGGCTACGGCTCGGGGGTCACCTGCTGGCGGAGATTGCGGACGTGGCAGAAGGCCGGCGTGTGGGATGCGCTGCACCAGAAGCTGCTGGTGAAGCTGAACGCTGCGGGGAAGATCGACTGGTCCCGCGCCTCGGTTGACGCCAGTCATATCCGTGCTCTTTTGGGGGGCTCCTGACCGGGCCATCCCCGGTAGATCGTGCCCGCACTGGCTCAAAGCACCATTTGCTCGTCGATGCCAGCGGCATCCCCTTGGCGGTCAGGCTGACCGGCGGGAACCGCAACGACGTCACCCAGCTACTACCGCTAATCGAAGATCTTCACCGCCGTCCCGTGACCGGCAAGGTCGGCCGCCACGCCAAAAGCCCGACCGGCTTCTCGCCGACCGTGGCTATGACCACGACAAGCACCGCCGGCCCGTGCGAGCTCTCGGGATCACACCCGTGATCGCCCGGCGTGGAACGGCCAACGGCTCCGGCCTGGGCCGCCAGCGCTGGGTCGTGGAGCGCGGCTTCGCCCACCTCCACAACTTCCGCAGGCTCAGAATCCGCTACGAGCGCGACCCCGACATGCACACAGCCTTCCTCACGCTCGCCTGTTCAATCCTCTGCTGGCGACGCCTCCAGCCATTTTGAAAGACCTTCTTAGCCTGGATCCACCGAGTGACTGTGTGAGTTGAGGGTCGTGGTGGGGTTGGGGGTGTGAGCGGCGAGCGTGGTCGTTGGGTGGTCGGGGTGGCGGTGATCGCCGTTCGGTGGGGATGGGGAGGCGCTGTTTGCGGGCAGGGGTGAGCGTGCGGAACGCCTGCTTGTTCTCGAGGAACCCGCCGATCGGGTGTCAGGCGGCGGGGAGCGTGCGGATCCGGTTGAGCGCGTCGAGGTAGTCGCCGTGCCAAGGCCAGCGGGCGGGGAGGTGCAGCGTCCAGGTTCGCCCGTGGCGGGTGAGCCGGCCGGCGATTGCGATCAGCCGGCGTCGCAGCGTCCTGGCGGCGCGGACGGTGCTCTCGGGCAGGCCGATCAGCTGGGTCCATCTGAGCAGGTTGTGCGCAAGCGCGCCGAGCACCGTCCAGGCGCCGTTGGCGTTGAAATCGCCGGAGGGGAAGTGCGCGAGCGCCTGATCTTTGAGATCGGCGATGACCTGCTCGACGACGGCGTGATCGCGATGCTCAGCCTCCACGACCTCGAGCGCCTCGTCGCGGTTGGTGATGAACGCGAAGTGTCGCCAGTCGGGCCACAGCTGCGCTTGCGCTCCGAGAAGCCGGGTGCGCCTGACGACCAGGCGTCGCTCGCCGTGAACGGTCTCAGCGATCTGCGCCTCGCGCCCTCCTGCGGGTAGTCAGCGATCGGCTGCCATGCGTCCTCCTCGATCGCCTCGATCGCCTCGCGAACCCCTTTCTGCATGCGCACGCCGATCGAGTACTGCCAGCCGGCCTTCTCTAGACGGCAGAACACTTTGGTGCTCCAGAACCCCGAGTCGGCTCGCAGCAGCTTGATCCCGTCTGCGCCGGCACGGTTCACGCGAGCGATCAACTCCTCCGTGAAGCGCAGCATCCCCTTCTGCGAGTTCACCGACCCCTTGCGCAGCCGGATGTGCAACACCTCCCTGGTGTCGGCGCGCGTGGCGAGGATCGGGTGATACCCGAGGAGCTTGGTGTACCCGTAGGCGGCGCCCTGCTTGAGCCGGCCGCACACCTCGCCGATGAAGCTGTCCACGTCCATCACCAGCCTGCCCTCGCCGGGACCGGCACCGGCCCGCCACGCCCCCACCAATGCCTCTCCGAGCAGCGCATCGAGCTGACGGACGTGCCCGAAGGTGAACGCGCGCAGGAACGGGCCCACGGTCGACGGTGCCGGCACCCAGCCGCCGAGCAGCCGCCGCGTGCGGCCGGCCCGGAGCAGCTCGCAGTCATCGATGCTGTCCGCGCCGAGCACCATCGCGAAGATCAGCGCCATCACCTTGCGCCCCGCGTTCGCCGCCCCCGGCCGGTCGTGCCGCAACCGCACCAACCGCCCCGCCGACGCCTCAATCCCCAACCGTTTCGCGAGCGTCGCGACCAACACCACCCCAGCCTGTTGGACGGCCCGCTCGTCGTTGAATTCGACCCGCAGACCATCCAGTCCGACCGGCTCGTCATCCTGCACCATAAAGGTGACCTCCTGAACCCGGGCCGCGGCTGGCCTCAACAGCCGCTACCAAGCCCTTTCACGAGGTCATCCTTCGTTCAGCACCGGACAGAATCGGTGGATTGAGGCTTAACCCGGATAGGCTCCCCGCAACCTGGCGAAAGAGCCTACCCCAACATAGTCTCGAGCGACGCCGCTCAGAGACCGGCTTACGATCTCCCGCTCCTACCGCATCGCTTTCAACTCGAGTTCGTGCTGACTATAGTTGACATTTTCGTGCGCGATGTACATTTCCGGGAGCAGCATCATCGTGTCGAAGCTGATCGGTTCCCACGCTCCTGTGTTGACTTGAGCCTCCAGCGGCCTGGTGCCTCCGACTTTGTGCGCAGCCGGACCGAATCCAGCCGTGAACGACGAGCTCATCCTGTCGACCGGAGTGATTGTCGCCGTAATCGCTTCATTCTCCTTGTGCCCACCGATCACGATCGTTAGCGGTTCCGAGCTTTCGCACACGAGCTCCTGCAGGAAGCGTCCCCGCGGCTCTTCGGTCTTATAGACAATGTCGACCTTCGGTTCGGGTTCGGCCCTGCCTTCGATGAAGCTCATCGTCCCCGTCCAGGACCCTGGTTCATGTTCGATCCCAGCCCTCCAAGCCGTCTTCGTCGTTATTTCGCCCCCATTCCCAGCATCCGTCGTGTGGCATTCGCCGCCCTGTTCGTCCACGCAATTCAGAAAGTGGAGACGCGGCGCCTGCGTGGTAACGTGCGTGTCAGACAACAGGATATAGCTTTCGTGCGCGAGAGCACCACATGTGATCGTCTTTCCGCTCGCAAGCGTCAGTGTCATCGAGGACACCGGCTGTTCCAGCGGAGATTCGTCCGTATATTCCAGCTCGGTCGCTTCTTCTTCTTGACCCAACTGCTGCAGCGGGTACCATTCATAGCTGCCCAGATACCGACCGTGGATCGCTTTCACCGGCGCGGTGCATCCGCCGTTCCCGAACTTTCCCCCTGTATTACCCGTTGTCGCTTCGCATTTGCCCCATTCCGGCAGCTGCGCCGACGCACCCGCCGCCATGACCGCGACCACCACAAACACGGCAGCAAGACAGAGCCCCAGCATCCTTACATGTCTCACAATACCACCACTCCTTCTCCCTAGACCTTGTATCGATTGACACGCCCAACCTCGGGCGCAGGAAACTATCGAGTTTTCGCGTCTACGTTCACACACTCCGACAGCCACATCCAACGCAACGCCCACCAATTCGCGACTGGGAAGCTCCTCCTCCCTTTCCCAAATCAAGACCGCGCCGCCGGCCCAATGACGACGCGTTCCTAAAATGACATGGCACACTACATATAATCAAGGCTGGGCCGCTCTGTCAAGATCTCCAGTGACTTTTGCGACCAATAAACTTGTAGTTTTTTATCATCTAGACCATCGTCGCGAAGTCCGCCGTCGCTGAACAGGCGGTTGCGCCTTGGTCTGCTCTCGACTCGCCGCGGGATCGCCCGGAATGTTTCTCACTCCCATAGCCCCCCATTGCGACAAGAAGACCCAGGCCGCACGATGCACAACGCCATCCGTGTTGGTGGCGAGGCTGGAGCCCTCGCCACCAACGACCTAGTCTCTAAGCTACGGGCACACCCACCACGCTACAGGCGGCTTTCCTACGCCTAATAACGTCACATCGAGTGAGAGCTTTCCTGAGTAAGTTGCCGCAATGGAAGCGAAGTTCAGTTCTGCAATCGTTTCTTTTTTCCCGGTCATGCCGGCAAAGTAGTGTATTTTGGCTTCTGTAGGGGCAATCACTGTCCTTAATAATAAGGGCGTCCGCGGAGATTCGTTTTCCACGATCTGTTCGCCTTTGACTTTAGGCGTGCCGGCGAGTGGGCACGTGGGCGTGCCTGGCGATAATTCAATTTCCGCAAACACTTTACTCGAGTTTTCCGGAACGAACAACGCACCGGCCGTTTCGGAGTTTAACGCTTTCGCACCAGCTTCGGTCAGATAGACAAGCGTCTCTCCAAGTGGTAACGTGGCAATCGAACCGGCAGGCTCCCCCGATGTTTTCACGGTACAGCCCGGCTTTTCTGGAGTCGTGCAATTGCTGTATAGGATTAACCCGCTACCAGTCCCCGGGATTCCTCCTGACAGGTATCCATGCACTGCCACCGTGTTACAATTGATAGTGTCTGCCGCCACGCCCGTTTTGAGTAACTGTAATCCCAATCCTAAGCCTAACACTAAAAGCGTTTCACTTGAACTATTGAGTAACGCCTTTACACCCACCGTGCCAGAGCCGTTACAGTCAGCATTTTCGTTGCCATTTGTGACATCCGCGCAGTAGCCCCATAACGGACCGCCTTCCGCGAACGCTGTCGCCGTCACGCTCGCACAACACGCAAGCGCTGCCACGATACTCAGGACCATCAATCTGATATATCTTTTCATCCGCTGCTTCTCCTAGTAGTAGACGATTAATCGCACGGCGTCGGGAAACCGCTCCCGGCGCGACGACATGCCAGTTCGATCACACCGCCGCTGCGTCGAACCGCCCCTACAGAAGCACAACCCTCCGCCTCGGGTCAAGCAACCGCCGCAAATGTTTTTCACTCACCGCCTGCCGCCTCCCGCGCATACGAGCGGCAATGCCGCTACGACGGAAACCCGCCTATAGAATCTGGGGATTCGTGGGCGCATGCGTCCACGTGAACGCCTGGGCCGGTTCGCGGCTGCTCACCCAGAGCCAGGACGACGCGGACTGGATAAATGATTCGGTGACTGTTCTTTTAGCACCACTCGCGCGCACTACGTCCAGCGTCGAGCTCTGCTTCACGGATCGTGCCCGACAACGAGCCGCTGAAGCTACACTTCCTCCCTCCCTCGCTCGCCCCTGCGATTGAGCTGAATACCCACGCGCCCCAGCGCACCCGTCACTCCACCCCCTTTACCCGACGCAAGCGGCCAGATCCGCTAAGGCGACTACGGGCGCGCCCAACATGCTGGTGTTTCGCCCCCGCCTAATGACGTCACGCCGATCGAGGTCCTACCTGAATAGTTTCCGGCCAAGCCACCCAAGTCATCAAGCGTTTTGTGGTGTGTCGGTCATACCGTTTTGTATATTTCTTGTAGGGGCGATACCGTGCGTAATAATATCAGGGCGTCGGCGGGGCTTCGTGTTCCACGATCTCTTCGCCTCTGACCTTGAGTGTGCCGGCAATTGGACAAGAAGGGGTCGGTGTTAATGCGATTACCGCAAGGACTTTGTCTGTGAGTTTGCGGGAACCAACAACGCGCCCGCAGATGCCGGACTTAACGCTTCCGCGTCGGCTTTGTTCAGATAGACGGGCGTCTCTTCTGGTATCTGCCGCCGTGCCAGTGTTGAGCAACTGTAACTTTAGCGCTGGCCCCAGCACTGGCGGGGTTTCCGACGGAAGACTCCCCTAAGAAACTATTTCGGAATGATGTTGTGAAGCTGGGCCAATCTTTTAATTGGCTGGCCTCGTGCAATTCGATCAGGAGGTAGTCATGTGACTGGTTAGTCGCGATGACGGCTGGCGGATGCCTGACTGGTTGCAGGAGCGGATGGCGGCACTGCTGCCACCAAAGCCGTTTCACCCTTTGGGTACTCATCGCTCGCTGGTGCCCGATCGCGACGCGATGGACGCGATCCTTCTGGTGCTCAGGATCGGGACGCAATGGGACGCGCTGAGTGCAACAGGGGGTCTGCTCCTCAAGCTCTGGCCACCGCCGCTTTCAGGAATGGGAGCGCGCCGCGTGTTCGCTGAAATCTGGCGCGGGGGGTTCTTGGAGCACGAGAAGGTCGTAGGCACCGACTGGGCTTGGCTGGCAGCCGACGGGGCGATGACCAGGGCGCCCCTCGGCAGCCCGAAGACTACCGGCAGAGCCAAAAACGGAGCGAAGCATTCGGTTTTCAGCGAGGGGGCGGGCGTCCCGATCGGGTTGGCGCGCGACGGCGCCGACCGCCAGGATCAGCGACTGCTAGCGCCGACCCTCGAGTGCATCCCGATCAAGCGGCCGAGGGCGACCGCGGAGCAGCCCCAAGGGCTCGTGGCTATGAGACGGGCCCACCCCGCGAACTATCGCTCGCGGTGCGAGCCCGTCCCCAGCCAGGCTGAGACGGCTGACTAACGTCAGAGCGTCTTATGCTTCGTGTTCTTTGATGACTTCCGCGCTCGCCTGTTCGAGCGTACCATTGAGGATCACCGTGTTGTGCCCCGCCGCGGCCGGAACGCCGAGATCGAGATCGACGATCGGATCCACCAGGAACGGAACGAGGTCACAGCCCTGCACTCCGGGCGCGGCGAACGAGTTGTTCACGAGCGAGTTGTTCTTCACGATCAGGATTTCGCCCGTCGGATTCACGGTGAATTCACCGGCTTTGCCCGAGATCGGTTTGTTCGGTTTGGGCGGGCTTGTCGTGCCCGTCGTCAGTTCGAGCACAATCGGGTGGGCGTTAGAGCCGAGGTAACAGTTGTTTCCGAGGATCGGGTTCCCCAACTTCACCTTTACCGGAAGCGAAAGCGCGATGCCTTTTTCTTCCGCGAGGTTGATCTCGTTGATGCCGATGTTGCTCGCCGGTCCGGCCAGTTCGGTCGTCGCCGTGACTTCGCCGCCGAGGCCTTCGATGCCCAGCAGGCCCCCGGGGACTTTCTGGGGTACGGGTACGATCGTTTCGCCGTTGGCGGCCCCCACGAACTTCATTTCGCCCGCTTCGTTGATGGTGAACCCGCCCTGCAGCGTGACCGGGTTCGTCAGCGGCACGGTCCTGTTGCCGACGTGGAATTCCCCGCTGGAGGAGACCGCGTGCAGGCAGGCCCGGAGTTCGGGCGTGGTGATCGGACACTCCTTGAACACGGCGAATTCCCCTTCGAGCGCCGCCATCGCCGGCGACGCCACGCCCAGCATCGCGAGCGTCGACACGAGCCCCACGACGAGCATCGACGTCTTCCTCGAGACGCTGGACAACTGCTTGATCCTTCGTACCATAAGGTCTACTTCCTTCCATCTCGCCAGTTTGATCTGAAATGAAGCTGCACGTACTTTTCGAGCACGATGCCGTTCTAAGCTATTCGCCCCTTCGCCTGCCACGCAAGCCTTGTTTCTGACTATTGGAGATGTCGCGATCGTCGGAAGTAGGAGACATCGGCTTAGTGCCTGCCCCGTGTTTTTTCTACTATGCGTGCCGCACCGTTTGACGCCGCGGGCGCCCACTCAGCCCCGCGCCATGCGGAAATGCGCCACACGCTCGGGGGCGACGGCTGCCGTCGGGTGCGAGGGCCGTTGCTCGCCCGTTTGTCCCCCGGCGACGTTCGCGATATGAGATGCGGCTCGCCCGGCGCCGTTTACCCGCCGCGCGTTTATCGCCGTCCGATGCCTGCTCGAGCCCAACATCTGCGCAAGGCCATCGCCACGCTCGTCGCGGGCGGCGCGCTGATCGCCGCCGGCGTCGCCGTGGCGCTCACACACGCCCCACCTCGCGTCGTACTGGTCGGCGCTCCGGGCATCAAAGCGGTGAACGAACGCGGAGCGAGCCCCCTGGCGGCCACCGTCGGCGATGCCACGATCTGCCAGGCGGGCGAAACGTTGCCGCGCAGCGCGACGAGTGTCCGCCTGTCGATCTGGGGGTTCCTCGGTGCGCGCGTCCACGTGAGCGCATGGGAAGGTTCGCGGCTGCTCACCCAGGGCCGGCACGACGCCGACTGGACGAGCGATTCGGTGACCGTGCCGGTGACACCACTCGCGCGCACGGCATACAACGTCAAGCTCTGCTTTGCGCTCGCGCCCAACAGCGAGCCGCTGGACCTGCTCGGCACTCGGACGCCGGGAGGTTTCGCGACCATCGTCCAGCCCGGTCCCTCGGGCCCTGAAAAACACCTGCTTCCGGGCAGGGTGGGCATCGAATACCTCGCCGCCGGCACGGGCTCGTGGTGGTCGCGCCTCCCGGAAGTGGCGCAGCACGTGGGCCTCGGCCGCGCCTTTGCCGGCACCTGGATCACGTTGTTGATCGTCGCCCTGATGATCGCAGCCGCCGCGCTCGCGGTACGGCTGATGCTGCGGGAGCTGCCGTGAGCAGAACCCCGGTGCAGTCACCCAGGCCGCACAAGCGCTCGGCCGAGGATCGCGCGTTCGTGCGTAGGCAGCGCAACGAGCGAGCGCGCACCGTGCCCAGGCGCGTAGCGCGGGCGCGGCTGACACGGCCGGCCGGCCCACGCGCGCTGTTACGGCGCGTGCCGCGAGCTGCCTGGATCTGCGCGCTGATCGCGCTGCTGAATGCGGCCGCCTGGTCGCTGATCATCCCGCCGTTTCAGGGACGCGACGAGATCGATCACTTCGCCTACACCGCGCAGCTCGCCGAATCGGGCTCGCTCCCGCACGAAGGGCAAGGGGCCCCCACCTACCCGCCGGAGGAGTCGCTGACGCTGCAGGGACTGCGCTACTGGGAAGTCCGTTTCACCCCCTACACGCCGGCGATCTCCAGCGACGCCGAACAGAAAACCCTGATCGAATATGCCAACGCCGGCTACCCGCTGCAGGGCACCGGCGAAGCCGGGGGCGCCAGCGACGAGCCACCGCTGTACTACGGCGTGCAGATCCTCCCCTACGAGCTCGGCGGCCACGACGTGCTCGTCAAACTCCAGCTGATGCGGCTGTTCAGCGTGCTGCTCGGCGCGCTGACCGCCCTGCTCGTGTTCCTGTTCCTGCGCGAGCTCCTGCCGCGCGCGCCCTGGGCCGCGACCGTCGGCGCGATCTGCGTCGCGTTGCAGCCGGCATTCGCCTTCATGTCCGGCACCGACAACCCCGACGTGATGCTCTACGCCCTGTCGGCCGGAATCTTCCTGTGCCTGGCGCGCGCCTTTCGCCGGCGCTTCACCAAGCGGCTCGCCGTCATCCTCGGGCTGCTCGTCGCGGCCGGCCTGGTGACGTACTTCAGCTTCATCGGCGTGGCGCTCGGCGCGTACGCCGCCCTGGTCGTGCTGGCCCTACGCGACGCCCGCGTGCGCGGACGCGCCGCGCTCGTGGCGCCCGCGATCGCGCTCGCCATCGGACTCGCACCCGTACTGGCCGACGGGCTGCACAACCTGCTGGCCGGCCACAAGACCTTCGGCGAGGCCTCCACGATCGGCGGCAAGCTCACCCCCGGCACGCTGTTCAACGAGCTCAGCTACATCTGGCAGCTATACCTCCCGCGCCTGCCTGGCATGACCCACTACTTCGAGGGGATCAGCACCTGGCGCGAAGTCTGGTTCGACCGCTCCGTCGGCTTCTACGGCTGGATGGACACGATGTTCCCCGGCTGGGTCCAGAACGTCGCGCTCGTGCTGGCGACCCCGATCGCTCTGCTGTGTGGGCGCGAGCTGGTGCGCAGCCGCCACGCGCTGCGCGCGCGCCTGCCCGAGCTCGGCGCCTTTGTGGTGATCGTGCTCGGCGTGCTCGTGATGCTCGGCGTCACCTCCTACGCCACCGACGTCGTCAAGCACGAACTGGCGCTCGGCGAGCCCCGCTACCTGCTGGTCCTGATCCCGCTGCTCGGCGCGCTCGTCGCGCTCGCCGTGCGCGGCGCCGGCCCACGCTGGATGCCGGTCGCGGGCGCGGCCCTCGTGGTGCTGTTCCTCGGCCACGACCTGTTCAGCCAGCTGCAGGTGATCGCTCGGTATTACGGGTAGGGGGCGACAGATGAGTCCCGGATGACGACCGCCGGGACTACCGCAGACCGGCGCCGTTCTTTCGTGGAAGGTCTGCCCACACGCGGTCCGCCGGCACGCGACGATGCGGCGTCGACGCACATCGCATTAGCATTCCGTCGCTGCACGGCCCGCCCGCCCCCTGATTCATGCTCTGCGCGCCGACGGCATCAACCCGCACGCCTGTAACCGAGCTGCATGCAACCTGAGGACCGGCTGCACGCAGCAAACCCGTGGCAGGCTGTGAATCTACGCCGCCTTGGAAGCCGCGGTGGCCGCCTTCCGACGCCGCTGAGTGCGCTTCGACCAACCTGGGGCCTGAGGTGTTGATTTGCGGACTACTTGCTTGTCCAACACGGGCTCTCGCAGCTGCGCTCCCGTCATCTTCACGAGCGGAGCCTGTCGCGCAAGCTGCTCGAAGTTGTCAACGACGCCCCTACGCAAATGTTCTTCCAGCTCGCTGTACTGGTCGCACAACACCTTGATCTCCGAAGGGCTCCACTCCGTGAGATAGACCACTCGTTGGACGCCGACCTGACATGCGTCCTTCAGGCATGTGAAGCATGGCTTGTGTGTTGTGTACAGCGTCGTTCCCTCGATTCGAATGCCGAAGCGGGCCGCCGACAGCATGGCGTTGGCCTCCGCATGCACACATAGGCAGACATCGAGCTGCTTCGGTCCGAATGCGAGCTTCCGCACCTTGACTTTCTCGGCGGTCCGCCTGTCCCCTCCCACACTGCGCTCGCGACATCGGATGCATCCTCCGTTCTGGCAGTTCTTGAAGCCTGACGGGGTCCCATTGAACCCTGTCGACACGATCCGGTTGTCCAACACGATTACAGCGCCCACCTGGTTCTGCAAGCAGTTTCCCCGCGACTGGACCGTGCGAGCCACGTCCATGTAGTAGTGGTCCCACTGCACTTGAGCCACACGTTCTGGCACCTGCGGCGAGTCCGGCAACGGGAGTGGTCCACGTCGCTTCCGGTTCTGCGATGGCACAGCGACTTGTTCGGCATCGCCCGCTCCAGCTTGATTGGGTTCCGCCGATTCTGGACATGGCTCCGACATGCCATAAGTTAGGCTTATTCGGTTGAAGAGCGCACCGGCCAGCGGTACTACGGGTGACACGCAAGGGCTTGACAAAATGAAACACACGTTCCCTCTTTGCCTCGTCGGTCATGACCCTCGCCGTCGTCCACGCACAAAATTTCCGTCGTGCGTGCGAGCTAGTCTTGTAATCGATGGCTCTCGGAGCTAATGCGCTCGTTTTACTCGATCTTCTCCGTGGTGATGGACGTGCCTCCAACCGGGGCACTCTCAGACGTAATCTCAAACTCAGCGACGCCAACTTCGACCTTGCGCTGGATGAACTGGTCGGAGCGGGGCTGGCGACGTTGGTGGGGAAACGTCGAGTCGCCCGAACGACTGTCGGAGCGAGCGATCTCAGCGTCGATGCAGCGATGCTGTTGGCTGCGCTTCCAGGCGACGGCTCAACGGTCGGCAGCTACAACCTGCGCTCCAAACTCAACCTTGACGATTCGACATATGCCCAGGCGAAGGCCGAGCTTCGTTCTGCTGATCTGATCAAGGTTGGAGTCGGCTACGGCGGAACGGTCGCCCGTACTTCCGTGCTTCCCGGGGCCACCGAGGCAAGCAAGCTATCGGCCGCCGGACTTGTGAAACTCGAGAAAGAGCTGTACGAGCCATTTGTCGAATGGCTACGATCATCGCTGGCTGATCAAGGCTTAGCTTTCGCCGAGGCCCGAGTGACCGCCACGCCCAGAGGCTACAAATCTGACAGCGGCCAATGGTCGCGCCCGGACATCACCGCCGTTCACGTGTTCAAGTATGACTGGCTGCCGGAGATCACAGTCGAGGTCTCGAGCTATGAGATCAAGCGCGCGTCAGACGCAAGGAAGCTCGAGAGTGTTTATGAGGCGGCGGCGCACGGACGGTGGGCGCACCGCGCAAGCCTCGTGGTGGAGCACGCGGATGACAACGACGTGGTCCCTGCGCCGATCTTTGACGAGATCGGACGGTTTCGCCTCGGGCTCTATGCCATGCGCTCGCGCCCCAGGGGCGGTTTCGAGGTGCGCGAGATCATCAAGCCACCCCTCACCCAGGAGTCTCAGCCCGAAGACGTCAACGAACTGATCGGCTACTTCCTCGGGGAGAAGAGAGAACTCCGCAACAGTTACCTCAAAGCCATCGGTCAGTAGCTCGCAGTCGCGTAGACATCGAGCGGCTTCGAGCGCTCGTCCAAAGCTCGCGAGTTCGTCGTCGCTGCAATTGGCTAGCGAGGCTTACCCGAATAATCCGACTCTCCGTAAAGTTTGGAACGTTGTGGGTCGATACACGCGATGTGGATCTTCTGATCAGCTACATCCTGGGCGCTGCGAGCGCGGCCATTCTGATCATCGTTGTGCTGCGCGGTCGCGCTGGCGGCAATCCAGGCGTGGCCGACTCGATTGGCGAGTTGCGCGGACTTCTGGCCGGCGTGAGCCGCCAGCAGGACCGCTTGGTGACGGAGGCTACACAGTGGAACCAGCTGCTTGGCCACGCGGGGCAGCGCGGGCACTGGGGCGAGCTCACGCTGCAGAACCTCGTCGAGGCAGCCGGGCTGCGCGAGCACGTCGACTTCGACGTGCAAGTCCACGTGTCCGACGGCGAGAAAGCGGCACGACCCGATCTCGTCCTTCGCCTGCCCACGGGAGGATGCGTCCCCGTCGACAGCAAGGCGACCTGGGACGCCTACCGGGACAGCCTGAAAGCAGAGGAGCTGAGCGCCCGTGAGGAACTGCTGACCAAGCATGCCCGCAACGTCCGCTCGTGTGTCCAGACGCTTGCTCAGAAGGCGTACTGGTCCCAGTTCGCGCGCGCTCCGGAGATGGTGGTGTTGTTCATCCCCTCAGAAGCCGCGTTTGCCGCGGCGGCGGCGCAGGATCCCGAGCTGCTCGAATACGCAATCCGACAGCACGTGGTGATCACAACGCCAAGCACACTGTTCGCGCTCCTCCAAGTCGTGGCCGCCGGATGGCATCAGGACGAGCTGTCCAAGAACGCCGAGCAGATTCGCCACCTCGGAGCTCAGCTCGTCAAGCGCTTGACGGCTATGGCCGAGCAGCTCGCGAAGGCGTCCCGGGGTCTCGATTCGGCGGTTCGCGCCCACAACGAGGTCGTGGCGAGCTGCGAGGGCAAGCTTCTCGACACCGCACAGCGAATGGGAGATCTCGGCGTGCCTGGCGCATCAGAGCTGAAGGCTCCTCCGCCCGCAGCTGTCAGCGTGCGGGCACCTCGCCTATCCACGGACAATACGATCACGGCACGATCTTGAGTTGCTCGTGCACCGGCGCTCGGCGAGCCCCGCTACCTGCTCGTGCTGATGCCGCTCCTCGGCGCAGACCGCCCGGTCACCGAGTGACGGCCCCAAACACGGTTCGCACATCGCCCTGTTGGGAGCGCTGGTCGCGCTGGCCGTCCGAGACCCCGGAGCCGACGGCCCCCGGCAGCAGCCGTGGGCTGCACGGCTTGCTGCGCGCTACGCCGCGCTCGGAGCCGCCGCGCCGTGCCCGCCGTCCTCGCCGTCGGTGCCCGTAGGCGCGGAGACGAGGCGCGGAAGCCGCGAGTAGCACTCCGGACACAGCATTTCGCTGCGTCTGGGAACGCCATCGAATCACCACCGTGGTTTGTCGTGGATGCCCTCATGGGTCGCAGGTCCCATACACTGAAGCTATGCCATAATCATCTCCAAATATTCTGACGTTTCCGACTGTTGTGATCGCGGGCCCTCGCCGGAACTCACCAGCCGGCCCGCGCGAGCAGCCCCAGCAGAGCCCGCCGGTAGCGGGCGAGCGCCGGTCCGGCCCAGCGCGGCAGGCCGGCGCTCAGCAGGCCGGTGTGCACGCCGGCGCAGAACAGCCGGAGGACCTCGTAGTCGGAGACGCGACGCGTGGACTGCACGGCGCGCCGCCAGGCGATCAGCTGGCGGCCGTGTGCCGGCAGCGAACACCACGCGCGCACCTTTTCTCCAAGCCAGCCCTCGGAAAACGCGCGTCTGACCACCGCCGCCTCGGCGGCCAGCAGCAGCGGCGCGAGCAGCGCGAGCGTGCGCAGCCGCAGGTTGGCCAGTAGCGCCCACGCGCGATTGCGCTCAAGATAGAACCACTTCTCCGCTCCGTTCTGAAAGGCATAGTCGTGCACGGCAACGGCCCCAGGGCAGTACCTGATCCGCCACCCGGCCAGGCGCAGACGCCAGGCCAGGTCGGTGTCGTCGACGTACATGAAGAAGTACGGGCACATCCCGCCGGCGCACAGGAACGCCTCGCGGCGGACCAGCAGCGCGGCCCCGGAGACCGCGGCGACGTCGCGCGCCGGCCCGTGCTCGCGAACGCGCCCGTAGCCGCCCGACCAGGAGAACCCTGCGAGGTTGACGGGATTCTCGCCGGCGTTGATACGCCCGTCGGGGAGCAGCACCTGGGCGCCGACGACGGCGACGTCGCGGCCGTCGACGGCCTCCAGCAGCCGCGCCAGGCAGTCGGGCGCGGCGAGCGCGTCTGGGTTCAGGAAGAACAGCCACTCGCCGCTCGCCTGCCCGGCCGCGAGGTTGGCGGCGCGCGTGTAGCCGAGGTTGGAGCCGCTGTGGACGATCCGGATATCGGGGACGGCCGGACCGGCGGAAACGGCGCCACGGGCGAGCGCAGCGGCGGCGAGCGCCCCGGAGACGAGCGGAATGGCGGACAGGGCCCGCGCGGTGGCACCGTCTGGAGCGTTGTCGACTACGAGCAGCTCGACCGGCGCCAGCGTCTGCGCGGCGAGGCTGCGCAGCGCCGCCCCGGTCGCGGCAGGATCCGCGAAGGACACCACCACGGCTGTGATCGTCGGAGGCATGGGCGGTGAGGGAGCGGTCTTTATACCTCGCGGTGGTGCCGGCCTACAACGAGTCGGAGACGATCGCCGCGGTCGTGCGCGCGCTGCGTGCGCACGCTCCGTTATTCGACACGCTCGTGATCGACGACGGCTCGAGCGACGATACGGCGGCGCTGGCGGCGCGCGCCGGCGCCACCGTCGTGCGATTGCCATTCAACGTGGGCATCGGCGGCGCCGTGCAGACCGGCTTCGTGTATGCGCGCGAGCACGGCTATGGGTTTCTCGCGCAGGTCGATGGCGACGGCCAGCACGACTCGCTCGAGCTCGCGCGGCTGTGCGAGACGATGCAAGCGGAGACGGTCGACACGGAGACGGTCGACATGGTGTGCGGCTCGCGCTTCCTCGGCGACGAGCGTCACTACCGCGCGCCGCTCGGACGGCGCACCGGGATTCACATCTTCGCGTTCGTGCTCTCGCGGCTGATCGGCATGCCCGTCAGCGATCCGACCTCGGGCTTTCGCCTCTACAACCGCCGCGCAATCGAGCTGTTCGCGCGCGAGTACCCGCACGACTACCCCGAGGTCGAGGCGGTGCTGATCCTCCACCACAACCGCCTGCGCATGCGCGAGGTGCCGGTGAGGATGCACGTCCGCGGCGGAGGCACCTCCTCGATCGGCGCGCGGCGCGCGGCCTACTACATGGTCAAGGTGCTGCTGGCGCTGCTGGTCGGCGTCGGCCGCCGCCGCCCTCCGGCCAAGCTCGGCGAGCGCATCAGCTCGGGCGCCGGCGCGGGTGCCGGCCAGGCCCTCTAGCGAGTCGATGCCCACGCGCATCCAGCTCGTCACGATCCTCGGCGCCGTCCTGCTGCTGGCGACCGTGCTCGAGATGGTGCGCCGGCGGCGTCTCGGAGAGCGCTACGCGCTGTTGTGGCTGCTCTCGGCGGTCGTGCTGCTGGGCCTGGCGATCTGGAGCGGCGCGCTGCAGCGGATCAGCCGCGCGATCGGCGTGATCTACCCGCCCAACGCGCTGTTCTTCATCGCGATCGGCTGCATCGTGCTGCTGCTCTTGCACTTCTCCTCGGTGCTCTCGCGCCTGACCGAGCAGACCGAGACGCTCGCCCAGCGCCAGGCGCTGCTGGAGGAGCGCCTGCACCGCCAGGAGCGGCTCGCCGAGGGCGCGTCCGAGCTCTCGCGCGATGATGACGAGGCCCGACTGGTGGAGCCAGCCAGGTTGGTGGCGTTGCACGGCGATCGCGGGGGCGCGGCTTAGGCGATCTCAGAGGCCGGGCCGATGACGGCGCCGGCGGTCACGGTCGGACGGGCGATAGAAACGTCCGTGGTCGCTGCTACAAGCAGAGCCGATGACACCCGAGACCGGCACGGCAATCCTAATCCTCGCGCTGTTCGTATTGCCAGGATTCGTGACATTGCTACTCCGCGAGCGTATGTTTGCGGTGCGTGGCGAAGACACCCAGTTCGAGCGACTGTTGAACGCCCTGTACTACAGCGCTCTCATCTACGCGATCGTGTTTGCGGTCGGTGCGCTCGCAGGTTTGGGAAAGACGGACGTTGTGCATCTCTACCACGGAGAAAAGTCACTGGCGGTAGACCTTGCGGCCGCGGTAGTTATCGCGCTCGTCCTACCTGCGGTAATCGCCACGATCGGGCTGCGGTGGCGTAGCTCCCCCAACATCAGGCCAAGCGTCTTGAAGTTCATCGGCATCTCGCCTTCGCATAGCGTCAGCTCAGGCTGGAACGAGGCATTCAGCCGCGGGGGTTCGCCGATGCTGCGCGTCACCTTGAAGGACGGCCGAGTTGTCGGTGGCTATCTCGGCGAAGGGAGCCTCGCCGGCTACTCCGAGCACGCCCAGGACTTGTTCATCTCGGAGCGATGGTCGATCAACCCTGAGAACGACTGGTTCACAGGGGTGGCAGAAGGCACCGCCGGACTCTGGGTCGCGCGAGACGCGATAGTTTCAATCGAGTTCTACAAGCGTCCATCAGATGACACACGCACTCAACAGAAGCTGCCCAGCCAATCGCTATCATGAGCACTATGACTGACGAGCGACGGCTTCCTCCCGTTGAAAAGCGAGGGGGTTATCAGCCGCAAAACGCCGCACCTAGCCCCCAGCAGCCACCGCCTGCGCCAAGCGACTCAGCGTCGAGCGCTAAACCTCCGGCGTCGCCGGTCCCAGCATCGCCTCAGCCTTCCCGCGACGCATAACGATTGCGGACGGGGAGCCACGAGAGCGCCGACGGCTCGCGCCCGCCAGCCGCCCTCCTCGCAAAAACAGGGCCCACGCCCTCTCCACCTCACGCCGGCACCCGACGCCGCGAAACGAACAGCGCCTGGCGCACGACCTCGAGCAGCGCACGCCGGTCCTCGCCGCGCAACCCGATGGTGACGAACACGCTTAGCGACACGGCCACCGAGACGGCGAACAGCAGGCCGGCCACGAGCAGCGAGCGCGTGTCGCGCCCGACCGCCTCGTACAGCGCCAGCGACACCCCCACCTGCAGCGCGAGCCCCGGCAGGTTCGGCCCCAGCAGCCGGCGCAGCCACACGCCGAGCGAGCACTCGAACTCGCGCAGGTAGTTCCACAACAGCACCGGCCACGCCAGGCCGTTGGCGATCAGCGTGCCGAGGATCACGCCGACGAAGCCCAGCGGGTACACCAGCGCGATCGACAGCGCGACGTTCAGCGCGGTCGCGCCGAGGTTGACGATCAGCGGCAGGCGGATCCGCCCGAGGCCGTAGAGCATCGTCGCGCCGACGTTCTGGACCGTCTGGACGCCCTCGTATACCACGAACAGCTGCGCCGCGCCGACGGCGGGCGCCGCGGTCGGCCCGATCCACGACAACAGCAGCGGCCGCGCGAACACGAACGCCGCGACCGCGAACGGCAGCGACGCCGCAGTCGCATAGCAGGAGCCGCGCACGTACATGTCGCGCAACACGTTGCGATCGCGCCGCTGCGAAGCCGCCGCCGGCACGACCGCCGAGACCGACACGGTCGCGATCGTGGCGGCGCTGAGGTTGACCTTGTTGGCGATCTCGTACAGCCCCACCTGGCGGGCGCCGAGCGCGAGGCCGACGATCGCCTTGTCGATCTGGTTATACACGACGCTCGTCAGGCGCAGCGAGAACACGCCGCCACCGAAGCGCACGAGTCGCGCGAGCTCGGCGCGCCGCACGTGGCGCGGGCCGGCGCGCAGGCCGGCGACCGCGCGGTGCGCCAATAGCCAGTAGGCGATCAGCGCTGCCAGCGTGGTCACCGCCTGCGCGACCCCCAATCCGGCCACCCCCCAGCCGGCGAGCACAGCCAGCACGAATAGCACCGCCTGCGCCAGCGCCCGGCCGAGTTCGACCAACTGGAAGTTTACAAATTTCTGAGTTCCCTCGAGCACCGCCACGAACGCGCGCGCCGGCAGTTCGAACGCGAGCTGGGCGCCGATCAGCGCGAAGCAGGCGGTGGCGGCGTCGCGCAGGCGCGGCGACACGCCGATCGCGAGCACCAGCACGTGCGCCAGCGCGATCGTCAGCGGCGTGAGCACCGCGGCGATCGCACAGAACAGCACGAGGCTGCTGGCGACCGTGCGGTTGAGCGCCTCCGGGTCGCGCTCGTCGAGCGCCTCGGCGACATAGCGCACGGTCGCCCCCTCGATGCCGAGCGCCGAGAACGAGGCGTAGCCGCTGCCGAGCGTGAGTGTCACCGCAAAGGCCCACACGCCGTACGCCTCGAGCCCCAGGCGGTGGATCAGAAACGGTGTGAGCGCCAGCCCGATCAGGATGCTCGTGACGCTTCCGGCCGCGCTGGCGAAGGTGTTGCGCACGAGCTGTGCGGCCGGCGTTCTCATCGCTGCGACGATAAGCGTCGCACGCCGCCATGTGGCCTGGACCGGATCAGACCAACCGGAATGTTTCTGATTATGCGTACGGCGTGCGCTGCGTCCCCGCGACCACTCATGCCCCAGAATTAGAGACATCGAGTGGTCTCCCGACGCTCGATCGAACCCCGAATCCGGCTCTGGCAAGCGGTTCGTCCGCACGCGCTGGGCAGCCCGACCACGACCGGCGGCGAGCACTTCAAGCTTGTGCGATGGCGCCGCCCACCGACATCACCTTCCTGATCCCGGCCTACAACGAGGCGCGCACGATCGGCGACGTGCTCGACGGGATCGCGGCCCTCGGCCTCGACTACGAGGCGATCGTGGTCGACGACGGCTCTACCGACGCGACCGCCGCGATCGTGTCCGCGCGCGAGACCCCGGGAGGGCGCGTGCGCCTCTTGCGCAAGCCAAACGGCGGCAAGGGCACGGCGCTGCGCCACGGGATCCCTCACTGCCGCGGCGAGATCGTCGTCGTGCAGGATGCTGACATGGAGTACGACCCGCGCGACGTGCCGGCGCTGATCGAACCGATCGAGCGCGACGCCGCCGATGTCGTGTACGGCTCACGCCTGTCCGGCGGGCGTCCGCAGCGCGCCTACCTGTTCTGGCACATGGTCGGCAACAAATTCCTCTCGCTGCTGACGGGCGTGCTCTTCAACACCACGCTCACCGACATGGAGACCGGCTACAAGGCGTTCAGCCGCCGGGCCCTCAGCTCCCTGCGCCTGACCGAGAACCGCTTCGGCATCGAGCCCGAGATAACCGGCGAGGTCTGCCGCCGGCGCATGCGCGTCTACGAGATCCCGATCTCCTACTACGGCCGCACCCACGCCGAGGGCAAGAACATCACCTGGCGCGACGGCTTTCGCGCGGTCTTCGTGCTGGCGCGCACGCGGCTGCGCCCGCTGCGCGCGGCCGATCAGGCGGCGGTTCCGCGCACCGCTCTGGCGCCGGTCTCGAGCGCGGACGCCGTGTCTGCGCCGAGCGCCGTGACGGTGTCCGCCGACGCCGGCGCGGCCGCGTTGGCGAGCGCGGGCTCGGCCAGCCGCACCCGTGAGCCGGCTCGCGGCGCTCGCGCCAGCTCACGGGTCAGCGCGCCGGCGAGGTGAAAGATCGCGGCCGCGGCGATCAGCATCGGACCGACGACCGTGCGGTTGGCCGAGGTCGAGATCAGCCACGGCAGTTCGTTGGCGCTGATCACATACGCCCATAGGATCGTCGCCGCCGCGGCGAGGCCGGCGAGCGCGTAGAACGCGGCCACAGCCCGCAGCCGCGGGGTCGCGAGCCCAGCGATCACGAGCGCCAGCGCGAGCGGCAGCAGGTAGGCCCAGTTCGACTGGTTGGTGACTTCGGCGAACAGGGCGTTCACGGTCGGGGAGACGCGATCGCCGCGTTCCAGCAGGTACGACGGGTCGAGACCGTGCCCGACCGGCATTTCGCTGGTGATGTGATGGGCGGCCAGCCACAGCCGCCACGGCGCGATCAGGACGGCGAAGCCCGCGATCGCGGCGAGCAGCGGCGCGGGCGCGCGCCGGCGCGATACTCCCGGAGCGCCGGCGACCAGCGTCAGCGCCAGCGCCGCGGCGAGCACGCTGACGGCTCCGGTCAGCCCCTCGTCCTTGGTGCCCGCCGCGGCCGCCAGCATCAGGACGGCCAGCGCCAGGTCGCGCCCGCGCCGGCCGGCGATCCACAGCCCGAGCGCGAGCGCGCCGAGCATCAGGAACAGCCCCATCGGCACGTCCGCGTACATCGTCATCAGCTGGCTCCAGATCGCCGGTGTCACGGCCAGCAGCCCGACCAGCGGCGCCCACACGGCCGGGCGCGCAACGCGCGAGGCGACGTACGCAGTCGCCCACAGGAACGCGACGAACAGCACCCAGAACCACACGTGCAGGCTTTGCGTGTCAGCGCCGCCGACCGCGTGAAACCAGCTCGACTCGTACAACGGAATCAGCAGCGGGTAGCCCTGGTGCATGAACGCATACACCGGCGAGGTGAAGAACGCGCTCGGCAGGTGCCCGAAGTCGTACAGCAGCGTCGCCTTGCGCGCCCAGATCGACCACGAGTCCCACGCCTCGAGCGGCTGCACCCGCGCCCAGCGAAACGTGAGCACGGCAAACACGCCGAGCGCCAGCAACACGGTGATCGCCACCCAGCGGTCGAAGCCGACGCGGCGCGCCGCCCGCGCCGTGCGCATCGGCCGTTCGGTGCCCCCACCATCGTCGTTCGGCGCGGCGCACGCGCGCGTGCGCGCGCGCGGGTGCGCTCCCTCCAAAGTCGATCGCCCCTCCAAAGTCAATCGCCCCGCCGAAGCCGACCGCCCCGCGCCCGATCGGTGCGCCTGACATCCCCCCCACCTCAGCTCGTCCCGCCGCGCGCTCAGCGCCAGCCCGCCGGCGCCGATCACGCCCGCCAGCAGCGCGAGCGTCCCCGACCCGACCGGCGCACCGGTGCACAGCAGCGCGATACCGGCCAGCAGCACGGTCGCGACCCCGGTCATGAACGCCAGGCCGAGCGCCGCGGCCACGCCGCCCGCGCTCGGGCGCACCAGTCCCAGCGCCGCCAGCACGCCCAGGCCCGCGAAGCAGTAGCCGGCGGCGAGCACCAGTGCCGCAAGCTCAGTCGGCATCGGACCTCCGGGCCAGCGCAAAGCCTGGGGCGTATTCGTCAACCGTGCCGAAGCTGTCGCGCTCGGACGGGGTCAGTCGCGGCGCGACGCCGTAGAACAGGATCCACTCGGCTTCCGCGGGGCTCGCGGTGGCCCGCTCGGGCAGCAGCTCATACGTGCTCCACTGGCCCAGTTCGGCTTCCTGCAGGACCGCCGCCGGTTCGATGTAGTACGTGCCGGTGGCGGCGCCGCCGCGCCCGTGTGCCGCCGCGAGCATCGTCTGACGCGCCCATTCCAGGAATTCGTTCTGCGCGCGTGGGTCGGCGGCGTGCTCGGCTTCGGACGGCGAGGCTTCCGCGGCCGCCTGCGTCTGTTCCGTGAGCGTGCTGGCCGTTTCATAGCCGTGCACGACGAACAGAACGCCCGCCGCCAGCACGACCAGCAGCCCGACGCCCGCAACGGCAAAGCTTCGCAACGGCGTCAGCACTCCGCGCAGCAGGCGCGCGAGCAGCAACCCGCCCGCCAGCACCGCCAGCGCTTGCACGATCAGTGACACCGCGGCCCCATGCCGCCATCATCGGCGCAGGCTTCGCCTCAGGTCAAATAGTCGGAAACGTTGGGACCGGCGTGAGTCGGAGACGAAACTGGCGCAAGACGGATGACGGCGATCGGCCGCAACCGAGGTGGGCGCGGGAGGTCGCTCCCCAGCTGGCCAGCGGCCCCGGCGTACCCCCAGAAGGCCGTGGCACGCCTGAGAACATCACGCGCATGACCGCGACGCCCGCCGGCGTGGAGCTGGCTCCATCTGCTGACGCTGTCCTGCGCCGCGCGCGAGAGCCCCGCATCGGGTACTGGCGGCGATGGGCCGACTCGCGGGTCGCCGACATGCTGGCTGCGGCGGCCGCGGTGCTGCTCGTGGCTGGCCCGCTGCTGTTCACCGACTCGGGGTTCGTGCTCGACTTCACCAACCATCTGTGGCTCGTGTGGGTCGCCGGCAAGGCACTTTCCCAGACCGGCCATCCCAGCTATTTCCTCAACGCGACGCCGCTCGGCGTGTTCTATCCCTGGTTTGCGTTCTACGGAGGGACGCTCTACACCATCACTGGGGCGCTCTCGCAGTTGCTCGGTGGACACCCGATTCCGGCATATGTCGCCGTCACGACGCTGGCGATCGCCGGTGCCTATGGCGGCATGCTGTGGCTGGGACGCCAGCTCGGCCTCGAGCGCTGGCTCAGCCATGCGCCTGCGCTGGTGGTGGTGACGAGCGCCTATTACGTGAGCAACCTCTACGGGCGCGGCGCCTGGACCGAGTTCATGGCCACGTCCGCGATTCCGCTGATGGCCGCCAGCGCCCTGCACCTCACGCGCACCCGGCCGTGGCGGCCCTGGCCTGTGGTCGCGTTCCTGTCCTCGACGATCGTGTTCACGGGCAGCCACAACGTCACGCTGCTGTTGGGCACGACCGTCGGCGCGGTCACCCTGGCGATCTTGTGGATCGCGCTCGGAGCACCGACTGGGCTGCCGTTCCGGCGTCTGGCGATGGTGGCCGGGTTGGGTCTGGCGAGCCTGCTGGTGAGCGCGTGGTACCTGGTGCCCGACCTCAGCTACGCCACGTTCGTCAAGGCGCACCTCGAGACGGGGCTCGGCGAAGGCGGGTACGCCGTCTACAAAACGTTTCTCCAGCCGATTCTCTCGTTCGACGCGCCCGCGGTGCTGTTCGACCCGCTGCGCACCACGCCCGCCGCAGGCGGAGTGCCGGGGCTGTTCGTGCAGGTCCCCGACTGGTTTCTGGTCTGGGCGCTGGCGGCCGGCGCGCTCCTGCTCGGGCGGGGAGCACGGCCAGAGGAGTCGGCCGCGCTGTCCCGGCGGTTGCGGCGCGTCTGGGTTGGGGTCGCAGCGCTCATCGCGATCCTGTTGTTGATGCTGACCTCGGCGTCGTTCTGGAAAAGCATCCCGTCTCCGTACAACCTGATCCAGTTTCCGTTTCGCCTCAACAGCTACGTGTTCTACACGGTCGCCGCACTGGTGCTCGTGAGCGCGCTCGCGATGCAGCGGGCGCTCGGAGAGCCGCGATTGCGCCGCCGGGCCAGATCGCTGCGCGGCGGGCTGGTCGTCGTGTGCGCGATCAGCGTCGGACTGTGCGTATGGCAGACATGGGTGCCCAACACGCTTTACTCGAACTCCTACAGGCGGCGTGGCGAAGCGCTCGCGAGCGCGAGCACCGCACCGCGCAGCTGGTATGACGAAGGCTCCTACAACGACCTGCAGGCGCCAGTGGTGGCCGCCAAGGGCGAGCTGATCATCCCTCCGAGCTACGTCCACGGGGATCGCTTCGCCGCATGGGTGAACCTACCGCCTGGCCGAGCGCCGATCCAGACCGACATCGCCGGCGGCGCCTATCTGGTGCACATCTCCGGCGGCCTGACCCGAATCGGGCGCAATCAGGCCGGCTTTGCGGTCGTGCGTCGCTCGAGGCCCGCGGGCAACCCGGTGCACGTCGTCATCGAAACGACGCACAGCGCCACGATCGCGCTCGGGTGGGTGATCAGCGTGCTCGCGTGTGTGACGCTGGCGGGCGTGATCGCGTTCACCGCCGTCCGCTCTCGCCGCTCCTGAGTCGCGCACACTGGAAACATTTCTGACTATTTGTCGCGGCGTCGCTGCCGTGGTTCACTGCGCCAATGCAGCCGACGGCACTCAATGCGCGCCCGACCGCACACGACGCTCCCGCGGCTTCGGGCAACGGGCTCGCGCATCCGGTACACGAGGCGCGCAGACGCGTGCTCAGCATCGTGATTCCCGTGTACAACGAGCAGGACAACGTCATGCGCATCCACGAGCGCATCGCGCGGACGCTCGCGCACCTCGAGCTCGACTGGGAGCTGATCTTCAGCGTCGATCCCTGCACCGATCGCACCGAGGAGCGTGTGCGCGTGCTGTGCGATCGCGACAGGCGGGTGAAGATGCTGCGCTTCTCGCGCCGCTTCGGCCAGCCGATGGCGACGATCGCCGGGCTCGAGGCCGCAGCCGGCGACGCGGTGGTGGTCGTCGACTGCGACCTGCAGGACCCGCCCGAGCTGATCCCGGCGCTGGTGGCGCGCTGGGACGAGGGCTACGACGTCGTCTATGCCCAGCGGCGCAGCCGCGCCGGCGAGACGGCCCCGAAGCGGATCGTCTCGGCGCTGGCCTATCGCGTGATCGCGCGCATCGCCGACGTCGACATTCCCCCCAACACCGGCGACTTTCGGCTGATGAGCCGCCGCGTGGTCGACAACGTGGTGGCGCTCAAGGAGGGCCACGGCTTCCTGCGCGGCCTCGTCGGCCTGGTCGGATTCAGCCAGACGAGCGTCCTCTACGACCGCGATCCGCGCGCCGCGGGCGAGGGCAAGTACAACCGCTTCCTGGGATCGCTGCTGATCGGCCTGAACGGCGTGGTCGGCTTCTCGCGCTACCCGCTGCAGCTGATCTCGCTGATCGGCATGGCGCTGTCGGGACTCGCGTTCGCGCTGGCGCTGGTGTACTTCGCGATGAAGCTCGGCGGTGCCCCGTTTCCGGTCGGCAACCCGACGATCGTGATCGCGATGTCGTTCTTCAGCGGCATCCAGCTGCTGTCGTTGGGGATCATCGGCGAGTACGTCGGACGCATCTACGACGAATCGCGCAACCGGCCCAAGTACATCGTCGAGTCCCGCCACGGGTGGAACACGCCGGCATGAGCTCGCTCGTCGACGAGCAGGCGGCCGTGCGCAGCCGGCCCGCGAGCGCGCCGTGGCAACGGCTGCTGAGCCGCGGCCTGGCGCTGGCGCGGCTCGATCACATCGGCGCGCAGGCGGTGCGCTTCGTGATCACCGGCGCCGTGGTGTCGATCGTCTACGTCAGTGTCACGACGTTTCTCTCGCAGGCCTCGCACGTGGCCTTCGAGCTCGCCCTCGCGATCGGCTGGAGCACGGGGATCTGCGTGCACTTCACGCTGCAGCGCACGTTCGTGTGGGCGCGCCAGGCCGGATTCGCGCTGCCGCTCTCCAGCCAGATGGGCCGCTACCTGCTGGTCGCGGGTTCCCAGTTCGGGCTCACGGCTGCGAGCACGGCGCTGCTCCCCGCGGCGCTTGGGCTGCCGGTCGAGGAGGTCTACCTGGTGACCGTGGCGCTGCTGACCTCGGTCAACTTCCTGGTCTTCCGCAACGGCATCTTTCACGCCGAGGAGCCCGTGCTCGCGGGCCCCGTCGGGAACTTAGCGAGCACCTGAGCGGGGCTGTCGGCCGCCGGGGGTAGCGCGCGCAGGAACGCGTCCGTCTCGGCCAGCGCGCGCGCAGTGCCGATCTCGTAGTAGCGCGCGCGGGCCTCGAAGCCACACAGCAGACCGGCGCGAGCGAGCCGCGCGAAGATCGCCGCGAGCTCGCGCTCCTGCGGAGCGAACGATTCGAGCACGTCGCGCGTGAGCCCGCCGAGGCCGCAGTCGATCCAGGCCATCGAGCCCGCCGGCGCGCCCTTCTCGTACGTGAGCACGCGGCCGCCAGCGAAGTCGGCGTTCGAGATCTCGTGGCGGTCGCGGTTGTGCAGGACCCCCATCAGCCCCGGCAGCCCGCTGGCGCGCCAGGCGCGCGCGGCCGCCGCGTAGTCGATCGGCAGATAGGTGTCGCCGTTGAGCACCAGGAAGCGCTCGCCGAGCAGCGGCAGCGCGCGGCGCACCGCCCCGAGGGTGCCGTCCAGCCCCGGCGCGTCGTAGCTGTAGCGCAGGCCGATGCCGAAGCGCTGAGGGCCGATGCAGCGCTCGATCCGCTCGCCGAGATAGCCGACACACAGGACCGCCTCGCCGGCGCCGTGGCGCGCGAGCAGGCGCAGCTGATGGACCAGGAACGGCTCGCCGGCGACCTCGAGCAGGGGCTTGGGCGTGTCGCGCACGCGCGCGCCGAGACGGCTGCCGAGCCCACCGGCGAGAATGCACACCGGCGGCAGCCGGCCGGCCGGCTGCAGTGGCGCAGACCCAGCGGCGTCGACCAACCACATCCCACCCTCAGCGCCGGGCGCGCGCTGATCGATGCCGGTCGGCGCTCACGCGTACTCGCTCGCGTAGGCGCCGCCGAACTCGAAGTCGAAGGCCAGCTCGTGGGCCTGCTCGGCGCGCATCGCGCGCCTGACGTCCTCGGGGTGGCTGGCGTACACGAGCAGGAAGCCGCCGCCGCCGGCGCCGACGAGCTTGCCGCCGATCGCGCCGTGGCGGCGGGCCATCGTGTAGAGGCGGTCGACGTGGCCGTTGGCCATCCCGGGCGAGCGGTGGCGCTTGTTCTCCCAGTGCGCGTGCATGACTTCGGCGTAGGCCTCGAGATCGCCCTGGCGCAGCATCTCGTAGCTGTCGTGTCCCAGCTGCTTGGTGCGGTCGAGATTGGCCACCATCTCGGGCTCACCCGTCTTCGAGCGCTCGTCCTGGTCGGCCAGCACCTTCGACGCCGACCGCGCCTGGCCGGTGTAGAACAGCAGCAGCTGCTCGCGCAGCCGCTGCAGCACCTCGGGGTCGAGCTCGAGGTGCTCGACCGCGACGGTGCCGTCGGCGTTGTAGGTGAACGCGCAGATGCCGCCGTGCGCGGCCACGTACGGGTCCTGCTTGCCGACGGGCTCGCCGAGCACGTCGATCTCGATCTCGCAGGCCGCCTCCGCCAGCTCGCCGGGCGCGATCGACATGTGCCTGGCGTGTGCCAGGCCCTTGAGCAGGCACACGGTGTAGGCGCCCGAGGAGCCCATGCCGGTGCCGGCCGGAACGTCGGCGACCGAGGCGATCTCCAGCGGGTTTCCGCACCAGTGGCGTAACAGGCTCTCGCGCAGGATCGGGTGGCGGATTTCGCCGACCTGCTCGACCTCCTCGAGCTCGGAGTACTTCATCCGGTAGCGGCGCTGGAAGACCGTGTGGGTGAGCATGTAGACGTACTTGTCGATCGCGCCGGAAACCGTGAACCCGCCGTGCTCGCGATAGTAGGAGGGCAGGTCGGTGCCGCCTCCGCCGAGCGTGATGCGCAGCGGCGCGCGGCTGAAGATCACGCTCACGGGATCAGCTCCCGCGGAGAGCCCGCGGCTCGGTCGCCGGCGCTGCGCGTGTCGCCGCCCTGCTCGCTCCACAGCGCCTCGTTCGCGGCGAGCCAGCGCACGGTGCGCACGACCGCCTGCTCGATCGTGAGCTTCGGCTCCCAGCCGAGCGATCGCATGCGCGCGGTGTCGAGGTACACGAGCGGGCTGTCGCCGGTCCAGCCGCGGCGGCCGCCCTCGTACTCGACGGCCGGTGACAGCGACATGCACTCGCTGACGATGCGCACCGAGTCCGCGACGCGCAGCGTTTCGTCGGTGCCGAGGTTGTAGATGTGAACGCCGCTGTCGCGCCGGTGGTGGGTGAGCGCGGTCACGAACGCGTCCACGCAGTCGCCGACGTACAGGTATGACTTCTCCTGGCGCCCGTCGCCGTGTACGCGCAGACGGGTCGGTTCGCGTCGCAGGGCACGATAGAAGTCGAACACGTGACCGTGTGTGTAGTGCTCGCCGAGGACCGAGACGAGCCGGAAGATGAGGCCGGTGAAGCCGTATCCCGCCGCGTAGGCGGCGATCAGCCCCTCGGCCGCGAGCTTGGAGGCGCCGTACAGCGACGTCTGCACCGGGAAGGGCGCGTCCTCGGGCGTCGGGAACACCTCGGGTTCGCCGTACACGGGGGCGGTCGAGGCGAACGCGATCCTGCGTACGTGCGTGGCGCGCATCGCCTGCAGCACGTTCGCGGTGGCGATCGTGTTCTGCTCGAGATCGCGTCTGGGATGCTCGAAGCCGCGGCGCACATCGGCGTTGGCCTGCAGGTGAAACACCCAGTCGCAGCCGGCGAAGGCCCGTTCCAGCGCGGCGATGTCGAGCACGTCGCCGTTGACGAGCATCACCCTGCCGCGGCGGCGCACGTCGGCCACGAACTCGCGCCGGCCGGTGCTGAAGTTGTCGAACAGCACGAGCTCGACGTCGCCGTGCAGACGCTCGGCGAGGTTGCTGCCGATGAACCCGGCGCCCCCGGTGATGCAGATCCGTTTCATCTCGCTTGCACGCTACCAGGGACGCGATTTAATGGAATGTTTCCGATGACCTGTACGCCAGCATTCGTTCAGCTCCCTCGGCAAGGTCGCCGGCGCGCAGGTCGGCACGCGCGGCGTCCGTACGCCGGTCGGCGGTGGCTTGGCACTCGAGCAGCAGCGTTCGGCAGCCGGCCGCGCGTCCGGCCTGGATGTCGACGTCGGTGTCTCCCACCATCCAGGAGGCGCCGAGATCGGCCTCGACCGCGCGCGCGGCGTCCAGGAGCATGCCGGGCGCGGGCTTGCGACAGTCGCATCCCATCGTAAGCTCCGGTACGACGCCTTCGGGGTGGTGCCAGCACAGGCGCGAGGCGCTGAGCGCGACGCCCGCCTGTGCGAGTAAGCGTTCGACCTCGGCGTGGACCTGCAGCAGCCGCTCGATCGAGGCCTTGCCGCACGCGGCGGCGGGCTGGTTTGTGACACAGACGAGTGCGAACCCCGCCTGCGCGAGCCGGGCGGCCGCCGCCGCGGCGCCGGGAATCAGGCGCACCTCGCGGGCCATCAGCGGCGACTCGCGCGTGCCCGACCGTGGATCGACGACGAGCTCGTTGAGCACGCCGTCGCGATCGAGAAATGCGACGGCTTGCTCTGTGCTCATGCGCCGGCGCCGGCCGCGTCTCGCGCGGCGCAGAGAGCCTCCCAGCGGGCGGGCTCGAGCGCGAGCTCGGGATGGGACACGAGCGCGTGCCAGACGGCCGCCTGGAAGGACTCGACGAGCGGTGTGTGCAGGGCGGCCGGAGGGTCGATCACGATCGCCACGTCCGCGAGCTCGGCCAGCTCCCCGCCGGGCGCGCCGGTGACGCCGTAGATCGGCGCGCCCGCGTCGCACGCGGCGTCCATCGCGCCGACGAGGTTGATCGACAGACCGCGCGCGCGCGAGCCGCCGCTCACCGAGAACACGAGCAGCGCGTCGCGCTCGCACAGATGTGACACGCTCAGCCAGCCGGTGAACGACGTCTCCCAGCCGTCGTCGTTGGCGCGCGCGGTGAACTCCGAGACGTTGTCGGTGGGGGCGTAGCTCTCGATCCGGCAGATCTTGCGAAAGTCGTTGACGGCATGCGAGGCGTGACCGGCGCCGCCGCCGACGCCCACGATGAACAGCCGCCCGTGGCGTTCGCGAACCTCGACCAGGCCGCGGACGATCGCGTCCAAGCAACCCGCGTCGATCGCGCTCGCGATCGCGGCCACCGCCTCCAGGTAGGCGCGGCCGTGGTCGGCGCGCGCAGAGCCGCGGCCGTTGTTCACCGCCACAGACACGATTAACTCCTTTCAATCCCGAAAACCGCGCGCCCGTGCGCCTCGCTCGCGCGTCTGCTCGAGACACCGTCTCACGGACGTGCTCGTTAACGCCGTTCCGATTTTCTGTCGCTGTTCGATGGTATATGCGAGCCGGTTTCCAGCGCACGCGATTTCGGGAATTGTCTCTGACTGACGGAGAATCGATGTGCCCGGCGGTAGGGTCGACCTCGATGGGCACAGACACGGGCGCTCCCGATTCGACCCGCGGCGCCGACTACACCGGACGTCTGCTGCGTCTGGAACGGGCGCGCTGGAAGCGCGTCCTGAACGCGCAGGCCCCGTACAGGTGGCACATCCGGCGGTTGTTGGGCGCGCACGAGACGCTCGACGTCGGCTGCGGCATCGGGCGCAACCTGGAACACCTGGCGCCGCATGGCGTGGGCGTCGATCACAACGAGCATTCGGTCGAGGTCTGTCGTGCGCGCGGCCTGCGGGCCTTCACCCCGGCGCAGTTCGCAACCAGCGGCTACGCCAAGCCGGGCCGCTTCAGCGCGATGCTGGTGGCGCACGTGATCGAGCACATGACCCGCGGCCAGGCGATCGGGCTGCTGTCCGAGTACCTCGGCTATCTGGCGCCGCGCGCGCGCGTCGTGCTGATCTGCCCTCAAGAGCGCGGGTACGCCAGCGACCCGACCCACATCCGGTTCACCGACTTCGACGGTCTCACCGAGATCTGCGACGCCGTCGGCCTGAGCGTGTCGCGGCAAGGCTCGTTTCCGTTCGCACGGGCCGCCGGCAAGGTGTTCGCGCACAACCAGTTCGTCGTCGTGGCCGCACGCGCTGGGGCGCGCACCCGCGCAACGAGCCTCACCGCGCCGGGATCACACCGCGCAGGGTGAGCTCGCGGTCGACGGAGCCCCGCGTGGAGTCTCGCCCAGCTGCGCGATCAAGGCGTCGCATTCGCGGCAGACGACTTCGCAGTTCGCATACGAGTATCCGCTCTCTCCCGCCACGAGCCTGCGGCGGTAGACCCGCTTGTCCGCGGTCAGCTCGGCCGCGCAACGCCCACGGTGCTCGTGCCCGCGGCGCCGGCATTGACAGCGGTGTCCCGCGCGAATCAGCGCGAGCTCCTTGATCGCCTGAGACATCGGCATTGCATGACCCCCATGTTGGTCGTGGACTGCGTCTCTGCTGAGCACAGATCCTACGGGAACGGGCTTCCAAATGTTCTAATGCTTCTGACTACACGTTGGCCACTAGGGGCCGCTGACGCCCTGGCCGGTCACCGCGCGTCTCTGCCGTGAGCGCTCGCCGGGCCGTCAGCTGCCGGGTTCATGGCGCAGCGATGGTCTTGAGATCGCCCACGACGGCGGACACCGGCGCCTGCCAGACGCTGCGGGCGAAGCTCGAGCGTTCGGCCAGGAGCCGCCGGAACTCCTCGTCGCGCAGCACGGTGAGATCGATCGTGCGACCTGTTGCCTTGCCGAGCGGACGAAGCAGGCGTCTGAGCTCGCCCGGGTCGGCGTCCCCGATGGCGAGCACGTCGATGTCGCTGCCCGGCCGGCGGGCGCCCGAAGCCCAGGAGCCGTGGATCACTGCGGCATGCACGTCGGGACGATCGAGAATCGCGCGCAGCTCGCTCTCAAGGCCGACGGAGCGTCGCAACAACTCGGCGAGCGGCTTGTAGGCCGCGTCATCCGTCGCTGCAGAGAACCTGTACGGACGAGCTGTGACGTCACGACGGACCACACCGGCGGCTTGCGCGCGGCTCAACTCGCGATGTACCGAGGATTGCGGGGCATTCAGCGACTCCGCAAGTGCCTGCAGCGTCCAGCTGCGCTCAGGCTGAAGCAGCACGAGCGCGAGCAGCCGCACCTGCATCTCCGAGCGAAACAGCGGCAGCAACGGGGGTATCGACGTTCGCATTACTGAGAAGTATATCTCAGAAAAGCGATTCGCCAAGCCGAGGGCACCAGCCACGCCGGGCGGCGAGCGCACCGTAGCTCCGCCGCCTCTGGATGCGCCTTCCCCGGGGCGATCGGGTGCTGCCGCGAGGCGCCACGCGACGGGGCGAGGTCCTATTCCAACGGCGTTTCGCTTTTGTCTCGAGCTTCGGCGGGAGTTCCGGGCAGCTTCTTGACGACGTTGCTGGTGATGTGTGGGAAGATGTACTTCTTGTAGGGAGCGCCTTTGTCGGTCGAGACTTCCATCTCCATCAGCACCGTCTGGCTGTAGAGCAGGTAGTCGAACTGCAGGGTTTCCCTGGCGTTCGGGTCCTGTGACACGAGCCAGTAGTCAGCCCAGTACGCGGTCACCTTCGACTTCTGTTCCTCGAAGGGGATGTTGGTGACCGAACCCTCGCCGCCGAACAGAGGCAGGGTGGTGACCCGCCAGTGCATGTGCGCCTTGGGCTCGATCAGCTCGAGGGCGCGCTGGAGTGGAAAGCTCGGGTTCAGGGTCCAGCCTGGGTTTGGGTTCTCGAAGTCCAACGGATCTTTGAGTTCGCGCGCATACGGGTCGTCGTACTGCGGGCCGGTGGCGACGTCGAGCGATCTCCTTGCCGCCTCGTCTGCCTCCTGCGGGTAGGGAACGAACTGGTCGGGTATCACCGGAGCACCCTCCAGGACGGTGTTCGCGGTGAGACCCTTCGCGTCGGAGTCGAACTGGTCGCCGTCGTTGAGGTCGATGTTTCCGAGTGCCAGCACTGAGTTCCCGTGCGGCACGGCGATCTGCTTGGCGACCGTGAGGTACGGGGGTTGGCGCAGCACCTGGCCGTCGTCGATCTTCCCTTCGCCATAGGGACCGAGGTTCTGTTCTTCGCTGCCGAGATGAAGCCAGGCGCCGTTCTCGACGTGGACGATCTTGCCGTTCTGCGGGCCCTCCGCAAACCGGACCTGCTGCTCGTAGAACACCGCGTGAGCGAACTGGGTGTAGGTCCCACCCCGGTTCGGAGCGCCGGCAACGACGGCGAGAGCCCTGGGGTCCTGCAGGATGGGCGGATCTTCTTTGCTGGCGGTGCCGTTGAAGCGGATCGTCTCGTTGAAGGAGAAGTTCTTCAGGATGAACCCGCCATAGTCGCCGTTCGCGGGTTCGGGTCGGCGCGGTTGCCGCTGCACCTGCGGAAGCGGCATCACGTTGAAGGACGGCGGCCGACCGTCCGGCATCAGTTCAGGATCGTTCCTCCACGTACCGATCAGGAGCCGCTGAAACTCTGCGAGTGCTGTGCCCGCCACTGGGTATGGCATCGAATCCTCCTATTGCTGACGGCTGTTCGGTGCTCGACATCTAGACATGATCGCCATTATCCGTGATCCGACAATCGGAGTACATCGGAGAATCCGAATCTTTACAACTACGCGAACATGGCCCCCCCGCGCCGTTGAGCAATGGCTTTCGGTCAGCCACCGCAGCACGTCGGAGCTCACGTGCGCGTAGTCGCCGGCCGCAAACGCCACGTCCAGCCCGCAGGTCGTCGGGCTGGACGGGCGTAGGACACCATCGCGCTGATCCCGGCTTTGCCCCCATACAGGATCAGCGCGCCGCCACGATAACCGCACCGGGGCGGCTGCGAAAGCGCTGTTTCCGACTCATCGAATGCTTCTAGCGGCCCCCTCGACGTGCTCGACGACGAGCTGCACGCAGCCCCCGACACGCCTCTGACCCGCGCCGTGGCTGCCTGACGGCCTTGACGGCAGCGGCGCTGGCTGACGGCGCCCGATGTCGTTCCTGCCCGGGCCGTCACCTCTCGGTCGGATTCCATCCGCTCCTGCCGGCATCATCAAGCGGCACTGCTTCCGAGTACTCGTATGATCCACGTATCCAGGAGAGATGCCGATGGCAAAGAACCCACCCACAGGTGACAACCGTCGCCTCGGCGCGGTCCGTGATCGCTCGCAGTTCAAGACGCCGAGCGGCAACTGGGCGAAGCGAGATCCCAAGACGGGCCGCATCATCGACGTCAAGACCTCCGACAAGCGGCCGTTCAAGGGCGTTCGCAAAGAGAAATAGTCCCCCACGGTCAAAGCGAGCAGATGGCCCGCGCTTCAGCCGGCACGCGCCGGGCGACGCGGCGACGGTGGCGCGACTACAAGACGTCATCTGGCCGTAGTCCAGTCGCGAGGTTCATCGACGAGCTGTCCGATCCGGACGCTGCGTCCGTGCTGGCCGCGATGGAGGACGTGCGAGAGCGTGGCCTGCGTGCGGCACGACGCCTCGATGACGAGATCTGGGAGGTGCGGGCGGACGGCGACCGCGTGATCTATCGCGTGCTCTTCGCCCCGGAAGGAAGCCACGGTCAGGTTCTCCTCGCGCTCGAGGCATTCAGCAAGAAGACCCAGAAAACCCCTCCGTCCACCGTCAAGCTGGCTAGGAGACGCCTCATGGACTGGCGACGGCGCGGTGACGCGAAGCGCGAGGCTCGGGGACGACATCCGCGGCACCGATGAGGCATGATAAGCTCATATCCCACTAGAGATATCAATGGAGATATCGCCTTCATGGGTGGACATCATGGCTGAACGTGACTTCTTGGACGAGATGATCGATGAGCGCACGGTGCGCAACCCCGAGTTCCCGCGGCTCATCGATGCCGCCCGTCGTCGCCGCGAGCTGCTGCGCGCTCTAGCCGAGCAGCGCGAGGAGCAGGAACGCACGCAGACAGCGGTGGCCGCCTCGATGGAAACCTCGCAGTCGTTCGTCGCGCGTCTGGAGAGCACGGCTGCCGACGCAAAGATGTCGACCGTGGACCGCTACGCAGGCAGCCTCGGTTTCGTCATCCAGTACCACCTGATCCCGGCCCCGAAGGCGAACGGATCGGCGACGGTGGTGGTGCACGAGTTGGGCTGACGAGCCGGCAGCGGCCCAACGGCGTCGCGCGGAGCTACGAACTCCCAGACCGCGCGTCCCCCACCAACAACACGCGCAGCTCGCGAGCCACGCGAGCGACCTGCCCCTCGGTCATCTCCGGAAAGAACGGCAGCGCGAGCGAACGCTCGGCGACGTCCTCGCAGACCGGGAACTCCCCCGGCTTGTGGCCGAAGCGGTCACGGTAGAAGCTCATCAGGTGGATGGCCGGCAGGTAGGGCTTGGTCTGGATGCCGCGTTCGGCGAGCTTGATGCCGGTGGCATCGCGGTCCACGCCGCGCGGGAGCTGCACGACGAACACGAACCAGCTGCGTTTGCAGCCCGGGGCGTCCTCGCAGGGCAGCTGCAGGTCCTCGATGCCGGCCAGGGCTTCGCGGTAGAGGCCGGCGATGCGGGCACGCGCGGCGAGCATCTGATCGAGGTGCTGCAGCTGGGCTATGCCGATCGCGCAGGCGAGGTCCGAGAGCCGGTAGTTGTAGCCGAGGCGGTCGTGGTCGAGCCGGTCGCCGTCGGAGGAGCGGCCCTGGTTTCGCTCGGAGGCGATTCGCTGCTTGAGCTGCGGGTAGCCGAGCGTGATCATGCCGCCCTCGCCCGTGGTGAGCTGCTTGTTGGCGTAGAAGCCGAACACGGTCAGGTTGCCGCGGGCGCCGACGGGGACGTCGTCGGCGTAGGTGGCGCCGAGCGCCTCGCAGGCGTCCTCGAGCACGCGCAGGCCGTGGCGCTGGGCGAGCGACTCGAACGCGAGGATGTCGGCGGGGTAGCCGAAGATGTGCACGGGCAGCACGATCCTGGTGCGCTCGCTGATCGCCGCCTCGGCGGCCTGCGGGTCGAGGTTGAGCGTGACCGGGTCGATGTCGGCGAACACGGGGCGGGCGCCCTCGTAGAGCGCGACGTTGGCGGAGGCGACGAACGAGAACGGGCTGGTCAGGACCTCCTCGCCGGGGCGGATGCCGAGCGCGCGCAGGGACAGGTGCAGGCCGGCGGTGCCGCTGCTGACCGCGATCGCGAGCGGGGCGCGCAGACGCTCGGCGAAGCGTTCCTCGAAGTCCTGCACGCGCGGGCCGAGCGACAGGCGTCCCGAGCGGAGCACGCCGAGCACGGCCTCTTCCTCGGCCTCGCCGAGGACCGGGCGCGCGAGCGGGATGACCGGCTCGAGCGAGAGGATCTTCACAGGAGTCGGCCGCTGATCGAGTCGAGTGTTCGCCGCGGGGATGGCGCCGGACTCATCGCCGGCGCGGGCTTGCGACGGTCGCGGCGCTCGCCCTGCAGGCCGAGCTCGAGCGAGTCCACGAGCGCGTCCCAGGAGGCGGCGATCAGGTTCTCCGAGACGCCGATCGAGCCCCACACATCCTGGCCGTCGGAGGCGTCGATCAGTACACGCGTGACGGCGCCGGTGCCCTTGGTCTCATCGAGGATGCGGACCTTGAAGTTGACCAGGTCGATGTCGCGCAGGTGCGGGTGGATCTCGCCGATCGCCTCGCGCAGGGCGCGGTCGAGCGCGTGCACGGGGCCGTTGCCCTCGGCGGTGCGCACGAACCGTTCGGGGCCGACCCAGATCTTGATGGTGGCCTCGGTCGTGGCGCGCCCGCCGGCGTGGCGCTCGACGATCACGCGCCAGGACTCGAGCTTGAAGAGCGGCTCGTACGCGCCCGTGGCCTCGCGGCGCAGCAGCAGCTCGAACGAGCCGTCGGCGGCCTCGAACTGGAAGCCGGCGTGCTCGAGCTCCTTGACGCGCTCGAGCACGCGCCGCACGAGCCGCTCGTCGGTCTCGATCCCGAGCTCGCGGGCCTTGGCGATCACGGTGGCGCGGCCGGAGAGCTCGGATACGAGCAGGTCGTTGTGGTTGCCGACGAGCGCCGGGTCGATCTGCTCGAACGCGTCGGGGGTCTCGCGGGCACCGGCCGCGTGCAGGCCGGCCTTGTGGGCGAAGGCGTGCTTGCCGACGAACGGCTGGGCCGGGTCGGGCGTGCGGTTGAGCAGCTCGTCGACGAAGTGCGCCGTCGCGGTCAGGCGTTGCAGGCGCTCGGGCGAGAGCAGCCGATGGCCCAGCTTCAGCTGCAGGTCGGCGATGATCGTGATGAGGTTGGCGTTGCCGGTGCGCTCGCCGATGCCGTTGATCGTGCCCTGGACCTGCGTGGCGCCGGCCTGGACCGCGACGAGCGTGTTGGCGACGGCGCAGCCGGTGTCGTCGTGGGTGTGGATGCCGAGTGGGACGCCCGGCAGCGCCGCGCGCGCGGCGCTCACGGCGGCGATCACGCCGTCGGGCAGCGAGCCGCCGTTGGTGTCGCACAGCACGATCCGCTCGGCGCCGGCCTCGGCGGCGGCGGCGGCGCAGCGGAGCGCGTAGTCGGGGTCTTCGGCGTAGCCGTCGAAGAAGTGCTCGGCGTCGAACAGGACCCGCTTGCCGCGCCCGGCCAGGTAGGCGATCGACTCGGCGATGATTTCGAGGTTCTCCTCGCGCGAGACCTTCAGTACCTGCTCGGCCTGGAGCGCCGAGCTCTTGCCGACGAGGGTGCAGAGCTGCGCGAAGCAGCGGCCGAGCGTGCGCAGGCCGGCGTCGCCGTCGGCGCTGACGTCGCGCCGGCGGGTCATGCCGAAGGCGACTACCTGCGCGGTCTGCAGGGGCTCGCGCTCGAGCAGTTCGAACAGCTCGGCCTCCTTCGGGTTCGAGGCCGGGAAGCCCGCCTCGATCATGTGCACGCCGAGCTCGTCGAGGGCGCGCACGACGCGCAGCTTCTCGAGCACGGTCAGCGTCATGCCGCCCCCGCCCATGCCGTCGCGGAGGGTGGCGTCGTAGAGCTCGAGCGCCGGCGAGGGCCCCGGAGCCTCGCGGGGGCTCATCGGCTCGCGGCGGTCGATGGGCCCTGGGGGCCGGCAGACTCGGCGCGAGCGCTCGCGGCCGCCGCGTCCGTCGCAGCGGAGCCCACGCGCGCGCGCGCGCGCGTGGCCTCATCGGAGCCGACACCGTTCACGCCAGACCCGGCGGCACCCACCCCAGGCCCGGCGTCCGCCCCGCTGGGCGTGTCGAGCGGCGCGGCCTGCACCACGTCGAGCCACTCGCGGTAGCGCTCGGAGCGCCCGTGGACGGCGTCGTCGAAGACGGATTGGAGCACGCGCGTGATCTCGCCCGGCTCGCCGGTGCCGACGCGGTGGTCGTCGACCTCGCGTACGGGCACGATCTCGGCGGCGGTGCCGGACATGAAGACCTCGTCGGCGAGGTAGAGCTCGGCGCGCGCGATGTTGCGCTCGACGACGGTGTAGCCGAGGTCCTGCGCGATCTGGATCAGCGAGCGGCGCGTGATGCCGTCGAGGATCGAGTTGTGCTGGCCGGGCGTGGCGATCTCGCCGTCGCGCACGATGTAGATGTTCTCGCCGGTGCCCTCGCAGACGTGCCCGTGGGTGTCGAGCAGGATCGCCTCTTCGTAGCCGGCCTTGACCGACTCGATCTTGGCGAGCACGTTGTTGAGGTACTGGCCCGAGGCCTTGGCGTGCGGGACGAGCGCGTCCGGGCCGATGCGGCGCCACGAGGAGACCTTCGCGCGGACGCCGCGGCGGGCGCCCTCCTCGCCGAGGTAGACGCCCCACTCCCAGCAGGCGATCATCACGTCGGTGGGTGCGTCGAGCGGGTTCAGGCCCATCTGGCCGTAGCCGCGGTTGACGAGCGGGCGGATGTAGCAGGAGCGCAGGCCGTTGCGGGCGACGAGCTCGAGCGTGGCGGCGCGGAGCTCGGCGACCGGGTAGGGAACCGGCATGTAGTACAGCTCGGCCGAGCTGCAGAGGCGCTCGAGATGGTCGACGTTGCGGAAGATCGCCGGCCCGAGCTCGGTGTCGTAGCAGCGCATGCTGTCGAAGACGCCCGTGCCGTAGTGAAGACCGTGCGTGAGCACGTGGACCTTCGCGTCCTCCCAGGCGACGAACTCGCCGTTGATCCAGATCAGGTCCGTAGGTTCCACGTTCATCGTGCTCCTGTGTCAGCTGCTTGCGTGTCAGACGCTCCTGGCCCTGCCCTCCGGGCCGGCCCCGGCTCACAGATACCCCAGCACCGCCTCGGTGGCGCGTACGGTGCCGTCCGCGCCGCCCAGATCGGGGGTGCGCAGGCCGGCATCGAGCGCACGTTCAACCGCCGATTCTACCGCCCCCGCCGCATCCTCAGAATCCAAGCCATGTCTGAGCATCAGGGCGGCCGACAGGAACATCGCGAGCGGGTTCGCCGCGCCGGTGCCCGCGATGTCGGGAGCAGAGCCGTGGACGGGCTCGAACAGGCCGGGGCCGTGCGAGCCACCCGCGCCACCGGCATCGCCACCCGCACCACCACCCGTGCCACCATCCGCGCCACCCGCGCCCGTCCCATTACCGACGGCTCCGTCGCCCCCCAGCGAGGCGCTCGGGAGCAGGCCGATCGAGCCGGTGATCATCGCGGCCTCGTCGCTGAGGATGTCGCCGAACATGTTCTCGGTGAGCAGGACGTCGAAGTGGCGCGGCGAGGAGACGAGCTGCATGGCGGCGTTGTCGACGAGGACGTGCTCGAGCTCGATGTGCGGGAACTCGCGCGAGTGCAGCTCGCTGACGACCTCGCGCCACAGCCGCGATGTCTCCAATACGTTGGCCTTGTCGACGCTGCTGACGCGGGAGCGCGCAGCTTCGAAGGCGGTGCGCGCGATCCGTTCGATCTCGGAACGCGAGTAGGCGCACAGGTCGGAGGCGGAGTCGGCGGTGCGGGTCTTCTCGCCGAAGTAGATGCCGCCGGTGAGCTCGCGCACGACGAGCAGGTCGGTCCCGTCAACGCGCTCGCGGCGGAGCGGCGAGGCGTCATACAGCGCGGGCAGCGGCTTGACCGGCCGCAGGTTGGCGTACAGCCCGAGACCCTTGCGCAGGCCGAGCAGGCCCTGCTCGGGGCGCGGCGCGGCGGGGTCGGTGCTGTCCCACTTGGGTCCGCCGACGGCGGCCAGGAGCACGGCGTCCGCAGCCCGGCAGGCCGCCAATGTCTCGTCGGTGAGGGGTACTCCGTGTAGGTCTATGGCGGCGCCGCCGAAGGCATGGCTTTCGAATTCGAATTCGCCGGCGGCTTCCAGAACGCGCAGCGTCGGCGCCATGATCTCGGGGCCGATTCCGTCGCCGGGGAGGGTGACGATGCGGTGGGGCATGGTCAGTCCACCGACCCGGCGGGAACGACCCACTCGCACGCCTGGCCGGTGACGGCGGCGATGCGATCGAAGTCGGCGTCGTAGTGCAGTACAGCCAGGTTCGAGTCTTCGGCGGCGGCCGCGACGAGCAGGTCAGGCACCTTCCGGCCCCGCTGATGCTTGCCTGCGAGCAGGCGCTGGACCTGGCGCGCGCGTCGCAGGTGGGCGGCGGTCGTCTCCACCAGTTCGAATGAGTCCAGGTCCCGTGCGAGATCGTCCCACTCGGAAGCGTTGCGCGCCGAATAGCCGACCTCGAGGTCGCTGATGCCCGCGCGGGCCAGCTGTCCGTCTCTCGCCTTCGGCTCAACGGCGTCACGGACCGCCGGGTTGCGCATCCGCGTCAGGACGCTCGTGTCGACGATATGGGTCAGCGCCATGCAGCCTCACGCGGCGCGAAGTCCATTTCGGCCAGCCCGTCCAGTGCTTCCTTGACCTGGCGCTCACGTTCCTTGCCGGCGATGCTCAGGGCGCGATTGACGGTCTCCTTGATCGTGTGCGTACCGAGCTCGACGCGCGCCGCGCGCAGCGCGGTCTCGTCGATGTCGACCAGGTGCTTGCTCATAGTGCTCAGTATATACGCCAGCCCGGGGATATATCCTGCTCCCGGCGAAGCGTGGCGAGCTCATACGCGGCCGGGCCGCCGGCTCACAACGTAGTCGTGACCGGCCCGGGGCGCTCGCGCTCGCGCTCGTAGTCCTCGATCTCGGCCGATCGCTCGAGCGTGAGGGCGATGTCGTCGAGGCCGTTGAGCAGGCGGTGGCGGATCTCGTGGTCGATCTCGAAGGAGACGTCGCGGCCGGCGAAGCGGACCTCCTGCTCGAGCAGGTCGATCTCGCCGGCGCCCGCGTGCGCGAGGCTGCGGCAGTCCTCGTCGCTCAGGACGACCGGCAGCAGCCCGATCTTGGTGCAGTTGGAGTAGAAGATGTCGCCGAAGCTGGGCGCGACGATCGCCTGGAACCCGTAGTCCTGCAGGCCCCACGGGGCGTGCTCGCGCGAGGAGCCGCAGCCGAAGTTCTCACCGGCGACGAGGATCGGGTTGACCGGCAGCTCCCAGCCGGGCTCCTTGGCCCAGTCGTAGAACAGGAACTCGCCGAAGCCGGTGCGCTCGACGCGCTTGAGGAACTGCTTGGGCATGATCTGGTCGGTGTCGACGTCGGCGCGGTCGAGGTGGGTTACGGGTCCTGATATGACGCTGATGGGCTCCACGGGCTCGTCCTTTGAAGTCGTCGCGGGCCGCGCGGGCCCGCGTTTGATGGGAACGTCCGGCCTCCTGCCGGCCGTGACCGCCGGGCTTCGCCCGGCTTCCAACTACTTTCATCCATCGGGCCTGGTGCCGCCGAAGACGGCGGCCTCGGCCCACTTGAAGTGTGTTTCGACCTGCGCGAAGCCCGCGTCGCGCAGCCAGCGCAGCTGGTCCTCGACGGTGTCGGGGCGGTCGTCGTCGTCCTCGAGGTCGAGCTCGTGCTCGTGGCGCGTGCCGCCGGCCGCGCGCTCGGCGCGAACGGCGTTCTCCAGCATGCGCTCGTCGAACAGGCCGCGCAGCGGGCCATCGATGGCGACGTAGTCCATGTTGATGAACATGCCGCCGGGCGCGAGCAGCGAAAATGCCTCGGCGAACAGCGCGGGCTTGCGCTCGGGCGGCAGGTGGTGGATCGCCAGGCCGGAGACGATCGCGTCGAAGGGCGCATCGGGCAGGGCCTCGCTCCACGCCGGGCTGCCGAGGTCCGCGGCGAGCGCCCGCCAGCGCTCGCCGTGACGCGCGAGAGACTCGGTCGCGCACGCGAGCATCGGCTCGGAGAAGTCGAGACCGAGCCCGTTTGATCCCGGCAGCGCGTCGAGCAGCAGCTCGCTCATCGCGCCGGCGCCGCAGCCGAGGTCGAGGAAGCACTCGATCGGCCGACCGTGGCGGGCGAGGAGCAGCGTGACGATCTCCTCCTGGACGTCGAGCAGGGGCAGCAGGATCCGGCGCCGCGCGACGTAGTCGGCGGCGAGGTGCTCGCTCTGCCAGGCCGCGCCGGGCGCCGCCCGGCTCATGAGGCCTCCGCGCGGTCCATGCTCTTCGCTCCGTTCACGTTCATCGCTCCGCTCGCGTTCATCGGTCCGTCGACAACCATTGCTTCGTTCACCGCCATCGCTTGGTGGGGACGATCGCCCGGGTCACGACCACTCGCGGATGTCGACGAAGTGCCCCTCGACCGCCGCGGCGGCGGCCATCTGCGGCGAGACCAGGTGCGTGCGCCCGCCGCGGCCCTGGCGGCCCTCGAAGTTGCGGTTCGAGGTCGAGGCGCAGCGTTCGCCGGGCTGCAGGATGTCGGGGTTCATGCCGAGGCACATCGAGCAGCCGGCGACGCGCCAGTCGAAGCCGGCGGCGCGGAAAACCTTGTCGAGCCCCTCGGCCTCGGCCTGGGCCTTGACCTGCTGCGAGCCGGGGACGACCATCGCGCTGACGCTCGCTGCGACCTGCCTGCCGGCGACCACCTCGGCGGCGGCGCGCAGGTCGCCGATGCGCGAGTTGGTGCACGAGCCGATGAAGACGCGGTCGATCGCGATCTGCTCGATCGGGGTGCCGGGCTCGAGCGCCATGTAGTGAAGCGCGCGTTCGGTCGCCTCGCGCTCGGCCGGGCTGTCGAAGTCGGCCGGCGCCGGCACCGTCTCGGTGACGGCGCGGACCATCCCCGGGTTCGTGCCCCACGTGACCTGCGGGGAGATGGCGGCGGCGTCGATCTCGACGTCGCGGTCGAACTCGGCGCCGGCGTCGCTGGGCAGGTCGCGCCACTGGGCGCTCGCCTTGCCGAGCTCCTCGCCCGCGGGCGCGCCCGGGCGCCCGGACGGCCAGCCGTGGCGCTCGGGATGCTCGAACCACTCGAAGGTGGTGTCGTCGGGCGCGACCATGCCGGCGCGCCCGCCGCCCTCGATCGTCATGTTGCAGACGGTCATGCGGCCTTCCATCGAGAGCGCCTCGATCGCCGGGCCGCGGTACTCGACGACGTGGCCGGACATCCCCCCCACCCCGAGCTGGCCGAGCGTCGCGAGGATCAGGTCCTTGGCGGTGACGCCGAAGCCGAGCTGCCCCGCGTAGCGCACCTGCATCGAGCGCGGCTTGTGCTGGACCATGCACTGCGTCGCGAGCACGTGCTCGACCTCGCTCGTGCCGATCCCGAACGCGAGCGCGCCGAAGGCGCCGTGGGTGGACGTGTGCGAGTCGCCGCAGACGATCGTCATGCCGGGCTGGGTGACGCCGAGCTCGGGGCCGATCACGTGCACGATCCCCTGGCGCTCGGAGCCGAGCGAGTAGACGGGGACGCCGAACTCGGCGCAGTTGCGCTCGAGCGTCTGGACCTGGACGCGCGAGAGCTCGTCCTTGATGCGCTCGGCCACCGGCGTGCCGTCGGTCGGCGTGTTGTGGTCGGCGGTGGCGAGCGTGCGGTCGGGTCGGCGCACGCGGCGGCCGGCCAGGCGCAGGCCGTCGAAGGCCTGCGGGCTGGTCACCTCGTGCACCATGTGCAGGTCGATGTACAGCAGCCCGTGCTCGACCTCGTGGGTCTCCCAGATCTTGTCGAACATCGTCTGTGGCATGTTGGCTCTCCTAGCTGCGTCTCAGTCCAGCCGATACGACGGCGAGGAACTCTGCGCTTGCGTCGCGCTCCTTGGGGTTCTCGAAGTGATGCGGCAGATCGGCGTCGAAGGTCACGCAGTCGCCCTTGTCGAGCACATATCGCTGTCCATCGCACACGAGCACGACCGATCCACGCTCGACCAGCGCGATCTCGCGGCTGCCGGGCTCGTGCATCGGCGGGTCGTCGCGCGCGCCGGTGGCGCCGCCGGGCGCGAGCGTGTGGCGCGAGAGCTCGGCGCGCTGACCGGGCTGCGATGACGTGAGCACCTCGAAGGCGTGTTTGCGCCGCCTGCTTCCGCCGCGCGTGCGGTCGCCTGCGTGCACGATCGTGACGGCGCCGCTCTCGTCGAGGCGCAACAGCTGCGACAGACGCAGGTCGAGCCCGGACGCGATCCGCGCGGCGACGGTGAGCGTCGGGCTGGTCTCGCCGCGCTCGACCTGCGAGAGCATCGGCGCGCTGACGCCGCTGCGCTCGGCCAGGTCGCGCAAGGACAGCGACGCCGACTCGCGCAGCGCGCGCACGCGGGCGCCGATGGCGACCGGATCGACCGGGTCGCGATCAGCCGGCGACCGGTTTGACTGGCTCCGCCGGGTCGGCCGGCTCGGCTCGCTCGCCTGGCTCCGCCGGGTCGGCCCGCTCGCCTGGCTCCGCCGGGTCGGCCGGCTCGGCTCGCTCGCCTGGCTCCGCCGACTTGGCTGGCCCGGCTCGCTCCGCCGACTTGGCTTGCTCGGCTGGCTCGGTTTCAAGCGTTCGAGGGTCGGCATACGCTCGTACGTTATCACGGACGCGCGTTCAGTGTTGCGTTCGAAGGCTCAGCGTCGAGTCAGGATCATGGGCCCGCCACCTCCGGCAGCCCGACGACCCCGTCCGACGCCAGCGAGCGGGCCCGCGCGATCGACAGTGCGCGCACGTAGGCGCGTGCGGCGGCGTCGATGATGTCGGTCGAGACGCCCTGACCGGCGCCCGCGGAGCCGTGCGCCTCGACCACGACCGAGACCTCGCCGAGCGCGTCCTGGCCCTCGGTGACGGCGCCGATCTGAAAGTCGCTGAGCTTCGCGTCGACGCCGGCGGCGGCGTTGATCGCACGGAACACGGCGTCGATCGGTCCGTCGCCGGTGAACGAGCCCTCGGCGTGGCCGCCGTCGGGCAGCGAGACGGCCACGCGCGCGTGCGGCGGGCGTCGCGAGGAGTCGTCGACCTCGAACCAGTCGAGGGCGTATCCGGCGATCTCCTCGCCGGCGCGCAGCTCGTCGGTGACGAGCGCCTCGAGGTCCATCGCGGTCAGCGTCTTCTTGCGGTCCGCGATCTCCTTGAAGCGCTTGAACGCGGTGTGCAGCGCCTGGCCGTCGAGCTGGAAGCCGAGCTCCTCGAGCGCCTCGCGCAGCGCGTGGCGCCCGGAGTGCTTGCCGAGCACGATCGCGTTGCTGCGCAGCCCCACGCTGGTGGCGTCCATGATCTCGTAGGTGGTGCGCTCCTTCAGCACGCCGTCCTGGTGGATGCCGGCCTCGTGGGCGAAGGCGTTGCGCCCGACGATCGCCTTGTTGGGCTGGACCTGGTAGCCGGTCAGGCGCGACACGAGCCGGCTGGTGCGCGCGATCTCGGTCGTCTCGATGCCGGTCCACAGCCCCAGGCTCGGCTCGCGCGTGCGCAGCAGCATCGCGATCTCCTCCAGCGAGGCGTTGCCGGCGCGCTCGCCGATGCCGTTGATCGCGCACTCGACCTGGCGGGCGCCCGCTTCGACGCCGGCCAGCGAGTTGGCGACCGCCAGGCCGAGGTCGTCGTGGCAGTGCACGGAGACGAACACGTCGTGCAGGCCGGGCAGCAGCCGGTAGAGCTCTTCGAACATCGCCGCGTACTCGCGCGGCATCGTGTAGCCGACCGTGTCGGGGACGTTGATCGTGGTGGCGCCCTCCTCGAGCGCGATCGCGATCACTTCGGCCATGTAGGGGACGTCCGAGCGCGAACCGTCCTCCGGCGAGAACTCGACGTCGTCGGTGTGTTCGCGCGCCTGTGCGACGGCGGCGCGGACCTGCCCCTTGACATCCTCGCGCGTGGTCTGCAGCTTGCGCTCGATGTGAACGTCGCTCGTCGCGATGAACGTGTGGATGCGCGGCCGTTCGGAGTCCCTGACGGCGTTCCAGGCGGCGTCGATGTCCTGCTTGGAGGTGCGTGCCAGGCCGCAGATCACCGGTCCCTGGACCTCCCGCGAGATCGCCTGCACAGCCTCGAAGTCGCCAGGAGATGTGATCGGAAAGCCGGCCTCGATGATGTCGACGCCGAGACGCGCCAGCTGCTGGGCGATCTCGAGCTTCTCCTGCCTGTTCAACGAGATGCCGGGCGACTGCTCGCCGTCGCGCAGGGTGGTGTCAAAAACTCGGACGCGGGCCTGCTCGGGCCTCGGCGCCTGCCGCGGCTGCGCGGCTCGCGCCCCCGAAGACCCCCCGTCTGGCTGCGCCGCCGATGGTTGCCCGGGCCGCCCCGCGGGATGCGCACTGTCAGGCGGCCCAGCCGACGAGTCGCCCGCTGCGGATGCCGAATTGCTCATGTCGTGATCACGCTCCTCTGGTTTCTCTGCTGTTGCCGGTTCTCCTGTGGTTTGCGGCTACGCGGCCGCCACGCGCTATTCCCCCCGAGGGGGGAGCAGGAGAAGCAGCGACAGAGACACCTGAAACGACATGCCTTTCGCAGGGTAGCAGCGCGCGGGGCACGGCAGCCTTCCACACGCGGCCGGCTCAGCTACGGCGTGAGCACGACCTTGCCGACGTTGCGCCGCTCGGTGATCATGTTCTGCGCGGCGCCGACGTCCTCGAAGCTGAACGTGCCCGCGATCACCGGATCGACCGTGCCGTCGTCGAGCAGCTCCTGCAGCGGCCTGATCCACGGCGCGAGCGTTCCGCGGTCCTTCCACAGGCTGAGCATGTTCAGCCCGATCACGGCCTTCGATTCCGACATCTGCTTGATCATGTTGAAGCGCGGCATCTGCACGACGGTGCGCAGCGCCGCGATCACGTTGCGCCGCTCGCCCGTGACAAGCGCCGAGGCGCCGAACGCGACCAGGCGCCCGCCGGCGCGCAGCATCCGGTAGTCGCTGCGGAAGCTCTTCCCGCCGACCGCGTTCATGATCAGGTCGAACTCGGGCAGGCCGCGTTCCCAGCCGGGGCTCGTGTAGTCGAGCACGTGGTCGACGCCGAGCTCGGAGACGCGCGCGTGCTTGCCGGGCGAGGCCGTGCCGTAGACCTCGGCGCCGCGGCGCTTGGCGATCTGGGTGGCCGCGATACCAACTCCGCCGCCGCAAGAGTGGATCAGCACGCGCTCGCCCGGCTGCAGGTTGCCGTAGCCGATCAGGCCGGCCCACGCGGTCCCGTAGTTGACGGGAATCGCGGCGCCCTGCTCGAAGCTCAGCCGCTCGGCCAGCGCCACCACATCGCCCGCCGGTACCACCACCTGCGAGGCGTACCCCCCGAACTGCGTGCCGGCCAGGACGCGCTGCCCGACCGCCAGGGATGGATGGGACTCCGAGACTCCCGCGCCGAGCTCGAGGATCGTCCCAGCGACCTCGTAGCCGACCACGCAGGGGGTCTTCGGCGCGTCCGGATAAAGGCCCATGCGCGCCATCACGTCGGCGAAGTTGATGCCGGCCGCGGCGACCTCGATCCGTACCTGCCCGGCTCCGAGCGCGGGATCGGGGCGCTCCTCGACCTTCAACACCCCCGGCCCCCCGTGCTTCGTGATCACCACCACCCGCATGCGCGGCCAGCGTATCCGATCGGTCTGCCGACGGGGATCAGCCGAGATCCACCGACCAGCCGCCGACAAAGCCGTCCGACGCCACGAGCTCGCGCACGACCGCGTCGGGCACGGCGGCGTCGGTGGTGACCACCATCGCCGCCAGTCCGCCCTCGCCCGAGGAGCCGCTGTCCGGCGCCGGCGAGCGCCCGTCGGGCACGTGACCGACGGCGGCCGATGAGATGTTGATGCCGTGCGCGCCGAAGACGGTGCCGACCCTGCCGATCATGCCCGGCAGGTCGGTGTAGCGAAATACGGTTACATAGGGCGCGAGCTCGATCGTCAGGCGCCGGCCCTGGACCTCGACGAGGTGCGCGACGCGGCTGGGCCCGATGCCGGTGCCGGCGACGGTGACGCGTTGCCCACCGGAGACGACGGTGACGCGGATCAGCTCGTTGAAGTCCTCGGCCTCGGAGATCGCGCGCTCCTCGAGCACGATCCCGCGCTGCTGGGCCATCGTCGGGGCGTTGACGAGGTTGATCGGCTCCTCCAGGCGACCCTGGAGCGCGCCGACGACCACCGACAGGCCGAGCAGGCGCGTGTCGAAGTCGGCCAGTCCACCGAGGAAGGCGGACTCGATGCGCTCGACGGAGCTGCCCTCGGCGAGCGCCATCGCGAGACGACCGAGCTGGCGGGCAAGCGGCAGGAACGGGCCGAGCGCCTCCATGTCCTCGGCGCCGACGGCGGGGATGTTGACCGCCGTCGAGACGACACCGCCGGTCAGCGCGGCGATCACCTGCTCGGCGCTCTGGTAGCCGGCGCGGTCGGTCGCCTCGGCGGTCGACGCGCCGAGGTGCGGCGTGACGACCACGTTCGGGTAGCCGAACAGCGGGTGCTCGGTCATCGGCTCGCTTCTGAACACGTCGAGTGCCGCCCCGGCGACCCTGCCCGCGTCGAGCGCGTCCTTGAGAGCGGCGTCGTCGATCAGCCCGCCGCGCGCGACGTTGAGGATGCGCACGCCCTCGCGCATCTGCGCGAACGCGCCGGCATCGATGAAGCCTTCGGTCTCGGGCGTCTTGGGCAGGTGCACGGTGATGAAGTCGGCCTGCGCGTAGAGGTCCTCGACCCCGTCGGCCTTCTCGACCGCCAGCTCGCGAAAGCGCTCGGCGCTGACGAACGGGTCGAACGCGAGCACGCGCATGCCGAAGCCGCGCGCGCGATGCGCGACCAGCTGGCCGATGCGTCCGAAGCCGAGGATGCCGAGCGTCTTCTCGTACAGCTCGACGCCCGAGAACTTCGAGCGCTCCCACTTGCCGGCGGTCAAAGAGATGTACGCCTGCGGGATGTTGCGCGCCAGTGCCAGCAGCAGGGCCATCGTGTGCTCGGCGGCCGTCACGACGTTCGACTCGGGGGCGTTGGCGACGACGATCCCGCGACGCGTGGCCGCGGGGACGTCGACGTTGTCGACGCCGACCCCGGCCCGGCCGATCACACGCAGCTGGCCGGCCCGCTCGATCAGATCGGACGTGAGCTTGGTGGCCGAGCGCACGAGGATGCCGTCGTACTCGCCGATCCGCTCGGCCAGCTGCTCGTCGCTCCAGTCTATCCCGAGGTCGACGTCGAAGTGCTCGCGCAGCAGGTTCACGCCCGAGTCGCCGATCTTCTCCTTGACGAGCACCTTCGCCCGCCCGTTGGCGCTGGTGTCGGTGCTGTTGGCGGTCGTGCTCATCACGCGAGCCTCTCGAGCACCCAGTCGATGCACCCCGTCAACGCTCTGACGTCGTCGGGCTCGACTGCCGGGAACATGCCGACGCGCAGCTGGTTGCGTCCCAGCTTGCGGTAGGGCTCGACGTCGACGATGCCGTTCGCGCGCAGCGTCGCCGCGATCGCGGCGGCGTCGATCGCGTCGTCGAAGTCGATCGTGCCGACCACCAGCGAGCGCTTGGCCGGGTCGGCCACGAACGGCGTCGCGACCTGCGAGCGCTCGGCCCACTCGTACAGATGGCTGGATGACTCGCGCGTGCGTGACACACACCAGTCGAGGCCGCCGCCGTCGAGCATCCAGCGGATCTGGTCGGCCAGCAAGAACACGGTGGCGACGGCCGGCGTGTTGTAGGTCTGATCTTTGAGCGAGTTCTCGAGCGCCGTGCTCAGTGAGAGGAATGCTGGAACCCACCGCTCGCTTGCAGCCAGCCGCGCGATGCGCTCCTGCGCCGCAGGACTCAGCACAGCGACCCACAGACCGCCGTCGGAGCCGAAGGCCTTCTGCGGAGCGAAGTAGTAGACGTCGGCCTGGGTGATGTCGGCCGGCAGGCCGCCGGCGCCGGAGGTGGCATCGATCAGCACGAGCGGCCCTCCACCCTGCCCAGCGCCAGCCGCGGCTCGAGCCTCGCCGCTCGCAGCGGCGGTCTCACGATCGGCGTCGGCGGCGCCGGCGGCTGCCCCGCTGGAGGCGCCGCCTGGACGCACGACCGGAACCATCACGCCCGTCGAGGTCTCGTTGTGGGCCCAGGTGATCGCATCCGCCTGCGCGTTCGCGGCCGCGCCGCCGGCATCGGCCGGGTCGGGCGCGTCGCCGGGGTCGGCGGACACGACGACGGGCTCCTCCAGGAACGGAGCCCCTTTCGTCACCGCCGCGAACTTGCTGGAGAACTCGCCGTAGCTGAGATGCAGGGCACGTCGCTCGATCAGGCCGAACGCCGCCGCATCCCAGAAGGCGGTGGCGCCGCCGTTGCCGAGCGCCACCTCATAGCCTTCGGGCGCGCCGAACAGCTCGCGCAGGCCGGCGCGGATCTCGCCGACGAGCGCCTTGACGGGTTTCTGCCGGTGGGAGGTGCCCATCACGCGGGCGCCCTCGCTCGCCAGATGCGAGAGGGCCTGCGGTCGCACCTTCGACGGGCCGCAGCCGAAGCGCCCATCGGCGGGCTTCAGCTTGTCCGGGATGACCAGATGTCTTTCTACTGTGCTGCTCGGCGTCATGTCGGGGCTCCTCGCTGTGAGGGGATGGCGATGATCGGAGGTGCCCAGGCGCGCGGCGTCGATGCTCGTCGCTTCCCGGTGGTTAGCTCCACCTCAGCGCCAGTCGCGACGATGGGGCGAGTGTAGCGAAGCGCGGGCACCCCGGTCGATCGCTGCGCGCGCGCCCGTCGACCCGCCCGACGCGGGGCGGCGCCCCTGTCCGCCCGGCCGCGCGCACGCGCTCACTCCCCAAACAAGACAGTCAGCTCGGAGCTGACGGCGCGCCAGCCCTCGGGCGGGCGCGTCGCCGACACCGACTCGCGATCGCGCGGGCCTCGTCTAGGCCCCGAACAAGACGGTCCGCTCGAAGCTGACGGCGCGCCAGCCGTCGGGCAGGCGCGCGGCTGACACGCCGGCCGGCCCTCCCGGACCTGCGGGCTCGCGGCTCAGCAGGCAGTACTCCGGCGCCGGGCCGAGCACGAGCTGGCGCCGCCACAGGCTGGCGTGCGCGGGATCCATCCCGTCGCCCAGCAGCTCGCCGAGCCCACACTGCTCCGTGCCCGGCGGCCGCGATACCCAGACCGCGACCGTTGCCTCGGCGAGCCCCGGCGGATGAGGCCCCTCGAGCAGCCCGTACAGAGCTCCAGCGCCCTCGCGGAAGCGGTGGGCGACGGCGTCGTGGGCCGTGCGGTGGCCGCGCCCGACCGCGGCCTCGTTGAGGACGCCGAGCGCGGTGAAGTCCTCCACCAGATACCAGTCCTCATAGCCGCCGGCGCCGTCGTCGGGCAGGCGCGCCTGCGCGCTCACCGAGGACCACGGCCACGGCAGCGCGCCGACCCTGAAGACCGCGGAGCCGTGAAAGCCGACCGGCGGCGCCTGCGCGAGCGAGCGGTGAAAGGCCAGGTGCGTCCGCTGGTAGGCGTCGCTCGCGGCGAGGTCCCGCGGACGGTGCCAGAAGACGTAGGCGAGCACGCGCGCCCTACGCCAGGCCCGTCGGCACGGCGAAACCAATCTGCGCGGCAAGATCCATATGCGCGGCAAGATCCATCTGCGCGGCAAGACCTGGGTGGCTGGCCTCCGCCGGCAGCCATCCGCGCGGCGGACGCGACCCGTCCATCAGAACGCCGGCTTGATCCAGTCCATGTGCGAGCGCAGCTCGCTGCCGACGTGCTCGACCTGGGTGTCGGCCTGCTCGGCCCGCATGCGCTTGAAGTTCTCCTGGCCGGCACGGTTCTCGGCGATCCACTCGCGCGCGAAGTCGCCCGACTGGATCTCGGCGAGGATCTCACGCATTTGCGCACGCGTCTGCTCGGTGATGACGCGTTTGCCGCGCGTGTAGTCGCCGTACTCGGCCGTGTTGGAGATCGAGTAGCGCATCCCCGCAAGGCCCTTCTCGTACATCAGGTCGGCGATCAGCTTGAGCTCGTGCAGGCACTCGAAGTAGGCCATCTCCGGGTCATAGCCGGCGTTCACGAGCGTCTCGAAGCCTGCCTGGACGAGCTCGGAGGCGCCGCCGCAGAGCACGGCCTGCTCGCCGAACAGGTCGGTCTCGGTCTCGTCCTTGAAGGTCGTCTCGATCACGCCGCCGCGTGTGCAGCCGATGCCCTTGGCGTACGCGAGCGCCAGCCCGCGTGCGTTTCCGGTGGCGTCCTGGGCGATCGCGATCAGGCCCGGCACGCCGCTGCCTTCGAGGAACTGGCGACGCACGAGATGCCCGGGGCCCTTCGGCGCGACCATGCCGACGTCGACGCCCGCGGGCGGTTCGACCTCTTCGTAGTGGATCGAGAAGCCGTGGCCGAACAGCAGCATGTTGCCGTCGGCGATCCCGTCGCGGACTTCACTCTCCCACACCTGGCGGTGCAGCTCGTCGGGCACGAGCATCATCACCAGGTCGCCGCGGCTCGAGGCCTCGACGACGGGCACGACCTCGAGGCCGCTCTCGCGGGCCTTGGCGACCGAGCCGGAGTCCGGCCGCAGGCCGACGATCACATCGACTCCGGAGTCCTTCAGATTCAGCGCATGCGCATGACCCTGCGAGCCGTAGCCGATGATCGCAACGGTCTTGCCGTCGAGCAGCTGCAGGTCTGCGTCGTCGTCGTAGAGCATGGCGCCAACAATATCCGTTCACCCGGGACGGAACTCTTGCGCGAGGCTCGTGAGCCCACACGACGCTCTCGAACGTCGGCCCACGCGCGCAGGCCCGCGCACGTGGGCCGACGCCGGCCAATCCACCCGCGCCGCCCTCACGACCGAGAGCGGCATTCGAACATCGGACCACGCGCCCGCGCGCGCGCCTACGCGTGCGCCGACGCCACGAGCGTGCGCCCCGGGAGCGCGAGCGATCCGTCCGCCGCGCGGTAGGCCTCGGTGCGCGCGGCCAGGCTCGCGCGGATTTCACCGATCTCGTTTTCGGGCCGGCCCATGACCGCGTCATGGAAGCCCCTCGAGATGTCCAGCGTCGTCTCCCAGAACGAGTCGAACGACGGGTGGGCGTGGACCAGGTCGATCGCCTGCACCTCGATCGCGTCGAAGCCGGCGCCGGCCAGCAGCTCGCGAACCCGCTCGGGGTCGCCGAGCGCAAACGGGCCGGGCGTGCTCGGTGAGGGAGGACTCGACAGGCCGCGCTCGACCAGCTCGAGACCTGGCAGCAGGGCCCATGGGTTGTGCTGGACCGAGTCCCAAACGGCGAGCGCCAGCCGCCCGCCGGGGCGCAGCACGCGGCGGCTCTCGCCCAGTCCCGTCGCGGGGTCGGCCAGCAGCATGTAGCCCCAGCGGCAAAGCACGACATCGACGCTGGCGAGCGGCAGGTCGATCCATTCGGCGCCGAGCACCTGGAACTCGACGTTGCTGAGCCCGAGCTCGCCGGCGCGCGCGCGAGCCCCCTCGAGCATCGCCTCGGCCTGGTCGGAGATGATCACCCCTCCGAGCGGAGCGACCTGTTCGGCCGCGAGCATGCCGGTCTCGCCGAGGCCGGCGGCGAGCTCGAGCACACGCTCGCCGGGCTGGGGCGAGACGGCGTCGAGCATCCAGCGCGAGACCGGCATGCCGAGCTCGCGCACGCCCTCCTGCCGGCGGATCCAGCCGGACGCCGCCTCTTCCCAGTTGGCGAGGCTGGCGTCGCGATAGGCGTTCGGGTCGAAGGCGCTCACCGCAGCTCCCGGCGCAGCAGCTTGCCCGAACGCGTGCGCGGCAGCGGCTCGGCGACGAACTCGAACCGCTTCGGCACCTTGTACGACGCCAGGCGCGCGGCACAGTGGGCGCGCAGCGCCTCGGGCTGGGCGCTCGCGCCGGGGCGCCTGACGACGAGCGCGGTCACCGCCTCGCCCCAGCCGGGGTCGAAGCGGGCGAGGACCGCCGCCTCGAGCACGTCCGGATGGGCCTCGAGCACCGCCTCGACCTCGGCGGGCGCGACGTTCTCGCCGCCGCTGATGATCGTGTCGGCCTTGCGCCCGGTGACCTGCAGAAAGTTGCGCTCGTCGAGCTCGCCGAGGTCGCCCGTGTGCAGCCAGCCGTCCGGCGCATGCGAGGCGGGCGCGACCGTGGGGCCCGCGACGAGGATCTCGCCGTCTTCGGCGATGCGCACCTCGGTGCAGAACAGCGGTGGCCCGGCATGCGCAGAAGTGTGCTCGATCAGCGCGATCGGCGCGGTGCTGATCTGCGAGCAGGCCTCGGTCATGCCGTAGGTGAGGCGCACGGGCACGGCGCACGTGTGCGCCCGCGCGACGAGCTCGGCCGGTACGGGTCCGCCGCCGGTCAGCGCACAGCGCAGCGCCGGCGGATCGCGCAGGCCCGCGTCGAGCAGGCGCGCCAGCGTGGTGGCGACGAGCGACACCAGCGTGACGTCCTCGTCGGTGAGCGCGCGCAACGCGAGCTCGGTGTCGAAGCGCGGGTGCAGGACCGCCGTCGTGGCGTAGATCGCCGAGCGGATCAGGATCGACAGGCCGCCGACGTGGGCGACGGGCAGCGTGCACAGCCAGCGCTCGCGCGGATCGAGATCGAGCGCCGCGGCAGAGCCGAGAGCGCTCCACAGGAAGTTGCCGTAGGTCAGCTCGATCGGGCGCGCGGCGGCGCTGGTGCCAGAGGTGTGGATCACGGCTGCGACGGCGTCGAGATCGTGCAGCCCGGGTTCGTCCGCAGCGAGCGGCGGCGGAGAGCCGAGGGTCCGCGGCTCGGCGACCTCGGACGACGGCTCGCCAAGCTCCTTCAGCGGCTCGGCGGGCTCGACCAGCAGTTCGGCCGCCTCGACCAGGAGTTCGGTGGGCTCGACGAGCGGCTCGGCGACGACCAGGGCGGCGCCCTCGCACTGTTGCGCACGCTCGGCCGGCCCGAGGCGTACGTCGACGGGCACGGCGGCGGCGCCGAGCAGCAGGCAGGCGTGCAGCGCGTAGGCGAAGTCGAGACCCGCCGGCAGCACGATCGCGACGCGGTCCCCGGCGGACACACCCGCAGCGTGCAGCGCACGCGCGTACGCGCGCGCGCGTGCGTCGAGCTCGGAATAGCTGCACGCACCGTCTAGCGTCTCGAGCGCGGTCCACCCCGGCCGCAGACGCGCCGCGCGCGCGAGCCATGCCTCCACCTGCATCGACACAGGCTAGCCTTCCGGCAATGGCGACGACCTGGACGCCCGCGGGCGAGTACGAGGACATTCGCTACGAGAAGTCGGCGGAGCCGGTGAAGGGGATCGCGAAGATCACGATCGACCGGCCGGAGGTGCGCAACGCGTTCAGGCCGCGAACGATCGTCGAGATCTCGCGGGCGCTCGAGGACGCGCGCGAGGACGTCGAGGTGGGCGTGATCGTGCTGACAGGCGCGGGCGAGCTGGCGTTCTGCTCGGGTGGCGACCAGCGCGTGCGAGGCGACTCCGGGTATCTCGACGAGGACGACGCCGGCAGAGCGGGGATCGGGCGCTTTCACGTCACCGATCTGCATGTTCAGATCAGGCGGCTGCCGAAGCCGGTGGTGGCGATGGTCGCCGGGTACGCGATCGGCGGCGGACACGTGCTGCATCTCGTGTGCGACCTCACGGTCGCGGCCGACAACGCGCGCTTCGGACAGGTGGGGCCGCGCGTCGGATCGTTCGACGGGGGCTTCGGCGCGGGACTGCTGGCCAACACGGTGGGCCCGAAGAAGGCGAAGGAGATCTGGTTTCTGTGCCGGCAGTACTCGGCACAGGAGGCGCTCGAGATGGGGCTGGTGAACACGGTGGTGCCGCTGGCGCAGCTGGAGCACGAGACGATCGGGTGGTGCCGGGAGATGCTGGCGCTGTCGCCGTTCTCCCTACGGCTGCTGAAGGCGAGCTTCAACGCCGCCGAAGATGGGCTGGCCGGCATCCAGCAGTTGGCCCACGACGCCAACCTGTTGTTCTACGGCAGCGAGGAGGCCCAGGAGGGCAGGAACGCCTATCGCGAGAAACGCCGGCCGGACTTCGCGAAGTTCCCGAGACGCGCGTGACGACGCCCACCCTGATCACGGGCCAACTCCATGACGACGCCCACCCTCATCACGAGGCCAACTCCATGACGACACCCACCCTCGTCACGAGGCCGACTCCATGACGACGTTGACTCCCACGAGCACGACCACGACCGCCGTCGGCGGCACGGCCGGGCGGGCGAGCATGGTGCGGATCTGGGTGATGGCGGCGCGCTTGCGCACCCTGCCCGCGGCTGTGGCGCCTGTGCTCGTCGGCACTTCGCTGGCGCTCGGCGCACGACACTTCCACGCGCTGGCGTTCGTGGCAGCGCTGTTGGGGGCGGTCTTCATCCAGGTGGGGACGAACCTGTCCAACGACTACTCGGACGCCCGGCGTGGTGCCGACAGCGAGGATCGGCTGGGCCCGGTGCGCGTGACCGCGGGCGGGCTGGTGCCGCCGAAGCAGGTGCTGATGGCAACGTACGCGTCGTTCGGCGCGGCGGTCGTGTGCGGTGTCTATCTGATCGCGGTGGCGGGCTGGGAGCTGCTGGCCGTCGGCGCCGCCTCGATCCTGGCGGGCGTGCTTTACACGGGCGGGCCGCGGCCCTACGGCTATGAGGGGCTCGGCGAGGTGTTCGTGTTCCTGTTCTTCGGCGTGGTGGCGGTGACCGGCTCTTATTTCGTGCAGGTACAGCAGCTGCCGTGGCAGGCCTTTGCGTGCGCGGTGCCGGTGGGGCTGTTGGCGAGCGCGATCCTGGTGGTCAACAACGTGCGCGACATCGACACCGACAGGCGGGCGGGCAAGCGCACGCTGGCGGTGCGTCTCGGCCGGACCCGGACGCGCGGCCTCTACGTGGCGATGCTGGCGGTCGCGTTCGCCAGCGTGCCGGTGCTGTGGGGGCTGGGGATGTCGCCCTGGCTCTTGCTGAGCTGGGCGACGATCCCGCTCGCGGTGAGGCTCGCGCAGACGGTCCGCACCAGGGTCGACGGGCCTGCGCTCAACGGCGCGCTCGCGCAGACCGGGGCTCTGCAGCTGTCCTTCTGCGTGCTGCTGTCGGCGGGGATCCTCGCGGGCGGCGGCATCGGATCGTGATTCCCGCGCGGGCCTGATGGCGATGGAGCTGAGCGTCGAGCAGCTGACGCTTCAGATGCGCGAGCCGCTGCAGACCTCCTACGGCGAGGTGTGCGAGCGCCAGCTGCTCGCCGTCACGCTCGCCGACGACGAGGGCGTCGAAGGTCACGGCGAGGCCGCGCCGCTGGAGGGCTATGACGGCACCAGCGTGGCGCGCGTCAGAGACGCGCTCGAACGCTACCGGCCCGTCCTGGCAAGCTCGCACGGGCTCAACGGCGGGCAGCTGATCGAGGCGTGCAGGCAGATCGAGGATCTTCCGCCGGCGCTCGCCGCCGTGGACATGGCGCTGTGGGACCGTGCCGGCCGGCGTACGGAACGGCCGGTCGCAGAGCTGCTCACCGACGATCCAGCCGAGCGGGTGCCGGTCAACGCATCGCTGTCGGCGCTCGATCGAGCGGGCGTGGCCGAGCAGGCGGCGGCGGCGCTCCGCGCCGGCTTCGACTGCATCAAGCTCAAGGTCGGCGTGGGCGACGACGCAGGACGGGTCGCCGCGGCGCGGGCGGCGGCCGGCCCGGAGATGGCTCTGCGGCTGGACGCGAACGGCGCCTGGGGGGTCGATCAAGCCGTACGCGCGATCGAGGCGCTCGCGCCCGCCGGCCTCGAGCTCGTCGAGGAGCCGACGCACGGTTTGCACGCCGTCCGAGAGGTGCGCGAGCGGGTCAGCACGCGCATCGCGATCGACGAGACCGCGGCCGAGCACGGCGCCCTGGGGGCCGGCGTGGCCGACGCCGTCTGCCTGAAGATCTCGCGCTGCGGCGGAATCGCCGGACTGGTCGCGGCGGCGATGCTGGTGCGCGCGTCGGGCGCGGAGGTGTACCTATCCTCGACCTACGACGGCCCGCTGGGGGTGGCGGCCGCGCTCCACACTGCGGCGGCTTTGGCCTCGCGCGGCTCGATGCCGCCCTGCGGGCTGGCGACGCTCGGATTGTTCGCGGGCATCGACGACCCGCTGCCGGTCGTGGAGGGGACGATCGCCCTGCCGGACGGCCCCGGCCTCGGCGTCGAGCCGCTTTGAGACCCTGAGCAGATCGCCCGCGCCAGCTGCGCGGGGCTCTCGAGCGGAAGCCCATGTCCGCCCGGCACGAGCACGAGCTGCGCGTTCGCCGCCATCTCGACCATGCGCGCTCCGATCGCGCGGTACTTGGCATCGCGTTCGCCGGCGATCACGACGAGCGGCATCGCAAGCTCGCCGAGCCGATCCCACAGCGGGCCCATCTCCCCCGCGCCGATGCCACGCAGGGCGGCAGCGAGCGCGTCAGGGCGATTGCGGCGCTGGTCTGCGCGCGCGAGCCGGCCTGCCTCGGGAGGTTCGCCGGCGAACAGCGGCTGAGCGCGCCAGCGCTCGATGAAGTCCTCGAACGGGATCGATTCGAGCTCGTCGGCGAGCTCGCGATCGGAGCGTTTGCGCGCCGCGCGCTCGTCGGCGTTCTCGATCCCCGGGCTGCACGAGACGAGCACCAGCCGGCGCACCTGTGCGGGCGCGGCCAACGCGACATGCAGCGCCACGCGGCCGCCGAGCGAGTAGCCGCACAGCGCGAAGCTCTCGGGAGCCCGCGCGAGCACCGACTCGACGCAGCCCTCGAACGTGAGCGGACGCGGCGCGTCGGCCAGCTCGCCATGCCCGGGCAGGTCGAGCGCCAGCGCCCGATAGCGTTCGCCGTCGAGGTGCGCGAGCACGCCGTCCCAGGCTCGATGCGTGCCGCTGAAACCATGCAGCAGAACCAGATCTTCGGCCACACCGCGATCGTAGTCGCCGACGGCGCCTCGCCACTCCCCACAGAATGAGCGCCGGCCAGGACACGTACCTGCTGCTCCGCGCGTTCGTGGACGAGCTCGCACGCTGCGGCATGCACGCGGCCTGCACCTCGCCCGGCTCGCGCTGCGCGCCGCTCGTGCTCAGCCTGGCGCGCGAGCCTCGGCTGCGCTGCTACTCGCACGTCGACGAGCGCTGCGCGGGATTCTTCGCGCTCGGCCTGGCCAAGGCCTCGGCCGTGCCCGTGGCCGTCACGTGCACCTCCGGGACAGCCGCGGGCGAGCTGCTGCCGGCGGCGATCGAGGCGCACGAGGCGCGGGTGCCGCTGATCCTGCTGACCGCCGACCGCCCGTCCGAGCTGCGCCAGAACGGGGCCGGGCAGGCGGTCGATCAGCTCAAGCTGTTCGGCGACGCAGCCAAGTGGTTCTTCGAGGTCGAGACGGACAGCGCGAGCCCGCAGCGGTTGCGCTGGATCAGGACGCTCGCCTGTCGCGCGTACTGGACGGCGCTGCAGGGCAGGCCCGGCGCCGTGCACCTGAACTTCCCGCTCCGCGACCCGCTCGTCAGCGACGGTCCCCCGGCGGAGGACTCGACGGGGCGGCCCGACGGTGAACCGTATGTGCGCCGCCGCACAGCGGGCGGGGACCTGCCCGAGTCTGACCGGCTCGCCTCTGACTCAGACACGCTCACCAGGCCGCTGTCCCGCGCTGAGCCCTTCCCCCACTCCGCCCCGCGCCCGCCGGATCGCGAGCTCACGCGCCTGATCGCACGGGCGCGCACGGGAATCGTCGTCGCCGGGCGCCATGAGCGAGCGGACGATCTCGGGCAGACCGCTGCGCGGTTCGCGGCGGCCGTCGGATGGCCGCTGCTGGCAGACCCGTTGTCCGGCGCGCGCGCCGGCGACGCCGCGATCGCCCACTACGACGCCCTGCTGCGCGACGACGCATTCGCGGCTCGTCACCGGCCGGAGCTCGTGCTGCGCGTCGGCGACCTGCCGGTATCCAAGCCGCTGCGCTCCTGGCTCGCGAGCCTCGACGGCGCGCGCCAGGTCGCGCTCGACCCGGAGGGCGCATGGCAGGATCCGGACTCGACGCTCAGCGACTCGCTCGCGCTCGACCCGGCGAACGCGCTCTGCGAGCTGGCCGCGCGGTTCGCCGCCGCCAAAAACCGGCCCGCCAACGACCATCGATCGCCCGCCGATCACCAAGCGGCGCCCGACCACGAGACGGCCTCCGACCACGCGACGGCACCCGACCACGAGATGGCGCCCGATTACGAGACGGCCTCCGACCACGAGATGGCGCCCGATTACGAGCCTGCCGTCGAGGCACAGCTCGCCGATCGGCAGCCGCGGCTGAGCCCGGCCGATCCCGACTGGCTGGCGGCGTGGCGCGCCGCCGACGAGCTGGCGGCCGCCGCGATCCTCGCCGAGCTCGCGCACGAGACGATCTCCGAGCCGCGGCTCGCGGCCGAGCTGGGCGTGCTGCTGCCGCAAAACGCGACCCTGTTCGTCGCCTCCTCGATGCCGGTGCGCGACATCGAGACGTTCTGGCCGGTGCGCCAAGACCCGCCGCGCGTGCTCTGCAATCGCGGTGCAAACGGAATCGACGGGACCGTCTCGAGCGCCTTCGGCGCGGCCGCACACGCGCGCGGGCCGGTCGTGCTGTTGATCGGCGACGTCGCCCTAGCGCACGACATCGGCGGTCTGCTCGCGGCAAAACGGCTCGGACTGCCGCTCACGATCGTGCTCGTCGACAACGCCGGCGGCGGCATCTTCGACTTCCTGCCGATCGCGCACGCCGCGATCGCACGGGCGCCCGACCTGCAACCCGTGCCACAGTCACCCCAGGACATCTACACCCGCCACGTCGCCACGCCGACCGGGCTCGATTTCGCCAAGGCCGCCGACCTGTACGGGCTCGCATACGAGCACGCGCAGACCGTGCCGGGCTTCCGCGAGGCGATCGAGCGCGCCCTCGCGCCCGAGACCCGCGCCACGATCGTTCACGTCCGCGCTGACCGCGCGGCCAACGTCGAGCTGCACCGCCGCGTGTGGGACGCGGTGTCGACCGCGCTTGCGGATCACTGACCGTCGCGCGCGGTGTCGCGCACGCTTGTCGAGTGGTGAACACGCGTGAAGCTATGCTCTTCACATGCGGGCCGTCGACGCGATCATGGAATGCCTGAAGGCCGAGGGCGCCGAGGTTGTGTTCGGGCTGCCCGGAGGCGCCAACCTGCCGACCTACGACGCCTTCGTGGGCGGGGGCATCCGCCACATCCTCGTCCGCCACGAGGCCGGCGGTGGACACGCCGCCGAGGGCTATGCCAAGGCCAGCGGCAAGGTCGGCGTCGCGTTCGCCACCAGCGGCCCCGGCGCCACCAACCTCGTGACCCCGATCTGCGACGCGATGATGGACTCCGTGCCGGTCGTCTTCATCACCGGCCAGGTCCGCACCGAGCTGCTCGGCACCGACGGCTTTCAAGAGGCCGACACGATCGGCATCACGATGCCGATCGTCAAGCACTCCTTCATGATCCAGGACCCGCGCGAGATCCCGCGCGCGATCCACGAGGCCTTCCACGTGGCCCGCAGCGGACGCCCGGGCCCGGTGCTCGTCGACATCCCCCAGGACCTCTCGCGCGGCGAGATCCAGTACGAGCCCGTCAGCGATCTGCGCCTGCCCGGCTACCAGCCGACCACCGAGGGCAACCAGAAGCAGATCCGCCAGGCCGCCAAAGCGCTCGCCGCGGCCCAGCGTCCGGTGATCTACGCCGGCGGCGGCGTCGTCAACGCGAACGCCTCGGCCGAGCTCGTCGAGCTGGCCCGCTGCGACCGCTTCCCGGTCACCTGCACGCTGATGGGCCTCGGCGCGTTCCCGGCCCCCGACCCGCAGTGGCTCGGCATGCTCGGCATGCACGGCACCCGCGCCGCCAACTACGCGATGGACGAGGCCGACCTGATCTGCGCCGTCGGCGCCCGCTTCGACGACCGCATCACCGGCAAGCTCTCGGAGTTCGCCCCGCGCGCGAAGTTCATCCACATCGACATCGACCCGGCGGAGATCTCCAAGAACGTCCCCGCGCACATACCGATCGTCGGCGACGCCAAGAACGTGCTCGCCAAGCTGGCCGTCGAGTACCGCGCCGTCAGCGCCGACTCTGCGCGCCTGGCCGCATGGTGGGAGCGAATCGAAGCGTGGCGTTCGAAGCACCCGCTCGGCTACGAGGACACGACCGACAACGAGATCAAGCCGCAGTACATGGTCCAGGCGCTCTACGAGGCGACCGGCGGCGACGCGATCGTCACCAGCGACGTCGGCCAGCACCAGATGTGGGTGGCCCAGTACTACGACTTCCCCGCCCCGCGCCGCTGGATCAACTCCGGCGGCCTCGGCACGATGGGCTTCGGCCTGCCCGCCGCGATGGGCGCCGCCGTCGCCTGCCCCGACCGCCTGGTCTGCTGCGTCGCCGGCGACGGCTCCGTGCAGATGAACGCGCAGGAGCTCGCCACCTGCGCCCAGGAGCGCATCCCGATCAAGGTCTTCATCATGAACAACGGCTACCTCGGCATGGTCCGCCAGTGGCAGGAGCTCTTCTGGGACGGCAAATACAGCCACGTCGAGACCGGCGAGTTCCCCGACTTCGCCAAGCTCGCCGACGCCTACGGCGCGACCGGGATGCGCTTCGAGGACAAGACCACGCTCGTCGCCGACATGCGCCGCGCGATCGAGACCGAGGGACCGGTCGTGGTCGACGTCAGGGTCACGCGCGAGGAGAACACCTATCCCATGATCCCAGCGGGTCAGCCGGCGAGGGAGATGGTCGGATGACACGCCCGATGTTCCCCCAACGGGGGGAGGTCGGGAGGGGGGCCTGCCCCCCTCCCGCTCCTACGTTGATTCCCGCCGGCCAGCCCGCCCGTGAGATGGTGGGCTGAGTTGAATGCAGGCGGGCTGAACGGAGCGGCGACGATGGGCGAGCCCGGAACCAAGGAGCCGCTGAGCCTCGCCGAGCTCGAGGCCTCGGCCGGGCTGCGCACCGGCCGCAAGCACGTGCTCTCGATCCTGGTCGAGAACAAGTCCGGCGTGCTCACGCGCATCGCCGGCCTGTTCGCGCGCCGCGGCTTCAACATCGACACGCTCACGGTCGGGCCGACCGACGACGAGCAGATCTCGCGCGTGACACTAACCGTCGACGGCGCGCTGCACCCGATCGACCAGGTCACCAAGCAGCTGCACAAGCTCGTCAACGTGCTCAAGATCAGAGACCTCGAGCCGAACGACACCGTCGCGCGCGAGCTCGCGCTGTTCAAGGTCTCGGCCGACGGCGCCCAGCGCGGCGAGCTGATGCAGATCACCGAGATCTTCCGCGGCAAGGTCGTCGACGTCACCAAGCGCTCGGTGATCGTCGAGGTGACGGGGACGACCGAGAAGATCGAGGCGTTCGAGGGCATGGTCAGGCCGTTCGGCCTGATCGAGATGATGCGAACCGGGGAGATCGCGATCGCACGCGGGCGCAGCGAGACGTAGTGGTCTCGCCTGCGGGCTCCTCGGAAGAGCCGGCGCCGGCGCTCGCCGCCCGGGCACAGAACCGCTTCGAGCTGAGCGAGCAGCAGCTGCACGCACTGCGAGCCCGGCTCGAGCTGGCTTCGCGGCGCGCCAGGCGCAGCGGCGAGGCCACGCTCGTCAGCGCCAGCTTCGCGCTGCCCGGCGACGTCGACCCCAGCGCCGTCGCGTGTGCCTCGCGCCGTGCCGGCGAGCCGTGGTTCGCGCTCGAGCAGCCCAGCCGCGGCGGCGTCGCGCTCGCCGCGCTCGGCGAGGCGATCGGGCTGAGCGACTCCGGCCCGGACCGCTTCGCGAGCCTCGCCGATCGCTGGCGCCGGCTCGCAGCCGCGGCCGTCGGTGGTGAGCGGACCGCGAGCGACGGGCCCGAGGGGATCGGACCCGTGGCCGTGTGCGGGTTCGCGTTCGCGCCCGACGGCGGACGCTCGCACGCCTGGGCCGGGTTCGAGCCGGCGTCGCTCGTGGTCCCCGAGATCGCCATCCGCCGCCGCGCTCGCAGCGATCGCGATGGTGACCCGCGCGCCTCGGACGAGCGCGTCGCACAGGACGGCCGGCGCGTGCACCTGACGCTCGCGGCGCTCGTCGCTCCCGACGACCTCGCCGCCGACGTGCTCGAGCGCATGCGCGAGCGACTGGCGCAGCTGCACGAGCGGCCGCTGCCGCTGCTCGATCCGGCGCCGGCGGGGCGTCATCAGGTGGTCAGCGCGATGCCCCCCGAGCACTACGAGGCCGCGGTGGCGCGCGCGAGCGAGCTGATCGGTCGCGGCGCGCTCGCGAAGATCGTGCTGGCGCGCGAGGTGCACGTGCTGGCTCCGCGCCCGCATGACCCGGGCGCCGTCCTCGGCGTGCTCCGCGACGCCTTCCCCGAGTGCTTCTGCCTGTGCATCGGGCGCGGCGAGGCGACGCTCGTGGCGGCCTCGCCCGAGCTGCTCGTGCGTCGCGAAGGCCATCGCGTCGGCACGCTGGCGCTCGCGGGATCGACCAGGCGCAGCGCGGACCCCGCGGTCGATGACCACCTCGGCGAGCAGCTCCTGCGCGACCAGCACTACCGCGAGGAGCACGCGATCGTCGCGCGCCGCATCGAGCGCACGCTGCGCGCCCACTCGCTGTGGACGGCCGTCGCGCCCGAGCCGGCGCTCGTGCGGATCGCCAACATCCAGCATCTCGCCACGCCGATCCGCGCGCAGCTCGCCGCCCCGATCGACGTGCTCGAGCTCGCCGGCCTGATGCACCCCACGCCGGCGGTCGGCGGCGAGCCCTGGCCGGCGGCCGAGCCGCTGATCCCGGCGCTCGAGGGCCTCGACCGCGGCTGGTACGCGGGTCCCGTCGGCTGGACCGACGCGACCGGCGACGGCGAGCTGTGCGTGGCCTTGCGCTGCGCGCTCCTGCGCGGCAACCTCGCGCGCTGCTACGCCGGCAACGGGATCGTGCGCGACTCCGATCCGCATGCCGAGCTGGCCGAGACGGAGCTGAAGCTGGCCGCGCTCTTGCCCTTGCTGGCCGGCTGAGCGCTACGAGCTACCGATAGCCACGCCGATCGCCAGCACGATCAGGCCGCCAACCGTCACCACGAGCAGCGACGAGCGCATCGAGACCTCGAGGAAGCGTTTGCGGATCCAGGCGATCACGAACAGCTCGACCGCGACCACGCCGCCGGCAACGAGCAGCGCCTTGTGTACGTCGGAGATCAGGAACGGCAGCGTGTGAAACAGGCCCCCGAGTGCGGTCATGCCGCCGGTGATCGATCCGCGCACGATCGCCGAGCCGCGGCCCGTCTGCTCGCCGGTGTCCGACAGCGCCTCGGACCAGCCCATGCTGACGCCGGCGCCGAGCGCCGTCGAGAAGCCGACCAGCAGCGCGGTGTGCGAGTCCGAGGACAGCGCCGCCGCGAAGATCGGCGCGATCGACGACACGGTCCCGTCGATCAGGCCGACGAGCGCGGGCTGGACGACCCGCAGAACGAACTCACGCTCGTCCTTGAAGCCCGACCGGTGGATGAAGCGCGCGATCAGCGTGCCGTCAACGGGCGCAGTCCTCACGTCAGCGTCCATCGGCCAGTTATAGACGCCGGTCAACTTCGGGCTCCCTTATCCCACCTCCGAGCTGCAAAGCCACGCGCCATCCAAAGGCCGGCCCGGATGGCCGGCCGTGCTAACTGCGGGTAGCGCGCAGCGACTCCCGTCTATCAACAAAGCGGAGCGCATACCCGCTTAAAGGCCGGACGCCGGTCACATCCTTTGCCGCCCCACGCCCCAAGCGGCTCACCTCCGCGCCCCGCCCGTCGTTTCCCACGACTCCGGCGCGAACATCACCTCCGGGAAATCAAGCTCGCTGCCGCACCGCACGCACACGGCGTCGTAGATCTTCGTCACCCGCCCGCAGCGCGGGCAGCGCCGGCGCAGCTCGTCGTGCTCGAAGCGGTAGGCGATCGCCGCGAGCAGGCCGAGCACCGGCACGACCGCCGAGATCAGGAACCACAGCCAGAACGAGCTGCCCTTAATCTTGCCGACGATCCCGCCGGCGAGCCCGAAGCCGAAAGCGATCACCAGATACCAGTTCTGCATGGCAGGCGCTCAGAGCGGTCGGTCGCGGGCGCTCAGAACAGTACGCGGACCGCCCAGATCACGGCCACGATCGCAAGTATCACGACCGCGAAGCTCGCGATCGCGGCGGCGACGCCGATCAGCACGTGCAGGAGGAAGTACCCGACGATCAGGAGCACGATCACGGCCAACACGGTCCGGCCGATCGATCCCGATGTGGACCCCGAGGAGGATTGTTGCTGGTTCATGACTTCAGGGTAGCCCACCGCGTGGCGCGCCGGAGCGACCGGGCGGGAATCGCCACCCGCCCGGCCGCGTCCACGCTCGCTTCCGGCCGAGGGAAGCCGGAGGAGACTGGTGTGAGATGGAAGTTGCTAGCTGGGCACAGTCAGCTGCGCCCGGCACGACTGAGCTCGTGAACCATGCGGGCCGTCGCCATGTCCACCTCGCTCAGCCGTGAGCGCATACCCACGCTTGCGAGCCGGTAACGACGGATTCGCGGGCCCCGGGCCGATACGTCCTCCGCTTGGTCGGGCAGCAACATGAACCTGCGCGGGGGACGGGTAGACGAGTTGGACGCTGGTGTGTTCATGGCCAGCATGCTGACGGATCAGGTTCAGGGGTTCATTGGCCTGCGGTCCAAAATCTCGCCCGCCCGGCTGTCGCGCGTGCAAGGGCCCCCGGCGTGCCAGGGCCCGCGCGTCGCTCGCCCAGCGCTGCGCGCCCGTACGTTGCCCGCCGGCTCGTCGATCGTCTTGGCTGCCTGGTCAGCTGCGCAGCTGCTCGTCGACGAGCCTTGCCACCTCGCGCCCGTCGGCCCGGCCCTTGGTCTCGCGCATCACGTAGCCGACGATCGGACCGATCGCCTTGGCGTTGCCGTCGCGCACGCGCTCGGCCGCGTCGGGGTTGGCCGCCAGCGCAGCGGCGACCACCGCGGCGAGCTCGCCCTCACCGTCCAATGCCTGCAGGCCCTCGGCGGCGACGATCTCCGCCGGGTCTCCTCCTTCGGCGACGAGCGCGTCGAGGACCTGCCGGCCGGCGCCCACGCTGATCCGCCTGTCCGCGACCAGTCCGACGAGCGTCGCGAGGGCGCCGGGCTCGACCAGCGAGGCGCCCGGATCCTCACCCTCGTCGAGTCGCCCGACGAGATCGCTGGCGATCCAGTTCGCCAGCGTCTGCGGCGGCGCGCCGGGATCGGGGGCCTGCGCCATCGCCAGCTCGAAGTAGTCACCGAGCTCGGCGCGGAAGGCGAGCAGCCGGGCGCTCTCCTCGGTCAGGCCGAGGGACTCCTGGTAGCGCTGGGCGCGCGCCGCGGGCAGCTCTCCAAGGGCGGCTCGGGCGCGCGCACGCATGTCGGCGTCGATCGCCACCGGCAGCAGGTCGGGCTCGGGGAAGTAGCGGTAATCGTGCGCTTCCTCCTTGGAGCGCAGCGAGGTGATCGCGCCCGAGTCGGGATCGAAATGCAGTGTCTCCTGGAAGACCTCGCCGCCGCTTTCGAGGACCGTCCGCTGACGAGCGATCTCGCCGCGGATGCCGCGCTCGATGTAGCGGAACGAGTTCATGTTCTTGAGCTCGGTCTTGGTGCCCAGCTGCTGCGTGCCCGTCGGGCGCAGCGAGATGTTCGCGTCGCAGCGCAGCGAGCCCTCCTCCATGTTGACGTCGCTGACGCCGAGCTGGCGCAGCGTGGTGCGCAGCAGCTTCAGCCAGTCGCTGGCCTGTTCGGGCGTGCGCAGGTCGGGCTCGGTGACGATCTCTGCCAGCGGGGTCCCGCCGCGATTGAAGTCGACGACGCTTTCCTGCGACCCGTGGATGCGCCCGCTCGAGCCGACGTGCGTGAGCTTGGCGGCATCCTCCTCGAGGTGGACCCGATGGATGCTCACGCCTCCCAGGTCGCCACCGCGGCACAGCGGCTCGTCGTACTGGGAGATCTGATAGCCCTTGGGCAGGTCTGGATAGAAGTAGTTCTTGCGGTGGAAGATCGAGCGGGGCGCGAGCTCGGACCCGAGTGCCAGCCCGATGATCAGGCCGAGATGCACGGCCTGCTCGTTGACCACCGGCAGCGAGCCGGGCAGTCCCAGGCAGACGGGGCACGTGTGGGTGTTGGGCGGCGCGCCGAAGCTGAGCTCGCAGCCGCAGAACATCTTCGTGCGCGTCTTGAGCTGCACATGGATCTCGAGGCCGATCACGGCCTCGAAGGGGTCGGGCGAGCCGGCCTCTGCAGCGGCTGCCTGGCCGGCTGGCCGCGTGTGCCCGGCGTCAGACACGAGCCGGACTCCCATCGAAGCCGATCGCCTGCTCGAGCGCGTAGCTCGTGGCGAGCAGGCGGTTCTCGCTGAACGCCGGACCCGCCAGCTGCAGGCCGACCGGCAGCTCGCCGCCGCCGCCGGCATCGTCCGTGGCGGCATCGCCGATGCCCGGCGCGCCGAGACCGCACGGGATCGAGATCGCCGGTATCCCGGCGAGCGACATCGGCACGGTGAAGTAGTCGCTCAGATACATCGACCACGGGTTCGCCGTCTTCTCGCCCAGCCCGAAGGCGACGTTGGCCGAGGTGGGCGTGGCGACGAAGTCGACGGCGTCGAAGGCCCGCGCGAAGTCGCGCGCTATCAGCGTGCGCACCTTCTGGGCGCGCCCGTAGTAGGCCTCGTAGTAGCCGGCTGACAGCGCGTAGGTGCCGAGCATGATGCGCCGCTTGACCTCCGCGCCGAAACCGTCGTGACGGGTGCGCTCGTACATGTCGAGCAGGTCCGTTGCGCCCGCGGCGCGCAGACCGTAGCGAACTCCGTCATAGCGGGCCAGGTTCGAGCTCGCCTCCGAGGGAGCGATCACGTAGTAGGCCGACAGGGCGTGCGGCCCGTGCGGCAGCTCGACCTCCTCGACGCTCGCGCCGAGGCTCTCGGCGAGCGCCAGCGAGCGCTCGAACGCGCTCATCACAGCGGGCTCGAGCTTCGCGTCGGTCGAGTCAGAGCCGCTGCCGCGCAGCTCGGACGGCACGCCGAGCCTGACGCCGTCCAGGCGCTCGCCCTGCGGCAGCGCGATCTCCTGCGGAGCCTGCAGCGAGGTCGCATCGGATGGATCGCGCCCGACCATGTGCCGCAAGAGCAGGGCGGCGTCGGTGACGTCGCGCGTCAACGGACCCGCCTGATCCAGCGAGGACGCGAACGCGATCATGCCGTAGCGCGAGACCGAGCCGTAGGTCGGTTTCAGCCCGACGATGCCGCACAGTGCGGCGGGCTGGCGGATCGAGCCGCCCGTGTCGGTGCCGAGCGCCCAGGGAGCGAGTCCGGCCGCCACGGCGGCGGCACTCCCGCCGGAGGAGCCCCCGGGCACGCGCGTGCGATCCCACGGGTTGAGCGTCGGCCCGAACGCCGAGTTCTCGGTCGAGGATCCCATCGCGAACTCGTCCTGGTTGGTCTTCGCCTGCAGCGTCGCACCGGCCCCGATCAGCCGCGAGACCGCGGTGGCGGTGTAGGGCGGCAGGTAGCCCTCGAGGATCCGGGAGCCCGACTGACTGGGCACGGCCTCGGTGCAGAACAGGTCCTTGACTGCGAGCGGGACGCCCGCGAGCGGAGCGTCCGCGCGCGCGCGCGCGCCTGTGCCGGAACGCGGGCTGCCGTCCTGATCGCGCGCCACCCACGTGAAGCAGTTGAGCCCCGCGCCGCCGACATGCTCGGACGCGCGCTCGCGATAGGAGCGATTCAGCTCGTCGGCCGAAAGCTCGCCGGCGGCGATCGCCGCGACCGCCTGCGCGGCCGACAGCTCGAGCATGTCGGTGCTCATGCCTGTGGACTGGGGACCGAGAATCCGTCGCCGCTCACAGCGGGCGCCTGCGCGAGCGCGACCTCGCGCGGCAGGCATTCGCGAGGCTCGTCGGGCCGCAGCGCGCCGGTCACCTCGACCACGTGCGAGGTCGGCGGGACCTCGTCGAGGTCGAGCTCGCCGATGCGCTCGACGTGCTCGAGGACCGCCGAGAGCTCGTCGGCCAACGGCCCGATCTCATCGTCGGCCAGCTTCAGGCGCGCGAGCCGCGCGACGTGCAGAACCTGCTCACGGGCGATCACGGGCTGCATTGTACGGCGACGTTGTGCCGCACAGGGCGGCCTTCGCTAGGCCGCCGGCGGAGGCGTGCGCGGTGTCGGCTCGGCCGGGCGGTACAGCGACGGGCGTTCGTCGCGCATCGACTGCCACGAGCCGATCACGATCAGGATCGCGCCCGCGAGCGCCAGCCAGGCGCCGGCGCAGACCTCGCTGGCCCCCTGGGGGCGCTCGAGCAGGCGCACGATCGCGGCGATCACGGCGATGATCCCGAACAGCGTGCTCCACACCGCGGCGGCGACGGGCAGCGCGGTGCTGCGCTCGGTGATCGTGGCGAGCACCAGCCCCAGCGCCACCAGCGCGGCGAGCATCAGCAGCACGAGCGCCGGCCCGAACGTGTCCCACGCGCTCAACCGCCCCGTCGAGTTCTCGTACCAGGACTCGAACAGCGAGACGATCACGCAGATCGCGCCGGCCAGCGCGATCAGCTCGCCGGCGCGCAACCGTCTCAGGCTCACGGGCGAGCTCCGGCCATCCGCAGGCCAGCCTGCAGGCGGGCCGCTTCGAGCGTGTTGCGCAACAGCATCGCGGGCGTCAACTGCCCGACGCCGCCGGGCACGGGCGTGATCGCGCCGGCGATCTCGACGACGGCGTCGAAGTCCACGTCGCCGACCAGCCCGCTCTTGTTGCCGGCCGCCTCGGGCGTGAGCCGGTTGACCCCGACGTCGATCACGAGCGCGCCGGCTTTGACGAACTCGGCCGTGACCATGCGCGGTCGTCCGACCGCGGCGATCAGGATGTCGGCGCGCGCGCAGACCGCGGCGAGGTCGCGTGTGCGCGAGTGGCAGATGGTGACCGTCGCGTTGTCGGCGAGCAGCAGCTGGGCCATCGGCTTGCCGAACAGGTTGGAGCGTCCCACCACGACCGCTTCCGCTCCCTCGATGCACGCGTCGATGCTCGCCAGCAGCTCGATCACACCGAGCGGAGTGCAGGGCCGCAGCCCGGGCATGCCGAGGGCCAGACGTCCGGCATTGACGGGTGTGAGTCCGTCGACGTCCTTGTCGGGATCGATCATGCCTGTCAGCGTCGGGCCGTCGAGGTGCTCCGGGAGCGGCAGCTGCAGCAGGACTCCGCTCACGGCGGGATCCTCGTTGAGCCGTGCGAGCAGGCCGGATAGCTCCTCGAACGAGACGCTCGCGGGCAGCCGGTGATCGAACGGCCGCATGCCGGCCTGCTCGGACGCGCGCTGCTTGGCGCCGACATAGACGAGCGAGCCGGGATCGTCGCCGACGAGCACGGTCGCGAGTCCCGGAATCCGGCCGGTCTGCTCGGTGAACTCGCTGACCTCCCGGGCGACCTGCTCGCGCACGCGCGCGGCGATCGCCCGGCCGTCGATGATCGTCGCGCTCACGGCCCGATCGTACGCGTTTGGCCGGTCGGGGCACGGCTGGG
>DATJOF010000013.1:0-21869 GCA_035507415.1 Solirubrobacteraceae bacterium
GTCCGTCCGGCGAGGCCCTGAGGGATGGGACCGCCTCGGAGCTGAGCCCCTGCGTCTTCGCCTGCCCCGAGCGCAGGGCGGCGACATCAGCGTCGGGGCGGTCCCGATCAAGCCTCCTGCTCGACGTTTCCTCCTTGCATAGAAAGCATCGCGCGCGGCTGGGCGGCTGTCTGTGAGGGTGGTCACGGGCGCAAGCGTGAGCTTGGTCACGGACGTGCGGCACACGTCTCGCCGCGGCGACGACACGCCTGCGCCGTCCGCAGTGAGGCGAACCGACGGCCACGTTGCGCCGGCACCGCCGCGCCACGAGTCCGGCTCTGATCATGGCGCCGGCCCGCGCTCCCCGAGCGCCGCAGCAGATGCGCGGCGGGCCGACGCGCGAGCGTGTTGAAGGCCGCCGGTTGAGCCGCCTGATCGCCCCGTCGAGCCGATCCGGGGAAGCGCCCCTGTCCGGCTGGCGATCCCCAAACCTTGCGCGCCCGACTCGGCGGGCCAGAGGCTAGAGTGAGTGCGGGACCTCGCTGGGTCCGTCCAACGAGGTCCCTGAGGGACGGGACCGCCTCGCAGCTGGGCCCCTGCGCCTTCGCCTGCCCCGAGCGCAGGGCGGCGACAGCCAGCTCGGGGCGGTCCCCACTTCAGGCTCTTCTCCGCTCAGCCATCCCTGGCTTTCGGCCGTCCCTGGCTTCAGCCTGTTGCGTTCCTGCATGCACAGCATGCGCTTCGTCGCGGCACCCGTGTGTGAGGCTGATCACCCCGCACTGTGTGACGTTGCGCAGACCTGGACAGGCCGCCTGACGCGCGAGCTCCATTGCCTCGGTCGAATGCGCCCGAGGCCTTCGACGTCACGGCTGAGCTTCGCCCCGACGAGCGTCAGCGCTCGAGGCCACCGTCGGCCTCGCGCGGCTCGTCGACGACTATATGAACCTCGCGAGATCGCGGCTCGAGATCACGATCGAGCTGTTCGAGGTGGACGCCGAGATGTCTGCGCAGATAGGGCGGTGCCGCGATCGTGTAGATCACGGCGAGCGGCACGATCGCGATCAGCAGATGGGGAGCCGCAAGCGCTGCGAGCCCGACCACGATCCACGCCTCGGCCACCGCGGCCAGCACCGACCAGCGCAGCGGACGACGCGTCGCTGTGGCTCGCCGCGTCGTTGCGGTGCCTGCTCGCTGTTGCGTGCGCGTCGCCATATGCCCGGCATCGGCGTGCCCGCAGGGCGACTTGAGCCGCGGTTGAAGCGCCTGCCCCGGGGCCGGCGCGACGCACAGCTCGCAACCGGCGCCGAAGTCCCCGAACCGGCGTGAGCGTGCGTCGCCCAACCGCGAACAGCGTCTAACTTGTCGAATGTGTCCTACGCGTCGGCGGTCAGCTCGCGGCTCAGACCCGAACGTCCTTGGCGCGAGCATGCGCGCCTGTACATCGACCTGTTCGCCGACCGGACGGTCGCCGCGGCGCTGTGGCCCGGAGCGCTCGGCGGGCCGCGCACGGCGGCACAAGCAGCGGCGATGCTCGAGGCCGATATCGAGCACTGGCAGCGAGAGGCGTTCGGGCCATGGGTCTTCTTCGAGGCGCAGACCGGAATGTTCGTCGGCCGTGGCGGCCTTCGCCGCGGAGCCGTCGCGGGACACGAGTGCGTGGAGGTTCTCTATGCCGTGCGCTCGGATGCCTGGGGTCGCGGGTACGCCGGCGAGATGACTCGCACGGCGCTCGCCCTTGCACGGCGCCTGGGCATGACCGAGGTCGTCGGTGTCGCCGCCAGGACCAACGTCGCGTCGCTGCACGTGCTCAGCCGCGAGGGCATCCGCTTCGAGTCGGTGGTCGAGCACGCCGGACTGCCGCACGAGCTCGGGCGCTTCTATCTGCAGGGCCAGCCGTGAGCGAGACGATCAGATCGACGGCAGCAGTGCGTGTGCCGGGCGAGGCGCGCTGGTCTCGCTCGCGAGCGCCGCGAGCTCGACCCGTTGCTTGGCCTTGGCGCGATAGAGGTGACGGTCTGCTCTGGCCAGCGCGGCGTCCAGGCTCTCGCCCTCGAGCCACTCGCTGACTCCGCACGACCAGCAGACCGCGTCCTGGCGGGTGCGCATGCGCGCGAGCACCGCCGCGGCGCCGCCCGGCGCGGTGCACGGCATCAGCAGGACGAACTCGTCGCCTCCGTGGCGGGCCAGGATGTCGCCCGAGCGCACACACGAGCGCCAGTCGCGACCGAGCGTCGCCAGCAGGCGATCGCCGGCGGCATGGCCGTCGTGGTCGTTGATCTTCTTGAAGCCGTCGAGGTCGAGCACCGCCAGCGTCAGCGGCTGGCCCGAGCGGTCGGCCACCGCCCGCTCGCGCGTGGCTGCCGCCAGGAAGCCGTTTCGATTGAGCAGACCGGTCAGGTAGTCGGTGTCGGCCTGCCGGCGCAGGCTCTCGCCGAGATCGCCGAGGATCACGCCGGTCGCGAACACGGCCGCGGACACGAACAGCCAGTCCGGCAGTCCGCCCGGGAGCCCGTTCAGTGCGTACGCCACGCCGAAGCTCGCCGAGATCACGCATGCGAGCGCGACGCTCGTGCGCCGCGAGAAGAAGTGTGCCGTGTAGACCATGATCCACGGGTATGAGAAGGCCGCGAGCAGGGCGCCGCGGTCGGTTTTTGCGTTCGCGACGAGCACGCTGACGAGCAGCGCGCTCGTGTACATCAGGCCTTGCAGCACAGCCATCGGGACCCGCCAGGCGAAGACCCACAGGGTCACCCCGATCAGCAGCATGCTGAGGCCGATCGCCGCGATCAGTGCGTCAGGCTGGTTCGGGTTGAGCGGAAACACGAGCAGCAGCAACCTCGCGGTGCCACCGCAGCAGAAGAGCAGCGCGGCGGTCCATGCCGCCGGTGGCCGGTTGGCCATCACGTGTCTCAGCCAGGGACCGGCCCGGGGAGCTGTTTGCTTGTCGGACACCCATGAAGTCTTCGGATGCGAGCTGGCACGGCTTGAGCACGTTTGTGGCATGACAGGGAACCTTCATCGCCACCGCGAGCGCCCGCCGCGCAGGCGAGCAGCCGCCGCCTCTGCCCGGATCCGGGCGCAGATCGTGTCTGACAGTCACCAGCGCGGAGATCGATCCTGGCACGCGTCGCGATGCCGAACGCGACACGACGTCTGCAACGTCGAGCGGTGCTCGCGGAGCCGGGGCGGCTAACCTGATGGTGCAGTGCTCTTCGGCAGCAGACAGCCAGCAACGGTGGACGCGGCCTCGGCACTGCCCGGGCGGGCGACCGAGCTGCACGTGCCCGAGCGCCACGAGGTTCTGGGCACGCCGCTGAAGCCTCCGTTTCCCGATGGCGTCCAGCAGGCACTGTTCGCGATGGGCTGCTTCTGGGGAGCCGAGCGGATCTTTTGGGAAGCGCCCGGCGTGTACACGACGGCCGTCGGCTACTGCGGCGGCTTCACGCCGAACCCGACATACGAGGAGGTCTGCTCGGGACGGACCGGCCACGCCGAGGCGGTGATGGTGGCGTTCGACAGCGCGGCGACGAGCTACGAGCAGATGCTCAAGCTCTTCTGGGAGGGCCACGATCCCACTCAGGGAATGCGCCAGGGCAACGACGTCGGCACCCAGTACAGGTCGGCGATCTACTGGTATGACCGGTTCCAGCGAGACGCCGCCGAGGCCTCGCGCGAGGCCTACCAGGCGATGCTGACCGGCGCCGGCCACGGCCAGATTACGACCGAGATCACCGAGGCTGGCCCGTTCTACTATGCCGAGGATTATCACCAGCAGTACCTCGCGAAGAATCCGAACGGGTACTGCGGCCTGGGCGGCACCGGCGTCGCCTGCCCGATTGGCCTGCTCAGCGGAAGCTGAGATTCGAGCCGGCGCGCGAGCTGGCGTGCCGCCTCGGCGCGGCCCGGCGCTCGCCTGTCGCGCGCTTGCTACTCGCGGAGCGCGTCTGGCCCAGAACGCGGCCGCGACCCCGCCGTTCGGCGGGGCCGCGAGTGCCGGTTGTTGTCCTGCCGGGCCCGCCCATCCGTCGGGGGGGACGGACGGGCCCGGAAGTGGTTGAGGGTCTTGGCTCTAGGTCGCGCCTCCGAGCGCGGGCTCCCCTGGGGTGGTCTGCCAGCCGGGCGCGTGCGGGCCGCCGAGCGTAGGCACGTCCGAGGGGTAGACCTCGTTGCCATGGATTGCGTGATCGCCGATCTCCAGCTCCTCGTCGGATAGTCGCAACGGCAGGAAGATGCCGATCACCTTGAGGATGATGAACGTCGCCACCGCCGTGTAGCAGATCACCCACAGAGCAGCCTCCGCCTGCCATCGCAGCAGCGTCCAGCTGCCGCTCATGAACAATCCCGATTTGCCCGGCAGGTTGGCGGCGCCACCAACCCCGATGTACTCGACTATGTCTGGCGAGGCAAGCAATCCAACAAGCAGGCCCCCGCATAGTCCGGCGATACCGTGGGTGTAGATCACCCCCAGAGTATCGTCCACGCTCCTGAACATCGGCGCTCGGCTCAGGTAGCGGATCGCCATCCACACGATCGTGGCGTCGACGATCCCGATGATGATCGCGCCGTAGCCGTTCACGAACCCGGCCGCGGGCGTGATGCCCACCAAGCCCGTGATCATTCCGTTTACGGCTCCGATGATCGACGGCTTTTCTTTGAAGATGTAGTCCCAGGCGATCCAGGTCATGACGGCAACCGCGGTGCACACGTTTGTGTTGACCACCGCGGCCGCGGCGTCGGCGCCGGCGTAGTAGGAATCCCCGCCGTTGAAGCCGTTCCAGCCGAGCCACAGCAACCCGGCCCCGGTCATCACCATCAACAGGTTGTTGGGTGCGTCGATCTCTCGGTCTCGTTGCAATCGAGGCCCGATCACGGCGGCAAACACGAATCCTGATATGCCGGCCGAGAGGTGGATCACGTAGCCGCCGGAGTAGTCCAGGGCGCCGTGCGCGGCGAAGTAGCCACCGCCCCAAAGCAGGAACGCGTTGACGGTGTATACGCACGTGATCCACAAGACCACGTACGGGATCCACGCCTTGAAGCTGACGCGCCCGAGCACCGAGCCGAGCGCGAGGATCGGCGTGATCGCCGCGAACACGAACTGGAAATACATCAGTGAGGACTCCGGGAAGTGGAACGGCGGTCCTTCCGTGACCGACGGGATCAACGCCTGGCCCTCCTCGGCCACATGTCCCATCACGCTCGCGGGTTCGCCCAGGAACGTGCCGAAGAACCCTTTGGTGCCGAAGATCCCCGATCCGCTATGTGCGATCGGCGATCCGAACCCCATCTTGAACGCCCACAGCCCCCACGCGATCAGCGTCAGGCAGAAGGCCACGAACGTGAGCATCATGCTGTTGACCGACCAGCGCTTCTGCATCACGCCCCCGTAGAGCACGGCCAGGCCGGGAACGCTCATCAGCCCGACGAGCGTCGCGGCGGTCATCTGCCACGCGTTGTCGCCCGGGTTGAGCCAAGACGGGTATGAAAGCCATTCTGCTGTCGCCAGGATGGACATACGCCTCCATTTCTCTCCGTAGATGCCGCCACGCCCCGACTCAAGCACGCGAGCTTCGGCGCGGCGAATGCTTGTGCGTATGAAAACTGCCGTGTGAAGACCCCGGTAGGGACACCCGGGGTAACACTTGACGGACGCGTTCGACATTTGTAGAGACGCCCCGCGTTCGCCCTGTCATGCGGCCCGTAAGGCCGTCTATGAGCTTCCAGAGCTGCTCAGCCGAACGGAAAGCCGGCTCGCCGGCAGGCAGCGCGCAGTTCAGGCGCGACTTTGCGAAACGCGCTCGGCGAAGCGCACACCTGGCGGGCGCGCGCCCCGCAGGCGTGCTCGGTGGCGCCTCCCAGCGTGCTGGCGAAGGTCACTTCGATGCAGTCCTTGCGCGGGGGCGCCCCGCCGGTCAGCGCGAACGCTCCCAGCCCGACGAGCGCGAGTGCCACGCAGACGAGCAGCATCACGACCACGGTCTTCTCGCGCCGGCCCCAGCGCAGCGGCTCGGACAGCCGCCTGGACCGGTCCTCCATGATCATGAGCTGCCGGCCCCTGGCTGGACCTACTGATCGTCTTCGATGTCGCCCGGGCTCGCGTCCGTGGCGGTGGCCGCGCCCGCGCCCTCGGCGCTCGGCCGGAAGCAGAGCGCGGCCGAGTTGATGCAGTAGCGCTGCCCGGTCGGTCCGGGCCCGTCGTCGAACACGTGACCGAGATGGCCGCCACAGGCGCGGCAGAGGACCTCGGTGCGGTGCATGAACAGGCTGTTGTCGGGTCGCAGCTCGACGATCTCCGCGACCGCCGGCTCGGTGAAGCTCGGCCAGCCGGTGCCCGAGTCGAACTTGGTGTCCGAGCTGAACAGCTCTGCGTTGCAGGCCGCGCAGCGGTAGGAGCCGGACGCCTTGTTGTAGACGAGCTCGCCCGTGAACGGAGCCTCGGTGCCGGCCTTGCGCAGCACCTCGTACTGCGCCGGCGTGAGCTGCTCGCGCCACTCGCCGTCAGTCTTCTCGACGGTGCGTCCGGTCGTGGCCTCGCCGCTCATGGTCTGTTCGTTTTAGCACTTGCGCAGCCCGGAAGGCTCTCCGACGGTGCGCAGCCGGCGAGCCGCGTCTGGGCTCCGCAGCCACGGCAGTCCGCCCACGAACGACGACCCACGCGCGCGCGCCCGCGCGCGCCTGGGCTCCGCTCCGCCGCGCTCCAACTCCACTGCTCCACGCCCACTCCCCCCCGCTCCGGCTCGCCGCTCCGCGCAGCCCCGACGCGATCGCCCGGTCGCCCCACCGCCTGCTACCATGATGTTTACGTTCACGTCAATTTCCAACCACAGGCGCCTCGGCGTCAGCGCGGGCCACCGCAACTACAAGTGGTGGGCTCTTTCGTGCACGAGCCTCGGCATGCTGCTGGCGGCGACGAACTCGGGGACGCTGATCATCGCGCTGCCCGATCTGGAGCGCTCGCTGCACGCGAGCTTGCTGGCGCTCGTATGGGTGATCCTGGCGTATCTGATCGCCGCCACGGTGCTCGTGCTCACGGCGGGCCGGTTGAGCGACCTGTTCGGGCGCAAGCGTGCGTACGTCGGCGGCTTTCTCGTGTTCGCCTTCGCTTCGCTCGGCGCGGGCTTCTCGCCGAACGCCGAGGTCCTGATCCTGTGGCGGATCCTGCAGGGGATCGGCTCCGCGTTCCTGTTCGCCAACGCCGCGGCGCTAGTCACCGACGCGTTCCCGAAGGAGGAGCTCGGCCTGGCGATGGGCGCGAACACGATGGTGGCCGCGATCGGCCTGGTGCTCGGGCCGGTGCTCGGCGGGGCGCTCGTGGCGATCTCGTGGCACTGGGTGTTCTGGTTCAACGTGCCGCTGGCGCTCGCGGGCGCGGCCTGGGGCGGGCTGATCCTGCGCGAGCTCGCTCAACGTGATCCCGCCCGCAGCTATGACGTGCTCGGCACGGTCACGTTCGTGGTCGGCCTCACCGGTCTGGTGCTCGGCGTCTCACGTGGCGGGCTGAGCGGCTGGACCGACCCGCTGGCGCTCGCGAGCCTCGCCGCCGCCGCGGTGCTGCTGCCGACGTGGGTCGTGATCGAGCGCCGCTCGGTCGCGCCGATGCTGGACCTCGGCCTGTTCAGCAACCGCCTGTTCGCCGCCGCGAGCGCGGCGTCGTTCATCAACGGCCTGGCGCGCTTCGCGCTGATGTTCCTGTTCGTCTTCTACTACCAGGGCGCGCAGGCCAACTCGCCGATCGAAGCGGGCGTCAAGCTGATTCCGCTGGCGCTCGGGATGCTGATCGCCTCGCCGCTGTCGGGCATCTATGCCGATCGGCACGGCTCGCGCACGCTGGCGGCGCTCGGCATGCTGGTCAGCGCCGTCGGGTTGGCCGGCATGACCACGCTGCAGGTGCACAGCCCCTACTGGCAGAGCGCGCTGTGGCTCGCCTTCGTCGGCGTCGGCTCGGGCATGTTCAACAGCCCCAACACGGCCGCGATGATGGGCACGGTGCCGGCCGCGCGGCGCGGCATCGCCGCGGGTGCGCGGACGCTCCTGCAGAACACGGGCGCCGTGCTGTCGATCGCGTTCGTATTGGCGATCGTGACCTCGGCGGTGCCGAAGTCGACGCTGTTCGCGGTCTTCTCGGGTGTCAGCAAGGGACTGTCAGCGCAGAAGCTGGCACCGTTCATCGACAACATGCACACCGCCCTGTGGGTGCTCGCGGCGACCTCGCTGCTGGGCACGTTCGTGTGCCTGCTGCGCCCGCGCCACGAGACGCCCACGGAATCGCCGCTTCCGTCGGCGACACCCGCCGGCACGTACTCCCCCGCTTCGCCGGCTTCAGGCCTGGTCACGCCCGCAGGGTCGATCGGCTCCCCCTCCCCCGTGCCAGCGGCCCCCACGCTGGCGAGGACGCCCGAGCCCGCTTCGTCCACCGCGTCTCGAGCGTCGTCCCCGGCATGAGCGCAAATCCGCACAGCCTGCGTATCGGCGACGTCGCCAAGCTCGTCGGCACGACGCCGCGCACGATCCGCTACTACGAGGAGATCGGGCTGCTGCCGCAGGAGCCGGCGCGACCGTCCGGCGGCCACCGCGTCTATACCGAGGCCGAGGTCGAGCGCCTGCGCGAGCTGATGCGCCTGCGCGACCTGCTGGGGGTCACGCTCGACGAGCTCAAGACCCTGCTGGCCGCCGAGGAGGCGCGCGCTGTCGTGCGCGCGGAGCTGCGCCGCGACGACGTCGCGCCGGAGCGCCGGCGCGAGCTGCTCGACGAGGCCCTCGGCCACATCGATCGCCAGCTCGAGCTGGTCGAGCATCGCGCCGCCGAGCTGGCGCGCCTCAAAGGCGAGCTGTGCGAGAGCCGCAAGCGCGTGCGTCGCAAGATCCGCGAGCTCGACGCGCATGCCGCCGGCAGCTTTCCCCCGGCGTCGACCGCCAGCCCTCAGCCCGCGCCGACGCCGGAGTCCTCTTCGTGACCGCCGAGCGGGCGGGCATGCAGCCTCCGGTCGCCGACTCGGCCGTGCTGGTCGATGACCTCGTGGTGCGCTTCGACACGGTGACCGCCGTCGGCGGCGTGTCGTTTGCCGTCGCGCCCGGCGAGGTGTTCGGCCTGCTGGGCCCGAACGGCGCGGGCAAGACGACGATCATCCGCGTGCTCACCACCCTGCTCCGGCCGAGCGCGGGCCGCGCGCTGGTCGCCGGCTACGACGTGCGCAGCGAAAGCCTGGCGGTGCGCGCCAGCATCGGCTACATCCCCCAGGCGATCTCGGTCGACGGCGCGCTCACGGCTTACGAGAACCTCGACTTCTACGGCCAGGTCAGCGGGGTGCCGCGCCAGGAGCGCCGCGAACGGATCCGCGAGGTGATCGAGACGATGGAGCTCGAGGCGATGCTCGATCGGCTCGCGCGCACCTTGTCGGGCGGGATGCTGCGGCGGCTCGAGATCGCCAGCGCGCTGCTCAATCGCCCGCAGGTGCTGTTCCTCGACGAGCCCACGGTCGGACTGGATCCGAACGCACGCGCGCTCGTGTGGGAGCGCCTGCAGGCCCTGCGGGCGCAGTCGGGCACCACGATCCTCGTGACGACCCACCTGATGGAGGAGGCCGAGCGCCACTGCGACCGGCTCGGCGTGCTCGACCGCGGGCGCCTGATCGAGCAGGGCGAGCCGGCCGAGCTGATCGAGCGCCAGGGCGCCGCGAGCCTGGAAGACGTCTTCACGACGATCACCGGCCGCGCGATCGACGACCAGGTCGAGGATGAGGGGAGGCTGTCCGATGTCCGCGCACAGCGCCGCGTCGCCCGCCGCCTCGGTTGACGGCGCACCCCGCGCGCTCGCTGCCGGCGCCCTGCGGCGCATGGCCGACGGCACCTTCGCGATGGCCCAGGCCGAGCTGCGCAAGCTGCGACACGACCACCTCGACATCGTCACGCGCTCGGTGCAGCCGCTGTTGTGGCTGTTCATCTTCGGCACGGCGATCGACCACGCCCACCTGCTGAAACTCGGCGATCTCGAATACCGCGCCTACCTGGCTCCCGGCGTGATGGCCCAGGCGGCGATGTTCATCGCGATCTTCTTCGGGCTGGCGGTGATCTGGGAACGCGACGTCGGCCAGCTCCAGCGCCTGCTCGCCACACCGCTGTCGCGCAGCTCGATCGTGCTCGGCAAGGCCGCGGGCGCGTGCGTGCGCGCGCTCGTGCAGGCGCTGCTGCTGCTGACCGTGATCGCGCTGGCGGGCATCGGCATCCGCTGGACGGTGGCGGGCGTGGTGGGCGCGCTCGCGATGCTGATGCTCGGGACCGCGGCGTTCGCCTGCATGTCGATGCTGCTGGCCGCCGTCGTCAAGGAGCGCGAGCGGTTCATGGGCATCGGCCAGCTGATCATGATGCCGCTGTTCTTTGCCTCGAGCGCTCTGTATCCGCTCAGCGTGATGCCCGGCTGGCTGCGCGTGATCGCGCGCGCCAACCCCCGCTCACCTACGAGGTCCAGGGCCTGCGGCAACTCCTGGTGGGGGTCGGTGGCGCGGGCCTGCTGTGGCTCGACTTCCTCGTCGTGGCGAGCTTCTTCGCGGTGATGCTGGTGGCCGCGACGCGGGCGTACCCCAACGCGATCCTATGAGCAGTGCCCGCGGCCGCGGCCGCGATCCGAGCGCGGCAAGCGGGCTTCGTAAGCTGGATGTTCAGCAGCCCTGCGGGCGTCGGCATCCCTGCGGGCGTCAGCACCCCAGCGGGCGTCGGCAGCCCAGCGGGGGTCGGCAGCCCAGCGAGCGTCAGCAGCCCAGCGAGCGTTAGGAGGATGGCCATGGAGCGCAAATGGTGGACCCTCATAGCCGTCTGCGTCGCGATCTTCATGTTGCTTCTCGACATCACGGTCGTGAACGTCGCGCTGCCGGACATCCAGCGCTCGCTGCATTCGAGCTTCAGCGATCTGCAATGGGTGGTCAACGCCTACGCGCTGACGCTGGCCGCGTTCCTGCTGACCTCGGGCTCGCTCGCCGATCTGTTCGGCCGCAGGCTCGTGTTCACCTGCGGCTTGGTGATCTTCACGCTGTCCTCGGCGGCGTGCGGCCTGTCCTCGAGCCCGCTGGCGCTCAACCTCGCGCGAGCCGTGCAGGGCACCGGCGGGGCGATGATGTTCGCGACCTCGCTGGCGCTGATCGCGCAGGCGTTCCATGGCAAGGAGCGCGGCGTCGCGTTCGGCGTGTTCGGCGGCGTGATCGGTGCGGCCGTGGCGATCGGCCCGGTGGTCGGCGGTGTGATCACCTCGACCGCCGGGTGGTCTTGGATCTTCTTCGTCAACGTGCCGATCGGCGTGCTGGCGGTGATCCTGACGCTCACGCAGGTCGGCGAGTCGCGCGACCCCGAAGCCAAAGGCGTGGATTGGATCGGTCTCGTGACGTTCTCGGGCGCACTGTTCCTGCTGGTGTTCGCGCTGATCCAGGGCAACGAAAAGGGCTGGGGCTCGACCGAGATCCTCAGCTGCCTGATCGGCTCGGCGGTGCTGCTGATCCTGTTCGTGGTGGCCGAGCGCGCACAGGAGCGGCCGATGCTCGACCTGAAGCTGTTCCGCGTGCCGACGTTCACCGGCGCGAGCATCGTCGCGTTCGCGGTGTCGAGCTCGATGTTCGCGATGTTCCTGTATCTCACCCTCTACATCCAGGACGTGCTCGGCTACGGTCCGTTGCAGGCCGGGCTGCGCTTCCTGCCGGTGACGCTGCTGTCGTTCGTGGTGGCGCCGATCTCCGGGCGATTGAGCGTGCGCGTGCCCATACGCCTGCTGCTCGGGATCGGGCTGCTGCTGGTGAGCGCGGGGCTGCTGTCGATGACTGCGATCGAACCCAGCTCCGGCTGGACCACGCTGATCCCGGGGTTCGTGCTGGCAGGCGCGGGCATCGGCTTGATCAACCCGCCGCTGGCGTCGACGGCGATCGGCGTCGTGCACTACACGCGCAGCGGCATGGCGTCCGGCATCAACAACACGTTCCGGCAGGTCGGCATCGCGACCGGCATCGCGGGGCTCGGAGCCGTCTTCCAGCATGAGCTCACGCAGAAGACCAGCGCCACGCTCGCCGCGAGCGCGCCCGGGCGTCATGCGCTCGGAGCGGTCCACGGCAAGCTGGGCGCGGCGCTCGTGTCGGGCGAAGTGCGCGCGCTGGTGAGCTCGCTGCCGCTGCCCGAGCGCGCGGCGCTCGCCCACTCCTACCGCGTGGGCTTCACGAGCGCGTTCACGACGATCCTGATCATCGCCGCCGGGATCGCGCTGGCGGGGTCGCTGCTCGCGTTCGTGCTGGTGCGCGCGCGCGACTTCGTCGCTTCGGGCCCGACCGCCGAGGCGGGCGCACCCGCGGCGCCGGCCGAGGCGGGCGCGTGGGAGCCGGTGCCGGCAGGAGCGGGAGCCGGTGGCGACGGCCGCGTGACGGCGGCGGCCCGAACCGTCACGACGAGCTCCCCGGCGAGCCGAGCTGGTCTGGCTCGTAGCCGTGACACCTGAGCACCGGCAGGCGCGGATAGCGCGGGTAGGCGGGGTCCTCGCGCGAGCGCTTGCACAGCGAGAAGGTCGAGCCGCGCGTGTTGCGTACGAGCTGCTGGTGCACGCAGGTATCGCACAGCCCGACGGCTGGGCCCGGCCGGGGCGCTCGTGCCGCTTCGCCCGACATCGCCCAAGCGTAGTGCGCTTGCCGCCGGCGCCGGCTGACGACAATATCGTTGCCTGTGCAACTATGATGGTCGGTCGATGACGATCTTTTGGCGGCTGCTCGGCTTCCTGCGTTCATATCGGCGCGCCCTAGGCATCTCCTGGGCGCTGGCGAGCGCCGCGATGGTGATGACCGTGGTGCTGCCCGCGCTGACCGGTCGGGCGGTGCAGGTGATCAGCGAAGGCGCCAAGCACGCCCAGCGGCACGAGCTGGCGCAGCGCGCACACGACCGCGAAACGCTGCTGGCGCTGGCGCTGGCGATCCTCGGTGTGGTGCTGCTGCGCTGGGGGCTGACCTACTGGCGGCGGATGATCGCGGGGCGGGTTTCGCTCGGCGTCGAATATGACCTGCGCGAGCTGCTTTACGGGCATCTGCAGCGGCTCGAGCTGGGGTTCTTCGACCGCCAGCAGACGGGCCAGCTGATGTCGCGCGCGACGGTCGATCTGCAGGCCGTGCGCTTCTTCCTCGGCTATGGCCTCGTGTTCATCCTGCAGTCGATCCTGACGATCGTGCTGGCCGGCGCAGTGATGATCGTGATCGAACCGCGGCTCGGCCTGATCACGCTCGCGCCGGTGCCGTTCGTGGTCCTGATCTCCTACCGCTATGGGCGGCGCACACGGCCGGCGATCCAGGAGGTGCAGCAACGCATCGCCGAGCTGACGGCGGACGCCGAGGAGAACATCTCGGGCGTGCGTGTGGTCAAGGCGTTCGCCCGCGAGCCGCGCCAGCTGCAGCGCTTTCGCCACAGCGTGGGACGCGTGTTCGAGCAGGCGATGGTGGCGACGCGCCTGGAAGCCACGTACAACCCGATGATCGCGTTTCTGCCGCAGCTCGGCCTCGCCGCGGTGCTGTTGCTGGGCGGCGAGAGCGTGATCCACGCGACCCTTTCGCTCGGCCAGTTCACGGCGTTCTACCTGTACCTCAACATGCTGATCGCGCCGATGCGCTCGCTTGGCGTGACGCTCAACCTCGCGCAGCGCGCGACCGCGTCGGGGGCGCGCCTGTTCCAGGTGCTCGACCGCGCGCCGCGCCTGACGGCGCCGCCGGGTGCTCCGATGCTGCCGCCGGGCAACGGGCACGTGCAGCTGCGTGACGTGAGCCTGCGCTACGACGAATCGGACGAGTTCGGGGCGGCCTACGCTGGTGCGGCCGAGTCGGGCGGCGCGGCGATCGCCCAGCCGAACGGCGCCACGGCGGCACACTCGAACGGAGCCACGGCGGCCCAGCCGAACGGGACCACGGCCGCCCAGCCGAACGGGACCACAGCGGCACAGCCGAATGGGGCCACGGCCGCGCGGTCAGACGCAGCGGAGCACGCCCATCGCGCGCGCGCGGTCCTGCGCGACGTCGATCTCGACGTGCCCGCCGGGCTCAACGTGGCGCTGGTCGGGGCGACCGGCTCGGGCAAGACGAGCCTGGTGTCGCTGATCTCGCGCCTGTACGACCCCAGCTCCGGGACCGTGCTGCTGGACGGCGCGGACGTGCGCGCGGTGGACCTGCGCTCGCTGCGACAGGCCGTCGCGGTCGTCAGCGACGACCCGTTCCTGTTTTCGGCGACGGTGGCCGAGAACATCGCGTATGCCCACCCCGAGGCCGACCGGGCCACGGTCGAAGCCGCCGCGCGCCGGGCGCAGGCGCACGAGTTCATCGAGGAGCTGCCCGACGGCTACGAGACGCGCGTCGGCGAGCGCGGCCTGACGCTGTCTGGCGGGCAGCGCCAGCGGATCGCTATCGCGCGCGCCCTGCTGGCCGATCCGCGCGTGCTGATCCTCGACGACGCGACCTCGTCGGTCGATGCGTCGACCGAGCGGCTGATCAAGCTGGCGCTCGCCGAGGCGATGCGCGGACGAACGACCTTCGTGATCGCCCACCGGCTATCGACGATCGCGTTGGCCGATGAGATCGTCGTGCTCGACCACGGCCGGATCGTGGCGCGCGGCGACCACGACGAGCTGCTCGAGAGCTCGGAGCTGTATCGGGAGATCGTCGAGAAGGGCCTGGCGGAGCCGAGCGTCGACTTCCTGATGCCCGCGACGCGCGAGCCCGAGGTGAGCGGGATATGAGTCCTCCCGGCGCGTTCGGCGGCGGTGGCATGGGCGGCGGCCGGGGCGGCGGCGGCGGAGGGGCCCGGCGCGGGCTCGGTCCGGGCTTCGGGCGCGGCGGGCAGCAGTGGGACGGGGAGCGTGCCAGCAAGGAGAGCCGCGGGCGCAATTTGCGCGGCCTGCTGGCGCTGCTGCGCCCGTACCGGCTGCGCGCGGTGGCGACGATGGTGGCGCTGGTGCTGGGCACGGCCGCCTCGCTGGCGCCGCCGCTGCTGGCCAAGGTGGCGATCGACCAGGGCATCGAACGCCACGACACGCGCACGCTGGTGCTGGTGGTGGTGGCGTTCATGGCCTCGGCGCTGCTGTACTGGCTGATGACCTACGTGCAGACGTATCTCGTCGGCTGGGTCGGCCAGCGCGCGCTGGCGGATCTGCGGATTCGCATCTTCATGCACCTGCAGAGCGAGCCGATCGGCTTCTACGAGAGCCGTCCGGCGGGCGTGCTGATCTCGCGGATCACCAACGACGTCGAGGCGCTGGAAAGCCTCGTGACGGATTCGGTGGTCACGCTGTTCCAGTCGGGGTTGACGCTGATCGGGGCAGTGGCGGTGCTGCTGTATCTCGATCCGAAGCTGGCGCTGGTGACGTTCTGCATCGTCCCGTTCGTGGCGGCGGGCAGCATCTGGTTTCGGCTCGTGTCGACCGGCGCGTTCCGGCGCACGCGCGAGACGATCGGCGCGATCACGGCGTATCTGCAGGAAACGCTGTCGGGGATTCGCGTGGTGCGGAGCTTCGGGCAGGAGCCCTACCACGAAGCGCGGTTCGCCGAGCTGAACCGCGACAACTGCGACGCGAACATGGTGACGGTGCGGCTCAACGCCGCGTACTTCCCGACGGTCGAAATGCTGTCCGGGGTGGCGCTCGCGGTGATCGTGCTGTACGGCGGCTATCAGGCGATCTCAGGGCACATCACCGCCGGCACGGTGGTGGCGTTCGTGGGGACGCTGTCGTATCTGTTCGAACCGATCCAGCAGCTCTCGCAGCTGTACACGACCTACCAGTCGGGCATGGCGGCGCTCGAGAAGATCTTCCAGCTGCTCGACCACCGGCCGGAACTGACCGACCGCCCGGATGCGCGCGAGCTGGGTCCGATCCGCGGCGAGGTGCGCTTCGACGATGTGTCGTTCGCCTACGGCGCACGCGCGCGCGGGCGCGCGCGCGTGGCCTCGGCCGAGAGTGCGCGAAGCCCCGCCGACCCAGACGCCCCCGCGTATGCGCTGCGCGACGTCGATCTGACGATCGCGCCCGGCCAGACGGTGGCGCTGGTGGGCGCGACGGGGGCCGGCAAGTCGACGATGGCGAAGCTGGTGGCCCGCTTCTACGACCCGACGCGCGGGCGGGTGCTGGTCGACGGCAACGATCTGACCGAGGTGACGAGCGAGTCGCTGCGGGCGCAGATGGGGATCGTGCCGCAGGAGGCGTTCCTGTTCTCGGGGACGATCCGCGAGAACATCGCGTTCGGGCGCCCGCAGGCCGACGAGCGCCAGATCAGCGAGGCGGCGCGCGCGGTGGGCGCGGACGAGTTCATCTCCGAGCTGCCCGAGGGATATGAGACCCAGGTCGGGGAGCGCGGCGCGCAGCTGTCCTCGGGTCAGCGCCAGTTGATCGCGTTCGCGCGGGCGCTGATCGCGGATCCGCGCATCCTGATCCTCGACGAGGCGACCTCGAACGTGGACCTGCAGACCGAGGGACGGATCGAGCACGGCCTGCGCCGCCTGCTGGCGGGGCGAACCTCGATCGTGATCGCCCACCGCCTGTCGACGATCCGCCAGGCGGCGCGGATCGTGGTGCTCGAGCACGGCCGGATCGTCGAGCAGGGAACCCACGCGGAGCTGCTGGCCGCCAGAGGACGCTACTACGAGCTGTACCGCGACTGGGCGGCGCAGGCGGCGTAGTCCTGGCAGTCGCCACCAGCCGCCAGCCGCCAGCCGCCATGCCCGCCGCCCGCCGCCATGCCCGCGTACGGGCGCAGGCCGAAGCAGCTCCGGGACAGGGACTCGAACCCCAAACTCGACATCCAGAGTGTCGCGTGTTGCCAATTACACCATCCCGGACCGGGATCCCAACAATATCGATCCCCCTCGCGCTCTCCCACGTCGGCAAGCCCGGGCTTGGGGGGTGTAGGCCGGCTCGTGGGGCCTACCGCTTGGCCGGGCTCGCGTCGGGCGCGAAGTAGGCGGTGATCGAGGGCTCGAGTCCGGGGTCGAGGACGAGCAGGACGCCGTCGCCGCCCTCGATGACGGTGTCGCCCTTCGGCACGAAGCCCTCGTTCTCGCGGAGGACCGAGATGATCAGGCTGCCCTCGGGGAGTGCGATGTCGGCGACGCGCTCGCCCACGACGGGGGCGTCGGGGCTGACCTCGAGCTCGATGATCTCGAGGTGCTCCTCCTCGAGGGCGAGCAGGTGGACGAGCCCGTAGCGCGGGACCTCGTGCTCGATCAGGCGCAGGATCAGGTCGGTGGCGGAGACGGCGGGCATGATGCCGAGCAGCTTGAAGTGGTCGTAGTTGCGGGGGTTGTTGACGCGCGCGATGATGCGTTCGCAGAGGTACTTCTCGCGGGCGACCTGGCAGACGAGCATGTTGTCCTCGTCGTCGCCGGTGACGGCGATGACGAGGTCGGCGCGCTGGATGCCGGCGCGCTCGAGCACCCACAGCTCGGTGGCGTCGCCGTACTGGACGGCGTGCTCGAACTCTTCCTCGATCGCCAGGTAGCGCGGACGCGAGGCCTCGATCAAGGTGACCTCGTTGTCCTTGGAGATCAGCTCGCGGGCGAGGTTGCGCCCGACCTTCCCGGCTCCGACGACGATTACGTACACGGAGCTCAGGCGGGCTGAAGCTCGAGCGCCTGCTCGAACATCTCGATCGCGTGCTTGGTCGGGGAGATCGTGTGCAGGCCCTGCTCCCCGTACCAGCTGGCGCGAGCCGGGTCCATGACGCGCACGAGCACCTTCTCGACGCCGAAGCGCTTCTGGGCGATCTGGGCGATGATCAGGTTGGTGTTGTCGCCGTCGGTGGAGGCGATGAACACGTCGGCGTGCTCGATCCCGGCCTGGATCAGCGCGTCGGTCTCGAGCGCGGTGCCGACGGTGAACTGGCCGTCGGCGTCCTCCCAGCTCTTGGTCTGGCCCGCGTCGAGGCGCTCGTGCGAGAGCGGGTCCTCGTCGAGGACCGAGACCTGGTGGCCGGCGGCGAGGGCGGCCTTGGCGACCGCCGAGCCCACGCGTCCGGCGCCGACGATCAGGACGAACATGGCGCGCGCATGTGTGACATGGCGCGCAGCTTAGACGATGGACAGGAGGGGCCCGGCGGAAAACCGTGACACTGGCTGAAAGGTCACAGGGTCAGGATCGGGATTAGACCTTGTGGAGGGCGGGCGTTGCGGCGCCGCTCGCCCGATCGTCCGGTGGCGCGAGCTCGCCTGCGGGTTCGCCGAGCGCGGGCGCGGTGACGATGACGCGGCAGTGGGCCTTGGCGACGACGTACTTGGTGGCGTCGCCGACGAAGTCTTCGAGCGGCGCGCCGCGGCCTCCCAGGCGGGCGCCGCCGCCGATGCGCGAGGGCGGCTCGGCGCCGAGCACGATCGCTTCGACGCCGCGGCGGCGGGCCTCTTCGACGATCGCATAGCCGGCGCGGCGGGCCCGGACGGTGGCGGTGGCGACCTGGACGCCGCCGTACTCCTCTCCGACGACCTTGGCGCGCGCGAGCGCGGCGCGCGCGCGTGCGACCTGGGCATCGGGCAGGCTGGCGTCGAGCGGGAGGGACATCGGGATCACGAAGATCCAGATGGCCTCGATCGTGGCCCGGTCGATCGCGGCGTCGTCGGTGGGTTCGCCGGATACGAGCCGGGCGGCGGTCTGGACGATGTCGTCGTCGAGGTCGCCGCCGAGGAGCGGCACGAGGATCGAGCCGTAGTCGCGCTCGCGGATCGGCTCGGGGCGGAGCATCTGCGGCGAGACGGTGACGCGGCGCAGCAGCGAGGTCTCGTCGGCGCGGCGGTAGGCGACGTAGAGGGCGATGCCGACGGCCATCCAGGCGAGGCCGACGTAGCGGGCCGGTTCGTGGACGACCATCACCGCGACCCAGCCGGCGGCCGAGAGCAGCGCCCCGAAGGCGGCCGGCAGCGGTAGCAAGCCGCCGCGGACGCGGAGGGAGAGCGGGATCGTGTAGGGGCGGTCGCCGTCGGGGTCGGAGTAGCGCAGCCGGCAGATCGACAGGTGCGCGATCGTGAACGCGAGCATGGCTCCGAACGCGTACAGGCCGACGAGGAAGTCGAGGCTCTCCGAAGCCGCCAGCCCGGCGGCGATCAGGCCGGCGAGGACGATCAGGACGTAGGGCGTCGAGCGTTCGGGGTGCAGGCGGCCGAGGGCGCTCGGGATCTGGCGGTTGGTGGACAGCGAGTAGGCCAGGCGCGAGAGGCCGAGCATCGCGGAGTTGGCGGCCGCGATGAGCGTGACGCTGGCGAGCGCGGCGACGACGTAGGTCAGGGCTTCGGCGAGCCAGTGGGGGCGGAACTGCGCGACGACGCCGACCATCGGATCGTTGAGGTAGCGGCCGGCGAGCTCGGTGTGGCCGTCGTGGACGGGCAGTGCGGTGATCGCGACGAGCGCGATGCCGACGTAGATCAGGATCACGGTGATCGTGCCGCCTGCGACCATCCGCTTGAGACCGCTACGGCTGACGCGGACCTCGTCGGCCAGGCCGGCGGCGGACTCGAGGCTCGTGAAGGCGATCGCGGCAATCGTGAGCGCGAAGATGAAGTTGCCCCAGGTGGGCGAGGTGCCGAGATGGATCGGCGAGAGCAGCGTGTGGGGATCGAAGAAGAGCGCCAGGCCGAGCACGACGATGAACAGCTGGAGCGCGAGGTCGGCGACGACGAGCGCGCCGATGCGTCGGGCGCGACGCCAGCCGAAGCCGCGAATGTTGGCGAAGACGACGAAGGCGATCACGGCGAGCGCCAGTGGCAGCGCCTCGTCGCGGCCGCCGAGCGGGGACCAGAAGACGCGCAGGTACTGCGTGGCCGAGTAGGCGGTGACGGCGACCAGGATGATGTAGTCGAGCAGGACGGCCCAGCCGGCGATGAAGCTGACGAGCTCGTTGAAGGCGTAGCGCGCGAACACGGTGGCGCCGCCGCGGTCCTGGTGGAGCGAGGCTCCCTCGACGTATGTGAGCGCGGTGAGCGCGAAGACCATCGCGGCGATCAGGAACACGAGCGGGGTGAGCCCGAGCGCGTGGCCGGCGATGACGCCGAGCGAGAAGTAAATGGCGCTGGCGAGCGAGGTGTAGATGATCGCGAGCAGGCGCGGCGAGCCGATGCTGCGGCGCAGCACCAGGTAGGAGCGCGGGGGCTGGTCGGTGCTCATCGCCCGGCGGCTTCTCGCCGGCGGCGGGCCTGCAGGTAGAGCCGGCCGAGTCCGGCCGCGACGAACAGGACGCCGAGGATCAGGCGCGCCGAGACGACGCTGCCGTGGCCGGCGATCGCCTGGGTGACGAGCGCGATGCCGAGCACGGTCATGAGCGTCGACAGCACGACGGTGCTGGCGTTGTGAAAGCCCCGAGCGCTCATCTCTTGATTGAGCTTACGCCGGGGGGCGGAAGCCCGAAAGCCCTCAGGTGATCAGCGGAATTATCAGGATGGCCACGATGTTGGCGACCTTGATCATCGGGTTGATGGCGGGGCCGGCGGTGTCCTTGAAGGGGTCGCCGACGGTGTCGCCGGTGACCGAGGCGGCGTGGGCGTCGGAGCCCTTGCCGCCGAAGGCGCCGTCCTCGATGAGCTTCTTGGCGTTGTCCCAGGCGCCGCCGCCGGCGGTCATGAGTACGGCGAAGTAGTAGCCGACGACGATGACTCCGATGAGCAGCCCGCCGAGGGCCTGCTGGTCGATCAGGCCGACGACGAGCGTGAGCAGGATCGGCAGGAGCGAGGGCAGGATCATCTCGCGCTGGGCGGTGCGGGTGACGATGTCGACGCAGGCGGCGTAGTCGGGCGTTTCGGTTTCCTCCATGATCCCGGGGTGCTCGCGGAACTGGCGGCGGACCTCCTCGACGACGGCGCCGCCGGCGCGGCCGACGGCCTCGATCGAGAGCGAGGCGAACAGGCAGACCATCAGGCCGCCGAGGAGCAGGCCGATCAGGACGGGGGGTTCGTTGATGCCGAAGGAGATCAGGTGGCCGGCCTTGAACTCGAGTTCTTTCTCGAAGCCGGCGAACAGAACGATCGCGGCGAGCACGGCGGAGCCGATGGCGTAGCCCTTGGTGACGGCCTTGGTGGTGTTGCCGACGGCGTCGAGGCGGTCGGTGACTTTGCGGACGTCCTCGGGTAGGTCGGCCATCTCGGCGATGCCGCCGGCGTTGTCGGTGATCGGCCCGAAGGCGTCGAGCGCGACGATCAGGCCGGTGAGCGAGAGCAGGCCGACGGCGGCGACGCCGATGCCGTAGATGCCGGTGACGCCGCCGCCGGCGAGCTTCCAGGAGCCGAGGATGCCGAGCACGATCACGAGGGCCGGCAGCGCGGTGGCCTGCAGGCCGGAGGCGAAGCCCTGGATGATGTTGGTGGCGTGGCCGGTGATCGAGGCTCTCGCGGTCTTCTTGACGGGGGAGAAACGGGTCGAGGTGTAGTATTCGGTCAGTCCGAACAGGAGCGCCGTGACCGCGATGCCGATCAGCGAGCACAGGTACAGGTGGGTCCAGCTGGGCGTTTTGACGTAGTTGCCGACGATGCGAAAGCTGATGTTGTGCATCAGCCAGTAGGTGATCGGGGCGAAGGCGGCGGCGGCGATCACGCCGGAGACGATCAGGCCCTGCAGGAGCGCTCGCTCGACGTCGCCGGAGCGGGTGCGGACGGCGAAGGTGCCGATGATCGAGGCGATGATGGCGACGCCTCCGAGCACGAGCGGGTAGAGGACGACCTGGGTGGACTCGCGGAAGGTGAGGACGCCGAGGAGCATGACGGCGATGGCGGTGACGGCGTAGGTCTCAAACAGGTCGGCGGCCATGCCGGCGCAGTCGCCGACGTTGTCGCCGACGTTGTCGGCGATGGTGGCGGGGTTGCGGGGGTCGTCCTCGGGGATGCCGGCCTCGACCTTGCCGACGAGATCGGCGCCGACGTCGGCGGCCTTC
>DATJOF010000014.1:0-53565 GCA_035507415.1 Solirubrobacteraceae bacterium
AGCTGCGCGTGGGCTTGGGCCGCGACATGCGTCTGAGCGCGCCCGAGCTCGCGGCGCGCTACCGCGAGGGCCTGCTCGGCGCCGGCGCGAACGTGATCGACGCGGGACAGGTGGGCAGCGAGATGCTGTACTTCCTCGTCGGCTCGCGGGAGCTGGACGGCGGCCTGATGTGCACGGCCTCGCACAACCCGAAGCCGTACACCGGCGCCAAGCTCGTGCGCGCGGGCGCGATCGCGCTGTCCGGGGACGAAGGCATCCAGGACATCCGTAAGACGATCGAGTCCGGGCTCGGACCGGCGCCCCAGGACGGAGCCTCGGGCGCGGGAACCGTCGAGGAGGTCGACCTGTACGCCGAGTTCCAACGATTTGCGCTGGGCCTGATCGACCCCGACGTGGTGCGTGCCCACGACGGTCGCCCGCGGCCGTTGCAGGTGGTCGTGGACGGCGGCAACGGCATGGCCGGGCCGATGGTCGGCCCGCTGCTCGAGCAGCTCGGCCTGGAGCTGATCGAGACCTACTGGAAGCCCGACGGGCACTTCCCCGACCACGAGCCCAACCCGCTGCTCGAGCAGAACCGCGAGGCGATCGTGGCGCGCGTGCGCGACAGCGGCGCCGACCTCGGGATCGCCTGGGATGGCGATGCCGATCGGTGCTTCTTCATCGACGACACCGGCGAGTTCGTCCCCGGCGACTTCCTCACGGCGCTGCTCGCCAAGTCGCTGCTGCGCGGCCATCCCGGCGAGGCGATCCTGTATGACGTGCGCGCCTCGCGCGCGGTGCCCGACACGGTCCGCGAGGCCGGCGGCGTCGCCTACATCAACCGCGTCGGGCACGCCTTCTTCAAGACGCGCATGCGCGCCGAGGGCTCGCTGTTCGGCGGCGAGGTCTCGGGTCACTACTACTTTCGCGAATTCTTCTGCGCCGACTCCGGCACGATCCCGGCGCTGTTGATGCTGGAGCTGATCGCGCGCGCCGGGCGGCCGCTGTCGGAGCTGCTCGCGCCATACCGCGAGCGCTACTTCATCTCAGGCGAGATCAACTCCGAGGTCTCCGACCCCGCCGCCAAGATCGCCGAGCTCGCCGAGCGCTACGCCGACGCTCGCCAGAGCCGGCTCGACGGCATCTCGATCGACTACGAGGATTGGCATTTCAACGTGCGCCCTTCCAACACCGAGCCGCTGCTGCGCCTGTGTCTGGAGTCGCTGGTCTCGCGCGAGGACATGGAACGCCGCCGCGACGAGGTCCTGGAGTTGATCCGGTCTTGAGCGGGCCGGGCCAGGCCGGCGAGCAAGATCTGCTGGCGCAGGCAGCCGCGGCCGGCATCCATCGCCTCGCGATCCCGACGCCGTTTCAGGTTGGGCGGGTCAACGCCTACCTGATCGAGGACTCGCCGCTGACGCTGATCGACTCGGGTCCCAACTCCGGCAAGGCGCTCGACGAGCTCGAGCAGGCACTCGCCGCACGCGGCCATGCGATCGAGGACATCGAGCTGCTGATCGTCACCCACCAGCACATCGACCATATCGGTCTGGCCTCGATCGTGGCGCGCCGCTCGGGCGCGCAGGTGGCGGGGCTCGAGCGGCTCGCGCCATATCTCCTGCGCTTTCGCGAGGAAGCCGAGCTCGACGATCGCTTCGCGCAGGACATCATGCTGCGCAACGGCATCCCGGCCGACGTCGTGACCGCCTTGCGCGCCGTTTCGGCGAGCTTCCGCGCGTGGGGTGCCACGGTCGAGATAACACGCCCGCTGCGCGACGGCGAGACGATCGAGCTGCGCGACCGCACGCTCACGGTCCTGCACCGTCCCGGCCACAGCCCCTCCGACACGATCTTCCTCGACCGGCGGCCGGGGGGCGACCAGGGCCCGATCCTGCTGGCCGGCGATCACCTGATCAAGCACATCTCCTCGAACCCGCTGCTCGCGCGCCCGCTCGGGGGCGGCGGGATCGACGCGGGCGGGGCGGGCTCATCGGTGGAGGGCGAACGCCCGCGGGCGCTGCTCCAGTACATCGCCTCGCTGCGCCTCACACGCGAGATGCAGCTCTCGCTGGTGCTGCCCGGACACGGCGAACCGATCGTCGACCACGCGGCGCTGATCGACGAGCGCCTGAGGATGCACCGCCGGCGCGCCGAGAAGATCCACGGCCTGATCACCGCAGAAGCGCGCAGCGCTCACGAGATAGCACTCGAGCTGTGGGGCAATGTCGCGGTCACGCAGGCTTTCCTGACGCTGTCGGAGGTGCTCGGCCACGTCGACCTGTTGATCGAGGAGGGCCGCGCAGTCGAACGGTCCGCGGACGGCGCGGGCGTCGTCCGCTTCGAAGCCGTCTAGTGGGTCTCCTGGAAATGTTGCGCCTGAAACGTCATCGGTCAGGCGGCGATCAGTAGACGCCGCTCGGCCTTGATGAGGCGCTGGTCGCGATGTGGGCCGTTGCGGTAGCGGATGTGGTCGGCCATGGCTTTGGCGAGGGTGTCCCAGTCGGGGTAGTCGGCGTTCTTGACGACGAACTCGCCGATCGCCCAGAAGTGGGACTCGATCCGGTTCAGGAAGCTCGCGTAGGTGGGTGTGAAGACGAGCTCGACGTTGCTCTCGTTGGCCCACTCGCGAATCTCGAGCGTCTTGTGGGTGGAGAGGTTGTCGGCAATCAGGTAGATCCGCAGCGCCGGGTCGTAGCGCATCCTGATCTGGCGGTAGTAGGCGAGCACCTCGCCGGCGTTCTTGTGTGCGCGCAGCCGGCCGTGGAGGCGGTCGGCGTGCACGTCGTAGTCGCCGAACAGGTAGCGGACGCCGTGTGGGCGCTTGTAGGTCGCGCGGTGCCGCTGACAGCGCTTGCGTGGCGCCCACCCGGAGCCCTGGTGGGGGATCAGCTGGATCGGCCCCATCTCGTCGAAGCACACCACCACGCCGTCGCTGGGTCTCTCGCGGCAGAGCGAGAGCACACGCTCGGCCTTGCCCTGGAACTCGGGATCCGGACTCCACTTCCACGAGCGTGTGCGCTGATGGGAAAGCCCCGCGCCGATCAGCGTCTGGCGCAGGGCCTCTGCGCTGAGCAGGATGCCCATCCCGGCCAGGTGTGTCTGCAGCTTGGGCAACGACCAGCGCGTGAGCGGGACGCCCCGATGGTCGGGGCGGGTACGAGCAAGCGCGACAATCCGGTCGCGCTCTGCGGGCGTCGTCTTTTTGGGGCGCCCGCCCCGATAGTCAGGGTCAAGCGCGTCGAACCCCCGCTCGTTGAACGCGTGGATCACCTTGCGCACATGCGATTCGTCGCTGCGCACAGCAGCTGCGATTTGCCGCGCCGGCATCCCGCTCGCAGACGCCAGCAGCATCGCCGCCCGCTGGCGCTTGGATTGGTACTTGGCGCGTTTGGAGATCGACTTCAGCCGCGCACCCTCCTCCGGCGAGAGCTCGCGAACGAACACCTCCGGCGGACGCATCACCACCTCCTGGATTGGGGACATGCGTCCTTGTTCGCCGCCAGAGGCGAGTTTCCGGTCAAACGTTTCCAGGAGACCCACTAGCCAAGGGACACGGGCCGTCGCCGCTCGGCAACCTTGCAGGCGCGCTGTCACTACTCGGCTGCCTCGCACGCGAGCTGCCGTTGCTTCGCGGCCTCGCAGGCGCGCTGTCCGCCGCTCCGCGGCCTCCCAGGCGGGCTACCGCGGCTCCTCGGCCTCGATCGCCCGAACGTGCTCGATGTTGGCGCGATCGTCCGCCTCGCGACTGGGCTCGGCCGTGAACCAGGCATCGAGGATCTCGGCCAGCTCGGCCTCCGAGGTGCTGCGCAGGCTCAGCGCCAGCGTGTTCGCGTCGTTCCAGCGTCGCGCCCCGACGGCCGTGGCCGCATCGGTGCACAGAGCCGCGCGCACGCCGCGCACCTTGTTGGCCGCGATCGACGCGCCCGTACCGGTCCAGCAGCAGACGATCGCCTGCTCGGCCCGGCGTCCGGCCACGTCGCGAGCGGCCGCCTCCGAAGCCCAGGCCCAGTCCTCACGCTCGCCCTCGCCCAGCGCGCCGTGCAGCAGCACCTCGTGGCCGCGTTCGCGCAGGCGCTCGACCAGCACGCCGGCGATCCCGACAGCTTCGTCTGCGGACACCGCGATGCGCATCGCCTACTCGACGGCGGCGCCCGCGCGCGTGTGTGCGCGCGCGTGCGCCGCCTCCAGGAACATGCGGTGCACGCGATCGTCGTCGGTGAGCTCGGCGTGGAAGGCGACGGCAAACAGCGCCTGCTGACGAGCCGCGACCGGGTGACCGTCGATCTCCGCGAGGACCTCGACCGCAGGGCCGTACTCGGCGATCCACGGCGCGCGGATGAACACCGCTCGCAGCGGCCCGCCCTCGAGACCGCGCAGCTCGAGGTCGGCCTCGAAGCTGTGCAGCTGACGACCGAATGCGTTGCGCTGCGCGCGCATGTCCATCAGGCCGAGATGCTCGCGATCGAGCATGATCAGGCCGGCGCACGACCCCAAGATCGGCACGCCGCTGCGGGCGAGCTCGCGCAACGGCTCGGCGAGACCCTCGCGCTCGATGCCGAGCGTCATCGTCGTCGACTCCCCGCCCGGGATCACGAGCGCATCGAGACCATCGAGATCTGCCACCACGCGCACCTCGCAGACGCGCGCGCCGAGCCGCTGCAGGACGCGCTCATGCGCCTCAAAGCCACCCTGGAGGGCGAGCACCCCCACGAGCGGGGCCTCGCTCACCAGCCGCGCTGGGCCAGGAGCTGCTCGCCCTCCAGCTTGGAGCTCTCCAGGCTCGCCATCGCCGGGCCGAGCCCGCGCGAGGCCTCGGCGACGCGCTCCGGGTCCTGCCAGTGGGTCGTGGCCTCCACGATCGCGCGTGCGCGCACGGGCGGGTCCTCGGACTTGAAGATGCCAGAGCCGACGAACACGCCCTCGGCGCCCAGCGCCATCATCAGAGCGGCGTCGGCGGGGGTGGCGATCCCCCCCGCGCAGAACAGCACGACCGGCAGACGCCCGTCGCCGGCCACGCCTCGGACGAGCTCGAGCGGTGCTCCGAGCTGCTTCGCGGCGCTCGCGAGCTCGGCCTGGTCGAGCGTCGCCAGGCGGCGCATTTCGCTCGTGATCGCGCGCATGTGGCGGACGGCCTCGACGATGTCGCCGGTGCCCGCCTCCCCCTTGGAGCGGATCATCGCCGCGCCCTCGCCGATCCGCCGCAGCGCCTCCCCGAGGTTGGTCGCGCCGCACACGAACGGGACCTTGAACTGCCACTTGTCGATGTGGTTGGTCTCGTCGGCCGGGGTCAGCACCTCGGACTCGTCGACGTAGTCGACCTCGAGCGCCTGCAGCACCTGCGCCTCGAGGAAATGTCCGATCCGCGCCTTGGCCATCACGGGAATCGTCACGGCCTGCTGGATGCCGGCGATCATGTCCGGGTCGGACATCCGCGCCACGCCGCCGTCGCGACGAATGTCAGCAGGAACGCGCTCGAGCGCCATCACGGCGGCGGCGCCGGCGTCCTCGGCGATGCTCGCCTGCTCGGGCGTGACGACGTCCATGATCACGCCGCCCTTGAGCATCTCCGCCAGGCCGCTCTTTACCCGGAAAGTCGCCTCGTCGCGCATGGTCTGAGCATAGCTGGCGCTTCACAGACACAAACGGCCCGCTCGCGGCGGGCTGTTCACGAATCGAGGTTGCCGCCGAAGCAACGGCCCCGGAGCTCGCGAGGAGGCGTGTAGCGCCCCCGGCGGGTCTCGACCACGCCGACCCGGGGCTCGACCAGGCCGACCTACTTCAGTCGAAAGGCCTTGATGCGATCGTCGTACTGGGCCGTGTCGCGCGAGTACACGCCATACGCGACCGCCTGCACGATGCTCAACAGCGCCGTGTGCGAGCGCACGTACGCGGGGCTGTTCGAGGAGTAGTAGAGCTTGATCTGCGCCAGCTTCGCGACCTCCGAGAGCGTCGCGTCGGTGATCGCGGCGGTACGGGCTTTGCGGTGACGCGCGAGCTTCATCGCGCGCACCACGAGCGGGTGGGGCCGGCCCGCCGAGAGGCCGACCACGAGCGTGTTGTGGTCGATGCGCCCGAGCCGGCTGAGCGCCTCTTGGGATGGGCTCGCGACGACGTCCACGCGCAGGTCGAGCAGCATCAGCAGGTGGCGCAGGTAGCTCGCGAAGAACGCCATCTGGTCGGTACCCGCGACGAGCACCTTGTCGGCGTCGACGATCGCCTGCACGATCGCGTCAACCGAGCTGCGCGAGATCTTGCGGGCGGTCTCCTCGACGTTCACGTAGTCGGCTGTCAGCGAGCTCTCGAACTCGTTCTGGTCGAGCGAGAACAGCGGCGTCGAGCCATTTGGGCCGGCCTCGTTCGGCGCCTGCGCGTGTATGCGTCGGTATTCCTCACGCGCGGCGGCCTGCAGCTCCGGGAAGCCCTCGAAGCCGAGCGCCTGCGAGAACCGCACGACCGTCGAGCTCGAGGTGTTGGCGCGGCGGGCCAGCTCCTCGGCGGTCTGGAAGGCAGCCTCGTCGAGATGGTCGACGATGTACTGGGCGACGTCCTTCTGCGAGCGCGAGCATTCCTCGAAGCGCGCCTGGATGTAGGTGGACAGGCTCTGGTGCTCGCCGGTGCCGTTGCTCGGTCGCGTCGTTGGAACTGGGGTCGCGGTGCGCTTCATCGGCGCTCTGTTTCGACGGCAGCGCCCCTCACTCCTGCACGATCGACGATTCACTACACGGATTTACGATCCCCGCTCAGGCTCGCGGCCAGCTCCACGAAGTAGTCGAGCGAGCGAGGGTTGGCCAGGGAGTCCACGCTCGCGGCCTCGCCCGGGGACACGCCCATCAGGATCTTCTTGACGGGCACCTCGAGGACCTTGCCCGACAGGGTGCGCGGCACCTCGGCGATCTGCAGCACCTCGTTGGGAACGTGCCGCGGCGAGCAGTCCTCGCGGATCCGCGCGAGAATGCGCGCGCGCAGGTCCTGGTCGAGCGTGACACCCTCGTCCAGCACCACGAACAGGATCATCGAGAGCTCGGCCCCGGCCTCGGCGCCTGAGCCGCCGCGCGGGACGTCGACCACGAGCGCGTCGAGCACCTCCTCGACCGCGCCCGCGGCCCGGTAGATCTCGCTCGTGCCCATGCGCACGCCCTGGCGGTTGATGGTCGCGTCGGAGCGTCCGTAGATGATCGCGCTGCCGCGCGGAGTGATGCGGATCCAGTCGCCGTGGCGCCAGATCCCCGGGTACATCGAGAAGTAGCTCTCGCGATAGCGCTCGCCGCCACCCCCGTCGCGGCGCGGGGGGTCCTCGCCCCAGAAGAACAGGGGCATCGAGGGCATCGGCGCGGTGATCACCAGCTCGCCGACTTCGTCCACCACGCTGCGGCCCCGCTCGTCGAACGCCTCAACGGCGCAGCCGAGCGCACGACACTGCAGCTCGCCCTCGTACACCGGCAGCAGCGGGCAGCCGGCCACGAACGCCGTGCAGACATCGGTTCCGCCGCTCGTCGAGAACAGCCACCGATCGCGCCCGACGTGCTCGTAGACCCAGCGGAAGCTCTCCGGCGACAGCGGCGAGCCGGTCGAGCCGATCGCGCGCAGCGCGTGCAGGTCGCAGTCGCGCGCGGGCTCGACGCCCGCTTTCGCGCACGCCGCCAGCAGTCCCGCCGAGACGCCCATGCAGGTCATCTCGGTCCGCTCCGCGAGGCGCCAGAGCGCACCGAGATCGGGGTGGCCGGGGCTGCCGTCGTAGAGGACGATCGCGGCGTCGCCGAGCAGGCAGCCGACGAGGAAGTTCCACATCATCCAGCCCGTCGTCGTAAACCAGAACATGCGATCGCCGGCGCGCAGATCGAGGTGCAGGCCCTTCTTGAGCTGCTCGAGCAGGATGCCGCCGTGCGAGTGCACGATCGCCTTCGGCAGGCCGGTCGTGCCGGAGGAGTAGAGCACCCACAGGGGATGCCCGAAGGGGACCTGCTCGAAACTCATCGCGGCGGCCGCCGAGGTGTCGCCGCCGAGGGCCGCTCCGCGCGCCAGCAGCTCGCTCCAATCGAGCGCGCCCGGCAGATCCCCGGCGGATGCGGCCCGCGCGAGATATGGCAGCAGCACCGTGTGGCGCAGGCCCGGCAGCTCCTGTGCGATCGCGCGCACGGCGTCCGTGCGATCGAAGTCCCTGCCGCCGTGGCGGTAGCCGTCGACCGCCAGCAGCACCGTCGGCTCGATCTGCGCGAAACGGTCGATCACGCTGCGCGACCCGAACTCGGGCGCGGCGCTCGAGAAGATCGCGCCGAGGCTGGCCGTCGCCAGGAACGCGACCAGCGTCTCGGGGATGTTCGGCATGTACGCCACGACACGATCGCCGCGCCCGACGCCGAGCGCGCGCAAGCCGGCCGCCGCCGCGGCAACCTGCTCGCGCAGCTCGCCCCAGGTCAGCGAACCGAGCTCGCGCAGCTCCGAGCAGTGCAGGACCGCAAGCGCATCCGGATCGCGCCCGCGCTGCAGCAGGTTCTCCGCGTAGTTGAGCTCGGCGCCCTCGAACCAGCGCGACCCGGGCATCTCGCGCGAGTCGAGCACGCGCGTGTAAGGGCGCGAGGCGCGCACCCCGTAGTACTCCCAGATCGCCGCCCAGAACCGCTCGAGCTCGGACACCGACCACTCCCACAGCTCCGCGTAGTCCGCGAACGTGCGCTCCGCGGGCCCCTCGCCGAGCCAGCGCATGAACCCCGTCAGCTGCGCGCGCTCGCGCACATCCGCCGAGGGCTCCCACAGCGGCTGCTGCCCGGTAGCGCTGACCATGCCGGTATTCTCGCCGTTTGTGAGCCTGCCCGGGTTGCGCGCCGAGTTTCCCGTCCTGGCCACATACGCCTACCTCAACGCCGGCACCGACGGTCCGCTGCCCGCACGCGCGGCTCGCGCCGCCGCGGACGAGCTCTCGCGCGAGGCGCAGGATGGGCGCGCCGCGTCGCACTTCGAGCGCCGCGGCGAGCTCAGGGACGAGCTGCGCGCCGCATATGCGCGGCGGCTCGGCTGCGCCCCCAGCCAGCTCGCGCTCACGACCTGCACGAGCGAAGGCATGGCGCAGGTGATCGACGGACTCGAGCTCGGTCCGCGCGATGAGATCGTCACCAGCGAGGAGGAGCATCCCGGCCTGCTCGGCGCGCTCGGCGCTGCGCGGGCGCTGCGCGGCGTGAGCGTACGCACCGTGGCGCTCGCCGACGTCGCCGACGCGGTCGGCCCGAGCACGCGGCTGGTCGCGTGCTCGCACGTGAGCTGGATGAGCGGGCGCTTCGCTCCGGCGGCGCTGGCGCAGCTGGAGGTGCCGGTGCTGCTCGACGGCGCCCAGGGCGTCGGCGCCGTGCCGGTCGACGTCACAGCGCTGGGCTGCGACGCCTACGCAGGCGCCGGACAGAAGTGGCTGTGCGGTCCGGACGGCATGGGCATGTTGTACGTCAGCGACGCCTTCAGCGCGCGCCTGTCGGTGCGCCGCCGCGGCTACCCGAACCTGGCCGACCCCGACAGCGGACTCGAGGCCGAGCCGTTTGCCGACGCGCGCCGCTTCGACGCGATGTCGTTGAGCGCCGAGACGCTCGCGTGCGCGCTGGCGGCCGCGCACACGCTCGAAGCGACCGGCTGGCAGACGATCCACGAGCGGGCCTGCGGCCTGGCGGCGCGACTGGCCGAGCTGCTGGCCGAGCACGGCCGCGCGCTGCCGCCGCGCGACCCGAGCACGCTCGTGACGTTCGAGAGCCCCGATCCCGAAGCGGAGCGCACGGCACTTGCGGAGGCAGGGGTGATCTTGCGTAACATCCCCGCCACGCCGTGGCTGCGAGCGTCGGTCGGGGCCTGGAACGACGAGGACGACCTCGAGCGGCTGCTGAAGGCGCTCTCCAGATGAACTCCGCCGAGCAGACGACCGTCCTCCCCGCGGATCGACCGCTCGGCCAAGAGGCCAGCGCCCGCATCCGTCCGCTGCCGCGCGTGCGTGCACGCCACCTGGCGCTCGGCGCGGTGCTGGCGCTGTCCGCCGTCCTCAACACCTACCGCCTGTCGCGCAACGGGTGGTCGAACGCGTTCTACTCGGCGGGCGTCAAATCGATGCTCCATTCGCTGCACAACTTCCTGTTCGTGTCGTTCGACCCCGGCGGTCTGATCACGATCGACAAGCCGCCGCTGGGACTGTGGGTGCAGGTGCTGAGCGCCAAGCTGTTCGGGATGACGCCGCTGAGCGTGCTGCTGCCCGAGGCGATCATGGGAGTCGTCACGGTCGGGCTGCTCTACTGGGTGGTGACGCCGAGGTTCGGGGTCACGGCGGGCCTCGCGAGCGCTCTGGCGCTCGCGCTGTTTCCCTCGTTCGTGGCGTCTTCGCGCGACAACAACGTCGACGCCCTGCTGATCCTGCTGATGACGCTCGCCTGCGGCCTCGGGCTGCGCGCGATCGAGTCGGGGCGCCTGCGCACGCTGCTCGGCTGCGCCGTGCTCGTGGGGCTCGCGTTCAACACCAAGACGCTCGCTGCCTACCTGGTCGTGCCGGGGCTCGCACTCGGCTACCTGGTGTGCGCGCCCGCGACGATCGCCCGCCGGACGGCGCATCTCCTGGCGGCCGGAATCGTGATGCTCGCGGTGTCGTTTGCATGGATCGCGATGGTGGAACTGACGCCCGCCTCCAAGCGTCCGTTCGTCGGCGGCTCCACCAACAACAGCGAGATCGGGCTCACCTTCGGCTACAACGGCTTCGGCCGCGTCGGCGGCCAGAAGGGCGGTCCCGGCCAGATCCGCGTGCTGCTGAAGCACGGCTCGCTGGCCGACATCGAAAAAGAAGCGCTGCGCCTGCGCGCGCTGGGCAAGAACCCGACCGGGCTGGAACCGGGCCTGCAAGCGACCGCCCCTTCAGCCCCCCCCAAGCCGGCTGCCGGCCCGGCGGCGCACAAACCCCACCCAAAGCCGTCGACGTACCTCGCCGATGGCCGCCTGCGCGAGCCGATCGCCTTCGGCGGCCCGCCCGGCCCGCTGCGCATGTTCGAAGCCGGCCTCGGCACGCAGGGCGCCTGGATGCTGCCGTTCGCGCTCGTCGGCATGATCGCGATCGCGCTCTGGACCTTCGTCGTGCCGGCCGGCGAGCCCGCTGGCGAGCGTCGCGGCAGGAGCCGCGCCGCTCAGTCCGATCGCGCGCATCCGCGTCCGCCCGAGGACCCGTCCGCGGCCCCCCGCCGGCGCGACCGTCGACTGGCCGGGCTGATCGTGCTGGGCGGCTGGTTCCTGACCGAGCTCGCCGTGCTGAGCTTCTCCAAGGGGATCGTCCACCCGTACTACGTCTCGGCGCTCGGACCCGGCAGCGCGGCGATGACCGGCGCCGGGGCGATCGCTTTCGTCGAGCTCGGCAGGCGCCGACGCCTGTTCCTCGTGCTCGTGCCGCTCGCCGTTGCCGCCACGGTCATCGCGCAAGTGCTCATTCTGCGCGAAGACCTGCGTTATCTGCACTGGTTCTGGCCCGTGCTGATCGTCGGTGCGGCGCTCGGGGTGCTCGCGATCCTGACCACGCGCCGTTGGATCGGCGTGGCGATGGCCGCGACGCTCGCGCTGCTGCTGGTGGTGCCGGGGGTCTACGCGGCCACGATCTGGAGGTTCCCGGTCGACGGGACCTTCCCCGAGGCGGGCCCGCACGTGGCCGCCGGCTACGGCGGACTCGACATCGACGCAGCCGCCACACGGGTCACCAAGGCGCTGCTCGCCTACGTCGGCCGCCACGATCCCGGCTCGCGCTGGGAGGTCCTGACCGAGGCGTCCGACACGGCCGCGCCGATGATCCTGCTCGGTCACGCCGCGGGGGCGATGGGCGGCTACAGCGGCTATGACCCTGCGCTCGACGGCGCCGGCCTCGCGCGGCTCGTGCGCCGCGGTGAAGCGCGCTACGTCGTGCTCGGCGGCGCCTACGCAGAACGCGGCGGCAACGCCGCGTCCACGGCCGTGCTGCGGGCGTGCGAGGTGGTTCCGGGCGCCGCCTGGCAGCCGCCGCCCGTCAACCCCAACGCGCTGCTGCTGTTCGACTGCAGGGGCCACGAAGCACAGCTCAGCCGCCAGCACGGCACGCTCTGAGGGCACGCGCGCGCGTCAGGCGGCGACCAGCAGCTCGCGATGGAAGGCGCGCTCGAACAGCTCGCGCTCGCGGCTCGCCGCCCAGCGCGGCACCGTCGGCTCGCCGTCGGCGATCAGCCGCAGCTCGATCTCCCCGCTGCCGTTGGACCCGGCGAGGGTGAAGCGGGTGGCGCGCACCAGTTGATCACGCGAGCGCTCGAGATCCTCCGCCAGGCGCAACAGCACGGCGCAGCGATCCAGGCGTGCGGCGTCGCCGGGCTCGAACAGCGCGGCCAGAGGACCGGGCTCGGGCATGCCCTTGCGGTGGTAGCGCGTCGCCTGAGCGATGATCGCGACTTCCCTGGGGGAGTAGCCCGGAAGGCCGCCGTTGAGAATCAGGTAGCGCGAGTGCTTGTGGTGATCGTCGTAGTCGACCGCCATGCCGACGTCGTGCAGCGCGCACGCGGCCCACAGCAGCTCTCGCTCGAGCGGATCGCCGGCGTGCAGGCCGAGGCGGGCGAGCTCGTCGAACATCGCCAGCGCGAGCGTCGCGACGTGCTCGGTGTGGGCGCGATCGTGGCGGTACTGGGCCGCGCGGTTGAGCACGCTGTCGCGGCGGATGTCGGTGAACAGGGGTGGGTCTCGGTCGGACAGCAGGCGCTCGAAGAAGACGCCCTCGCGCAGGCCCGACTCCGTGACCTCGAGACCTGCGAAGCCCCCAGCCTCGATCACGCCCTGGACGACGATCGCGCCGGCGAGCACGAGGTCGGCCCGCGCGGGCTTGATGCCCGGCACGGCGCTGCGCTTGGACGCAGGCAGCGCGGCCAGCTGCTCGATCAGCTCGTCCAGCTCGGCGGGCGCGACCGTCATACCCTGAACGCCGTTCGACGGCAGCGCCTTCGCGCGCTGAACGGCGGCCGCGAGGTTGCGCACGGTTCCACCCATGCCCACCAGCCGTCCGCCGCCGCTCGCGCGGCCGGCGTCGGTCAGCCACTCGGCCCCCGCCAGATCATCGGCCACGTGCTCGCGCAGCTCATCGATCTGGCGGCGCTTGGGCGGTCCGTTCACGGGCAGATAGCGCTCGGTCATGCGCACCGCGCCGAGGCGCCAGGAGCCGAGCTCGCACGCGCGTCGGCCGGCGACGCGCACCAGCTGCAGCGACCCGCCGCCGAGATCCAGCACGCAGCCGTCCGTCAGGGTCGTCGAGTTGACGGCGGCGAGATAGCCGTAGCGAGCCTCGGTCTCGCGGCTCAGCACGCGAATCGGCAGGCTGGTGTGCTCTCGCGCCAGCGCCAGGAAGCCCTCTGCGTTCTCGGCGTCGCGGATCGCGCTCGTGGCAAGCGCATCGACGGCCACACCGGCCATGAGCCCGTCGGATCCGCCCGCCGCGCCGCTCTGCTCCGCCGCCGCGATCAGGCCGGCCGCGCGACAGAACTGGTCGAACACGTCCAGCGTCGCCAGCGCCCGGCGCATCGGCTCCTCGCCGAGCCGCCCGGTCGCCGCCATTCCCTCGCCGATCCGAACCGGCTCGTAGATCTCGTCCGTGCGCCTCCACCAGCCGTCCGCGGTCATGAACACGACCAGCCGAAACGAGTTGGAGCCCAGGTCGATCACCGCGAAACGGTCGCCGCGCGTCATGGCATGAATGTATTCGCCACACCGGAGGGTTCGGCGGGTCTCGGGGCGAGCGCAGATCGACGGTACGGCCACCGTCCGCGCGCGGTCGGGCGGCCACGGGCCGCTCCGGCGGAACGGTCGGCTCACCCGTAGCGAGCGTCGAGCCCGGGCTCAGACCTGGCGACGCGCATGTGGGGAACCGATCGACCGCGGCTCGCCCCGAAGAGCGCTCGGCTCATTCAGGGCGGTCGGAGCGGTCGGAGCGCTCGGTGCGGTCGTCGAGGCCCAGCTCGGACCTGGCGACGCGCATGCGTGCGGCCAGCCGCGCCTCGTCTTCGGCGTCGCGCGCCAGTTCGATGATCGGAACGTCCATCGCCAGGCAGAGTCCGGTCACCTTCTCCCAGCTCGGGTTGCGCACCCCGCGCTCGATCCCCGACAGGTAGGTCGGGTGCATGCCGGCATCGTGCGCGAGACCCTCGATCGTCAGGTGCCGCGCACGTCGCAGACGACGGATTGTGACGCCGAGCTCGGCGTTGGTGGGCATTACGACCGACACACCCCCACCCTCGCCTCTTGACATCGCCATGACGACAGTTAATAGTCCGTAACAGAGACGATTGTCTGTATTCCGTGTGACTTGTGTGTGTCACGAACGTGACTTTGGCCTTTCGACCCGGTTTCGCGCGCACGCGCCACGGACCCGAGCGCTCTCATCTGGCTGCGCGGGAGGTCTGGCCAGGCGCGACGGCCATGAGGCGAGATGCGCAGGTACGCGCCGGCTCTGGCAGTCCCGGAGTCCCGCGCGCCACCTCGCCGTAGAAGATCTGTCGAGCACGGCGGAGCCGGCCCCGGTGACACCGTCGCGGACGCCGACGTGATGGGTGACAATGCGCATCGATCCGCAATGCAGCGAGGACTCGGGGACGCCCCGCCAGCCGGCCGCGCGGGGCGGGGCGCGCAGCCGAGCAGCCGCAGCGGCAGCCAAGCGAGACGATCCCGGCGCCGATCCGGGCCGCTCGCAGAATCCGGCGGCGCTCGACGCCGACACAGGCCGGCCCCGTCCGAACGGGGCAGACGAGCGGCCCGATCAGGACAAAGCCGACAGCCGTGCGCGTCCCGATCGAGCTGACGGCAGGACGGGCGAGATCGAGCGACTGTTCGAGCTGACCGCGGATCCGTTGGCGACGATCTCGCCCGAGGGACGCTTCACGCTGCTCAACCCGGCGTGGGAGCAGCTGCTCGGACGATCGCGAGAGGAACTGCGCGCCGCGTCGATCGCCGACCTGCTGCACCCCGACGACGCCGAGCAGGCGCTCGCGGCGATCCACGCCGACAGCCCGCTCGAGAACATGACGAGCCGCTACCGGCACATAGACGGCTCCTGGCGCTGGCTGATGTGGAGCGCCCGCCGCGACGGCGACACGTGGTACGCGACCGCCAAGGACGTGACCGATCGCATGTGGCTCGAGCGCCAGGCGCTGCACGACCCGCTCACGAGGCTGCCGAACCGGCTGCTGTTCATGGACCGCGCGCGCCAGGCGATCGCGCGCCTGCACCGCAGCGGCAACGCCGTGGCGATGCTGTTCATCGACCTCGACAGGTTCAAGGCGGTCAACGACAACCTCGGGCACAGCGTCGGCGATCGCCTGCTGGTCGCGATCTCCGAACGCCTCGCCGAGCTGATGCGCGACAGCGACACGGTCGCGCGGCTCGGAGGAGATGAGTTCGTGATCCTGGCCGAGGACGTCGAGAGCGACGACGAGGCGCTCGCGCTCGCGCAGCGCGTCCTCGACGCGCTCGACCGGCCCGTCGCGCTGGGCAGCGCGACCGTGGCGATGCTCGCGAGCGTCGGCATCTCGATATCGCGCGACCACCTGCTCGACCCGGAGGCGATGCTGCGCGAGGCCGACCTGGCGATGTACCGCGCCAAGAGCGCCCAGGGCCCCCGGGTTCAGCTGTTCGACGAGAGCCTGCGCCAGGAGCTCAGCACGCACGCTCAGATCGAGCTGCGCCTGCGCGACGCGCTGCCTCGGCGCGAGCTGATGCTCGCCTACCAGCCGATCATGCGACTCGCGGGCGGGCAGGTGGTCGGCTGCGAGGCGCTCGTGCGCTGGCTCCCGACCGGGCCGCGCGACGGAGTTCGCGCCGGCGACGAGATGCTGCCCTCGACGTTCCTGCCGCCGGTCGAAAACAGCGAGCTGATCGTGCAGATCGGCAACTGGGTCCTGCACAGCGCCTGCGCCCAGGCCGCGGCGTGGCGGCGCAACGGCATCGCGATGCCCGTGTCGGTCAACGTCTCCGGACGCGAGCTGACCGAGCTCGATCTGGCCGAGCGCGTGCGCGAGGAGCTCGTCTACTACCGCCTGCCGGCCTCGGCCCTGCGCCTCGAGGTGAGCGAGGACGCCGTGCTGCGCGATCCCGAGCGAGCGCGCGCGGCGCTCACCGACGTCAAGCGCCTGGGCGTCTCGATCGCGCTGGACAAATTCGGCTCGGACCACTTCTCGCTGGGGATGCCGAGCAACCTGCCGCTCGACATCGTCAAGCTCGATCGCGCGCTCACGGCAAGCCTGGCGCAAAGCACCGAAAAGCGCGCCATGTTCGCGGCGGCGATCGCGCTCGCCAAGCAGGCCCGCGTGACCGCGGTCGCCGTCGGCATCGAGACCCAGCGACAGCTCGCGGTTGCGCGCGAGCTCGACTGCGCCATCGGGCAAGGCTTCTTGCTGCACACGCCCGCGACACCCGAGCGCGTGCGCCTCAGGTACGCGACCCCTTCGCTGACCTCCGCCCCGTGGCGCCCACTCGTGCGCATCCGCGGCATCGACCGCCGCTGAGCCGACCCGCACTCGCCGTCGAGCCCGCCCGGCGACGCCGCCGATCCCTGTCGGCGACGCCTTAACAAATCTTCAGCCAACCGAAATCGGGCCTTCAGCCGCCGGTGTCAGAGTGGCCGTCGCAGTGTTGTTGTCACTCCTGATTCCTCTCCTGTGGCTGGCCGTCATGGCGTTAGTCGTGGCGGCCTGCCGAGGTGCCGCGCGCGGCGATGGCCGCAACGGCAGGGCTGTCCGGCGCACGCAGTCATAGGTCCTGGGCGCCAACCGCCCCGAACCGTCCTGAACGGTCAGGCCCGCCGCACCCAGGCGCTGAACGTCTCCGGCCCCCACGGCCCGCGAAAGTGGACGCGCCCCGCCAGCCTCATCCGCCGCGGCGCGCGCGTGCCGTCCGTGAGATAAAGGACCCACTGGTAGGGCCGTTTGCGCAGCTCGTAGTAGCTGCCGAGACGCGGATAGGACCCTTCCGCGAGCGGTCGATCGCCGTGGCGAACCAGGAAGAAGCGAATCGCGGGCTCCATCGGCTGAGTGCCGAGGTCGAGCGGGCCGAGGTTGTACTCGATCGTCTGACGCGGCGGAATCACCCGCTCGATGCCGTCGACGACCTCGCGGATCGGACGGTACTCGTACACGTGCGAGTCGGGCCTCGCGTCGCGCGCGACCGCGCCGCCCACCGCGACGACCGCTCCCAAGCTCACCAGCGACGCGAGCACGACGCCCGTGAGGCGCAGCCGCGCCGTCAGCCCGCGCCGGCCCGCGGGCAGGCGGGCTCGTAACGCCGCGAGCGCCGGACGCGCAAGCCACAGCACCCCAAGCCACAGCGACCACGCGAGCACCAGCCACACCCACAGGCCGAGCTCGGATCCCCACCACATGGTGTAGCCCAGCGTTTCGGCGAGCAGCTGGGCCGAAGGGTTCGACGCCGCCTCGAACCCGATCGCCGCGCAAAGGCCGAGCGCGATCAGCGCGGCGGCAAACAGATCCCAGCGCCGCGCATATGCGGCGAGCGCCCCGACCAGCGCCAGCGCCGCCAGCAGTGCCAGCGCGGAATCTGTCTGCCCGCTGCTCGCCGCGGCGCGCACGTCGGCCTTGCGCTCCCACTCCGAACCGGGCACATACAGCCACCACGGCCTGAACCCGACCGCGCGCACCACCGTATGCCAGCCCACGCTCGCGCCGAGCCTGGGCTCGGGATGCTCGGCCGTGCGCACGATCATCGTCAGGTTGCCCGGACTGTTCTCGATCTCGTCGATCGCCGGCATGCTCCAGCAGACGGCCGCGACCGCGAGCGCCGCGAGCGCCCAGGGCCAGATCCGCGGCGGCCGTCGCGGCGGCTCCGGCTTCGGCGGCGATGCCTGTGCCAACGATTGGGGGACGACTCCTGAGCCGTGACCCACGCGCGCGCGTGTGCGCGCGTGTGTGGCGTCACGATCGAGAGCCTCCTTACTCGTGGGCCATGCGCGCGTGCGTGCGCGCGCGTGCGTGCTCTCCCACACCGATCCGATCAGCAGACCGCCACAGCCGACCACCAGCAGCACCGCGGTGGGCGCCGCGTACATGAGGTGCGTCTGCGTGATGAAGCTCGCGACGAGCGCGACCGCCGGCAGCAGCCGACGGTCGCCGCACGCAAGCGACCAGCACATGAAGATCAGCAGCAGGAACGGGAACAGCCCGGCCGCGGGGTTCCAGATGTCGTGCATCGCCTCGCCGGGCAGCGACTGGCACATCAGCGCGATCCCGACCGCCGTTGCGAACATCAGCACGACCCCGCCGCGGCGGCGCGCGAGCGCGACGCATCCAATGATCGCCAGCGTGTTGACGATGCACATCGTCACGGCGATGCTCGTCACGCTGCCGAACCGCGCCGGCAGCGCCAGCAGCCAGTAGAGCATCGGGCCGGGGCTGTGCAGCACCTGTCCGTGCACCACCAGGCCCGCCTCCGAGTACTGCCCGACCAGCGGACTGTGCGCGGTCAGCACATCCCACGCGCGCGTGGCGATGATGCCGTCGTCGCCGGCCGGCACCCAGCCGGCGCGCACCGCTTTGACCGTCGAGCTGATCACCGGGATCGACGCGGCGAGGCCCGCTGCGATCGGCGGCACGCACACGGCGAGCGCGTGCGCGATTCGCTTCGCGATCCGCCGCCAACCCAGACCAGACCGGCGCGGCAGAACGAGACCCGCTGCGGCCGGGCCCGGCGCCGGCACGGCCAGACCCGCGTCGGTGCCCTGCGCTTGCTCGCGTCGCCTGCTCGTGTCCCGCCACGGCACCTCGACAGCGTGTCACGTTGAAAGGCGGCTGTAGAGTCCTGTGGATGATCTCGGCGCTCTCGCGACCGGCATGACCCTGGTCCTGCTCACCGGCGCCACGCGCGGCATCGGTGAAGCCGCCGCCGTCGCGCTCGCCGCGCAGGGCGCGGAGCTCGCGCTCGTCGGCCGCGATCGCGAGCGCGTCGGTCACACGGCCCAGCGGGCACGGGCCGCAAGCGGCGGTCAGCCGGTCCACGAGCACGTCGCCGATCTGACCCTGATGTCAGACGTGCGCGCGCTGGCCGAGGACGCCCGCAGCCGCTACGAGCACATCGACGTCCTCGCCAACAACGCCGGCGCCCTGTTCGCGACACGGCGCGCTACCGCGGAAGGCTTCGAGCGCACCTTCGCGCTCAACCATCTTGCGCCGTTCCTGCTCACCAACCTGCTGCGCGACCGCCTGCGCGGCGGACGCGTCGTGACGACGACCTCCGACGCCCACACCTCCGGGCGCCTGGACCTCGAAGACCTGCAGTCCGAGCATCGCTACGCGGCGATGAGGGTCTACGGCACGACGAAGCTGTGCAACATCCTGTTCACCCGCGAGCTGGCGAAGCGGGCGTCCGAGCTGCACGCAACCTGCTTTCACCCCGGCGTCGTGCGAACCGGGTTCGGCAAGAACGAAAACGGCATCTGGAAGGTGCTGACGACGGTCGCCGGACCGTTCTTTCGCTCGCCCGAGCGCGGCGCTCGCTCGCTCGTTTGGCTGGCGCTCTCCGAGCAGGCCGCAGACCTCACCGGCGCCTACGTCCAGGACGAGCAGGTGCGATCGCCGAGCCCCCAGGCGCAGGACGACACGCTCGCCGCCGCCCTGTGGGAGCGCAGCGCCGAGCTGGTGGGTCTGTCCACGGGCGCACCCGCCTGAGCGCTCGACGGCTCGAGGCCGCCACCGACCAAGCCTGCGACCGAACTCGGCCAGCATGCAAGCCCAGTCTGTTCGCCGTCGGCGCGCCGTCCCTACACTGTGCCGCTCTGTGCGCTCGCGCCGCCCCGGGGTTCTGATCGTCGCCGTCGCCGGCTTGCTGGCGTGTCTCGGCACGGGCATCGCCGCGCCATCCGCAGCGGCCGCCGGCTCCCAGGAACGACCGCTGACGATCAGCGTCGGCTCGCAGCCCGGCGCCGTGATCCCGGGAGATTTCCTCGGGCTGTCGCTCGAGACCCCGGCGCTGCACCTGCCGGCGCTCGAAACACGCTCGCCGCTGCTCGCCAACCTGCTCTCGGGCCTCGGCAAGGGCGTGCTGCGCGTCTCCGGCGACTCGGTCGACCACACGCAGTGGCTGCCCACGCCCGGTCCGGCGGCGTCGTGGGCGCTGACCACCGTCACGCCCGAAGATCTGCATCACCTGGCAGCGGTCTTGAACGCCAGCGGATGGCGTCTGATCCTCGGGCTCGATCTCGGACACCTGCAGCCGAGCGCGCTCACCGAAGAGGCCAACGCGGCCGGCTCGATCCTCGGCGCCTCGCTCGCGGGCCTGGCGATCGGCAACGAGCCCGATCTGTACACCCAGCCGCCGGCCCAGCCGTTCCGCTCGGTGCTCGGAAGCGAACCGCTGCGCTCGGGCGGGTGGAGCTTCTCGAACTACCAGGGCGAACTCGCGAAAGCCCGCAACGCGGTCGCGGCGGCGGGCGCGTCCACTCCGCTCTACGGACCCGAGAGCGCCACCGGAAACTGGCTGCAGGCATACGCCAGCACGGAGGCCGCCGGCACGGCGGCGCTCAGCGCCCATCTCTACCCGCTCGATCGCTGCCGCTCCGAGCGCCTGCTCCCGCACGGCCCGACGATCGCTCAGCTGCTGAGCGCCGCCGTGCAGCAGAGCGAGACCGGCCGGATCCGAGAACTAGCCGGAATCGCCGACAGCCACCACCTGCCCCTGCGCATCGATGAGCTGGGCTCGATCGCCTGCGGCGGCCAGCCCGGCACCAGCAACACCTTCGCCGCCGCGCTATGGGCGCTCGACGCCGCGCTGATCGCCGCGCGCGAAGGCGTGGCGGGCGTCAACTTCACCAGCGGACTGGGCTCCTGCCAGGCGGGCGGCACGTTGCTGTCGCCGTGGTACTCGCCGCTCTGCGCCCTGGCGAACGGCCAGCTGACCGCGCGGCCCGAGTACTACGCGCTCGCACTGGTGCGCTCGCTCGAGGGCTGCGCCTTCGTGCCGGTCAGCGCGCACAGCACGCGCAACGTCGCCACCTTCGCGCTGCGCGCCCCCGACGGGGCGCTGCACGTCGTGATCGACGACATGGAAACCGCGACCAGCGGCGTCGGCGGCGACCACGCCTCGAGCTCGCCGCGCCCGATCCCCGTGACGCTGCTGCTAGGGCCCGCCTACAAGCACGCGAGCGCGCTGCGCCTGAGCGCGCCCTCGGCCGGCGCGCTTCAGGGTGCCAGCCTCGGAGGCGTCGCGCTGCGCGCCAACGGAACGCTACCGAACCCCCACTCCGAACCGCTGGCGAGCTCGGGCGGCACGGTGACCGTCCGCGTCCAGCCCGCCAGCGCCACCGTCGTGACGCTGGCGGCCCACGCCTGAGCTCGATGCTCGCGGCTTAGAACGGCCCGGGGCCCGGTTCGCCGCCTTCGGTTTCAGGACTGGCGAGCACGCACTGCCCGCGGCGCCGACCGAACACGGTGTTGGGCTCGGGGCTGCGCGGATACAGTTCTTCGGTCAGATCGGCGCTGTTCCAGACCATGCTGTTGCCCACGCAAACGAGGTTGCCGTAGATCACGTTCGAGAGGATCTCGATCGCATCAGGGTCCGCCAACTGGTTTTCCTTGATGCGCATATCCCCGCTGACCCTCAGGCGCGCGAGGCCCAACCAGCAAGACGCGAGACCACTCACCCTTATGTTCCCGCGGATCGTCGTGTCCTCGTAATCGCTGTACACGGGGCTGTCGAATTCGGCGAACGGACCCGTCGGTTCGCAGCTCTCGCCGCCCCCGCCGCCAATCTGCCGAACCCGGCCGAAGATGCGGCTGTTGTGCACCACGACCCCCAGCGCTTCGTTCGCGACCAGATTGCCGAAGATCCTGCTCCTGCTCGACAGGGTCGGGTCTTCAGGGTCGGGGTCGTCGAAGCAGGCGAAATGTTCGGGCTCGCATCCGAGGATCAGCGTCGCGCCTTTGAGCACGCGCACCCGCCCATGCACCGTGAGCCGCGAGTTGTCCTGGCCGTAGGCGGCCAGCAGCGTCGAGCCTTCCGTGATCACCAGGTTGCCGCGAACGATCGCGCGTCCCGAGTCGACCTTGCAGACGCCTTCGACCAACACCGGGCCGGCGTACTGGCCCGAGAGGATCCCGGGCGCTTCCGCCGTGCCGGTGCATCGCGATACCCGGGCAGCGACCGCGCTCGGGGCCACGACACATGCGCTGAACAGCGCGAGGCCAGCTATCAGCGAGCCGCGCAGCCCTCTCCGAAGCGTTCCTCTCGAACCGGTGATCTCCATGTCCTGCCCCTTTCGACGTCGCTCCCTAACAACGATCCGCAGCCTGCCAACTCACGCGGCCAGACGGCCAGCCCGCTAGACGATACGCCTCCATGCAGTCGGCGGCGTCGCGCCAGGCACCGCGACCGAGGCCCGCGACGCGTGTCTGACAGCCGAGCGCAACGGCGCACCGTGGTCTGCGCACCGTGGGCTGCGCACCGTGGGCTGCGCACCGTGGTCTAGAGTGGCCCTGATGAGCGCCCAATCCGACGACGACCTGTTCGGCGCGGAGCACATCCGCGTCTACCGGGAAACCGCCGGCGCGCGCGGACACGACTGGCGCGGCGGGACGATCCTGCTGCTCACGACCCAGGGACGCAGAAGCGGTGAGCCCAGGACCACCCCGCTGCTCTACCGCAGCGACGGCGAGCGCTGGGTGATCGTGGCATCGAAGGGCGGCGCGCCCCGGCACCCGAGCTGGTTCGAGAACCTGCAGGCCAACCCCGACGCCGAGATTCAGGTCAAGGCCGACCTCGTGCCCGTACGCGCAACCGTCGCGCAGGGAGCGGAGCGCGACCGCCTGTGGTCGCTGATGACCGAGGACTGGCCCGCCTACGACGACTATCAGGCGCGTACCGAGCGCGAGATCCCGGTCGTCGTGCTTACGCGACGTTAGCGGCACTTCGACGACGGCTTCAGCGGGCGGCGACGCGACGTATCTGAGGCAAGGCAACACGCCGAACCTATGGGCCCGCCTGGACTCGAACCAGGGACCTACCGATTATGAGTCGGCAGCTCTAACCAACTGAGCTACGGGCCCGCTCGCGTGCAGGCCGTGCCCGCGCGCGACGCGCCAGACGCTAGCAGCGAGATCCTGCGATGCTCCCTGCCGCCGCCTGGCCTTCCGGCCAGTTCGCCGGCTCGGCGTCGGCGGCGACCACCGACCACCACCAGGCCACAGGAGGGACCATGCCAGACCGTGCCGCGATCGTGACCGGCGCATCGAGCGGGATCGGGCTTGCGATCGCTCGCATGCTCGGGCAGGAAGGCTTTGCGATGACGCTCGCCGCGCGACGACCGGAGAAGCTTCAGGAGGCCGCCGACGGGCTCGCGGCCGAGGGCTTCGAGCTGCAGGCGGTGGCCGGCAACGTCTCCGACGAGGGCTTCATCCAGCGCGTCGTCTCCGCGCACCGCGACCGCTACGGCCGCCTGGACGCGCTCGTCAACAACGCCGGCGTCGGCGTCGGTGCCCCGGTCGGCGAGATCGTGACCAAGCGCCTGGACCTGCAGCTCGACGTCAACCTGCGCTCGATCGTGCTGTTCTATCGCGAGGCGCTCGAGCTGCTGAGGGCGGCCGCCGCCGAGCACCGCAACGCGCTCGTCGTCAACACCTCCTCGATCTCGGGCAAGCGCGGCGAGGCCTGGCTGTCGGTCTACTCGGCCGCCAAGCACGCCGTCGTCGGCTGGACCGAAGCGATGAACAAGGAGCTCAGCGCCGAAGGGATCAAGTCCACGGCGCTCTGTCCGGCATTCGTAGACACGCCGATGACCGACTTCGTCAAGGAGCACGTCAAGCCCGAGGACATGATCCGGGCCGAGGACATCGCCGAGTCGGTCCGCTTTCTGCTGCGGGTCTCCCCCGCCTGCGTCGTCCCCGAGATCATGTTCGTGCGCCCCGGCGAGGGCCTGTAGGGTTGCACCGCGATGAAGCTCGGCGTCCACATCGGCTACTGGGGCATCGGCCTCAGCTCTGCCGATCAGCTGGCGATCGTGCAGGAGGCAGAGCGGCTCGGCTATGACTCGGTCTGGGCCGCCGAGGCCTACGGCTCGGATACCGCGACGGTGCTCGCGTGGCTCGCCGGGCAGACCAGCAAGATCAGGCTTGCCTCGGGCATCTTTCAGATGCCGGCCCGCTCGCCGGCGATGACCGCGATGACCGCGGCCACGATCGACCAGCTGTCGAACGGGCGCATGATGCTCGGTATCGGCTCCTCGGGACCGCAGGTGGCCGAGGGTTGGCACGGCCAGCGCTTCGGCAGGCAGCTGCAGCGCACGCGCGAGTACATCGCGGTCGTGCGCATGGCGCTTGCGCGCGAACGCCTCGAGTTCCACGGCGAGACGCTCGAGCTGCCGCTGCCCGACGGGCCGGGCAAGGCGCTCAAGCTCACGATCTCCCCCGTTCAGGAGCAGATCCCGATCTACCTCGCCGCGATCGGACCGAAGAACACCGAACTGGCCGGCGAGATCGCCGACGGCTGGCTGCCGACGCTGTTCTCACCCGAGCACGTCTCGGAGCTCAAGCCGTTGCTCGAGGCGGGCGCCGCGCGCTCGGGCCGCTCGCTCGAGAGCTTCGACATCGCCCCCACCGTAAACGTCTTCGTCAGCGACGACCTCGCCGCCGCGCGCGACGCGATGCGCCCGTTCATCGCGCTGTACGTCGGCGGGATGGGCTCGCGCAAGCAGAACTTCTACAACCAGGTCGTCTCGCGCTACGGCTTCGGCCGCGAGGCCGCCGAGATCCAGGACCTGTACCTGGAGGGCAAGCGCGAGGAGGCGATGGCCGCGATCCCCGATGCGCTGATCGACACCGTCTCGCTGTGCGGCCCGCCCGAGGTCGTGCGCGAGCGCCTCGCCGTGTTTCGCGATGCCGGGGTCGGCACGCTCGGGGTCACGCCGATCGCCTTCACCGTCGAGGACCGTCTCACGCAGCTGCGCCTCGTCGCCGAGCTCGCCGCTTCCTGAGCGCCCGGGCGATGGCTCCGCCCGAGCCCGTGGCCTCCCTCGCGCACGAGCCGCCCGCGGCACTGCCCGGCTCCGCGGCCGTGCCAGGCTCTCGACTGCGCGTCCTGCTCGGCGCCTTCGGCGATCCAGGACACGCCTTTCCGATGATCGCGCTCGCTCGGGCCCTGCGCGCGCGTGGGCACGAGGTCACCCTGCAGACCTGGCGGCGCTGGCAGGCCCACGTCGAGGCCGAGGATCTCGCCTTCGCCCCCGCGCCCGAGTACACCGTGTTCCCGACGCCCGAGTCCGCCGGCGAGCCGCTCGACTTCTACGAGGCCGTCGTCCACGCCACTCACGACACCCTGCCGCTCGTCAGCGCCCTGCGCCCGGACGTCGTCGTCGCCGACATCCTCACGCTCGCGCCGGCCCTGGCGGCCGAGCTGGCGGCGATACCGCGGGCCACGTTGATCCCCCACGTCCATCCCGAGCACGAGGCCGACTTCCCGATCTACTCGCTCGGCGCGCGCCTGCCGCGGACGCAGCTCGGACGCGCCGTGTGGAGGCGCCTGCAGGCGCCCGCGCGCCGCGGCGTCGAGCGCGGCCGCGGCGAGCTCAACCGCACGCGCGCGCGCCTGGGCCTGCCCGCGCTCGCACACGGCCACGGCGGCACCAGCCGCCAGCTCGCGCTCGTCGCAACCTTCCCCCAGTTCGAGTATCCGCGCGCCTGGCCACCCTGGGCGCACGTCGTCGGGCCGCTGATGTGGGAGCCGCCGGCCGACGACGTCGAGCTGCCCGACGGACAGGCCCCGCTCGTGCTGGTCGCTCCGTCGACCGCGCAGGACCCCGACCACCGCCTGCTGCACGCGGCGCTGCGCGGCCTCGCCCGCGCTCCGGTGCGTGTGCTCGCCACCTGGAACCGGCGGCTTCCGTCCAGGCCGCTGCTCGTGCCCGCCAACGCGAAGGTCGTCGACTGGGTCTGCTACTCGCGCACGATGCCGCACTGCGATGTCGTCGTCTGCCACGCTGGCCACGGCACGCTCGTGCGCGCGCTCGCGTCGGGCTGCGCCGTGGTCGCCTGCCCGTGCGCGGGCGACATGAACGAGAACGCCGCCCGCCTGGACTGGGCGGGCGCCGGCGTGCGCCTGCCGCGGCGCTTCGTCTCGCCGCGGCCGCTGCGCCTGGCCGTGGAGCGCGCGCTCACCGAGCCGGCGATCCGGGCGCGGGCACGCGAGCTCGCGGCCTGGCAGCAAGCGCACGACGCCGGCGCGCTCGCGGCCGAGCTGGTCGAGCGCCTGGCCGGCGCCTCCACCCCTGCCAAGCAGGGTCTCGCCGCTCTGTCCTGACCGACCGCGGCTCGCGGTCGCGGTCCTCAAGTGGAGAGCTCGTGTGCCACTCGCGGCTGGGCGTCCAGCGAAGGCACCATCGGGCTGTCTCGCCGCCCGAGTCCGTGAGGCGTCTTCTCCCAATAGAACGGGTTGCGGATCAGCTGGACGAGCGCCCGCCAGGCGGCGATCGAGTGGAGCACCCAGTAGAGCGGGTTGAGCAGCGTGAACGGCGCGGAGCGCCACTCGTGGCCGCGCATCGCGGCGATCAGGTTCAGCGCGATCATCACGCAGTTGCCGACGATCAAGTTGATCAGCGCGACCGTCCAGAACGTTCCCGAGTTCAGCAACGGCAGGTGGGGCTCGCCAAAGCCATACCAGGCGACGGTTCCGGCCCACATGATCGGCGCGAGCAGGAATGTCAGTGGAGTGCCCGCAATCAGCAGCAGGAAGGCAAGCGTGTCGACCATCCCGACCTGGCGGACGAGATGGCGCGGCGAGCGCATGTGCACGAGCGTCGTCTGCATGTAGCCCTTGATCCAGCGCGTGCGCTGACGGATCCACGGGCGCAGCTCTGCACACGCCTCCTCCTCGGTGTCGGAGTCGATCACGCCCACGCGGTAGCCTTCGACGGCGGCTCGCAGGCCGAGGTCCGCATCCTCAGTGACGTTGTGCGGATCCCAGCCGAGCAGCGCGCGCAGCTCGGGCACGCGAAAATGGTTGGACGTGCCGCCCAGCGGAATCGGCAGGCCGAGGCGGTCGAGGCCGGGCAGCATCGTGCCGAACCAGTACCCGTACTCGAGACTGAACATCCGCGTGAGCAAGTTGGTCCGGTAGTTCCAGTAGCGCAGCCGCGCCTGCAGGCAGACCGTGTCCGCGCCGGCGCGCTCGAACGCGGCGACGGCCTTGCGCAGCTGCTGCGGGTCCGGCCGGTCCTCGGCGTCGTAGATCACGAGCAACTCGCCGCGCGCGAGGAACAGGCCGACGTTGCAAGCCTTCGGCTTGGTCTTCGGCTGCGCGTCGGGCACGATCACCAGACGCACCGTGGCCGGCGGCTGCGCGGCGCGGGCCGCCTCGATCGTCTCCTCGTCGTCGGACTCCAGAAGCACGAGCACCTCGAGCTTCTCGGCCGGGTAATCGATCGCGCCGAGGTTCTTCATCAGCTCGCCGATGACGTTGGCCTCGCGGTAGACCGGCACCAGCACCGTGTAGCGGGGAAGGCGGCGGTCGTCGCGCTCGGCGTCGGCGGCGCTGGCTCGCGCCCCGCAGCCCACTCCGACGAGGCACGCGAGCAGCTTGAACGCGACCGCCGCGATGAACGTCACGTTCGCGGCGAGCACGAGCAAGCCGACCGCGAGCTGCCACTGCACCACCAGCCCGATCACGAACAGGATGCACGCCACGAGGACGCTGCGCTTCTGCCCCGCCGACCAGCCGGCGGCGGCGGAGAGGTCAGGCCGTCTGGCCATCAGCTCGCCGGTCGAGCGGCGCACGATGTGCTCACGGAAGCAGCGGGTGATCGTGCGCTCGATATCAACAGGCGTGGTGGTCCGCATGCTCACTTTCGAGCCCGCCCCCAGATGTCGGCGCACCCGCTTGCGCAGCTCCGGCGTGGGCGACTCGCAGGTCGCGACGATCGTGGCGCTGCCGTCTTTGCCCACCGGCACCCAACCCTCGCTCAACAGCACCTCGGGGTCGAACTCGCGCACGAGCGATTCGTCGATCTCCGACGTGAGCAGGTCGATGAACGGCAGCCGCCACTGTTCGCCCAGAGCACGCTGCAGCTCGAGGCGGTGCACGCGCCCGGCCGCGAGCAGGATCTGCCCGATGCGCTCTCCCGTTTCCCGCTGGCGCTCGAGCGCCCACGCGAGCGTCTCGCGATCGATCAGGCCCGCGGCCAGCAGCGTCTCGCCGATCGGCGCCGGCTGTGCAGACGGCGGCCGCACGTCGGACCTGCGCCTGCGCGGCCTGAGGGCATCCTTCGCGTCGGCGCGCCGTACGCGAATCGCTTCGGCTCGAGCCCGGTCCGCGGTGTCCGCTCGAGTCGGAAGCGCCCTGAGTCGGTCGCCGGAGCGCGTCGACGCCATGTGCTCGCCTCGGACGTCGGCACGGGTTCGCTTGAGACGATGCGCAGCAGTGGACGAACATTCGAGAGCAGTCGCCTCGATTCGACGCCTTCGGCCTGCGCGTCGCCCAAGACACGATGGGCGACCGGCTCTCGATAGCGCCAAGCTGACCGAAACCGTCGCCTCGATGCTCCCTCCCGGCCCTCTTCGCGCCCAGTGCCGGCCCGTTCGCAACGGCATGGAGCCGTCGTCACAGCCTCAGCTCCGGGGGTGGGACTCGAACCCACAACATCTCGGTTAACAGCCGAGCACTCTGCCGATTGAGTTACCCCGGATCGCGCTACCCAGGAGGGCGCTTGTCCACCGTGTGGGTCGGAGCGGGAACCATCCCCTCCTCGACCTCAGCGTGGCAATTAGAGCATAGAAGCACACACTTTTGCGCCTCGATCCGGAGCGTGTCGAGCGCCACGGCGACTCCCTTCGCGTTTATTGCAAGTCGCTTCTCCGACGGTTCGAGGTGATGGAAGTGCAGCGCGCGCATGCTCCGGGCGTACCCGCAGATACAGCACGCCCCGCCTGCCTCCCTCACGAGGATGGCCTTCACCTTCCGGCGCCTACGCGCGACTGCGGCCGAGCGACAGCGTCTGCAGCGGTAGTAGCCGCGTCCATCGAGGCAGAACTCGGTCTCTCCGTGACGCCGACAGTTCATCGTTGCCGTGATGAGGCCCGCCTGCTTTGCGAGCATCGCGCCATCAGACGATCGTCTTCCCTGGCCACCACGCGTCTTGAGGCCATAGCGGGTCAGCCAATGCCGCACGGTCGCCTTGCTGCGGTCGAGCTCCGCCGCGATCTGCGCGATCGACAGCCCAGCCTCGACCAGCGGCTCGAGCTCGCCCCTGGCAATCCCCCCACGAGCAGCGTGTCGCTCGCGGTTCGCTGCGGCCAGCCGGTGCTTGCCGACCCAATAGCTGACCGTTGCTTCATGCAGGTCGAAGCGTCTGCCGATCTCCGCGAGTGACAGTCCTCGGCTGAGAAGCTGCTCCAACGAGGCGCGATCCATGCACCGTATTGTCGTCGGTGCTGGGGATGGAACGCGACGAAAACACCCACAGCGGCGCAACAAATGTGTGCCGAGATCGTGTCTTGGGCAGAACGAGGATGCCGGCCCTCCTCGTGAGACAGACCGCCGCGCCCCGAGGCGCATGCGGGCGGCTTCGGGCCCCGCTGCTCGACACCGGCGGTCACGCCTGCCGGTCCCCCGTGTGCTCCAGGGCTCGCCCGTAGGCGCCGTCGAACTCGCGCTTGACCTGCGCCCGGCGCCGCGCCAGCTCGCTCACTTCGCCGCCCTCGCGGCCGCGCGCCGCCTGGATCTGGCGGTCGATCAGCGCCAGCTCGAGCTGCAGGCGCTGCGCCGGCAGCATCGTCGGGTTCGCGCGCTCCGAGCCCGCTTCGACGATCAGCTCCGCCATCAGCCTCCTCAGCCGCTCGTCGCTGCCCCGCGCCGCCTCGTCGCCGGCCTGTTCGCCCTCGCCGGCGTGCGCCTCGGTTTCGCCCCCGTCAGCCACGGCGAGCAGCGGTTCGTGCAGATGCCCGCGCAGCGCCCGCGCCGCCACGCGCAACAGCCCGCTGGTGAAATACGCGTCCAGGTCCAGCTCGCCAAGCGCCGGCTCACCTTGCTCGGGCGAGGCGATGCACAGCGCCAGAAAGGCCCGTTCGCTGTCTTCGCGGCGCGACAACCCGGCGCCCGCGCCCACGCTGTGCCGCTGGCCCCTGTAGCCGGAGCCCGAGCCGCGCGGCGGTCCAGCGCGCTGCCCACGCTCCGGAGACGCGCGCGGAGCGCTCCTCACCGCGCCGCGCCCGCGGGCGGACACGGGCACGTCCGCGCTCAGCAGCGCCTCGGTCACGCTGTCCTTGAGATCCAAACGCCCCGCCACCAGCCGGATCAGCTCATCGCGCATCGTGCTCGGACCGAGCGTCGCGAAGATCGGACGCAGCTCGCTCACCATCCGGTCGCGGCCCTCGACGCTCGAGTGATCCCCCGCCTCGAGGATCCGCTGCGCACGAAACCGCACGAACGGCACCGACGCTTCGAGCGCGCGCTCAATCGCTGCCGCGCCGTCGCGCTGAACCAGCTCCGCCGGATCCATGCCCGCCGGCAGCGGCACGACGCGCAGCTCGAGCCTGCGCCGCTGCGCCAGCTCGGCCGCCCGCAGCATCGCCTCCTGACCCGAGCTGTCCGCGTCGAGCGCCAGCATCACCAGCGGCGCCATCCGCGAGAGCTCGGCCACCTGCTCGGCGGTCAGCGCCGTGCCCATCAGGCCGACCGCGTTGTGAATGCCCGCCTGGTGAAGCGCGATCACGTCGGTGTAGCCCTCGCACAGGATGCATGTCCCCCCGCGCGCCGCGTGTGCGCGCGCGAGATGCGCTCCGTACAGCTGGCGCCCCTTGTGGTAGATCGTGTTCTCGGCCGTGTTCAGGTACTTCGGTGCCCCCTGCCCCTCGCCGTCGTCGCCGAGCGAGCGCGCGCCGAACCCGAGCACCCGTCCGCGCATGTCGGTGAGCGGGAACATGATCCGCGCGCGGAAGCGATCGTAGGGGCCGCCGGTCTGCCGCGAGCGCTGCGCCAGACCGGTGTCGTACAGCTCCTGCACGCTGAAGCCGGCGCGCCGCGAGGCGACCAGCACGCTGTCCCATGCGCTCGGCGCGAAGCCGACATGAAATTCGCGCAGCGCCTCCTCGCCCAGCCCGCGGCCGCGCAGGTACTCGCGCGCGCGCGCCGCCTGCGAGCTCTCCCACAGGAAACGCTCGTAGTAGGCGCTCGTACGCGCCAGCAGCTCGAGCAAGCGCTCGCGCGTTCGCCTGCGCGCGGCCTCCTCCGCGTCCTCCTGCTCGCGCTCGAGCTCGATCCCCGAGCGGTCCGCGAGCAGCTCGAGCGCGTCCTTGAAATCGACCCCCTCGGTCTCCTGCACGAACGTGAACACGTCGCCGGCGGCCTGACAGCCGAAGCAGTAGTAGACCTTCTGCGCGGGATCGATCCCAAACGACGGGGTGCGCTCGTCGTGGAACGGGCACAGTCCCTCGTAGCGGTTCGCGCCCGCGCGGCGCAGCTCGGTGCGCGCCGAGACCAGCGCGACGAAGTCGACGGCCTCGCGCACGCGATCGCGGGAGTCGCTCGTGTAGCGCGTCATCGGGTGATCGTCATCGTCGCCATCCTCGCCATCGCCCGGAACGCTCCCATCAGCCGGCGAACGCGTGCGGGACGCGCAACTCGGTGAACTCGCGGATGCAGAAACGGTCGGTCATCCCCGCCAGGTAGTCCGTCACGCGCTGGCCCAGCCCGACCTGCTCACGATCGCCAGCCCAGCCGCCCGGGAGCAGCCCCGGGTTGGCGACGTAGTGCTCGAACAGCGTCCTCATCACGCCCACGATCCGCTCGTGCTCGGCGCGCACGGCCCCCGCCAGGTAGACGTGCTCGAACATGAACTCGCGCAACGACTGCATCGCTGCGCCCGCCTGCTCTCCCTGGACGATCCGTCCTGCCGCGCCCGAGCGCTCGACCATGTCATGCACGAGCGCATCGATTCGCGCCGATCCGGTCTGGCCGAGCACCGCGATCGCCTCTCGCGGCAGCTCCCGCTCGCGCAGCACTCCCGCGCGCAGAGCGTCATCGATGTCGTGGTTGATGTACGCCACGCGATCGATCAGGCGCACGATCTGGCCCTCGAGCGTGCTCGGCGGCTGCGAGCGCCCCGAGTGGCGCGCGATCCCGTCGCGCACCTGCTCGGTGAGGTTGAGCCCGATCCCATCGCGCTCGAGATGGTCGACCACCCGCAGCGAGTGCTCGTAGTGACGGAAGCCGGTGCCAAAGCGCTCGCGCAGGCAGCCGTCGAGCGCCTCCTCGCCGATATGCCCGAACGGTGGGTGCCCGAGGTCGTGGCCCAGGCCGATCGCCTCCGTCAGGTCCTCGTTGAGGCGCAACGCCCGCGCAACGGTGCGCGAGATCGCGCTCACCTCGAGCGTGTGCGTGAGCCGCGTGCGGTAGTGATCGCCCGCCGGCGACACGAACACCTGGGTCTTGTGCTTGAGCCTTCGGAACGCCTTGCAGTGCACGATCCGGTCGCGGTCTCGCTGAAACGGCGTGCGCAGCGCGCAGTCGGGCTCGGCGCGAACCCGCCTGGCGGGGTAGGAACGCGCCGCCTCCGGGGAAAGCAGGCTCTGCTCTTGCGCGCGCACGCGCCCGGCAAAGGCGGCCGCGACGGTGTCCTGCTCGCGGGCGACGCTCACCGCGCGATTGCGCCCCCGCCGTCCGCGCCGCCGCCGTCCGCGCCCCCGCCGTCCGTGCCGCCGCCGTCCGCGCTGCCGCCGTATCGGCGTGCGCCGTCAGCTCGCTGCCTGCGCGCTGTCATCGCTCGCGCTGCCAGTCGCCGCGCAGCGTCAGGAGATGCACGAAGTGGTGCCATCCCTTCATCTCGCCGAGATCGTCGTCGTACACGCCCGCCCCGCCGCCGGGCTCTGGCAGGTTCGGCACCGCGCTCGCATCGATGCGCAGATCCACACCGCGTTCGTGCAGGCTCGCCACGTCTTCCGCAGGCACGAAGCGTTTGCCGTGATCGTGCGCGCTGATCACCAAGCCGTGAAATATGTCCTTCTCCGGCGCCATCACGACGTGATCGACCGTGCCGACGGACTTGCCGTGGCAGGACAGCACGGGAACGCCGCGCTCGAGCACTTGGTAGGCGATCGGGTTGCCCTCGTCCACTGCAGGCCACGATACCGAGCCAGAGCCTCGGGTCGGGCTCGCGCTCCCACGGCGCTCGTGCTCTCGCGGCTCGACCCACGCGCGCGCGCGCGCGTGCGCTCTCTGCTCTGTCGCGAGTTGCCCGCCACGAGTTGCCCGCCGCGCCGCGACCACGCGACCACGCGACCAGCGGCCACGGTCGATCGCCGGTCCCGCAACCGGGCACGGCCGAGCCGCGATCACCCCACCGCGACGTAGGCCACCTTGCCAGCCGCCGGCATCAGGCGCACGTGGGCATGGTGCTCGAGCGTCTCGGAGATCGCTCGCTCGACCTGAGCGAGCGCCGACTCGCCGGCCTGCGGAGCGTTTGCCAGCGGGAGGCCGAGCGCGTCGGTCATGAAGCGGTGGGCGTCGGGCTCGAGCGCGAACGAGGCGGAGCGGTCGCGCACCTGCCGGCAGGTCACGCACACGACGCCGCCCGCCGCGCCGGAGAAGCCGACCAGCTCGCGGCGCTCGTCGCAGTACACGCACGCGCCCAGCTGCGGCGCCAGTCCCGCCGCGAGCAGCAGCTTCATCCTGAAGGCCAGCGCGTCCGCTCGCGTGACCGCCCGCGGACGCTCGTCCAGCAGCGCCAGGCGCCGGCACAGCAGGTTGAACACGCTCGGATGCGGTTCCCCGGTCTCGAACAGGCGCGCCACGGCGTCGCAGGCACGGGCGGCGGCGTCGAGCGCGCTGACATCCGCGCGCAGATGCGGATACGCCTCGATCGTCTCGGCGCCCGTGACCGTCAGCAGCTCGCCGCGCCCTTCGTGCAGGTCCAGCTGCAGGCGGAAGAACGGCTCCAGGCGGCCGCCGAAGCGGCTGCGAGCGCGACGCACGCCCTTGGCGATCGCGCCGACCCGCCCCCGCCGGGGCGTATACAGGTGCAGGATGCGGTCGGCCTCGCCGTAGCGAAGCGAGCGCAGCACCACCGCCTCGGTCTTGATCGGCCGACCCGCCACCGCTCTATCTTGAGCGATCTGCCCGACACCTTCGCACGCGAGCCATCCGCCCGACACCCCTGCTCCACCTCCCCGACACCGCTGCTCCACCTCCCCGACACCCCTGCTCCATTTCTATACTTTGTGAAGTAATGAGGAACATCACGGTCTACAGCACCGAGCCCTGCTCCTTCTGCGCCCGCGTCAAGGGACTCCTGCAGTCGCATGGGGCGCACTTCAACGAGGTCAACCTCAGCAGGGACCCCGAGGGTCGCGTGGCGCTGGCACAGAAGACCGGCATGTTGACCTTCCCTCAGGTGCTGATCGACGGCGAGCTGCTCGGCGGCTTCGCCGAGGTCGAGGCGGCCGCCGAAAGCGGGCGTCTCGACGAGCTGCTGGCGGCCTGATCCAGAGCGCCGAGCCGATCTCTTCGAGCAGGCTCGGGTGCGAGCCCCGACGCGCCGGCACGTCGCGGCTCATGCGCCGGCCGACGTCGCGCATCGGCCCATGACGATCATGTCGATTTCGCTCTTCGGCGTCGCGGCGGGCGCTGACAGTTCTCACAGACGTAGGTGCCGCGTCCGGCCGCGACGATCTTGACGATCGGCGACCCGCAGCGCACGCACGGCTCGCCCGCGCGCAGATGCACGAGGAAGCGGTCCTGAAACGAGCCGCGAAAGCCGTCGATGTGACGGAAGTCATCGATGCTCGCGCCGCGCGCGTCGATGCCCTCGGCGAGCGCCTCGACGATCCCCGCGCGAAGGCGCTCGCGCTGCTCGCGCGAGAGGCTCCCGGCCCGGCGCAGCGGATGGATCCGGGCTCGAAACAGCGCCTCGTCGGCGTAGATGTTGCCGACGCCGGCGATCTTGCGTTGGTCCAGCAGCAACGCCTTGACCGGCGCGGTGCGGCCACGCATCAGCGCTCCCAGGTGCTCGGTCGTAAATCTTTCGTCGAACGGCTCGAGTCCCAGCCGCTGCTCGAAGAACTCCTCCAGCGCCTCGGCGCCTTCGACAAGCTCGCCCGTACCGAACCGGCGTGGATCGGTGATCGCGATGCGCGCGCGCCGGCGCGCGCGGCGTTGCCCGGGAGCCGGGCCGAGCTCGATGCGCACCCGCATGTGCGCCGGTTCGGGGTCCGGCTCGTACAGGACCGAGCCGGTCATGCGCAGATGCTGGACGAGGTGCAGATCACCGCCGAGATCCCAGACCAGATACTTGCCGCGACGCGCGAGTCGCTCGATCCGCCGCCCCGTCAGAGCGCGCTCGAGCTCGATGGGAACGAGCGGGCGCGACCATCGCGGGTCGAGCACCTGCACGTTCGCCAGCTTGCGGCCCTCCACCAGCGGCGCCAGCTGGCGTCTGATCGTCTCGACCTCGGGCAGCTCGGGCATCGCGCCAGCCAGCTTAGATGCGAGCGAGCTAGCGCCCGCGGCGCGCGCGTGGATGGGCGTCGAAGTAAGCCTGCTTGAGGTGATCGGCGGACAGATGGGTGTAGAGCTGGGTCGTCGCGAGATCGGAATGCCCGAGCATCTCCTGCAGCGAGCGCAGGTCGCAGCCGCCGGCCAGCAGGTGCGTCGCGAACGTGTGACGCAACGTGTGCGGGCTCATCTTGCGCTCCAGGCCAGCGGTCCTGGCATGACCCTGGACGATCTTGTACAGCCCCTGGCGGCTGAGACGGCCGCCGCTGCGATTGACCAGCAGCGCCGCCTGGACACGGACGCCGACAAGTCGCGGACGCGAGCGACCCAGATACCGGTCGAGCGCCGAGACGGCCCGGCCGCCGACGGGCACGATCCGCTCCTTGGCGCCCTTGCCGCGCGCGCGCAGCAGGCCCTCCTGCAGGTCGACGTCGCGCAGCTCGAGGCCGACCGTCTCCGACGCGCGCAACCCGGATGCGTACATCAGCTCGAGCAGGGCCCGGTCGCGCAACGCGAGCGGCTCGGCGCCGCGCGGCTGACCGAGCAGCTTCGTGACCTCGTCGCGGGTGAGCGCGGCCGGCAACGTCTGGGTTGGCTGCGGCCCGCGCAGCTCGGCCGTCGGGTCGTGCGCGATCGCTCCCTCGCGGCGCAGGTAGCGGTAGAACGAGCGCACGGACGCCGTCTTGCGACGCAGCGTCGCCGCGCCGAGCGCAGCTTGCGGGCGCTGGTGGGGCCCGGCGGGGTTCGCCTTGGCCGACGCCACGGGCATCGAGTCCACGTGCGCGTCGAGCGCCGACAGCGACGACAGAAACGCGGCGAGATCGCCGTGTTGCGCATGCAGGGGATCCGTGTCGCGTTCGTTCAGAAAGGCCCCGAGCTGCAGCAGATCCGAGCGGTAGGCGCGCAGGGTGTGATCCGACAGGCCGCGCTCGAGCTCCAGATAGCCGAGAAAGTCCAGCACGAGCGCCTGCAGCTGCTCGCCGTCGGCGGTCGCCGGTCGCTCGCCGGTGCCGGTCGCCGACGTCCGCTCCGGGATGGCGCTGTGCTTCGGCGTCACGCCCCGAGCTTCGCCTCTCCCCTCTGCGCTCCTGCCCGCGATCCGTGTTCGCGCGCCGGACCGGCCAGCGCGCGAGCGTCAGCGGGGTGCGCGAGCTGAGCCAGCACGACGCCGGCGGCCAGCGCGGCCGCGAAGAACAGAGGCTCGCCGAGCAGATCGCGCTCGGGCGTCGCGCGCGGCAGCGTCGAGGCCGCGTACCCCGGCAGGTCGATCGCGGCGCGACGCCAATCGTGGCGAGTGATGCGCGCAGGCCGCTCGACCTGCAGCTCGGGCGCCGCGCGTTGGCGGGACGCGCCGCCGAACACGGCTCCGAGGCCGGCACGCAGCTCCGCGCCCACAGGGGAGCGCACGCCGGCGGGTAGCGCAACGGTCACAGGAGCGAGCAGCAGGTCGAGCACCGTCAGGGTGTGGCCGGAGATGCCGCGGCCGGACCGGCCCTCCTCGCCGTCGGACATCAGCGGGACGAGCAGCGCCGGGCAGCCAAGCGCGAGCGCGGCGTGCGCCGCGTCCAGCGCGGATAGCCCGATGTGGCCAAGCGGCGTGCCGGAGCCGACAGCTCCCGGGCCCGGCCCGCAGACGACGGCATCCCAGCCGAGCGCGATCAGGCCGTGGTCGAGGGCGCCGACGGTGGAGATCACCTCGCGCTGCTCGGCCGACGCGTCGCCGATGGCGATCTCACCCGCAAGCATCCGGCGCTCGCGCAGCAGACGCACGCTGCGCGAATCTCCCGGCCGGAGCGTGCCGCCGGTCGTCTGGATGTAGCCGAGACGAGCGCCGGGAGCCGCTTGCGCGAACGCCCAGGCGACGGCAGCGAGCTGTGCGTGCACGGCCAGCGCCGCGACCGGGCGCCCGAGCGCGGTGCCCAGATGCCGGTCCTCGACCGGCAAAGCTCCCAGCCCGGACACTATCGAGCCGAGTTGGCGTCGGCGCCGGGGGATGCAGGTGCCAGCTGAACGCTGACATCGACGTCGCACTCGCTCTCGGGCTGGTTGGCGAGCTCGTGCGCCCGGTCGATCAGCTCGGCCGCGATCGCCTGCGCCTGCTGCTCGTCGAGCCCGTGAAAGACCGTCTGAACGCGCAGCGTGGCCGGGGACCCGCCGGCGCCCGACCTCGCGGTGGTGAGGACTCGTGTCCCCCCGCCCGGTTCAGGCGGATCGGCATCACCGGAGCGCGCGGATCGCGAAACCGACGCGCTCACGATCCGCCCGCGTGCGTGGTGACGGGGTCGGCGAGCGTCGACGACGAGCGCTCGGCTCCTGAACCCGAGGGCGTCGCGCCGGTTGCCCCGGCTGTGCTGTGAGCGGTCGTCGGCGCCGGAGCCTCGGTGCCGACATGCCCGATCGCGGCGTCGCCAGGCCCGGCCACGCCACCGTGGCGGGCGCGCTCGAGTGCCGCTGCGACGAGCTCCCGGAACAACGGCGCCGGCCGCTCGGGCCGGGACTTGAACTCGGGATGGAACTGCGAGGCCACGAAGAAGGGATGGCCCGCCAGCTCGATCGCCTCCACCAGGCGCTCGTCGGGGGACGTGCCCGACACGATCAGGCCAGCTCCGGCGGCGACCCTCGCCGGGTTCGTGAGGCGCTTGCGCAGCAGGTTGTTGACCTCATAACGGTGCCGGTGGCGCTCGTAGATGACGGCCTCGCCGTAGATCGCGCGCACGCGCGTGTCGGCGTGCAGCTTGACCGGGTCGGCGCCAAGGCGCATCGTGCCGCCGAGATCGGCCACCTCCTTCTGCTCGGGCAGCAGATCGATGACCGGAAACGGCGTCTCGAGGTCGAACTCGGTCGAGTTGGCTCCCTCCATGCCGGCCACATGGCGCGCGAACTCGCACACGGCGACCTGCATGCCGAGGCAGATGCCCAGATACGGGATCTGTTGCTCGCGCGCGATCTGGGCAGCGACGATCTTGCCCTCGATGCCGCGTCCGCCAAAGCCGCCCGGGATCAGGATGCCGTCGGCCCGCGACAGCGCGCGCGCCGCATCGCCGCTGGGATCCTCGAGGCGCTCGGAGTCGACCCACTCGATCTCCACACGCGCGTCGTGCGAGGAGGCGGCGTGGCGCAGCGCCTCGGACACCGACAGATAGGCATCCTCGAGCTGCACGTACTTGCCGACGAGCGCGATCCGCACGAGCCGCTGCGCGCGCTGCGCCCGTTCGATCGGCTCACGCCAGCCCGACAGCTCCGGTGCCGGACCCTGCAGACCGAAATGGTCGAGGATGAAGTCGTCCACGCCCTGCTCGTGGAAAACGAGCGGGACCTTGTAGATGTCGTCGACGTCGCGCGCCGAGATGACGGCGTCGACCGGCAGGCTCGCGAACAGCGCGATCTTCTTGCGGATATCGATCGAGAGCCCGCCCTCGGAGCGGCACATCAGCATGTCGGGCGCGATCCCGATGCGTCGCAGCTCGTTGACGGAGTGCTGGGTGGGCTTGGTCTTCAGCTCCCCGGCGTGGCCGATGTAGGGAACCAGCGTGAGGTGGATGAACATGCAGCGCCGGCTCCGCAGATCGACCGGGAACTGGCGGATCGCCTCGAGGAAGGGCAGTGACTCGATGTCGCCGACGGTGCCCCCGATCTCGGTGATCACGAAGTCGACGTCGCTGGACTCCGCGATCAGCGAGATGCGCTGCTTGATCTCGTCGGTGATGTGCGGGACCACCTGCACGGTCCCGCCGAGATAGTCGCCGCGGCGCTCACGGCGGATCACGGTGTCGTAGATGCCGCCGGCCGTGACGTTCGACGCGCGGCTCGTGTTGGCGTCGGTGAAGCGCTCGTAGTGGCCGAGGTCGAGGTCGGTCTCGGCGCCGTCCTCGGTCACGAACACCTCTCCGTGCTGATACGGCGACATCGTTCCCGGATCGACGTTGATGTACGGGTCGAACTTCTGCATCGCCACGGTCAGGCCGCGAGCCACCAGCAGGCGCCCGATCGAAGCGGCTGCGATGCCCTTGCCGAGCGATGAGACGACGCCGCCGGTGACGAACACGAAGCGCGTCTTTGAGGGAGTATCCGCGCGGCGATCGGAGGCGTGCAGAGTCATGAGGACCTGCTGCGGCAGTCTAGCTCGCGGGTCAGCGGCACCACACAGCTCACCGAGCCAGCTCCCATCCGAGCCCGCACAGCACGGCCCCAGACCCGCAAAGACGGGCGCCCGGACCGGCGACCAACCGCACGCCGACCCGCAAAGACCGGCGCCCGGACCGGCGACCAACCGCACGCCGACCCACGACGACCGGCGCCCAAGCCGCCGCAGCACGTGCAAAACCGTGAGCCGCACGCGACGCGCATATAATTTCGTGAGGCCGGCGTCGGGACGGATCCCGCAAGCAGGACCGTCCTCACGAACAAGCTCGTCCGCCCAGAGGCATGGCTGCCAGCGAACAAGATCAGCGCTCCGAACGGTCCCGCTCGCCCGGCCTGTCGCCGGCACAGCGAGTGCAGGACCAGGTCGAGGGCCTGTCCGAGAGCGCGCTCGCCGACAGACTCGAGGAGGAGGTGAGCCGCGCCAGCCGGCACGGCACCGCGCTCAGCTGTCTGCTGGTGGCGATCGACGAGCTCGATGACCTCGCCGCCAGGCACGGACCCGAGCTGCGCGCGCAGGCGCTCGCGTACGCGGGCCCTGCGCTGCGCGGCGAGCTGCGCCGGTTCGACCGCGTGGGTCGCCCGAGCGAGAACGAGCTGCTCGTGATCCTGCCCGGCGCCGACGGGCCACGCGGGGAGATCGTCGCCCGGCGCATGATCGACAGGCTGCGCGCGATCAAGCTCGAGGTCGGCGGCGTGCGCCGCTCGCTACGGGTGTCCGTCGGGCTGGCCGCGTGGCAGCCGGACCAGAGCGGCGCGCAGCTGGTGGACCAGGCCCGCGAGGCTGCCCGGCGCGAACGCAACGGGCTCGCCAACGGGCTCGGCGCCTCCTAGTAGACAGCGGCCCCGGTGGAAGCTGCCGGTGCGTAGGACATAATCGACATTGTGCTGTCGGGATCCGAGCTCTGGCTGCTGCGACTGATGGCCGATCGCGGCCTGGCGCTGCTCGACGCGAGCACGCTGATGGTCGTGATCGAGGAGAGCGGCGACCTGCGCGTGGCCGCCTCGAGCGGCACCGTCGCGCCGCGCGTGCGAATCGTGCCGATCGAGGGCAGCGCGCTCGGCGGGATCTACCGCGCCGGACAGCCGGTCGCGCTCGACCGGCCGCGCGGACAGGACGCAGCGGTCCTGCACGAACTCGGCATCGAAGCGCGCGCCGTGCTGATCGAGCCGCTGAGCATGGAGGGGCAGGGCGGCGGCCTCGTGCTCGCGCTGCGCAGCGACGGCTCGTTCAAGGGACCTGACCGCCAGGCATTGAGCGCGTTCGCCGCGAGCGTCGCCCAGCGCCTCCAGGCCGAGCGCTCGGTCGAGATCGAGCGGCTGCGCTATGGCATGGAGGCCCGCGAGCGCGAGCGCACGCGCTGGGCTCGCGAGATCCACGACGAGACCGTCCAGGGGCTCGGAGCGCTGCGCATGAAGCTCGCCAACGCGCGCGACCTCGACAACGCCGAAGCGTTGAGCAGCGCGGTCGACACCGCACTCGAGGGCCTCGGCAACGAGATCGATGGCCTGCGCCACCTGATCACCGAGCTGCGCCCCGCGGCGCTCGACGATCTCGGCCTCGCGGCTGCGCTCGAGGCGCTCGCCCGCCGCGCACAGGCGATCGACGGTCTCGACGTGCAGACCGAGATCGACCTCGGGCCCGAGCATGCCGCCCAGCGGCTCGATCCCGAGCTCGAGAGCACGATCTACCGGATCGTGCAGGAGGCCCTCACGAACGTCAGCAGGCACGCGCAAGCCACCCAGGCGATCGTGCGCGTGATCGAGCGCGATGGCGTCGTCACGGCGTCGGTGACCGACGACGGCAAGGGCCTGCCCGACGCGAGCCAGCTCGGGCCACGTGGAGACGGGCTGCAGGGCGGTTTCGGCATGTCCGGCATGCGCGAGCGTGCCGAGCTCGTCGGCGGCGAGCTCGAGCTTGTCCCCGCGCCAGAGAAGGGCACGACGATGCGCCTCGCGGTTCCACTCGCCGGACGCCCGACGCTCGGCCAGCCCGGGTTTCCAGATCCGGCCGCGGTCCAACCGGCAGCCGGACAGCCGGTCGCCGGCTAGTCAGTCAGGACTAATCGACCAGCCCGAGCTTGCGCGCGTATGCCGTGATCTCGGCGCGCGAGGAGAAGCCGAGCTTCTCGATGGCGCGGGCCCGATAGGTCTTGACGGTGCGCTCCGCCACGTGCAGCTGCTCGGCGATCTCCGGGTTGGTGTAGCCGTTGGCGATCAGTCTGATCACCTCGCGCTCGCGCTCGCTGAGCGAGATGCCGTCGCTCGGCGTGTCCTCGCCGGTCGCCATCTGCGCGCCGAGGCGCGGATGCAGGTAGTTGCCGCCCGACACGGCCAGCCTGAAGGCCTGCAGCAGCTCGGCGGGCTCGGCCTCCTTGAGCACGTAGCTGCGCGCCCCCGCGCGCAGCGCCTGCCTGGCGTACTCCGGATCCTCGCGCATCGTCAGGATCGCAACTGCAAGCGTCGGATGGGCGAGAAAGCACGCGGGCAGCGCCGCCAGGCTCGAGCCGCCTGGCATCGTGAGGTCGAGCGTGAGCAGGTCGGGCTTGTGCTCGCGCACTTCCTTGATCGTCTGGGGCACGTCCGCGGCTTCGGCCACGATGTCGAACTCGCCGTCCTCGCGCTCGAGCACCGTTCTGACGCCGTCGCGGACGACCGCGTGATCGTCCGCGATCAGCACCCGGATCGGACGATCCACCCCCGGCGTCCCGCCGACCCGGCTATCGGCTATGCCGTCCACAGTGGGACACGGTAGCGCCCGTATCGGCGGCTACCGGGGGATCGCCGCGACCGCCGACCCAAGCCCGCGGCAGCGCTCAACCTGATGTCGAAAAGCCAGCTGCAGAGCCAAAGTCTCGAGAGTCGGCCCGTCCGGGACGACAGCGGTCGCCTGGATCGGACGACACAGATCGGCACCTTTGGGACGACACGATCGGCACCGTCTGGACGACAGGCAAACGGCCCGTGAGGACACATCATGTCGGCTATGGCGCACACCATCTTCGACCTCCAGCGCTCCCTCGCGGCTCAACCATGACCCCGATGGTGACACCGGCAAGGCCGCGCGCCTTTGCGCAGCCCGCGTTCGCGTCCGCGACGGCACGCCGCGACAGATCCGCAGCGGGCGTGACGCGAGACCCCCAAGCGCCGGCTTCGGCGCCGCAGGGGACCGTCGCGCGCCCCGTGCTGCTCGCGGCTGCCGACCCGGACCGGCGAGCACAGCTGCGCGCCGAGATCGGGGCCACGCTGCCGCAGCCCACCGCCTTCGCCGAGGCCGATGCGGTCTGCGAGGTGCTCGAACGCGCTCCCGCCAGCCGGCTCGTGATCCTCGCCGGCGACCTCGGCGACGGCTCGGCCGAGTCGCTCGTGCGCCTGCTTGGCCTACGCCATCCCGAGCTGCCGGTGGTGAGCATCGAGACGCTCGCGCCGCGACCCGCAGACCTCCGCATCGCCGCCTGATCCGGCTTCCGCAGCGCGTGCCGTCGCGGGCGGAGGCTAGCGTAGGGGCCGCCGATGCCCCGGATCCCGGCCACGACGCCGCTGCGCTCCGCGAGATTGCGACGGATCGTGGCGGCGTACACGATCAACCGCACGGGCACGTGGTTCGGGTTCATCGCGCTGGCCGTCGCGGTCTTCGACCACACCCACAGCGCAATCGCGGTCGCGGCGCTGTTTCTCTCCGGACAGGTGCTGCCGGCGGTGATCGTGCAGCCGCTGGTGGCTCGCGTCGAGGCGTCTGGGCGACGCGGCGGGCTGACCGTGCTGTACCTGTTCGAGGCGCTCATGACTGCGAGCCTCGCGGCGCTGCTGGCCTGGCACTTCCAGCTCGTGGCGATCTTCGTGCTCGTGACGCTGGATGGGAGCGCCGCGCTGGCCGCGAGCGCGCTGCTGTGGACGGCGGCGGCGCGTACCGCGCGCGAATGGGCCGACGCCGCGAGCGAGCGCACGCACGAGCGTGACGCGCACAGCACGGCCGAGCTGCGCGCGCCGTCGGAGGCGCCGGCCGGCGTTGGCGAGGCAGGCAGCAATGAACCCGGCACCGGAGAGGCCGCCGCCAACGAGACCGCCGCCGGAGCAACCGGCGCCGATGCGGCCCGCACCAATCAGGTCGCCATCGATCAGACCCGCGCCAGGGAGGCTGGCGCCGGTGAGGCCGAGCGCAGAGCCAACGCCGCCATGAACGTCGGCTTCGCGGTTACGTTCGCGCTCGGACCGCCGCTGGCAGGCGTGGCGGTGGCCGCCTTCGGGGCGCCCGTCACGCTGGTCATCGACGTGGTCTCGTTCGTGGTCTGCGGCGTGATGCTGACCGACGTCCGCTCGCGCGTCGCCGACGGCGAGACGGCTTCGATACGCGCTCGCGTGCGGGCCGCATGGCAGTACATCGCGAAGACCCACCTGCTGCGCCGGCTGCTGATCATCGAGACCGTGGCGCTGACGTTCTTCGAGTTCTCGCCGCCCATCGAGGTGGCGTACGCGAAGGTGTCGCTGCACGCGGGCGACAAGGGCTATGGCGTGCTGCTGGGCGTGTGGGGACTGGGGGTCGCCATCGGCAGCGTCGTGTTCGCGCGCTCGCTCAAACGCTCGCTCACGCTTCTGTTGAGCGCCGCCACGCTCGCGGTCGGGCTTGCGTATCTCGGCTGGGCGCTCGCGCCCACGTTGGCGCTGGCGTGCGCGGCGGGGCTGATCGGCGGCATCGGCAACGGCGTGCAGTGGGCGGCTCTCGTCAGCGCCGTCCAGCGCCTCACCAGCGAGGACATGCTGGGGAGGGTGATGGGGGCGGCCGAATCGATGGACGCCATCTGCGCCGCGCTCGGCTTCATGCTCGGCGGCACGATCGCCGCGCTCGGCACGCCGCGAAGCGCGTTCCTGGTCGCGGGGCTCGGCGCGACGCTCACCACGATCGCGTTCGTGCGCCTGAAGCTCGACGCGAGCCCGGCCCCGCCCGCGACGCCGGCCGCCGCTCTCGCATCGCCAGGCGACTTTCCCGCAATGCCAGACCGCGTCCCCGATGCGACTACCGCCGTTTCCGAGGCGGCCTCCGAGCAGCTCGGCGCGTCGGGCCGGCGGGCCTCCTGACGCCAGTCAAACGCCGGCGCGGCGTGTGACACAGCGAGACGGCGAGTACCTCGACGGTCCACCGCTGCGTGCGCACCTTAAGAACGACGCGCTTTGGGCCGTTAAGTACGACAGAGCTGATGATGTTTGCGGACGAGCGAATACGGCGTCTCTATTGGGCGGCCCAGGTGCTGGTGCTCGCCGGCGTGGTCGGCGCGAGCGCGTACATCTCCAGTGCCGCGGAATGGCATCCGGTCACGCTCGTGGCGATGCTGCTGGCCCTGTCGATCGTGGGTGAGTGGTTCACGATCGAAACGCACTGGGGCGAGCTGAGCGCTTCGTTTGTGGCGCTGATCCTCGCCATGAGCCTGCTGGGGGCGGCGCCGGCTGTGGCGCTCGGCATCGCGGCGATCGGGTTCAACTGGCTACGCAGGCGCGTACCGCCGTCGGAGACCTTGAACAACCTCGCGATCTTCGCGTTCGTCCTGTTCGTCGGCGGCCTGCTGGTGCGCGGGCTGGCGGGCAACGTCCACGACCCGCGCAACCACGCGATGACCCAGAGCGTGACGTTCGCGCTGATCGTGTTCGCCGTCTTCCTGGTCACGACCGGGCTCAACTTCTTGTTGCTGGCGCTCGACGCGCGCATCACCAACGGGCGGTCGCTGCGAAGCGACATCCGCGAGCGCCTGTTGCCGGTGCTCCCCGGCGAGCTCGCGACGGGGGCTCTCGCGACGGTCCTCGCGATCGCCTACACGAACTTCGGCATGCCGGCCCTGTTCGCCGGGATCGTCGTGCTGCTGGTCTTCCAGTACCTGATGATCGCCCTGCTTCGCTCCGAGGACCGCGCCGATCAGCTGCAGGCGCGCTCGGTCCAGCTGGCGTCGCTTCAATTCGGCGTCCTCGCGATGCTGATGGACGCGCTCGCGCTGCGCGACCACACAGCCGGACGCCATGCGGCAGCGGTCGCTCGCTATGCCCGCCAGCTCGCCACCGAGGTCGGCTGTGACGAGGCCGAGCAGGACCTGGTGCACACGGCCGGCCTGCTGCACGACATCGGCAAGTTCACCTGGTCGGACAGCACGCTGCATCCCGACACGCTGACCGACCAGGATATGGCCGTGATACACCGCCACCCCCAGGACGGTGCCATGCTCGTCGGCAAGCTCGACGGATACGGCCCCGTTGCCGACGCGATCCTCTACCACCACGAGCGCGTCGACGGCGGCGGCTACCCAGCCGGGTTGATCGGCTCCGAGATACCGCTCGCGTCGCGGATCGTCGCGATCTGCTCGACCTATGACGCCATGACCGCGACCGACGGCTACCGCACGCCGATGTCTTCGCAGGACGCAATCGCCGAGCTGCGCGAGGTGTCCGGCCGCCAGCTCGACGCCGACCTCGTCGAGAGCTTCATCGCGATGCTCGAGCGCGACGGGGACGCGTTCGCCGAACAGGCCAACTACGACAGCGAGCTGGGGTTCGAGCGCCGCGTCCGTGCGCTCGCCCAGCCATCGGCGAGCTGACGGCCGCACGCCGCGGCAAACCTGCAACGCCGCCGTCCCGAGCCGGCCGAGGGCAAAAAAGAGGACGCCCTGCCATCCGCGCGGCGCCCTCGATGCTGCTACCTACCTCAGCTGGCCTTCCTGGCCAAAGCTGTCTACTAGTGTTTACCCCATTCCATTGCAACGTCTCCTTGGCCAGGGCCCGAAGGCCGTTTGGGGGGGCGCCTGCATGTCTCGATCCACAGGTCTGCCCAACCTTGAGTAGGTTCGCGCACGATACTAACGCAATTGTCCGAATTGTCTAGCTTCAACCGGACGTGTGCACGATTCGTTGCACAGGCAGGTGCGCCGCGGGGGCGACTCGACGGGCGATACGGCCAAATCGCCATCTGATCAGCGGGCGGGCCGACACAAGAGACCATGACGGCGCAATCACCGGCACGATCTCGTGCTCGACCCGCTGGCTGGGAACGGCCCGTGCCGGCCAAACGTCCACAAACGTGGCGCTCGCTCGCCTTCGCGTGCAAACAGCCGATACATGGCCCGTCCACCACGACCGACGAGGCCAAAATGCGCACCACTCCAGCTCCTTCCGACCGCCGGCTCGTCTTTACGAGCTCAGAGGCGGCCGACTACATCGGCGTCTCGCTGGCGACCATCCGTCGCTGGACCGACGCCGGACACATCGCCTGCTACCGCACACCCGGCGGCCAGCGCCGCTTCTCGAGCGACCAGCTCGACGAGTTCATCACCTCGCTGCAGGGCAGCGACTCGGCTGAGACGGCCGAGCGGGCCGCCTGAGCGCTCAGCGCGCGAGGCGGCCGAACTTCTCGCGCAGCCGTCGATAGAACGACGAGCCCGGGAGCTGTGCGATCGTGCCGACCGCATCGACGAAGCGAGCGTCGATCGAGCTGCTCGGTGGGATCTCGCCTGCCGGGCGCCCATCGACCGCCACGTCGAGCGGCTCATGGGAGTGGTTGTGGATCGTCAGCCGGTCGCCCGGAGCGACCACGAGAGCGCGCGCGGTCAGCGAGTGCGGCGCGATGAACGAGACCACGAACCCCTCGACGCCCCAGGCCATCACGGGACCGCCGTTGGCCAGGTTGTAGCCGGTGGAGCCGGCGGGCGTCGAGATCACGAGGCCGTCGCAGCGAACGCTGCCGACGATCTCGCCCTCGAGCGCGTACGCGATCTCGGCGACGCGCTCGCCGACCTTGCGGTGGATCGCCACGTCGTTGATCCCGAACGGTCGCGCGACCGGCGAGCCATCGGCCGGCGAGCCACTGTCGGGGGCGCGCGGTTGCGCGTGCGGCGTCTCCAGGACGATCGCCGGCAGCCGCAGCAGCTCGAAGTCTCCGCGAAACGCGCGGTCCAGCCCGTCACGCAGCTCCAGCGGCTCGACCGTCGCCAGAAACCCGATCTCGCCGTAGTTGACCGCGAACACCGGGACCTCGGAGCCGGCGTAAAGCTGCAGGGCGCGCAGGATCGTGCCGTCTCCGCCGAGCACGATGCACAGCTCGACGTCATCGCTCACCGGAGCGTCGGTCAAAACCCCCGGCCCGGGCCCGATCCGGTGCTTGCTGGTCTCCTCGGCGTCGAGTCGAATCGTCACTCCCGCCGCCGCCGCCCGCGCGATCAGCTCCTGCAGAGCGGCGATCGTGTCCGACGGGCGCCGATGGGTGAACACGGTCATCTGACGTACGCGAGCCTTCTGCGCTGCCGTCCGCTCCGGCGGCGCGCCGGGACCGGCCTGCTCGGCCAGCTCGAGGTCTGGGCTCCGATGCTCGCTCACGGCTCAACCCCGTCAATCATCGCTGTTAGCTGCTCGACATCGCGTGCCGTACCCGCGCGGCCCGGCTCGGTCAGATGGACGAACGTCTCGCGATTGCCCTTCGGCCCGGGCAGCCCCGAGGAGTGATAGCCGAGCACGCCGACCCCTTGCGCGAGCGCGCAGGCCCCCACGCTCGCAAGCGCCGACCGCCGAGCGCCAGGATCGCGAACCACGCCGCCTTTGCCGACCCGCTCGCGGCCGACCTCGAACTGCGGCTTGATCATCGCGAGCACGTCGTAGGTGTCGGCCATGCAGCCGAGCACGGCGGGCAGCACCTTCGCCAACGAGATGAACGAGACGTCGATCGCCGCCAGGTCTGGCCGGTAGGGGAGGCTCTCCGGCAGGAGCGTGCGCGCGTTCGTGCGCTCGAGCACCGTCACGCGCGGGTCGTTGCGCAGTCGCCACGCAAGCAGACCGTATCCGACGTCGACCGCGACGACGCTTCGCGCACCGTGCTCGAGCAGGCAATCGGTGAACCCTCCGGTCGCCGCGCCGACGTCCAGGGCGCGTCTGCCACCCACCGGCAGTGAGCTCGCGGCCAGCGCGTTGGCGAGCTTGATCGCGCCGCGGGACGCCCACGCGGGCCGCTCGCGCACCCTGATCGCCTCGGCCGGGTGCACCAGCTCGCCTGGCTTCTCCGCGCGGCGAGCGCCCGACCCGAGCATCACGTCCCCGGCCATGACCGCCGCGGCGGCACGCGTGCGCGAGGGAAACAGACCGCGTTCGGCCAGCAGCATGTCCAGGCGCATGCGTCGTTCGGGCATGACGGGAACGGTAGCCCTCCGGGCCGCAACGCCGGGACTGTCGGCAGCGCATCCCGGACTGTAGGCAGCGGATCCGTTACCGGGATCGGCCTCCGGCTAGTGCTGTTCCGCACTTCTGCGCGGATTTAGCGATGTGTGATCAAGATCACACATACGTACACGACAGCCAGGCAACATAGTGAGCGACCCGAAGTACAGCAGCATCCCTCCTCCCGAAGCGGCCCGTTTCCCCAGCGGGCCGCTTCCCTCTTAAGCGGTCGGAGCCCACGCGCGCGCGCGTGGGCTCCGCTGCCGCACTATCGAGACCGCGACCCTGACCGCGCCCGCCGACGCCTGCTGCGCGTTGGCGGAAGCGCCGCGCTAGCCGCGCCGGCCCACCTACCGCAGCTGCGACACTGCGACGCCGGCCGCACCGGCCTACGCCTGCAGCGCCGCCGGGTCGCGCGAGAGCAGCGCGGCGCGCACGCGCTTGGCGATCCGGGGTCCGGTGAACCCGATCTCCTCGTGCAGAAGCTGGGGCTTGCCGTGCGTGACATAGCGGTCGGGGAGCCCGACCCGGATGATGCGCGGCGTGCTCGTGAGGCCCATCTCGTTGAGCGTCTCCCATACGGCGCTGCCGAAGCCGCCGGCGAGAACGCCCTCCTCGACCGTCACGAGCAGATCGTGCTCGGCAGCGAGCTGTGCCATCAGCCCGGCGTCGATCGGCTTGGCGAAGCGCGCGTCGGCGACGGTCACGTCGATCTCGCTCGCGCGCAGCTCGCCGGCTGCCTCCAGCGCCTTGCCGACGCCGGCGCCGTAGCCGATCAGCGCCACCCGTCTGCCGGCAGGCGCGCCGGCTCCGCCGTCGGCGAGGATCTCGCCGGTGCCGATCGCGACCTCGCGTGGGCGCGCGGGCAGTCGCACCCCAACGGCTGCGCCGCGGGGGTACCTGAGCGCGACGGGCCCGTCGTCGTAGGTGAGTGCGGTCCGCAGCATCCGCACGAGCATGGCCTCGTCGCGCGGAGCCATCAGCACGATGTTCGGCAGGCAGCGCAGGTAGGCGATGTCAAACGCGCCGTGATGCGTCGGGCCGTCGTCGCCCACCAGGCCGGCCCGGTCCATCGCGAACACGACGTTCAGCCTCTGCAGGCACACGTCATGAACGATCTGGTCATAGGCGCGTTGCAGGAACGTCGAGTACACGGCGACCACTGGCTTGACTCCCTGCAGCGACAAGCCTGCCGCGAACAGGACCGCCTGCTGCTCGGCGATGCCGACGTCGAAGTAGCGCTCGGGCATCGCCTTCTGCAGGATGCTGAGGCCCGTACCGGAGTTCATCGCCGCCGTGATGCCGACCACGCGATCGTCGCGCCGGCACTCGCGCACGAGCGCCTCTCCGAAGACCTGTGTGTATTGCGGCGGCGGCGCAGCCTTCGCCGGCACTGTTCGCGCCGATGCCGGCGGCGTCGGGGATCCGTTCAAGATCGACTTGGGCTTGGCCGCGTGCCACTGCTCCATGCCCTCCAGGCCGCCGTCCTCGGCCGGCGCGAAGCCCTTACCCTTGACCGTCGCGATGTGCACCACCACCGGCCGTTCCGCTGCCAGCGCCTCGCCGATTGCCCGACGCAGGGCGTGCACGTCGTGGCCGTCGATCACGCCCATGTACGCCCAGTCGAGCTCCTCCCACCACAGCCCGGGCGCCCAGAAGGCCTTGATCGACTCCTTCAACTGCGGCCCGAGGCGCTCGAACGCGGCGCCGATCCCTCCCGGCAGCTTCACCAGTCCGCCCTCCACGCCGGCGCGCGCATGCCACAGCTTCGGGTTCAGACGCACACGGTTGAAGTACCTGGAGAGAGCCCCGACGTTCGGCGCGATCGACATGCCGTTGTCGTTGAGCACGACCACGATCGGCGTCCCGAGCCCACCGGCCTGGGAGATCGCCTCGAACGCGACTCCACCGGTCATCGCACCGTCGCCGATCACGGCGACGACCCTGCCACCAGCCTGCGCGCCGCCCGGGCCACCGTCGTGCGCGCCGCCGTCGCCTGCGTGGTCGTCCCGATGCGACGACAGAGCCGGGTCCGACGGACCAGGCGGCGGCGACTCCGGACCGGCTTCAACCTCGCCTTGCTGGCGTGCACGCAGCCGCATCGCCTCCTTGATGCCGACGGCGTAGCCGACCGAAGTCGAAGCGTGGCCGGCGCCGATGATGTCGTGCTCTGACTCGGCGATCGCGCAGAACGGGGCCAGTCCGCCGTACTGGCGGATCGTGCTGAGCCGGTCGCGGCGGCCCGTGAGGATCTTGTGCGGGTAGGCCTGGTGCCCGACATCCCAGAGGATCTTGTCGCGGGGAGACTGCAGCAGCGAGTGCAGCGCCACCGCCAGCTCGCAGGTGCCGAGATTCGCGCCGAAGTGCCCACCGATCTCGCCGACGGTGTCGATGATGTGCGCGCGGACCTCGTCCGCCACCTGCGTGAGCTGCGCCTCCGACAGGTCTTTCAGATCCTCGGGACCCTCGAGCTGGTCGAGCAGCCGGGGCGACGCGACCTGAGGCTCGAGCGGGCCGTCGTGCTCGACGCGTTGGCTCTTGGGCTGCTTACGAGTCATGACGTGCGGGTGTAGATGAAATCAGTAATCTGCTCGAGCTCCGCGGCCGCGTGCTCAGAGCCGATCGCCGCGGCGGCCTGCGCGAGCGCCTCGCGCGCCGTGCGGTGGGACTCCGCCGCCAGCTCTCTGGCCCGTTGAATGCCGAACTCGCTCACGTAGGTCCGCTTGCCGTGCCGCTCGTCGCTTCCCTGCGGCTTGCCGAGCGCTGCGTCCGTGCCCGTCACGTCGAGGATGTCGTCCACGATCTGAAACAGCACGCCCAACTCGGCCGCAAAGCGCCGAAACCCCATTGTCGCAGGTCCGTCGACGGCACCGAGCAACAGTACACAGATGACCGATGCCGCGATCAGACGACCCGTCTTCAGCTCGTGCAGGCGGCGCAGCGCCTCCGGCCCGGCCGGCACCCGGCCGCTGACGTCGGCGTACTGGCCGCCCACCATGCCGTCCACCCCTGTCGCCGCGGCCAGCTCGGCGGCCGCCGCCAGGACGCGCTCGGGCGCGGCTTGCTGGTGGGTGAGCAGATGGCGAAAGGCCTCCGCGTAGAGGCCGTCGCCGGCGAGGATCGCGACGTCCTCGCCGTACTTGACGTGGCAAGTGGGCATACCGCGGCGCAGCTCGTCGTCGTCCATCGCGGGCAGATCGTCGTGGATCAGCGAGTATGTGTGGATCAGCTCGATCGCTCCGGCCAGCGGCAGCAGATCGCGCCGGCGCAGCCCGACCGCATCGGCCGTCGCCAGCGCGAGCACCGGCCGAATGCGCTTCCCTCCCGCCAACAGCGAGTAGCGCATCGCCTCCTCCAGGCCCGCGGTCAACGACTCGCGCGAGAAGCGCAACGCGCGCAGGTAGCTCTCGACGAGCTCGCGCAGGTGCTCGGGATAGCCCTCCGGCGACGATCGCCCGCGTGTCGGCTCGCTCGTCACCGAGGCGCCAGGGTCGCGAGTCACGACCGAGGGTCCTAGAGCAGCGAGTCCTGGCCTGGCGCGATCGTGGCGGCTTGCGTGCGCGCGCGGCGCTCGAGCTCGGCGGCGGCCTCCCCCGCGAGGCCCGCGCAGTCCTCCACGAGCGTCGCGGCCGCGTCCGGGGAGAGCTCTCCGGAACGCAGCTGCTCGGCCGCCCGCTCGAGCCTGGAGATCAGCTCGTCCAGGCGCTCGTCGACGATTCGCTCGGTCTCGTTCATGGCGTCTCCCGGCCGTCGTTCACTGGCCGTCGGCGTCTGCAGGCGACGCGCGCACGGCCCTCCTCGGGGCATTCTCGCGCACTTCGCGCAGGACCGCCGCGAGCACGCCGTTGACGAACGCGGGCGCATCGGCGCCGCAGAAGACCTTGGCGCTCTCGACCGCCTCCTCGATCGCGCCTTCGGGCGGGATCGGCTCGCGCGCGGGCACAGCGTCGGGGTGCAGCATCTCGACGAGCGCGACCCGCAAGATGCTTCGCTCCAGCGGCTGCATCCTCTGCACCGACCAGCCGTGTGCATGCCGATCGAGCAGCTCATCGAGCTCCGGCGCGCGATCGGCTGCGGCCTGCGCGAGCGCGCGCGTGAGCTCCGAGGCGCCGTCCCCCAACGTCTGCTCGAGCGGCCTGCTCGTGAGATCGTGCTGGTAGAGCGCCACCGCCGCCGCCCGGCGCTGATCGGAGCGTCGCATGTCTACGCACGCGAGACGTATTCGCCCGAGCGCGTATCGACCCTGATTCGCTCGCCGGTGTCGACGAACAGCGGCACCATGATCGTGGCGCCCGTCTCGAGCGTGGCCGGCTTGCTGCCCCCGCCCGAGGCCGTGTCTCCGCGCACGCCGGGATCGGTCTGGGTCACCTCGAGGTCGACGGCGCTGGGGAGCTGCACGTCGGAAGGCTCATCGTCGATGAACAACACGTCGACCTCGCTGCTCGGCTTGATCCAGCGCAGCGCCGCCTCGAGCGCGCTCTGCGCGACCGCGATCTGCTCGAACGACTCGGTGTCCATGAAGTGGGCGTCGTTGCCGTCCGCGTACAGGAACTGCATCCTGCGCGTCTCGGTCCTGACCGCGCGAAACTTCTCCCCCGCCCTGAAGGTCCGGTCGATCACCGCGCCGTCGGAGGTCCGACGCAGCTTGGTCCTCACGAACGCGCCGCCCTTGCCGGGCTTGACGTGCTGGAACTCGAGGATCTTGAAGACGGTCCCCTCGACGTCGATGTGGTTGCCGTTCTTGAACTGGTTGGTGGTGACTGTGGCCATGCGCTGTCTGGAACCTAGCTTCGA
>DATJOF010000015.1:0-38026 GCA_035507415.1 Solirubrobacteraceae bacterium
CAGGAGGTCTACAAGTCCCAGGGCGTGGACATCAACGACAAGCACATCGAGCTGATCGTGCGCCAGATGCTCAAAAAGGTCAGAGTCGACCAGAAGGGCGACACCGACTATCTCCCCGGCCAGTTCGTCGATCGCTTCGAATTCGCCAGAACCAACGGCGAGATCGCGGATGGCGGCGGCGAGGCCGCTCAATTCGAAGACATCATCCTCGGGATCACCAAGGCGTCGCTGAACACCGACTCGTTCCTGTCGGCCGCCTCCTTCCAGGAGACCACCAAGGTGCTCACCGACGCCGCCCTCGAGGGCAAGACCGATCGTCTCAACGGCCTCAAGGAGAACGTGATCATCGGCAAGCTGATCCCGGCGGCCACCGGGCTCACGCGCTATCGCCGGATCGAGATCGAGCCCTCCGAACCGCTGCCCCGCGCAATCGACGACGTCGGCCTGCTCGATCAGGAGGAGATCGCCGCCGAGCTCGGCCTGTCGGGGGGCGAAAGCCTCTCCTATGGGCACGAGTTCGACGCCGACCTCGCCTCGCTCGAGAAGATCGGCGCCGGCGCCACGGATCCGGGGTTCGTCGAGGAGCTCGCCGATCTCGAGGTCCCCGGCGATCAGCACGACGGCGAGTAGGCGCATCCGTGTGCCGACCGCTCCCTCGTCCAGGACCAAAGTACGCCGCGAGCCCGCGCGCGCGGCGTACGATTGCGCCAGCGTAAACGCGATCCTGGACGAGGCGCTGGTCGCGCACCTCGCGTTCATCGACGACGGCCAGCCCTACGCGATCCCGACGCTCCACGCCCGCGTCGGCGACACCGTCTACGTACACGGCTCCGCCGCCAGCCGCGCCCTGCGCACGCTCGGATCCGGCGCTCCCGCCTGTCTGACCGCCACGCTGATCGACGGGCTCGTGCTCGCCCGCTCGGCCTTTCACCATTCGGTGAACTACCGGTCGGTCGTCGTGCTCGGCAGCGCTCGTCCCGTCGGCGATCGCGACGAGCGTCTCGCGGCCTTGCGCGCCTTCACCGAGCGTCTGATCCCCGGCCGCTGGGCTGAAGTCCGGCCGCCCAGCGAAAAGGAGCTGCGCGCCACGGAGGTCCTCGCCCTGCGCCTGGACGAGAGCTCGGCCAAGATCCGCAACGGTCCGCCGGTCGACAACGAGGACGACTACGCACTGCCGTCCTGGGCGGGCGTGATACCCCTCGAGACGGTCGCCTGCCCGCCGCTGCCCGACCCGCGGCTCACGGCCGGCATCGCCCCGCCCGACACCGTCAGCGCCTGGATCGCACGGCGTTCCTAGCGTGCCGCCTGGCATCAGCCTCGCCTGACACCGTCAGCGGCTGGATCGCGCGGCGTTCCTAGCGTGCCGGCTGGCTCGGCCCGCGCCCCAGCCTGCCGCCCAGGCTTGGGCTCGCTCCGCTCCGCTCAGCGGGTGGGTGCCGGGCCTGCGATCTCGCTCGGGAACTCGCGCATCAACGCCAGCAGCGACTCCAGCTCCGGCGCGTCGCACCCACGTGCGTGCGCGTCGTTCGCAAGCGCAAACAACCGCTCGACGAACAGCTCCCAGCGCAGCGCCGGGCGCATCTGGATGCGCACGTGCGCCGGCTCCTCGCCGGAATTCCAGGCCTCGTGCGTCACGCCCGGGAGCGCCACCGCGGTATCACCGGGCCCGCTCATCTGCTCGACTCCCCCGACCCGAAAGCACGCGCACCCCGCGATCACCTCCCAGCGCTCCTCCATGCAGGGGTGCCTGTGCTCAGGTGTGCGCCGCCCGGGCCGCGCCCAGTGCGCGTCCATCTCCAGCAGCTCGCCCGCCGTATCGCCGGCCGTGCGCCGGAAGACGATGCGCTCTCCGCTGATCGAGTTCACCAGCTGATCGCCCGCGCGCGCCATCGACCCTCGATCCTTCCATATCGGGGTGTAGCCTCGCGTTCGCCGTGACGAGCTCGACAACCCGTTCGACGCCGCAATCTGGCATGGGGCTGACAGGACCATGGCGGACGGCGCGACAGACCGATGTGCAACGACTTTACAGACCGACGCGGCTCGCGGACGGCGCCCACGTCGGATCGCCCGACAGGGCGCCGTGGGATGGCCTGAGGGCGCAATGTGGGACGGCCTGACAGAACGCCTCGAGGGCGATCTGGTGGTGCTCGAGCCACTCGCCGCTCGTCACGAGCAGGACCTGTTCGAAGCCGCCCAGCATCCGGACATCTGGGCCTGGCTGGCACCGATCGGCGACAGCCGCGAGTACTTCTCGGCGTGGCTTCGCAGCAGCCTGGCGGAGGCCGAGGCGGGACGCGAGGGGGTGTTCGCGACCGTCGACCGCGCCAGCGGAGCCGCCATCGGCAGCACCCGTTACATGAACCTGCGCGAGCCCCATCGCGGTCTCGAGATCGGCTGGACCTGGCTGGCGCCCGCGATGTGGGGGACAGGCGCCAACATCGAGGCCAAGCTGCTGATGCTTGCACACGCATTCGAGCGCCTCGAGTGCATGCGCGTCGAGTTCAAGACCGACGCCCGCAACGAGCGCTCGCGCGCCGCGCTCGCAGCGCTTCCCGCGCAGTTCGAGGGCATCTTTCGCAGGCACATGCTGATGCCGGGTGTCGGCGTCCGCGACTCGGCCTACTACAGCGTCATCGATCTCGACTGGGCCGCCGTTCGCGCCAACCTTGAGCGCCGCCTGGCGATCGCGCGCTCACGCTCGGCCGAGCGTCGCCGCCCAACTCCTGAGCAGTGACGCCTCGCGCGCCGTGAGCCCGCGCGCGGGCTCCGTCTGGACGAGCAGCGTCGGAGCCTGCCGGCGCGCCGCCCACTCGTGGCAGGCGTCGTTGAACGAGTCGTCGGCCCATGCGAGCGCGCGCGCCCCCGCGTGGCGCTCGATAGCCGCGAGCTTCCAGTGCGCGCCGCTCGCCCCGACGCGGCTGCCGCCACGTTCGAAGCGCAGATGGGGCAGATCCGCCGGCACGCCGAGCACGTGCGGCAGGTGTTCATCCGCCTTCTCCTCCCACCCGCTCGCCCACACGAGCTCGAAGTGCTCGCCCAGCTCGAGCAGATGCGTCGCCGCCGACCGTGAGAGGAAATGGACCATCCCTTCGATCGTGTGCAGCGAGCCCTGAGGCTCGCCGTCCTCGGTGGCGGGCCGCGAGCCCCCAGGCTGGTCGTTCGCGACGGTGCCCGCCAGGACATCCCGCGGGACGCCGAACAGCGAGATCACGCCGTCGATGTCGACCATCAGCAGCGGCCTTGGCCCGGATGAACGATCTTTAGCTCGCACAGAGGTTGGCATCGGTAATCTGCCGTGATCGAGTGCGGCCAGTAAAGCAGCGGGCGTTCGCTGCCGATCGGCTGTCCGGACGGGCGTGGGGGACGCTCACCGCAAAGGCAACCGCCGTGGATTCGCACTCGAGCCATCTCATCCAACACCACAGTCAGATCCCGACCCCCGCATGACCCTAGCCTTCGGCATCCTGCTCGCGCTCGCCTGCGCCCTCGTAGCCAATCTCGGCTTCTTCTACAAGTACAAGGGAGCCAACGCGGCTCCGGCCGTGCAGGTGCGCCACCCGCTGCGCTCGGCGCGTGAGCTGTTCGCCTCCAAGTGGTTCTCGATCGGCATGGTCGTGGCGACCGCCAGCTGGACGCTCCACGTTGCCGCGCTCGCGCTCGCGCCGATGTCTGTGATCCAGGTCTCGCTCGCCGCCGGCGTCGTTCTGATCGCGATCATGGCCGACCGCATCTTCGGCTTCGAGGTGGGACCGCGCCAGTGGCTGGGACTGCTCGCCACGGGGATCGGGCTGGTCGTGCTCGGCCTGACGCTGCCCGCCATGCACGGGGCCCACTCGCAGTTCTCGCAGGCGGCCATGATCTCCTTCGAGGCCGGCCTGTTCGGCGTCGGCGGCCTGCTGATCATGGGCCCGCGAATGGGAGGCCCGACAGAGCACCACGGGATCATGCTCGGCGCCGCCGCCGGCATCCTGTTCGGTGTCTCCGACACCGCGATCAAGGCGCTCACCGGCATCGTCGGGGCGCACGGACTCCTGGCGGTGCTGCTCAGCCCATGGCTCGGCGTAGCCGTACTTGCCTCGATCATCGCGTTCTACGCCTCGGCCCGTGGCCTGCAGGACGGAGATGCCGTGCCCGTCATCGCGGTCACGGGAACGGCCGCCAACATCGCGGGCGTCGCCGGCGGCATCGTCGTGTTCGGCGACCCGATGGCGGGCAGTCCCGCCGGCGTGGTCCTGGAGTCGCTCGCCTTCGTGCTCGTGATAGTCGCCTGTGCGCTGATGCCCGCCCCCGTGCGCTCCGCCGGCATCGCCCCGGCGAGCAGCTGACTCCGACGCTCCCGCAGGCTCCAGATGGTCTCATGGTCTCGGGTGCGCCCCGAGCGCGTGGCTCCGCGCCCGCGTGCGTGCAGGTCGGCCCGGGTCGGGCCTGAGGGGTGGTGGGCGGCTGAGTGCTCGCGTCGGCGTGGACCGCAGGCGCGCGCGCGTGCGTGCGTGCGGGTCGGCCCGGGTCGGGCCTGAGGGGTGGGCGGCTGAGTGCTCGCGTCGGCGTGCACCGCAGGCGCGCGCGCGTGCGTGCGTGCGTCGGCCCTCCGGGACGTCCGTTCATCCAGCTGCCCGCCGCCCGCTGCTACCATCCCGGCCTGATGCCGACCACCTCTCAGCTCGTGCGCAAGGGCCGCATCGCCCCCAAGAAGAAGCTCGCCACCCCGGGCCTGAAGTCCGGTAAGGGCCGCAAGAAGAAGGTGGCCGCGCCGCAGCGTCGCGGCGTCTGCACCCGTGTCTACACGACCACGCCGAAGAAGCCCAACTCGGCATTGCGCAAGGTCGCGCGCGTGCGCATCTCCGGCTCGATCGAAGTGACGGCCTACATCCCCGGGGAGGGCCACAACCTCCAGGAGCACTCGGTCGTGCTCGTCCGCGGCGGGCGCGTCAAGGACCTGCCGGGCGTCCGCTACAAGGTCGTGCGTGGAACGCTCGACGCCGCCGGCGTCAGTGACCGCAAAAAGGCACGCTCGCAGTACGGCGTGAAGAGGAAGTAGCAGCGAACCGCCGACATGCCGCGCCGCGCAGCCGCCCAGGTCCGTCCGCTCGAGGCCGACCCCCTCCACCGCTCCAAACTGGTCCAGCAGGTCATCAACAAGGTGATGCTCGACGGCAAGAAGTCGATCGCCGAGCGGATCGTCTACGACGCGCTGGCGCTGCTCGGCGAGCGCTCCGATCGCGAACCGATCGAGACGCTGGAGACGTCGATCAAGGCGCTCACGCCGTCGCTCGAGGTTCGCTCCCGGCGCGTCGGCGGCGCCACCTATCAAGTGCCCGTCGAGGTCCCCGCCCGGCGCGCCCGCACGCTCGCGGTGCGCTGGCTGGTCGAGTTCGCGCGCCAGCGCCGCGAGAAGACCATGGCGCAGCGCCTCGCAGGAGAGCTGCTGGACGCTCAGTCCCAGCAGGGCGGCGCGTACAAGCGCAAGGATGACATCTACCGCATGGCCCAGGCCAACAAGGCCTTCGCGCACTACCGCTGGTAGGAGAAAAGCGGACCGGGGGAGGAACCTCCGCTCCGCCAGGCCAGGCTACGCGGCGTTGCTGTCCTGCGCCGGACAGTCCTCGGCGTCTTCGAACACCGCGCTCAGCTGCTCCAGCACGCGTGTTGCGGCCCGCAGCTCGCGCGCGCTGAGGCCATCGAGCGCGTGCTCCCAGCGGCGCTGCCAGACGGCCCGCTTGGCCAGTATCTTGCCCCGGCCCTGGGGGGTCAGACGCGATACCACCACGCGTCTATCGCTGCTCGAACGCACCCGTTCGACGTGGCCGGACTCGGCCAGGTGATCGAGCATCTGGGTCACGGCCGCGGGCGATAGCCGTGCTGCCGCCGCCAGCTCCCCGGCGGGCAGCTCACCGCGCTCGTACAGCTCGATCAGCAGCTCGAACTGGGCGTGACTCAGCTCTGCGCCGCCCAGGTGCGTGTCGCGCCCGCGCATCCTGATCAGGCCGCGAAACACTCGCCTGAAGGCCCTGCCGAGGTCGGTCAGCTCGACGCTCCACGCCTGTCCGTCCTGCGCTGCAGGCCCGACAGCCGTTGTGTCCGGCAGCGCGGGCGCCCCGGGTGTTGGGCCAGCAGGCGCGGGCGCCCTGGCCGTTGTGCCTGCCGGCGTGCGCGCCCCGGCCGTTGTGCCCGCCGACGCGGGCGCCCGGGCCGTTGTGCCTGCCGGCGTGGGCGTCGCAGCCGTTGTGCTCGACGCTGCAGCTGAGGCGGCCGTTGCGTTCACCGCCGCGCGCCTCGCCGGCTTGCCACCGGCCTGGCTCGTATTGGCGTCGCTCGCGCGCGTGCTCATCGGCTGTCCCTATGCCCCGATCGCCTCGGCGGCGGAGTCCGCGCCGGGGGCGTGCTCGAGCCTGCGGCGGGGGTTCTCGGCGCGGAGCAGCATCAGGCATGGCAGCAGCGACAGCGCGGCGATTCCGAACGCGCACCAGTAAGCCGTGTCGAACGCGCTCGCGTGCTGCTCCGGGGTCACCGCGTGCGCGCCCGCACGCTGCAACACGACCGCCAGCACCGCCGTGCCGATCGCACCGCCAAGACGTTGCAGCGCGTTGATCTGCGGGGTCGCGTCGGAGATCTGCTCCGGGCGCATCGAGGCGAACGCCGCGGTCATCGCCGGCATGAAGCACAGCCCGATGCTCAGCCCGCGCACCACCAGCACCAGCGAGATCGCGACGATCGATGTGTGCGCCCCAACGAACGTGAGCGGGATCGTGCTCAGGCACAGCAGCGTCACGCCGCTGATCGCCACGCGTCCCCCGCCGAACCGTTCCGTCAGCCGACTCGCCAGCGGCATCGCCACCAGCGCTCCGATCCCCTGCGGGCCCGTCAGCAGCCCCGTGGCGATCACGCTCTGTCCGCGCACTTCCTGGTAATACAGCGGCACCAGGATCATCGCGCCGAACAGCGCCGCGCCCAGGCCGAAGTTGGTGAACGCCGCGCCCGCGAACACGCGGTTGGCGTACATGCGAATGTCCAGCAGGGGGCGCGTGACGCGCTGCGCGTGCAATACGAACAGCACATTCAACGCGATCCCCACGATCACCGGCACGATCACTTCGCTCGAGCCCAGCGGCGCGCCCGAGCCCGCTTGGCTCACGCCGTAGATCAGCGCCGCTGAGCCGATCGGCAGCAACGCCAGCCCGATCACGTCCAGGCGCCCAGCCTCACCGGAGTCGGTGTGCGGCAGAAGCCTCCAGCCGAGCGCAAACGCGATCACGCCGATCGGAACGTTCACGAAGAAGATCCACGACCAGTGCAGGTGCTCGAGGATCACGCCCCCCACGACCGGTCCGAGGATCGGGGCGATCATCGCCGGCATCGACACGACGCCCATCACCTTGCCCATCTGCTGGGGTCCGGCGACCTGGGCCATGATCATCATCGCCAGTGGCATGATCATGCCGCCGCCCGCGCCCTGCAGAACACGGAACACGACCAGCGAGCTCACCGAGCCGGCCAGGCCGCAGAGCGCCGATCCGGCCGTGAACAGCACCAACGAGATCATGTACACCCGCTTGGCTCCAAACCGGCGCGCCGCCCAGCCCGACACCGGGATCACCGCCGCGAGCGACAGCAGATACCCGGTGATCACCCACTGAACCTGCGAAAGCGGGCTGTGCAGGTCGCGCGAGAGCGTATGCAGCGCCACGTTCACGATCGTCGTATCGAGGATCGACATGATCATCCCGAGGATCACCACGCCGCACACCACCCACACTTGCCGTTCGACGTGGCCGGCCGCGTAGCTCATGGGCGCGCCGTTCGGTCGGGCGGGCGCCGAGCTGGCCTGGGGGGAAGCCCCGGCCGCCTGCTCGGCCGCCGATGCGGTCGGTGCGGAGACCGCGTTCGACGAGCTCCCGCGTGCCTGCTCTGCCTTGTTCCCGGCACTGGCACCGTTCACGCTACTGTGAGGCGAGCCGGTCAAAGCATCGGTGGGTCGCTCGGAAGACATTCGGTACCGAAAGTTTAGGTACCGAAGATTATTTTTCAAGGCCCGATTCCCGACAAGCTCACCGACGCTGCGCTCGTGCCCAGGTACGTGACCATCGGATACGGAGACCGCGCCGGGTATGAGCGGACCGATCCGGCGGTCCGTGAGGCTGCCCACGCGCACGATCGCCGCCTGCGAGCGGACCGGGCGGTGATGGGGATTGCCGGCGAGCCCGTGCAGGTCCGCAACCATGGCGCCCGCGGCCTCGAGACGAGCCCCGGGCCCTACCTGCGCTCCGATCTGCCCATCGCCGGATTCGCGCTCATCGAGGCCGCCTCGCTCGAGGACGCGATCAGCCTCGCCTCCAGGACCCCGTGCGCCGTTGCAGAAGGCGTCGTCGAGGTGTGGCCGCTCTACTCCGACGAGTAGCCAGCTCGCACTTCGTTATGGCCCGGCGGCCGTCTCAGCCGGGGTGGGCTCGATCGTCGTTTCGGAGCGAATCTACGGGTCATCCTTCTCGGCAGAACCCCCGAAGTCCTCTGCTATAGTCGGCCGCGGCTCGCCTGGGCGCCGTGCCATGAACAGGCCCGCAGCGGAGTCAAGCTTCAAGAATGGAGACCTCGAGCAGATAACGACGCGAGCCGGTCTGGCCACAGAGACCCGTAGCGCGCGTGGGCCCGAGGGGCCCATTTTTTTGGCCTCAAGGCCGTCGCACCCAGGCTTCACGGCACCTTCACTTCACAGACCTCACCAGCACTCAACGAACCTCTCAAACCGGACGCCACGACCATGCCACGAAAGTTCAGCCTCGAGAACACCCGCAACATCGGGATCATGGCGCACATCGACGCCGGCAAGACGACCACGACCGAGCGCATCCTCTACTACACAGGACGCACCTACAAGATCGGTGAGGTCCACGAGGGCGCCGCCACGATGGACTGGATGGAACAGGAGCAGGAGCGCGGCATCACGATCACCTCGGCCGCAACGACCGCCGAGTGGAAGGGCCACCGCATCAACATCATCGACACACCCGGCCACGTCGACTTCACGGTCGAGGTCGAGCGCTCGCTGCGGGTGCTCGATGGTGCGATCGCGCTGTTCGACTCGGTCGCCGGCGTCGAGCCGCAATCAGAGACCGTATGGCGCCAGGCCGACAAGTACCAGGTCCCGCGCATCGCCTACATCAACAAGATGGACCGCATCGGCGCCGACTTCCAGCAGGGCGTGCAGACGATGGTCGACCGGCTGGGCGCGCACCCCGTGCCGATCCAGCTGCCGATCGGCGCTGAGAGCGACTTCGAAGGCGTCGTCGATCTCGTCACGATGAAAGCGGTCGTATACAAGGACGAGCTCGGCACCGAACAGGAGACCGTCGAGATCCCCGAGCCTCTGGCCGAGCGCGCCGTGGGAGGGCGCGAGCACCTGCTCGAGGAGGTCTCGCACTACGACGACGGTCTGCTCGAGCTGATCCTCGAGGAGGCCGAGATCGCGCCCGAGCGTCTCAAGCAGGCCATCCGCAAGGCCACGCTGCAGATCGAGATGACGCCGGTGCTGTGCGGCTCATCGTTCAAGAACAAGGGCGTCCAGCCGCTGCTCGACGCCGTCATCGACTACCTGCCCTCGCCGCTCGACGTGCCACCCGTGCGCGGCACCGAACTGGTGCGCGGCGAGGAGGGCGAGCGCGAGGTCACGCGCAAGCCCGACGACGGCGAACCGTTCGCGGCGCTCGCCTTCAAGATCATGGCCGACCCCTACGTCGGCAAGCTCACCTACTTCCGCGTCTACTCGGGCCATCTGCAGTCGGGCGCGCGCGTGCTCAACGTCAACAGCGGGCGCACCGAGCGGATCGGGCGCATCCTGATGATGCACGCCAACGACCGCGAGGAGGTGCCGGAGGTCTACGCCGGCGACATCGCGGCCGCCGTGGGCATCAAGCAGGTGGTCACCGGCGACACGCTCGCCGCCCCCGACGCTCCGATCCGCCTCGAGACGATCGACTTCCCCGAGCCCGTGATCAAGGTCGCGGTCGAGCCGAAAACCAAGGCCGATCAGGAGAAGATGTCCGTCGCGCTCGGTCGGCTCGCCGAGGAGGACCCGACCTTCCAGGTGCGCAGCAACGAGGAGACCGGCCAGACCGAGATCTCCGGGATGGGCGAGCTGCATCTGGAGGTGCTCGTCGATCGCATGAAGCGCGAGTTCGGTGTCGAGGCCAACGTCGGGCGCCCGCAGGTCTCCTACCGCGAGACCGTGCGCGGCACCGCCAACAAGGTCGAAGGCCGCTTCGTGCGCCAGACCGGCGGCTCGGGACAGTTCGGCGTGGTCTACATCGACCTCGAGCCCGCCCCCGGCGAGGGCTTTGACTTCGTCAACAAGATCAAGGGCGGAGCGATCCCATCGGAGTTCATCCCGGCGGTCGAGAAGGGCGTCGAGGAGGCGCTCGAGAACGGCGTCAAGGCCGGCTATCCGATGGTCGACGTGCGCGTGACGCTCACCGACGGCAAGTACCACGAGGTCGATTCCTCGGAGATCGCCTTTAAGGTGGCCGGCTCACTGGCATTGAAAGAGGCCGCCAAACGCGCGAAACCGGTGCTGCTCGAGCCGATCTTTGCGGTCGAGGTGGTCACTCCGGAGGAGTTCCTCGGCGACGTCATCGGCGATCTCTCGCGCCGACGCGGCCGCGTCGAGGGCAACGAGCGGCGCGGCAACGCGCTCGCCGTCAATGCCCGCGTCCCGCTCAGCGAGATGTTCGGGTACGCCACCGACCTGCGCTCGAACACGCAGGGGCGCGCCACCTACACGATGCAGTTCGAGGGTTATGAGGAGGTTCCGGCGAACATCTCCGAGAAGATCATCGAGGCGCGCACCGGGGAGCCCGTCGCGGCATAGGGCCTGCGCCCGATGGCCCGCCCGGCAGACACCCCTCCGCAGAGAAGATCACAGCGCAAGCCGGATCCGCGAAAGTCAGCAGGGACCACGCTAGGCGCGGCGCACAGCCAAGCAAGGCGCAACATCCAGACCAGCGACACACCAACAACCGCATTCAGATAGATTTCCCAGGTTCGCCGTTTGGCGGCGGGCATACAAGTCGATACAGGAGCGAAGCAAAGTGGCGAAGGAGAAGTTCGAGCGCGACAAGCCGCATGTCAACGTCGGGACCATCGGTCACATCGACCACGGCAAGACGACGCTGACCGCTGCCATCACGACCGTGCTGGCGGAGAAGGGGGGCGCCGAAGCGCGCAGCTTCGAGGAGATCGACAACGCTCCCGAGGAGAAGGAACGCGGGATCACGATCGCCACCTCGCACGTGGAGTACCAGACCGACAAGCGTCACTACGCCCACGTCGACTGCCCCGGACACGCCGACTACGTCAAGAACATGATCACCGGCGCCGCCCAGATGGACGGCGCGATCCTGGTGGTCTCTGCGGCCGACGGCCCGATGCCGCAGACCCGCGAGCACATCCTGCTGGCGCGCCAGGTCGGCGTCCCCTACATCGTGGTGTTTCTCAACAAGGCCGACATGGTCGACGACGAGGAGCTGCTCGAACTCGTCGAGGTCGAGGTGCGCGAGCTGCTCTCCGAGTACGACTTCCCCGGCGATGACATCCCCTTCATCACCGGCTCCGCGCTCAAGGCGCTCGAAGGTGACGAGGCTTCCAAGCAGAAGATCCTCGACCTCGCCGAGGCGCTCGACACCTACATTCCCGAGCCCGTGCGCGAGCTCGACAAGCCCTTCCTGATGCCGGTCGAGGACGTCTTCTCGATCACCGGCCGCGGCACCGTCGCGACCGGGCGCGTCGAGCAGGGCGTCGTCAACACCGGCGACACCGTCGAGATCGTCGGCGTTCACGACACCACCTCGACCGTCGTCACCGGCGTCGAGATGTTCCGCAAGATCCTCGACCAGGGCCAAGCCGGCGACAACGTCGGCTGTCTGCTGCGCGGCACCAAGCGCGAGGAGATCGAGCGCGGCCAGGTGCTTTGCAAGCCCGGCTCGATCACCCCCCATACCAAGTTCAAGTCCGAGGTCTACGTGCTCAAGAAGGAGGAGGGTGGTCGCCATACCCCGTTCTTCTCGGGCTACCGGCCCCAGTTCTACTTCCGCACCACCGACGTCACGGGCGTGGCAAAGCTGCCCGACGGCGTCGAGATGGTCATGCCCGGCGACAACGTCCAGATGGAGATCGAGCTGATCCAGCCGATCGCGATGGACCAGGGCCTGCGTTTCGCCATCCGCGAGGGTGGGCGCACGGTCGGCTCGGGCGTGGTCAGCGAGATCGTCGAGTAACCCAGCGCGCGCCTCCGCCTCGCCGGCGGCGCCGCGCTCAATCAGCAGTCCGATACGACTAACCGAACATCCCGTCCGAGCGACGGGCAGGGGGCGGATTCTGTTCACACGGGGATCCGCCCTCTCGCACGCTTCACCGGCAAACCCCACCCCACATCGCCGCACCCAGACATGGCATCAGCTTCACAAAACAAGATCCGCATCAGGCTCAAGGCCTACGACACCTCGGCGATCGAGTCCGCCGCCAAGGAGATCGTCGAGACGGCCACCCGTACCGGCGCCACCGTGTCCGGGCCGGTGCCGCTGCCGACCGAGAAGAACGTCTACTGCGTGATCCGCTCCCCGTTCAAGGACAAGGACTCGCGCGAGCACTTCGAGGTGCGCACGCACAAGCGCCTGATCGACATCCACCAGCCGACCCCCAAGACGGTCGACTCGCTGCAGCGCCTCGACCACCTGCCCGCCGGCGTCGACATCGAGATTCGCCTCGCGACCTGAGCCATGTCCGCGATCCTCGCCAAGAAGCTCGGCATGACCCAGCTGTTCCTCGAGGACGGCACCGTCGCGCGAGTCACGGTGCTCGAGGCTGGACCGTGCCCGGTGACCGCGATCCGCACCGAAGAGCGTGACGGCTATGACGCGGTGCAGCTTGCGTTCGGCCAGGCGCGCGAGAAGCACCTGAGCAAAGCCGAGCTCGGGCATCTCAAGAAAGCCGGTGCTCCGCCCTTGCGTCATCTCGCGGAGTTCCGTGGCCAGGCCGGGGAGCTACAGCTGGGGGACACGGTCACCGTGAACGCGTTTGAGGTCGGCGCACATGTGAAGATCTCGGGCGTCTCCAAGGGCAAGGGCTTTCAGGGCACGATCCGCCGTCACAACTTCAAACGCGGCCCCAAGTCTCACGGTTCGCACAACGTGCGCGCCCCCGGCTCGATCGGAGCGTCGGCCACGCCTTCGCGCGTCCTGCCCGGACTGCGTGCCCCGGGCCACATGGGTGCCCGCCGTGCCACCCAGACGGGTCTCGAGGTCGTGGCCCTCGACGCCGCCAAGAACCTGCTGATGGTCCGCGGGTCGGTCCCCGGTGCCACGGGCGGCGTCGTGGAGGTGCGCGGCGATGCCTGAGTCGCGCACGCGCGCCCGCAAAGACGCTCAGGCGCCGACCACGATCGAGGCGCCGGTGCTGGGCGGATCTGCGAGCTCGAGCACGCAGAAGGCGAAGCTTGCCGACACCGCGTTCGCCGCCCGCTTTCACGAGTCGCTCGTGCACCAGAGCGTTCGTGCCGAGCAGGCCGCGCGCCGGCGCGGCACGGCGGCGACCAAAACCCGCGGCATGATCTCCGGCGGCGGCGCCAAGCCCTGGCGCCAGAAGGGCACCGGGCGCGCCCGCGCGGGCTCGAGCCGTTCGCCCATTTGGACCGGCGGCGGCACGGTCTTCGGACCCAAACCGCGGTCCTACACATTCAAGGTCAACCGCAAGGAGCAGCGCGCCGCCCTGCGCTCCGCGCTCTCGCTGCACGCGGCGCGCGGCTCGATCGCGGTGCTCGACACCGCTGCCTTCACCGAGCCAAAGACCCGCCAGGCCGCCGAGCTGCTCGACGATTGGCGCTCGCCCGCGGACGCACTGCCGGCGCTCGTCGTGCTCGCCGGTGACGAGTCCGCGACCGCGCTCTCGTTTCGCAACCTCGATCGCGTTGCCGTCCTGACCCACGCCGACGTCGGCGTCGCCGACATCGTGCGCGCCGCCTCGCTGCTGGTCTCGCAGAGCGCCCTGGATGCGCTCACCGCGCGCGCCGGCGCGCCGGCGCGCGCTCAGGCGCCAGAGGGGAGCGAGTGATGGACCCCTCGCAGGTGATCATCCGGCCGGTCGTCTCCGAGAAGAGCTACGTCCTGTCCGAGCTCAACCGCTACACGTTCAGGGTTCACAGCAACGCCCACAAGACCCAGATCCGTCAGGCCGTTCAAGCGCTCTTCGACGTGAACGTCATCGAGGTCCGCACGCTGAGCGTGAAGTCCAAGCCCAAGCGCCGCGGCGCCGTGCGGGGGCGCACGCGCTCCTGGAAGAAGGCGATCGTCGAGATCGAGCCCGGCCAACAGATTCCGATCTTCCACGGACTCAGCGCGCTCGACTAGGGAAAGGCGAGTCACACCATGGCGATCCGAAAACCAAAGCCCACCAGCCCCGGCAGGCGCTTTGCCTCCTACTCCGACTTCGCCGAGGTCACCAAGTCAAAGCCCGAGAAGACGCTCGTCGAAGGCCTGACCAAGAGCGGCGGGCGCAACGCCCGCGGGCGCAAGACCGCCCGTCACCGCGGCGGCGGTGCCAAGCGCGCCTACCGGCGGATCGATTTCAAGCGCCGCAAGGACGGTGTGCCCGCGAAGGTCGCCGCGATCGAGTACGACCCCAATCGCTCGGCCTACATCGCATTGCTGCACTATGCCGACGGCGAGAAGCGCTACATCCTGGCGCCGCAGCGCCTGACCGTCGGGATGACCGTGGCCTCCGGCGACGACGCCGACATCGCTGTCGGAAACTGCCTACCGCTCGCCCGCATGCCCGTCGGCACCGTCGTCCACAACGTCGAGCTGCAGCCCGGTCGCGGCGGTCAGATGGCTCGCTCCGCGGGCGCTGCCGTGCAGCTGATGGCGCGCGACGGCGAGATGGCCACGCTGCGCCTGCCCTCCGGCGAGATGCGTCTGGTGCGCGCCGAGTGTCGCGCCACGGTCGGCACGATCGGCAACGCAGACCACCAGAACGTGAAGATCGGCAAGGCCGGGCGCAAGCGCCACCTCGGTGTCCGCCCGCAGACGCGCGGCACCGCGATGAACCCTGTCGACCACCCCCACGGCGGTGGCGAGGGTTCGACCACGCCGGGGCGCCATCCGGTCACGCCCTGGGGCGTCCCCACGCTCGGCTATCGCACCCGCAAGCGCCGCAAGGCATCGGATCGCTACATCGTGCGCGGTCGGCGTCGCGGGAAGGGCAAACAGCGATGAGCCGCTCCAGCAAGAAGGGGCCGTGGGTGCAGGAGCGCCTGATGGCGCGCGTCCAAGCCCTGAACGCCGAAAACAACAAAAAAATGCTGCGCACCTGGTCGCGCGCCTCGACGATCTTCCCGGAGATGGTCGGCCACACGATCGCCGTTCACGACGGCAAGAAACACGTGCCCGTGTTCATCTCGGAGTCGATGGTCGGACACAAGCTCGGCGAGTTCGCCCCGACCCGCATGTTCCGTGGACACGCCGGCTCGGCAAAGGTTCGTTGATCCGAGTGAGTCCGGAGAAAGACCAGCCAGACGAGACCGAGGCCGCGACCGGCGGGTCCGTCGAGGACACGCAGGCGCGCGAGACCGCTCCCGCCGCCGAGCGGAACGGCGAGACCGGGGCACAGCAGGAGGCTCGCGCCAAAGAGGCTCCCGCCAAACGCAGGCGCGCGCGCGCGAAAAAAGCGGCAACCGACGAGCCCGTCGCTCAGGAGGCGTCCGAGACCGCGGAGGCTCCTGAGACCGCCGAGGCTTCTGAGACTGCGGAGGCGTCTGAGACCGCGGAGGCTCCTGAGGCCGCGGAGGCCTCTGAGACGAAGGGGGCATCTGAGACCGCGGAGGCGTCCGCGAGCGCGCAGGCGCCTCAGAAGGAGGCCGCACCGCGCCGGCGCCGAGGCAAAAAAGCGACCGACGCCGCACCCGCGGGAGAGGTTGCCACAGCCGCGAAGCCCGCCAAACCCGCCCGCGCGAGAAGGTCCGCAAAAGGAGCCAAACGTCCTCAACGGCGCCGTGTCGTGCGCGCCCAGGCCCGCTACGTGCGCACCTCCGCGCGCAAGGCGCGCCTGGTCAGCGATCACCTGCGCGGACGTTCCGTGCAGGAGGCGCGCGCTATCCTCGCCTACGCCCCGCGTGAGGTCGCGCGTGACTGGAGCAAGCTGCTGGACTCGGCGGTCGCCAACGCCGAGAACAACCACGAACTGCTCGAGGACGACCTGATCGTACGGGACGCATACGCCGATGAAGGGCCGACGATCAAGCGCTTTCGGCCACGCGCGATGGGTCGCGCCACGTCGATTCGCAAGCGCACCAGCCACCTCACCATCACTCTGACCCCTGACATCTAACCGAGCCTCGAGCAAACGAACGAACTAAGAAACGGCTGAAAACGAGATGGGACAAAAGGTTCACCCCGAGGCGATGCGCGTCGGCTATATCCACGATTGGAAGTCCAACTGGTTCAACGAGCGCTCGTTCTCCGAGTATCTCGCCGAGGACATCCGCGTGCGCGAGCACATCGTCAACAAGCTCGCCCACGCAGGCCTGTCGGAGATCACGATCCGCAAGGACGCCAACGAGCTCGAGGTCAATATCCACACTGCGCGACCGGGCATCGTGATCGGAAAGTCGGGCACCGAAGTGGACGCGCTGCGCCGCGAGCTGCACCGTATGACCAGTAAGCAGATCAAGGTCAACATCCTCGAGATCAAGCGTCCCGAGCTCGATGCCAAGCTGGTCGCGCAGTCGATCGCCGAGCAGCTCCAGAACAGGGTCGCCTTCCGCCGCGCCATGAAGCGCGCGCTCACGAGTGCCATGCGCTCCGGTGCGAAGGGCGTCAAGGTCCAGGTGGCAGGGCGCCTCGGCGGGGCCGAGATGGCACGCACGGAGAGCTACTCCGACGGGCGCGTGCCGCTGCACACGATGCGCGCCGACATCGACTATGGCTTCTACGAGGCCCGCACCACCTTCGGTCGGATCGGCGTGAAGTGCTGGATGAACAAGGGCGAGATCATGCCCGAGGGCTACACCGGTGCCGACCTCACCGACATGAGCGCTCCGGCCGCCCCGAGCTCCGAGCGCGACGGGCGCGGCGGTCGCGACGGGCGCGGCGAGGGGCGCGGACGGCGCCGTGACAGCGGTGGCGGCCCCGGTGGCGGACGCGGTCCAGGCGGTCCCGGCGGCGGACGCGGGCCGGGCGGTCGCGGGGGACGAGGCGGGCGTGGCGGTGGCGGTGGCGGTCCCGACCGGGACGCCGCTAGTCGCGGAGCCAGAGGCCGCTGATGCTCGCCCCCAAGCGCGTCAAGCACCGCAAGCAACACCGCGGCCGTCGCCGCGGCGTCTCGCGCGGGCAGGTGAAGGTCCAGTTCGGCGAGTACGGGCTGAAGTCGCTCGAGCAGGGCTGGCTCAGCGACCGGCAGATCGAGGCCGCCCGCGTCGCGATGACGCGCAAGATCAAGCGCGGCGGCAAGGTCTGGATCAACGTGTTTCCCGACAAGCCCGTAACCAAGAAGCCTGCCGAGACGCGCATGGGCTCGGGCAAGGGCTCCCCGGAGGGATGGGTGGCAGTGGTCAAGCCCGGACGCGTCATGTTCGAGCTGGCGGGCGTCCCCGAGCCGCTGGCCCGCGATGCGATTCGCCTCGCCGCCCACAAGCTGCCCGTCAAGTCCAAGTTCGTGCTCCGCGAGGACTGACGCCGCCATGAACGTCAAGGAGCTGCGAGACCTGCAGGACCAGGAGCTGGCCAAACAGATCGCCACGCTGCGCAAAGACGTCTTCGGCCTGCGCTTCTCCAATGCGACCGGCGAACTCGACGACACCGCCGGAATCGGGCGTGCCAGGCGCGACCTGGCCCGCGCCCTGACGGTGGCCCGCGAACGCGAGCTCGGTCGTGACTCGCCCTGAGCTCCACCGGCAATTGAGATGAACCGCAGACGATTCACCTGACGGCAGCCGCGACGGCACCCATCCGACAGAACACCCGAGACGACGAGAACACCCGAGACCCAAGCGACAGGAAATCGAGCAGACCCACGAGCAAATGGCTGACCAACCAGACAACCACGACGGCGACGACGCCGAGCGGGCCGACACGGCCGCCGAGCAGGACCAGCCCGCGGAGGCAGCGGCGCCCGACTCGCCTGCCGCGGACGGGTCCGATGCCGAGACCGAGGTCTCCGGCGGGGAGCCGGCCGAGCAGCCCGCGGGCGAGCAGCCCGGCGCAAGCGAGCCCACGGCCGAGACCGGCGCGAGCCCAGCCGCGGCCGCGCACTCCGACGAGCAGCCTGTGGAGCAGCTCCCGCCCAAGGAGCGCCGCCGCAAGGCCCGCTCCGCGCATACCGGCAAGGCGCGTCCTACGCGCTCACCGGAGGAGCGTCACGCCGAACGCCTCGCCGAGCGCAAGGACAAGGCCACTCGCCGGCGGGCGCAGCGCCTGAAGGAACGCGCCAAGGCCGTTTCGCGCCGCGGCGCCGCTCCTGCGCCGGCGTCCGATCCCATGCCCGCAGACGGTCAACGGCGCGTCGAGGGCACCCGCAAGATCCGCCAGGGGATCGTCGTGTCGGACAAGGCCGACAAGTCGATCACGGTTCGCATCGACGTCGCGCGACGCCATCGACGCTACGAGAAGATCGTGCGCAGCTCGAGCACGTTGCACGCCCACGACGAGAACAACGATGCCCGCGAGGGCGACACGGTGCGCGTGATCGAGAGCCGTCCGCTGTCGCGAACCAAGCGCTGGCGCCTGGTCGACGTCCTGGAGCGGGCGAGATGAAAACCGCAAAGGCCCGAGCATGATCCAGAACGAGACGCGCCTGCGGGTGGCCGACAACACCGGCGCCCGCGAAATCCTGTGCATCCGCGTCAAGGGCGGCTCGCGGCGCCGCTATGCGTTCGTGGGGGACATCATCACCGCGACCGTCAAGCAGGCCAACCCCCAGGGCGCGGTCAAAAAGGGCGAAGTCGTCACGGCGGTGATCGTGCGCACCAAGAAGCCGATCGGTCGCGACGACGGCACCTACATCGCGTTCGACGAGAACGCCGCCGTGATCATCGACGACCAGAACAACCCGCGCGGCACGCGCGTGTTCGGGCCCGTGGCGCGCGAACTGCGCGAACGCAACTTCATGAAGATCGTCTCGCTCGCGCCCGAGGTCCTGTGAGATGCCCGCCAAGGCCACACGTCCACCTCGCACCTCGATGAAGATCCGCCGTGGCGATCAAGTGCTCGTGATCTCGGGCAAGGACCGCGGCAAGAGCGGGCGTGTGCTGCGCACCGAGCCGAGCAAGCAGCGTGTCTACGTCGAGGGCCTGAACATGCTCAAGCGCCACATGCGCCCGAAACAGGTGGCCGAAGGCAGCCGCCAGCAGCCGATCGGCGGCGTCATCGAGCGCGAGGGCCCGATCCATGTCTCCAACGTGATGCTCGTCGACCCCAAAGGCGGCCGGCCCACGCGCGTGCGGATCGAGCGTGAGGGCGCCAGGCGCACGCGCGTAGCGGTTCGCTCCGGGACCAACATCGACTGAGCTCTCCCAACGACCCCAACGAACGAACCCCGAACCAAACCGTCATGAACGCCACCGCACCCCCAGCGCGCCTGAAGACCCGCTACCTCGACGAGATCCGTCCGACGCTGATCGAGCGCTTCGGCTACACCTCCTCGATGCAGGCGCCCAAGCTCGAGAAGGTCACGCTGAACATGGGCGTCGGCAGCGCCAAGCAGGACTCGAAAGCGCTCAAAGCCGCCCAGGACCAGCTCGCCACGATCGCCGGCCAGCGTCCCAGCATCCGGCGCGCGCGCAAGTCGATCGCCGCTTTCAAACTGCGCGAGGGCATGCCGGTCGGCGTCGCCGTCACACTGCGCGGTGAGCGCGCCTACGAGTTCCTCGATCGCCTGATCTCGATCGCGATCCCCCGTATCCGCGACTTTCGCGGTCTCAGCGCCCGTTCGTTCGACGGCCGCGGCAACTACTCACTGGGCGTACGCGAGCAGATCATCTTCCCCGAGATCGACTACGACGCGGTCGACGAGGTCCGCGGTCTGGACATCACGATCACCACCTCGGCTGCCAGCGATCCCGAGGCCTACGCGCTGCTCGCCGCGCTCGGCATGCCCTACACCCGGCAGGGCATGCCCAAACGCCTGCAAGAGCTGGCCGACGATGGCTTCGGGCCCGCCGCCGAGAGCGCCGCCGGCGCCCGGCGTTCCGCGTCGGCGCCCGTCCTCGACGAGGCTCCGCCGCAGACCGCAGAGGCGACCGAGTCCGATGCCGAAACCGAGCCGCCTTCCACGGATGTCTCGCAGGCTGAGCTTCCGGCTGGCGAGGCCGTCGAGGACCAACCGGTGTCCGACCCCGCTCCCCAGGGGGCGGAAGAGGCGACCGAGTCCGATGCCGGAACCGAGCTGCCTTCCACGGATGTCTCGGAGGCCGAGCTTCCGGTTGGCGAGGCTGCGGGGGATGAGCTTTCCGCGGCCAGTGCTGAAGGCGAGAGCCCCGAGGCCGAGGGTGTGGCGGATGAGCTTTCGGCGGCCGGTGCCGAAGGCGACAGCCCCGAGGCGGGCGTCGCGGCAGAGCCCGCGCAGGCGAGCTCTGACGGCGAGTCGAACGCCACCGGCCAGAGCGGCGCAGCAGGCGCGGACGAGGGCGGGCCTGAGGCGGATGCGAGCGGCAATTCCGCCGACGAGGACCCCGAGGATGACGGCAACAACACGGAGGACGCTGACTGATGGCGAAGATCTCGATGCGCGTCAAGCAGGCGCGCCCGCCCAAATTCAAGACCCGCGCCTATACTCGCTGCAATCGCTGCGGGCGCCCGCGCGCGGTGTATCGGAAGTTTGGGCTCTGTCGCATCTGCCTGCGCGAGCTAGCCCACAACGGCCAGATCCCGGGGATGACGAAGTCCTCCTGGTAGGCACCCTGTCCCATGTCGATGACCGATCCCATAGCCGACTTCCTGACGCGCGTGCGCAATGCGATCCACGCTGCGCACGAGACCGTCGACATACCCGCGTCGAAACTGAAGTCCGAGCTGGCCCGCATCCTCGCCGAGCAGGGCTACATCGAGTCGTGGTCGATCGTTCCCGCCCCGGATGACGCCCCCGGGCAGCTCATCAGGATCACGCTCAAGTACACCGACGAGCGCCGCTCGGCGATCTCCGGCCTGCGCCGCATCTCGCGCCCCGGGCGGCGCACCTACGCCGACGCCAAGCACATGCCGAAGGTGCTCGGCGGCATGGGCACCGCGATCGTCTCCACCTCACACGGCGTCATGACGGGACACGACGCCCGCGCCGCAGGGGTCGGCGGCGAGGTCATGGCGGAGGTCTGGTGAACCGAGGCCGAACCTCAGGCGACGGACGCGATCCCGAGCCGGGCGACAGAAAGCACGCGAGCGACACCGCACCAGAACATGTCCAGAATCGGTAGACAGCCAATCCCGGTGCCTTCGGGCGTGACCGTTGCGATCGAGCCCGAGTCAGTACGCGTCAAGGGTCCGAAAGGTGAGCTCGCCGAGCGCATCTCGCGCGACATCAGCGTCGTGCAGGACGGCGAGCAGCTGCTGGTCACACGTCCGACCGACCGCGGCGAGCACCGTGCACTGCACGGCCTCACACGCTCGCTCGTGGCCAACATGGTTGAGGGCGTCACCGCCGGTTATGAGAAGCGCCTGGAGATCCAGGGCGTCGGCTATCGCGCCCAGCTCAAGGGCAAGAACCTGGAGCTGGCCGTCGGCTACTCCCATCCCGTCCCGATCCCGGCCCCGGCGGGGATCGAGTTCGAAGTCCCCCAGCCGACCCGGATCGTCGTCAAAGGCATCTCCAAGCAGCTCGTCGGCGAGACCGCCGCGATCATCCGCAAGCAGCGCCCCCCCGAGCCGTACAAGGGCAAGGGCATCCGCTACGAGGGCGAGTACGTCCCGCGCAAGGTGGGCAAGCGCGCATGAGCCCGTATAGCTTCGCTGGATCTGCGTCCTCACCAACCGCTTCGCGGTCGGTGCCGGCTCGCGTACCAAGTAGGCCACGCTTCGTGCGTCCTTGCCCAGCTTGCTCTAAGGGCTCATGCGGGCGCATGGCACACGGAGCGCACCCATGACCGTCCTGACCAAGGGCCAGCAGCGGCTCAAACGCCGCCGACGGGTGCGCGCGAAGATCTCCGGCACCGCCCAGCGACCGCGGGTCTCGGTGTTCCGCTCCAACCGCGGCGTCTCGGCCCAGGTGATCGACGACGTCTCCGGACACACGCTGGCAGCGGTGAACTGGTTCGAGCCCGAGCTGCGCTCGCTGGGCAAACGAGAGTGCGCCACCCGCGCCGGTCAGCTGCTGGCCGAGCGCGCCAAGGCCGCCGGCGTCTCCGAGGCCGTGTTCGATCGCGGCGGCTACCGCTACCACGGTCACGTGCGCGCCTTCGCCGAATCGATTCGAGAGACCGGGCTGGTCGTCTAGGCCCCGACCAGCGGCCCGCTACCCTCTGCCACCGATGTCCGTTTCCACAGATCGCTCCGTCAGTCCCTCCGGCCTGGACCTCCAGGAGCGCGTGGTCGAGATCAATCGCGTCGCCAAGGTCGTCAAGGGCGGCCGGCGTTTCTCCTTCACGGCGCTCGTGGTCGTCGGCGACGAGCGCGAAGTCGTCGGCGTCGGCTACGGCAAGGCCAACGAGGTTCCGCTCGCGATCCAGAAGGGAGTCGAGCGCGCCCGCAAGGACCTGTTCCGGGTCCCCCGCCACGGCAGCACGATCACCCATCAGACCACCGGCATATTCGGATCCGGGCGCGTCCTGCTCAAGCCGGCCGCTCCAGGTACGGGCGTCATCGCCGGCGGCGGCGTCCGCGCGGTGCTCGAGCTGGCCGGGATCCACGACATCCTCTCAAAGAGCCTCGGCACACAGAACCCGATCAATCTCGTCAAGGCCACCATCGCCGGTCTGCGCTCCCTGCGCACCCCCGAGGAGGTCGCCAAGCTGCGTGGCCTGTCGATCGACCAGGTGCTCGGTCTGGGCGGCCCCGCCGCCGACGGCTCGGCCGATCAGACAGACGCCGGCGGCGAGCCCACGGGCGCCGCCTCGTCGAGCCACGCCAGCGAGTCTGCGCAAGCTCCTGGGTCGGGCGAGTCCGGTGAGGCTGCGCCGCCCGCAAGCCCGCAGGGCTCGTCCGAGCCAGCCGTGCAAGAGGCCTCGCGATGACTGCCACCTTGACGGTCACGCAGCGGCGCTCGAGCAACGGCTGCAACCGGCGCCAGCTCGACACGCTGCGATCTCTCGGACTGCGCCGCATCGGGCACACGATCGAGATCACCGACAACGCCCAGGCGCGCGGCATGGTTCACGCGGTCCGCCACATCGTCGAGCTCACCGAGCCGCCCGCCGGCTCCTCGCGTAAGCGTGCTTCCGCCGGCAGCGTTTCGGCGCCGGCATCCGAGGCCGGCGCGAGCGTGGACACGCAGAGCCCGTCGCCCAAGCGATCCGCCCCCCAGAAGCCCAAGGCCGCCGATCACTCCGCCGCCAAAGCCGCTGACAAAGCGGCGGCCAAGACCGCCGACAAAGCGGCGGCCAAGACCGCGGACCCGACTGCCAAGGCCGCTGAGAAAGCGGCGGCCAAAGCCGCTGACAAGCCGGCCGCAAAGGCCGCTGACAAAGCGGCGGCCAAAACCGCTGACAAGGCGGTGGCCAAAACCGCTGACAAGGCGGTGGCCAAAACCGACGACAAACCGGCTGCCAAGGCGGCGGCCAAGCCGGCCAAGGACAAACCGGAAGTCAAAAAACGGGCCCCAGCCAAACCGTCCGACGGAGATCGGGAGCCGGCGTGAGCCCCGCCAGCAAAGCCGGCGCTCAGGCCGAGCGGAGCTCCACAGGCTCTCGAAAGGGATCGAGCGGCCCCAAGGCCGCCGCCGATCCGGCCCGGGTGGGGCTACACAGCCTCGCCCCGGCGCCCGGCAGCCGGCGGCCTCGCAAGCGGCTAGGGCGCGGCGAAGGATCCGGCACCGGCAAGACCTCGGGCCGCGGACAGAAGGGCGCCGGCGCCCGTTCGGGCGCCAAGCACCGTGCCAATTTCGAGGGCGGCCAGATGCCGATCCACATGCGCATGCGCAAGCTCCGCGGCCCGCACATGAAGAAGTCGATGCCCTTCGGCCCGTTTCGAACGCGCACCCAGGCCGTCAACATCGGCGACCTCGAGGACCGCTTCGAGGCCGGCGCCGAGGTCACGCTCGAGCAGCTGCGTGCCCACGGCCTCGGCACCCGCAAGGGAGTGCCCGTGAAGGTGCTGGCGAAGGGCGAGCTGAACAAGTCGCTCACGGTCCATGCCCACGCCTTCAGCGCCAGCGCGAAAGCCCGCATCGAGGGCGCCGGCGGACGGTGCGAGGTCCTGGAACCCGCGTCCGGCCGGCCCGCCTGAGGCCTCCCACCGGTAGTCGATCCGGCTATGGACAGCTAGAATCGGGCGCTCCGCCCGCGTAGCGGAGCCACGGTCATGCTCGCAACGATCCTCAACGCCTTCAAAGTCGCCGACATTCGCAAGAAGATCGCCTTCACGGCGGCGATGCTGCTGATCTATCGCCTGGGCTCGCACATCCCGGTCCCCGGCGTCAACCTCAGCGCAGTCAACAACATCCAGAAAGAGTTCGCCGGCAACGGCATCCTCAGCTACCTGAACCTGTTCTCCGGCGGCGGCCTCGGCCGTATCGCGCTGTTCGCGCTGGGCATCATGCCCTACATCACCTCCTCGATCATCCTGCAGCTGCTGCAGGTGGTCGTCCCATCCCTGGAGAAGCTCTCCAAGGAAGGCGAAGTCGGGCAGGCCCGCATCACGCAGTACACCCGCTACCTGACCGTCGGTCTGGCCTTCGCCCAGTCGATCGGCTACGTGTTCCTGTTCCACTCGCTCCAGGCCAAGGCCGGCGAATCGGTCGTCACGCACTTCGACGCCCCGCACATCTTCCTGATCGTCGTGTGTCTCACCACAGGCTGCGTTCTGCTGATGTGGGTCGGCGAGCTCATCACCCAGCGCGGAATCGGAAACGGCATCTCGCTGCTGATCTTCGCCTCGATCGTCTCGCGCCTGCCCGCAGCGATCCAGACCTGGTGGACCACCCAGGATCAGGTGTTCAAGGTGATGATGCCCTTCCTCGTGCTCGCCGTCGTCGCCGGGATCGTGTTCGTGCAGGAAGGCCAGCGGCGGATCCCGGTCCAGTACGCCAAGCGCGTGATCGGGCGGCGCATGTCCGAAGGTGGGCAGACCTACCTGCCGTTGCGCGTCAACATGGCAGGCGTCATCCCGGTGATCTTCGCGGCCAGCCTGATGGCCTTTCCGCCCACCGTCGGCCAGCTCGTCAAAACCCACTGGGGCAAATCCATCTCGGACTTCTTCACGCCCAACGGCTGGCACTACGTGCTCGGGCAATCGATCCTGATCGTCGTCTTCACATACTTCTACACGGCCGTCACGTTCAACCCCGTCGACCAGGCCGACAACCTGAAGAAGTACGGCGGCTTCATCCCGGGCGTGCGCCCGGGACGGCCCACGGCCGAATTCCTCGACCGCATCCTCGCCCGCCTGACCTTCCCGGGCGCCCTGTTCCTGGCTGCCGTCGCGGCCCTGCCCGAGATCCTGTTCTCGCAGACCCACCAGAACTTCAACTTCGGCGGAACCTCGATCCTGATCGTGATCGGCGTCGCCCTCGAAACCATGAAGCAGCTCGAGGCCCAGCTGATGATGCGCAGCTACGAGGGTTTCTTGAAGTAACGCTTCTATGGGGGGGTGGTCGGGATCGGGGCCTGCCCCCCTCCCGGCTGAGAGATGATGCGCAGCTATGAGGGTTTCTTGAAGTAGGGCCGGCCCGCTGAGACCCCGCGGAGCGGGTAGGCTCTCGCGCGGGGTGTCCGAGCTGAATCTGATCCTGCTGGGTCCGCCGGGAGCGGGGAAGGGGACACAGGCAGAGCGCCTGCGCGAAGACTTCGACGTTGCCCACATCTCGACCGGCGACATGCTGCGCGCTCAGGTCGAGGCAGGCACCGAGCTCGGCGTCGAGGCGAAGCGCTACATGGACGCCGGCGAGCTGGTGCCCGACGCGGTGATCGTCGGCATGATCGAGGTGCGCGTGTCCGACGTGGACGCGAGCGACGGCTTTCTGCTCGACGGCTTTCCGCGCAACATCGCGCAAGCGGACGCGCTCGATCAGGCGCTTCGCGGGCTCGATCGCCGCCTCAGCGCCGTGCTCGCGATAGAGGTCCCCGATCAGGACGTCGTCAAGCGCCTGTCGGGCCGGCGCGTCTGCGTCAAGAACCCGGCGCACATCTATCACGTCGACTTCGATCCGCCCAAGCACGAGGGAATCTGCGATCAGGACGGCGCGCGTCTGATCCAACGCGACGACGATCGCGAGGACACGATCCGCCGGCGCCTGGAGGTCTACCATCGCCAGACCGCGCCGCTGATCGCCTACTACGACGCCGCCGGCCTGCTGCGGCGCTTCGACGGAAGCGCGCGTCCCGACGAGGTCCACGCCCGCATCCGCGCCACGCTCGCGACGCTTCGCTTGGAGGAAGAGCTGTGAAGACCCCGGCCAAGAGCTCTGAACGAGCCGGCCGAGCGCTCTGCACGGCCCGACCACGCGGCGGAGCCCGGGACCGCTCAAGCTAAGCTCAACCGGTGATCATCAAGAAGAGCCCCGCCGAGATCGAGCGGATGGCGCGCGCCGGCGCTCTGCTGGTCGCGACCCTCGATCTGATCGAGACCAAGATACGTCCCGGCGTCAGCACCGCGCAGCTCGACAAGATCGCCGAGCGCTTCATCCGCTCCCATGGCGCCACGCCCACGTTCAAGGGCTATCGCGGCTTTCCCGGCTCGATCTGTGCCTCGCCCAACGAGATGGTGGTCCACGGCATACCCGGGCCATATCGGCTCGCCGAGGGCGACATCATCTCGATCGATGTCGGCGTCACGCTCGACGGCTGGGTGGCGGACGCCGCACGCACCTTTCCCGTCGGCGACGTCGACGCCGTCTCCGAGAACCTGCTCGACGCCACGCGCGCCGCGCTTCTGGCGGGCGTCGAGCAGTGCCGCCCCGGCAAGCGCATGGGCGATCTGTCGAACGCCATCCAGCGCGTCGCCGACGACGCCGGCCTGTCGGTAGTCCGTTCGCTCGTCGGCCACGGCATCGGGCGCAGCATGCACGAGGACCCGCAGGTCCCCAACTACGGGCGACCCGGTCGGGGTCCGCTCCTGGAAGAGGGCATGGTGCTTGCGATCGAGCCGATGACCACGGCCGGGCGCGCCGGTGTGCGAGTCGGCGGTGACGGCTGGGCGATCTACTCGCAGGACAGCTCTCCGGCGGCCCACTTCGAGTTCACGGTCGCGATCCTCGCCGACGGCCCGCGCATCCTGACACCCTGGCACCTACCTGCGGACGAGCGCCCCGTCGCCGCGCCCGGATCGGCCGATCCGCAGGCAGCCGCCGGGGCGCTCTGAACGGTCGGCGGTCCCGCGGTGCTTGCCAGCGCGGACTTCGGTCCCGCGCGTGCTTGCCAGCGCGGACTTGCTACCATCCTGAGTCCGGCTCGAGCGCGAGCCGTTTTGGCGCGCGCGAGAGCTCATCCACGCCCAGGTAGCGGCGGCCGCGACGGCAGCCAGAGCCTGGTCGCCGGACCAGCCGAAAGGGATCATGAAGGTCAGACCGTCGGTCAAGCCGATGTGCGAGAAATGCAAGATCATCCGCCGCCACGGCGCGGTGCTCGTCATCTGCCAGAACAAACGTCATAAGCAGAGGCAGGGATGAACGTCCCGGGCTCGCTCCTGCCCGCATTGCGCGCCTCACGTGCCCCCGACGTCGCGTGCCTCGTGCGATCCGGCTGCGCCGCGCACCGCCCCGATGCGCGCCCGGATCGGCCCTCGCCCGCTGGAGGGCTTCGCTAGATGGCCCGCATTGCCGGAGTCAACCTCCCTCTCAACAAGCGCTCGGAGATCGGCCTCACCTACATCTACGGGATCGGCCGCTCGACCTCCAACAAGGTGCTCGCCGAACTCGGGATCGACCCCAACACCTACGTCCGGGACCTGACCGAGGACGAGGTCTCCAAGCTGCGCGACCAGATCGATCGCTCGCTCACCGTCGAGGGCGATCTGCGCCGCGAGCGCTCACAGGACATCAAACGCCTGCAAGAGATCGGTTGCTATCGCGGCCTGCGCCACCGGCGCGGGCTGCCCGTGCGCGGCCAGAAGACCAAGACCAACGCCCGCACGCGCAAGGGTCCCAAGCGGATGCAGGTCGCCGGCAAGAAGAAGGCCGGCAAGAAGTGAGCGCCACCATCGCGCAAGCAACCACCAGACGTGAGCGGACAGCAATGCCGGGTGGCACCCGAGAGCTGCCGGGGCGCGCCTGCGCCAGGCGCGCGGAGGGCTCCTAGATGCCCCCGAAACGCGCGCGCGGACGGCGCAAGCCGAAGAAGAACATCCCGGTCGGCCAGGCCCACATCAAGACCTCGTTCAACAACACGATCGTCTCGCTGACCGACACCTCCGGCAACGTGATCGCGTGGGAGTCCGCGGGCGGCGCCGGCTTCAAGGGGTCGCGCAAGTCCACGCCCTTCGCAGCCCAGGTGACCGCCGACGCGGCGGCGCGCAAGGGTCTCGAGCAGGGTCTGCAGAAGGTCGAGGTCTACGTCAAGGGCCCCGGCTCGGGGCGTGAGACGGCGATCCGCTCGCTCCAGGCCGCCGGTCTCGAGGTCACGGGCGTCAAGGACGTCACACCCCAGGCCCACAATGGGTGTCGCCCCCGCAAGCGACGGAGGGTCTGATGGCCCGTGACACCTCACCGCAGTGTAAGCAGTGCCGCCGCGAGGGCCAGAAGCTTTTCCTGAAGGGGGAGCGCTGCCTGACCGACAAGTGCGGGGTCGAGCGCCGCTCCTATCCGCCGGGCGAGCACGGCCGCGGGCGCATGAAACAGAGCGAGTACCGCATCCAGCTGCGCGAGAAGCAGAAGGCCCGCCGCTACTACGGCGTGCTCGAGCGCCAGTTCCACGGCTACTACGAGAAGGCCTCGCGCCAGCCCGGCATCACCGGCGAGAACCTGCTCGCGCTGCTCGAGTCTCGCCTGGACAACGTGCTCGTTCGCCTGGGCTTCGCCGCCTCGCGCCGCCAGGCCCGCCAGCTGATCCGCCACGGCCATTGGACGGTCAACGGCCGGCGGGTGGACATACCCAGCTACCAGGTGCGGCCGGGCGACGTGATCGCCATCAAGGCCGGCACCCCCGCGACGCAGGTCGTCAGGGACGCGACCGAGCTCACCGGACAGATCCCCGCGTGGCTGCAGGCCGATCACGAGTCGCTGACGGCCAAGGTGCTGCGCAAGCCGGAGCGGCGTGAGGTCGCCGCGCCGGTGCAGGAGCAGCTCATCGTCGAGCTGTACTCGAAGTAGCCGCTGATTGTGTCGTCGGTCGCCCGCGGGCGACGAGGCGACCTCTGGAGCCGGCGCCGCAAGTCGCCGGCCGAGACCGAAAACGAGGTTAGACGCTGATGCTCGACTTTCAAATCCCCCGGATCACCAGCGAGTCTGTGGAGCACAACCGCGGAACGTTCACGATCGAGCCGCTCGATCGCGGTTTCGGCTACACGTTCGGCAACTCGCTGCGGCGCGTGCTGCTCTCGTCGCTGGCGGGCGCGGCGGTCACGAGCGTGCGCATCGAGGGGGTGGCGCACGAGTTCTCGACGATCGCGGGCGTCAAGGAGGACGTAACCGACATCGTGCTCAATCTCAAGGGCATCGTCTGCCGCATGCACTCCGACGCGACCGAGGTCGAGGCGCCGCTCGTGGTGACCGGGCCAGGCGAGATCACCGCCAAGGACATAGACCTGCCGGCCGGTATCGAGATCCTCAACCCCGACGTCCACATCGCGACGCTCGAGAAGAAAACCAAGCTCGAGCTGTACATGACGATCGGCCGCGGCCGCGGCTATCGGCCTGCGGAGGAAAACAAGTCGGCCGACCAGCCGATCGGCGTGATCCCGATCGACTCGATCTTCTCGCCCGTGCGGCGCGTCGCGTACGCCGTCGAGCAGGCTCGCGTCGGCCAGCGCACCGATTTCGACAAGCTCACGCTCGACATCGAGACCGACGGCTCGATCGACCCGCAGGCCGCGTTGCGCGAGGCGGCCGAGCTGCTGATCTCACAGCTGGCGATCTTCACCGACGCCGACCGAATCCAGGAGCTGCGCGCCACCCCCGGCGGGCAGCTCGACGGGCACGGTCTAGCGGTTCCCGGCGCGGCAGGAGCCCCCGCGGGAGCGCTGCAGGGCGAGGAGTGGAGCATCCTGATCGAGGAGCTCGAGCTCGGCGTCCGGTCATACAACTGTCTCAAGCGCGCCGGCATCCAGACCGTTGGCGATCTGATCTCCAAGTCAGAGGCCGAGCTCAACGCGATCCCCAACTTCGGCAAAAAGTCGATCGACGAGGTCATCGAAACCCTCCACGCACGAGGCCTGAGCCTGCGCCAAGACTAGACTCAGGCGCGAACAAAAGGCCCGAGCCCGGGCCAGGGCCAGGCGCGAACACAAGGCCTGAGCCCGGGCCAGGACCAGGCTCAGGCGCAAGCCACACTCAGGCGCCAAACGCCAGAAACGCAACCGTGAGACACCAGAAGACCCGCAACAAGCTCAGCCGCGACTCCGCGCACCGCAAGGCCCTGCTGATGAACCTCAGCAAGGAGATCATCGAGCACGAGCGGATTCGCACGACCGAAGCCAAGGCCAAGGCGGTCAAACCCGAGATCGAGCGGCTGATCACGCTCGCCAAGCGTCGCGACCTGCATGCGCGCCGCCAAGCCCTATCGACGCTCGCGCAGGACAAGTTCGCCGTGCACAAGCTGTTCGAGGAGCTCGCGCCGCGCTATGCCGACCGGCCAGGAGGCTATACCCGCATCCTCAAGCTCGGTCCGCGCCGCTCGGACGCAACCGAGATGGTCTTCATCGAGCTCGTCTAGCCGTTCGGCCGACAAGCCGGTTGGGGGACGGGCGACCGAGCGTCGGGCCGGCAGGCGCGCACAGGGGCATGATGGTCGGGGATGGTCACGAAGCTGACGCTCGAATACGACGGCACCGATTTCGCCGGCTGGGCGCGCCAGCCCGGGCTGCGATCGGTCCAGGAGGAGCTCGAACGGGCGCTCGAGCGCATTCTCGCCGAGCCCGTAACGCTCACCGTCGCGGGGCGCACCGATCGCGGCGTCCACGCCTGGGGCCAGGTCGCGAGCTACGAGCACGAGGCGCTCGACCCGGCGCGCCTGAACGGACTGCTCGCAGAGGACGTGGCGGTGCTCGCGGCGGAACCGGCCGCGACTGGGTTCGATGCGCGCCGCGACGCGCGCAGCAGGACCTACTGCTATCGGGTGCTGTCCCGGCGCGCCCGCGGCGTGTTCGCGCGAGGGCGCGCCCTGTGGTGGCCACGCCCGCTCGATCGCTCCGCTCTGGTCGCCTGCGCAACGGCGCTCGAGGGCGACCACGACTTCACCGCCTTCACGCCCACCGACACCGATCACGTGCGTTTCGAGCGCCATGTCATCCGCGCCGAATGGCGACCGGCGGGCGACACGCTCGAGTTCTGGATCGAGGCGGACACCTTCATGCGCCACATGAACCGGATTCTCGTCGGCACCATGCTCGAGGTCGGCTCCGGGCAGCGCAAGCTCGCCCAGTTCGAACGCCTGCTCGAGGGTGCCCCACGCACGCACGCCGGTCCGACCGCGCCCGCCCACGGGTTGGCGCTCGCCGCGGTCTCCTATCCGTGATCCGCGCCATGGGGTGAGCCTCGGGAGCGGAGAGATGAGCGGCGAGGCGCCGGGGACGGCGCGAGGCGGTGGCGAGGCTATCTGCGCCGCATTCGCCGGCGCACCCCGCCTGCGCGCTCGAACGTGAGCGGCTCGCGCGCCCCGGACCTGCCCGGATAGCGGGGACGGTAGCCGGCAATACGCTGAGCGTCTTTGCGCCCGACAAACGGAGCGAGAGCCAGATAGGAGAGCTCGGGGCCGGCCTGCGGCAGCTCCGCGGTTCGCCGATCGCCGGCATAACAGCGCAGCAGTTCGAGGGCGGCTCCCGCGAACGCGCGCCCGGCGGTCGGGCCGAGCTCCGGCGTCAGCTCGAATCCGGGCGCGAGCAGCCGTTCCAGTCCGTGGGCATGACGCTCGAGCTGCTCGCCTCCGGCATGACCGACGCCCAGCAGCTCCAGGCCGATCATGCGTGCCTCGTCAGGGCTCTCGGCGGCCGCTCGCAGATACGCCGCGATTCCTGCGCGCACGGCGTGCGGCCAGTCATCGGCATCGGCTCTCGCCACGTCGATCGGGCTGAGCAGCCGCTCGCTCGCGACCCGGCTCGCCGCCAGCAGCGCTTGCTCCTTGTTCTCGAAGTGCTCGTAGAAGGTGCTGAACGAGACCTTGGCGCGTCTGGCGACATCCCGTTGGGTCATCGCTCCGTACCCCTTGCTCGCGGCCAGCTCGAGCACGGCCTCGACGATCTGCTCTCTGCGCGGGTCGTCCGCCTCGGGCTGCTCGGCGGCCGCGTCGGCGAGATGGCCGGACTCGCTGTGCCGGCCCGCCGGCCCATCCGGGTCTTCCGCTCCGGCGAGCATGCGCGGCTCGGCGAGATCCCGGAACCGCTCGCCTGCGCTCTTCGCACCCGCCCCGCCCGCATCGCGATTCGCGGCCGCGCCCAGGCTGGCGTCGCCCCGCGAGGGTGGGCTGCACGCGAGCAGCCAGCCCGCCAGCTCGCCTGCCAGCCTCGCGGCCGAACCGTCGCCATCGGTCCGCCCGCCTCGCTCGCGCAGCCCGGTGCAGATCAAACGGCGCAGTCCCCCGGTCACGGCAATCGCCGCGTCGCGCGAGACCTGCGGGCGCGCCCCGGCGCCGGCGCCGGCGCTCCCCAACAGCTGGCGCACGAGCGCGATCGGCTGCGCCCGGCGCCCGTGCGCGCCTGGTCCGGCCGCGAGGATGTCCACCAAGCACACACGCGCCGCCGCCGGCCAGTCCCAAGCCGCGCGCGCCAGCGCGCCCATCGTCGCTTCGACCCGCTCGCTCCAGTCGCGCCCGCGTGCCCCGTCGTACGCCGCCGTCACCTGCTCAGCGACGCGCTCCACCTGCGCGTCGTATGTCGCTAGAAAGCACCCCTCGAGACCGTCGAACTGCTGGTAGAACGCGGCCCGCGCGACGTGCGCGCGGGCAATCAGATCGCCCACGGTCGCGCCCGCAAGGCCGTCGCTGTCGACGGTTTCGATCAGCGCAATCATCAAGCGTTCGCGCTGGCTCGCGCGCACCGCCGTTGCGGGCAGGCGCGAACCGGGCGCGAGCTTGGCGGGCTGGCGCCGCGCCGGCCGCCCCGAGCCCGTCGTCGGCTTGGTCGCTGCGCCGTTCTGGCCGGCCTTCGAGCTGGGCGCCGGCTTGGTCGACGCGCCGTTCTGGCTGGGGCGCGCGTCCACCGCCGATTGTGCTCGCACGGCAGTACCGGCGGGGTCTGGCCCCCCGCCATCGGTGATCGGGCTTCGCTTTCCCAAGCGCATCTCTCCTACTACCCAAACTCCCGAACGAGACTGCCTGCTCGGGAGCCCCTCTCCGTACCCGTCAACTCTTGACAGAGGCAGCCCGGCATCAAGGTAACACGTTCGCCGCCGCCGCGTCCGGGCGTCGATCGACCATCACGGCCGGCCCCCCACGCCGACGCCTATCCTGGACGAGTGCTCAACGTTCTGCTCACCAACGACGACGGCATCGAGGCCGAGGGCCTGCAGGCGATGCGCAGCGCGCTGCGCGCGCTCGACGGGGTCAACCTGGCGGTGATCGCGCCCGACGGCAACCGCTCGGCGATGGCCCGTTCGATCACCACGCGCAGGCCCCTGTGGGTCGCCGAGACTCCGTTCGCGGACGGCTCGGTCGGATACGCCACGGACGGCACGCCGGTCGACTGCGTGCGGCTGGCCAGTCTCGGCCTGATCGAGGATTTCGCCGCCGACCTGGTGGTGTCGGGGATCAACCATGGCGCCAACCTCGGCGACGACATCACCTACTCGGGCACCGTCGCGGCCGCGCTCGAGGGCGTCGTGCTGGGCATTCCGGCGATCGCGGTCTCGCAGCAGTCGGGGGCGCGCGCGCTCGACTTCCGCTACGACGGCGGCTTCTCGTTCGGACTGGCCGCGGCGTTCGTGGCCCGTCTGGTCGAGCGGATCGAGGATGTGCCGCTGCCCGCCAGCACGCTCTTGAACGTCAATGTGCCCGCGGGCGAGCCACACGGCGTCGAGGTCACGCGGCTTGGCAAGCGCATCTACGAGGACGAGCTCAAGCTCGAGCGTGAGGAGGAACATCGCCGCCGCTACTGGATCTACGGCTCGGATCCAGGGTTTCGCGACGAAGCCGGAACCGATCTTGCGGCCGTGGCGGCCGGGAACGTGGCGGTCACCCCGCTGCACTTCGATCTGACCGACCGGGCCGGTCTCGAGGCGCTCAAGAGCTTCGACCTGCAGGAGTTGCTCGAACCGTTCGCGCGCCCCACGTCGTGAGCGCACGCGCGCCGAAGAGCGGCGCCCGCGAGCGTTCGGGCGCTGCGGCCAATCCCCCGGCGTCGGACCATGCGCGCGCGCGCGCGCGCGCGCATGGTCTGCGCAAAGAGCTCGAATACCACGCCCACCGCTACTACGTCCTCGACGATCCGGTCATCGCCGACGATGCCTACGATGCGCTGCTCGACGAGCTGCGCGCCCTCGAGGCCGAGTTTCCGCACCTGCGCAGCTCCGATTCGCCCACCCAGCGCGTCGGCGGCGACCCGGTCAGCCGCCTCGAGAAGGTCAGGCACCTCGAGCCGATGCTGTCGCTGGGGAACGTGCGCTCGGCCGACGAGCTGAACGCCTGGGTCGAGCGCATGCGCAACCACCTCGCGCGCGAGGGCATCACCGAGCCGCGCTTCACGTTCGCGGTCGAGCCGAAGATCGACGGCCTGGCGATCAGCCTGGTCTATCGCGACGGCATCCTCGAGCGCGGTGCCACGCGCGGCAACGGCGAGGTTGGGGAGGACATCACGCACAACCTGCGCACGATCGGCGCGATCCCCCTGCGCGTCGAGGACGTGCCGGCGCTGCTCGAGGTGCGCGGCGAGCTGTACATGTCGCTGAAGGACTTCGCGGCGCTCAACGAGCGCCGCGCGCAGGAGGGCCTGTCGACGTTCATGAACCCGCGCAACTCCGCCGCCGGCACGGTGCGCCAGCTCGACCCCGCGCTCGCCGCCGAACGCCCGCTGTCGATCTGGTGCTACCAGGTGGGCGTCGTGCAGGGCGACGGCGTGACCTTCACGAGCCACTGGCAGGCACTGCAGTGGCTGAAAGAGCGCAAGTTCAGGGTCAACCCCGACATCAAGCTGCTCGACACTCCCGAGCAGGTGATCGAGCTGTGCCAGGAGTGGCAACATCGCCGCGGCGAGCTCGACTTCGAGATCGACGGCGTCGTCGTCAAGGTCGATGATCTCGAGCTCCAACGCCGCCTCGGCGCCGTCGGACGCGACCCGCGCTGGGCCGTCGCGTGGAAGTTCCCGCCCACCACGGCGGTCACGAAGCTCGAGCGCGTGATGTGGAACGTCGGCAAGTTCGGCGACCTGCGCCCGTACGCGGTGCTCCAGCCGGTATCCGTCGGAGGCGTCACGATCAAGCTCGCGACGCTCCACAACGAGGAGGACCTGCGGCGCAAGGACATCCGAGCGGGGGAGGAGGTGATCGTGCTGCGTGCCGGGGACGTGATCCCCCAGGTGCTCTCGCCGGCGCCTCACGTGGTCGAGCAGAAGAACCGCCCTGCGCGGCCACGGCCCCCGGCGCGCTGCCCGTTCTGCAACACCGAGACCTTCAAGCCCGCCGAGGGAGTGTTCACGAAGTGCCCCAACCGCGACTGCCCGGCGCGCGCCTGGCAGCTGCTCAAGCACTTCGTCTCACAAGGCGCGATGGACGTCGACGGCCTCGGGGAGAAGCAGGTGGCGCTGCTGCAGGAGCACGATCTCGTCAGGACCGCGGGCGACCTCTACCGCCTGACCGAGCAGCAGCTCGAGGCGCTCGAGGGCTTCGGGGAGATCTCCGCCCGCCACACGCTCGCTGCGCTCGCAGAGTCAAAGCAGAGGCCCTTCGCGCGCGTGCTGTTCGCGCTCGGCATCGAGGAGGTCGGGGAGGTCACCGGCCGCAACCTGGCCCAACGCTTTCGCGACATCGATGCCCTGCTGGCAGCCGCGCCCGAGCAGATCGAGCAGACCCCGGGAGTGGGTCAGAAGATGGCGGCCCTGATCCACGAACAGCTCCACGACGAGCGCATGCTCGCGCTGATCGCCGACCTGCGCGCGCAAGGGCTGCGCTTCGCGGAAGACGGCCCGCCGCCGTCCGAGGGCCCGCTCGCCGGCAAGACGCTCGTGCTCACCGGCACGCTGCCGAACTGGTCGCGCGAGCAGGCCAGCGAACGCATCATGGCCGCCGGAGGCCGCGTCACGAGCTCGGTCTCCAAGAACACCGACTTCTTGATCGCCGGGGACAGCGCCGGCTCAAAGCTGCAGAAGGCCGAGCGCCTGGGCGTGCCGGTGCTCGACGAAGCCGGCCTGCAACGGCTGCTCGATCAGTAGTCGGCGACCGTGATCGCCATGTTGTCCTGGAGCGTGTGCGCCGGTTCGATCGCGATCCCGTCGGTGAAGATCGCGAACGCCAGCGTGTGCCCGTCGGCTGCATCGCAGTAGCCGACCAGGTTCGAGACGCCCGTGAGCGTCCCCGTCTTGCCCTGGCAGCGTCCGGCAGCACCCGTGTTGCGCATCCGTTCGGACAGCGTCCCGCTGCGACCGGCGACCGCGAGATCGCCGCGCAGGACCTGACCGATCGCTGTCGGTGCGAGCGCCACCAGCAGGTCGGCGACTTCATAGGGCGACGTCCGGTCCGAGGCCGACAGCCCCGAGCCATCGACCACCTGCGGGTGCAGGCCCAGCAGCGAGGCCGCCGTCGCGCGCACCACGGCGGCGCCCGCCGCGGTCGTGCCGGCGCCGCCGTAAAGCGCACCGAGGTCCTTGACGAGCGTCTCGGCGAAGAAGTTGTCCGACGGCGGCAGCATCAGGCCGAGCAGCTGCGCCACCGTCGGCGAGTACACCCTTGCCAGCTGATGCGCGTCGGCCGGCGTCGTGGCCGTGCCGCTCGCGCCCGCGATCGACACGCCGGCGCCTCGCAGCGCCGTGCTGAGCTGCCGTGCGGCGTACGCCGCGGGCGCGTGCGGGCCGCGTTCGCGGCCGCTTTCGCCGCGATTGAACGCGAGGCCGCTGAGCGTCCCTTCCAGAAACGGGTCAGGGGCGTAATCGCTGGAAGGCTCGCCCCGCAATGAGTCAAACCACGACTCGTCACCCAACACCGACCCGCTGATGCGGTGGATGCCGTCGGTGTGCACGAGCTGATCGACCAGGGTCGACACCGACGCGCCGAGGCCTCCATAGTGCCGGGCGATGAACGCGCTGCTGCCGAACGTCGGGTCACCGCCCCCGCGCAGGTACAGGTTTCCCTGCCAGGTGCCGTCCGGCTCGAGACCACCGGTCCCGTACACGGTCGTATCGAGGCGCGCGCCCGCGCCCATCCGGTCGAGCGCCGTGGTCGCTGTGTACAGCTTCTCGACCGACGCCGGCGGGCGCGGCGTGCTCGCGCGCTCAGAGAACAGCACCTGGTGCGTGGTCATGTCATAGACGTACGCGCCGTCCTGTGCGCCGCCCAGGCCGAGCTCGTGCGTGAAGTCGCTCTGCAGTCCGCCGAGTCCCTCGGCGCCGGCCGGAGCGGCCGTGAACGCCACCATGCAGGCGAGCGCGAGCGCGCAACCAAGCAACGAGCCACGCACGTGTCGCGCACGATTGTGTGCATCGGCGGCAGGAATTACGGCCACGTGGCCGTAAAATGAATCGAGCATGGGCAAGGTTGTCAAGCTGCAACCGACGGTCAGGGAGGATCCGAAAGCAGGCGCGAAACCTCGCCAGCTCGCCCCCCGGGGTGTCGGACG
>DATJOF010000016.1:0-94278 GCA_035507415.1 Solirubrobacteraceae bacterium
AGTAGTGGCCCGAGACCTCGCCGCCGAAGATTCCGCCCTCGGAGCGCATGCGCGCCTTGAAGAAGGCGTGGCCGACACGGTTGATGAGCGCGGTGCCACCGGCGGCCTCCACGATGTCGGGCACCGCCCGGCTCGCACGGACGTCGTAGAGGATCGTCTCGCCGGGGTTCTTGCGCAGCATCGAGCTGGCGAGGATCGCCGTCAGGAAGTCACCATCGACGAAGCGGCCGGTGTCGTCGATGAAGAAGCAGCGGTCCGCGTCGCCGTCCCATGCGATCCCGAGGTCGGCACCCCGGCGCTTGACCTCGGACATGATGAACTCGCGGTTCTCCGGAAGCAGCGGGTTGGGCTCGTGGTCGGGGAATTCGCCGTCGGGCGTCCAGTAGGCGGTCACGAGCTCGAGCCCGAGCTGCTCAAGCAGCGGGCCGACCATCGGGCCGGCCATGCCGTTGCCGCCGTCGACCACGACCTTCAACGGTCGCACCTCGGAGGCGTCGATGAATTCGAGCGCGCGCCGGTGGAAGTCGTCGTAGATGGCGATCTGCTCGACGCTGCCTCCGCCGGGCTCATCACCCATGCCCTCTTCGACGAGTGCCCTGACGTCGCCGATGCCCTCATCGCCGGACAGCGCGATCGCACCACTGCGCACGAGCTTGGCGCCGGTATAGGCCTTGGGGTTGTGCGAGGCCGTGCACATCAGGCCGCCGTCGAGCTCGCGCGAGCCGACCAGGTAATAGAGCATCTCGGTGCCCACTTGGCCGGCGTCGATCACGTGTGCGCCCTCGGCGAGCAGGCCGGCGCGGTAGCGCGCGGACAGCTCGGGCGCGGTCAGCCGCATGTCGCGGCCCAGACCCACGCGCAGCTGAGCCGAAGGCTTGCCCGCGAGCCCGGCGAGCACCTGCGCGAACGCCCGCCCGATCTGCTCGGCGGCGTCGGCGTCGATCTGCGACCCGTGCAGGCCGCGGATGTCATACGCCTTGAAGATCCCCGGGTCGAGCGCCGCCATGCCGCCCGGCATCCTAGAGGGACGCGCGGGTTCGGGCGGGTCGGGACGCCGGCCCTCGAGCACCCTCGCGCACTCGCCGGCCGGGTGAGCGCCGGGTGCGCATGCGCCCGGCCGTTGAGCGCGTGGGCGCCCCCGCCGGCCGGATCGGAGCGCTCGCGCAAGTAACCTTCTAGGCATGTCGGGACACTCGAAGTGGGCGAGCATCAAGCACAAGAAGGCGGTCGTGGACTCGCGCCGAGGCCAGCAGTTCACCAAGCTCGCGCGCGCGATCACGGTCGCGGCGCGCGATGGCGGCGGCGATCCCGACGCGAATGCGACGCTCGAGAACGCGATCCGCAAGGCCAAGGAAGCGTCGATGCCGAAGGACAACATCGAACGGGCGATCGCGCGCGGAACCGGCGAGGGCGGTGACGGCGAGGCGCTCGAGTCGGTTCTCTACGAGGGCTACGGACCGGGCGGCGTGGCGGTCTTGGTGGAGGCGGTGACCGACAATCGCAACCGCACGGGCGCCGACGTCAGGCATCTCTTCTCCAAGCACGGCGGCAACCTCGGCGAGCCGGGGTCCGTGGCGTACCTGTTCGAGAAGAAGGGCACGATCGCGATCGACGCGGACAAGCACGACGAAGACGAGCTGATGGTGGCCGTCGAGGCCGGCGCCGAGGACATCACGGCCGACGAGGGCCTGTGGGAGGTCGTGGCCGGGCCCGGCGACTTCGCCAAGGTCAGGGGCGCGCTCGAGAGCGCGGGCATCGAGATCGAGAACGCCGAGATGGGCTATCGGCCGACGAGCCTCGTGCCGATCGACGAGAGCCAGGCGGGGAGGCTGATGAAGCTGCTCGAGGTGCTCGAGGACAACGACGACGTGAGCGAGGTGCACGCGAACTTCGACGCGCCGGCGGAGGTGCTCGAGCGCGTCGCCGGATAGCCGCGCAGCCGCGGGCACGGCCGCCGCCGCGGCGTGGCCGCGCGGGGACCGCCGAGGCAGGCGTCCGGTGGCACGCGCAGAATCACTGAGCATGATCGTGCTCGGCATCGACCCGGGACTGGCCAACACGGGCTATGGCGTCGTGGAGCGGCGCGCCGGCAGCCTGGTGGCGCTCGACGGAGGCACGATCGAGACGCGGTCGGGTGTGCCCGTGGAGCGCCGGCTCGCCGACATCCACACGGCCGTCGACGGGCTGCTGGCCGCGCACGAGCCCGACGGGATGGCGCTCGAGGAGCTGTACTTCGGCGCCAACGTGAAAACCGCCTTCGCGGTCGGTCAGGCGAGGGGCGTGGCGATGCTCGCCGCCGGCGGCAGGGGCGTGCCGTGCCAGAGCTATACCCCGCAGCAGGTGAAGGGCGCGGTGTGCGGCAGCGGACGCGCGCCCAAGGAGCAGGTGGCGCGCATGGTCCAGGCGCTGCTCACGCTGCCCGAGCCGCCCCGCAGCGATCACGCCGCCGACGCGCTGGCCGTCGCGATCTGCCACGTCAACCGCGCACCGATCGCGCGCGCTCTCGCGCAGGTGCACGCGTGATCGCCGTGCTCCGGGGCGAGGTGGCCGTCAGGCGCTCGGATCACGTCGTGATCGTGTGCGGCGGGGTCGGCTACCGTGCGGCGGTGTCGGCACAGACGCTGCGCCACGTCCCCGCGGTCGGGTCGCAGGCGACGCTGCACACGCAGCTGATCGTGCGCGACGACGCGCTGACGCTGTATGGCTTTCACTCCGAGCAGGAGCAGGAGCTGTTTTTGATGCTGCTGTCGGTGCAGGCCGTCGGCCCCAAGGTCGCGCTGGCCGTGCTGTCGGGGGGGTCCGCGCGTGAGCTGCTCGGCGCGATCGCCGCCGGCGACGCGGCCCGGTTTCAAGCCGCTCCCGGGATCGGCAAGCGCACCGCACAACGGATCATCGTCGAGCTGCGCGAGAAGGTGCTGGGCGCCGAAGCGGGCGCGGACGCCGAGCAGATCCTCGCGGCGCGCACGGGCCCGGGCTCACCGGACGGAGCGCGGACGCTCGCGCGCGACGGGCTGCTCGAGCTCGGCTACAACGCCGCCGAGATCGAACAGCTGCTCGGCGACGCGAAGGGCGAGAGCGCCGAGGAGCTGATCGCGGAGGCGCTGCGAAGCGCGCGGACCGGATGAGCGGGCGAGCGACCATGCGCTGTCTCGGGCCGGCGTGCTTGCCGTCGCGAGCCGCGGACGCGGCGCGGGGAGCGCGGCACCTCGCGCCCGGGCGCGACACTCCTGCAGGCGCGATCTTCCGAGCGTGTTGGCATGTCTGACGTGGTCGAGCGCATCCAGACGCCTTACCTGGTGGCCGAGGACGAGCTCGACCGCTCGTTGCGGCCCCGGCGCCTCGGGGACTTCGTGGGTCAGCAGACGCTGCGTGAGCAGCTGACGGTCGCGATCGAGGCCGCTGGCGCGCGCGGGGAGGCGCTCGATCACGTGCTGCTGGCGGGGCCGCCCGGACTGGGCAAGACCTCGCTGGCGCAGATCGTCGCGGCCGAGCTGGAGGTGCCGTTCGTGCAGACGGCCGGTCCGGCGCTCGAGCGCAAGGGCGACATCGCCGCGTTCCTGACCGCGCTCGAGCCGCGCAGCGTGTTCTTCGTCGATGAGATCCACCGTCTGCCGAGGACGCTCGAGGAGACGTTCTACCCGGCGATGGAGGACCGCCGGCTGCCGATCACCGTCGGCCAGGGCGCGGGCGCGCGCGTGGTCACGCTGGAGCTGCCGCCGTTCACGCTGGTCGGGGCGACGACGCGCACCGGGCTGCTCACGACGCCGCTGCGCGACCGGTTTGGGATCCAGGCCCGGCTCGAGCCCTATGCGGCCGAGGAGCTCGCAGCGATCGTCAGGCGCTCGGCCGGAATCCTCGAGATCGAGCTGGACGAGGGCGGGGCGCTCGCGATCGCCGGTCGCAGCCGCGGCACTCCACGCGTCGCCAACAGGCTGCTCAAGCGGGTGCGCGACTTCGCCGAGGTGCGGATGCAGGGAGTCGTGACGGCCGCCGCCGCACACGCCGCGCTGGAGCTGCTCGAGGTCGACGAGCTCGGGCTCGACCGGCTCGACCGTGAGATCCTGCGCGCGGTCTGCCTGAAGTTCGCGGGTGGCCCCGTCGGCCTGTCGACGCTGGCCGTGGCGGTGGGGGAGGAGCAGGACACGCTCGAGGACGTGTACGAGCCCTATCTGCTGGTCCAGGGTCTGATCAAGCGAACCCCGCGCGGGCGCGCGGCCACCGCGGCGGCGTTCGCGCACCTCGGTATCGAGCCGCCCGCGGGCGTCGCGGGCGCCGCCGAGCAGGCGCTGTTCTAGGTCGCGACCGGCGCAGGCAGGGCTCGACGCAGGCCCTGCGGCCCCGAGGGGGCGGCGTTCGATAGCTGTCGCGTGGCATCCGATGGATCGCGACCACCGGCCATTGACATTTGCGAGCTTTCAAACGGCTTTGATGTGTTTCGCGAGGTATGAGCAGATCTGCTTTGCACCGTCGATCGTCGCCAGGGCCGCAAGGACCGTCGCAATGAGCTTCGGTTAAGGCGGCTCCCCTAGTCTGTGGCCATGTCTCATCCCTTCATCTGCCCCAACTGCGGGCATCGTACGAGCGAGGTCGACCGCAACGTCGGCTTCACACGCGAGCGCAAGGGCTGCGCCAAGTGCGGGTTTGCGTTCCTGTTCGAGCTGCTCGACGACTACTACCCGGCCCCCGACGCGGCCTTCTTCGTGTGCGACAACGAGGCTCGTATCATCGGCTGCGGGCGCAACTCCTTTGCGTTCACGGGCCTGGAGGAGGAAGAGGTGATCGGTCAACGTGTCGAGCAGGTTCTGGGGCTCAGCTTCGCCAACGGCGATGACCCCGTGAAGACCGTGCTCGAGTGGGGTGTGCGCGCGCTCGAGGTGCCGGTCGAGGTGGCCGGCGAACGCGATGTCGCCGCCGCCGCCAAGGCCGACATGTTCCCGGCCTACGACGACGACGGCGGGCTGTTGCTCGTGCTGACCCCCGAGAAGTAGTCTCCGTGTACCGATGATCATCGCTTGCGTGCCATGAGCGACCGCCGTCGAAACATCTTCACGCTGCTGCTCGTCGCCGGCCTCGTGCTGGCGTCGCTGGTCGTGATCCTGACGATGCCCACGCGCCTGGGTCTGGAACTGAAGGGCGGTGTGCAGCTGGTCTATCTCGCCAAGCCGACGGCGCAGGCGAAAGTCGACAACGAATCGCTGACCCAGGCGATCAACATCATGCGCAAGCGCGTCGATCAGCTCGGCGTGACCCAGCCCGAAATCCAGCGCAGCGGCGGCCAGGAAATCGACGTCGATCTGCCCGATGTGAGCAACTCGCAGCGCGCCGAAGCCGAGGTCGGTAAGACCGCCCAGCTGTACTTCTACGACTGGGAGCCGAACGTGATCGGCCCCGACGGCAAGCCGGCGGGTTCGAGTGAACCGACTGCCACCGGCGGGCCCAATGCCGCCTCCTCGGCCTATGGGCTGCCCGAGTACCAGGCCGTCCTGCGCGCGGCCAAGCGGCCGCCGATCATCCGCAAGACCGACACGACGCTGGCCCCGGGCTGCACGGCCGAACAGAAGGAAGGCTGCGTGTACGGCTCGTGGTACCTGCTCGACACCAAGCATGAAAAGGTCCTGCGCGGGCCCGAGGAAACCAAGGAGAACCTTTACGCCGACGGCTACAAAGTGCCGAAAGGGTCGCAGCCGAAGGTCGTGCACGTCAATCCCGGCACCGTCCTGGTGCAGGCCCGGCCGGTCGAATCGGCCAGCGGCAAGGTCACGCAGCAGAGCCCCAACAGCTGGTACGTGCTCAACGACGAACCGGTGCTCGAAGGCAAGGACATCACCAATCCCGTACAGGGATTCGACGAAAACGGCGATGGCCAGCCCAACGTCAGCTTCGGCTTCACCTCCTACGGCAAGGGCGTGTTCGAACGCGTCACCAAGGAAATCGCCCACCGCGGCCAGGAAGCGCAGCTGCTTGGCGTGAAAAAGGAAGAGGCCGAGCAGCACTTCGCCGTGGTGCTCGACGAACAGGTGATCACGGCTCCGTCGATCGACTACACCCAGTATCCGGAAGGCATCGATGCGACGACCGGCTCGCAGATCTCGGGCGGGTTCACGATCACCTCGGCGCAGAACCTCGCCAACGAGCTGCAGTCGGGCGCGCTGCCGATCAAGCTGGAACTGATCTCCAACTCGCAGGTCTCGGCGACGCTCGGCAAAACCGCGCTCAAGCAGGGCCTGATCGCGATGCTCGCGGGCTTTCTGGTTGTGTGTGCCTTCCTGCTGATCTTCTACCGCGTGCTCGGCGGGATCGCGATCGGCGGGCTCGTGATCTGCGGCATCTACCTGTTCGCGCTCGTCAAGCTGATCCCGGTCACGATGACGCTGCCCGGGATCGCGGGGGTGGTGCTGACGATCGGCGTGGCCGCGGACGCGAACATCGTGATCTACGAGCGCGTCAAGGAGGAGATCAGAGGCGGCAGATCGATCGTGTCGGGGATCGCGACCGGCTATTCGCGCGGGTTCGCGGCGATCGTGGACGCGAACGTGGTGACGTTCATGACCGCGTTCATCCTGTTCGCGCTGGCGACCGCGGAAGTCAAGGGCTTCGCGTTCATGCTCGGGATCGGCGTGCTCGTGTCGCTGTTCACGGCGGTGCTCGCGACCAGGGCGGCGCTCGGGCTGATGGGGCGCTCGCGCCTGGTCAGCCATCCGGCCGCGCTCGGCGCGGCCAAGCCCAAGCGCCAGTGGACGATGGACTTCATGGGCCGTTCGAAGTGGTTCTTCTCGCTGTCGGGCACGATCCTGCTGATCGGCGCGCTGGCGATCGGCGGCAGAGGGATCAACTTCGGCATCGACTTCAAGTCCGGGACGCGCATCCAGACCGCGTTCGTCAAGCCGGTCACGCAGGCCGAAGTCAGCTCGGCGCTGGCCGCCAAGGGCTACCCGAACGCCCAGGTGCAGAAGGTCTCGAGCAAGGGCATCGGCGGCAGCGGATATCAGATCTCGACCAAGAAACTCCAGCCAGCGCAGGTCAGCAAGGTCAAGGCCGCGCTCGATGAAAGGTTCGGCAACGGTCCCGAACATCCGGGCACCAAGAACTTCTCGAGCACCTCGATCGGGCCGACGTTCGGCAAGACGATCGCGGACTCCGCGATCATCGCGATCATCGCGTCGCTGCTCGTGATCTCGGTGTACATCGCGCTGCGCTTCGAGTGGAAGTACGCCGTGCCGGTGCTGATCGCGCTGATGCACGACCTCTTGATCACGGCTGGGATCTACTCGCTCACCGGCCGCGAAGTGACCTCGGCCACCGTGGCGGCGCTGCTGACGATCCTCGGGTACTCGCTGTACGACACGATCATCGTGTTCGACAGGGTGCGCGAGAACGTTCCGCGAATGCCCAGGGCTGCCTTCTCGCAGATCGTCAACCGTTCGATGTCCGAGGTGCTGACGCGCTCGCTGGCGACGAGCTTCTGCACGCTCTTGCCGGTGCTCGCGCTGTTCCTGTTCGGCGGCAGCACGCTCAAGGACTTCGCGTTCGCGTTGATCGTCGGGATCGCCTCCGGGGCCTACTCCTCGATCTTCATCGCCTCGCCGGTGCTGACGCACTGGAAGGAGCGCGAGCCCGCCTATCGCAACCGCCGCGCGCGGATCATCCGCGAACTGGGCGCCGTGCCCGCGTACGCGACCGCCGTCGGCGGCGCGCCGGTCGACGTGGAGCCCGAGCGCAAGCCCCGGCGCACCCGCCGCGGCAGCCTGATCGCGCCCGAGGAGCCGGGGCAGCAGATATCGCGCGACGAGTTCCAGGAACTGGTGCGCGACCTGGACGTCGACGAGGACGAGCAGCCCGCCAAGAACGGCGGCCAGCAGCCCGCCAAGAGCGGCGGCGGGGCCGTGGCCAAGCGCCGTGCGGGCAGCCGCGCGGACGGTGATGGCACGGCGACCGTCGAGCGGGCCCCCGAGCGCGATCCCGCCGCCGACCTGACGCCGGAGGATCTGGTGCTGAAGGAACCCGCCAAGCCCCGCGAAAAGCGCCGGCGCCCGCGCAACAAACGTCACGGCAGGTCGCGCTGATGGCGATGCTCGGCTGGGTCATGATGGGCCTCGCGATCTGGCACTTCACGATCTGGGTGCCCGACCGCTTCTGGGGCGGCATCGTCGGCGCGTTCGTGGGGGCGCTGCTGGGCGCGGTGATCTTCGGGGTGATCATCGCCAGCGCCAATCTCGGCGTGGCGGTGCCGGGCGAAAGGAAGACTGACATCGTGGTGATTCTCTATGCCGTGCCCGGCGCCCTGATCGGAATCGGCGCCGCGTATCTCGAGGGCATCCGGCGCGAAGCTCGCGCTGCCCACGATCCAGCCTGAGGCTGAGCGGCTCGCGGTTCCGTCCACGGTCGACCCTAGGGTTGGGCGGTGGTCGAGCCGCGCTTTCAGATCCCGCCGTGCCCGCCCGATCGGGTTGCGCGCCTGCAGCGCGAGCTGGCTGTCAGTGAGCCGCTCGCCCAGGTGCTGGTGCGCCGCGACCTCGCCGATCCGCTGCGCGCGAGGACGTTCTTGGCGGCCGACGAGCTGCACCCGTACACGGCGTTCGCCGGCGTCGAGGTTGCCGTGCGCACGATCGCCCGGCATCTGGACGCGCGCAGCACGATCACCGTGCACGGCGACTACGACGTCGATGGCGTGTGCTCGACGGCGGTGCTCGTGCGCGTGCTGCGCGAGCTCGGCGCCGACGTCGACTGGTTCCTGCCGGATCGCGGGACCGACGGCTATGGGCTCAGCGCACAGACGGTCCGCAGGCTGGCCGCGCGCGGCACCAAGCTGCTGATCACAGCTGACTGTGGCGTCTCCGCGGCACGCGAGATCGCGCTCGCCGCGGAGCTCGGCATCGAGGCGGTCGTCTCCGACCACCATGCGATCCCCGCCGACGGCGTGCTGCCCGATGCTCCGATCGTGCACCCGGTCGCGTCCGGCTACCCCTTTCGCGAGCTTTGCGCGACCGCGGTCGCCCACAAGCTGGCGCAAGCGCTGTGGGAGCTGCGCGGACGCGATGGCAGCGAGTTGGCGCGCGATCTCGACCTGGTGGCGCTCGCCACGATCGCCGATGTCGTGCCGCTGCAGGGCGAGAACCGCGCGCTCGTGCGGCGCGGCCTGGCCGCCCTCGCCGGCACCGCCAGACCGGGGCTGCGCGCGTTGATGGAGGTTGCCGGGATCGACCCCGCGAGGATCAACGAGCGCGCGGTGGCGTTCGCGCTCGCGCCCCGCCTGAACGCGGCCGGCCGCATGCGCCGTGCCGACGCCGGGCTCGAGTTGATCCTGACCGGCGACCAGGCTCGCGCGATCGAGCTCGCGCGCGAGCTCGATCGCGTCAACCACGAGCGTCGCGCGGTCGAGCGCTCCATTCGGTTCGAGGCCGAGGCGCAGATCGAGGCGCTCGGCGACATCGCACAGCGGCGCGCGCTCGTGCTGGCCGGGGAGAACTGGCACGCGGGCGTGATCGGGATCGTCGCCTCGCGCCTGGCCGAGCGCCATCATCGTCCGGTCGTGCTGATCGCGCTCGACGGCGAGCGTGGACGCGGCTCCGGGCGCAGCGGCTGCGAGGCCTTCGATCTGCTGGCCGCGCTGACGGCCTGCGGCCGCCATCTGCATCGCTACGGCGGCCATCGCGCGGCCGCGGGAGTGGAGATCGAACGCGGCGAGGTGGCCGCGTTCGCCGAGGCGATGCAGAGTCACGCGAGCGGCGTGCTGGCCGAGTGCGACACGGCTCCCGTCGAGCGCGTCGATGCGGTCGTGGGGGGCGGCGAGCTGGGCATGGCGCTGGCACAGGAGCTGCAGCGGATCGGCCCGTTCGGGCACGGCAACCCGCCGGTCTCGCTGATGCTCGAGGGCGCGGCCTTCGCCGACGTCAGGACGATGGGCGAAGGCCGGCACGTGCGCTTCACGGTGCGGGCCCGCGGAGGCACGGCTCGCGCCGTCGCGTTCAACAACGGCGGGCGCCTGCCGGTTGCGGCCGACGAGCCGACCCAGGCCACGTTCGCGCTCGAGGTGCACGAGTGGAAGGGAGTCAGCGAGCCGCGCCTGGTCCTGCGTCACGCCCGGCCGGCGCCCCTTCCGACGCTTGCAGCCGACCGGCGCATCCGCACAACGCCTCGCCGCCAGCAGCTGGCGCTGTTTGCCTGACGGATCCAACGATCCTGGCGGGGGCTCGCCCGGATCTCACCGCTGGGCTCTTCAATCGGCGAGCGCGCGGCTTCTGCCATCCACGGCCCGACCCCCCTAGATCCACCATCTATTCCGCCGAGTGTCCTAACCTTTGACCATGGGGTTGGCAGACGAGCTCAAAGGTCCGCAGGCCGTCGAGGCGCCCGAGCGCGATCTCGCCGGCGAGGCCGGCAGCATGCCTGCCGGTGCACGCTCCACGGCGCTCGTCCCCGTGGTGCCGCCCGTGGGGACGGTTGTGCCGTCCGCCGCGAGCTCTGTCGCGCTGCTCGATCAGAGCACCGCTCGGCTGGATCTCAACGAGCTCGAGCGCCGGCTGCTGAGGGACCTTTTCGCGATCGTCTCAGAGCACGCCGAGGACTCGGCCGTCGAGGTCGATCGCCGGCGCGTGCAGGACGCGTTCGTGTTCGCCTGCGAGCACCACGCCGACCAACGGCGCAAATCGGGCGAGGACTTCATCGTTCACCCGGTCGGCGTCGCGAGGATCTGCGCGGGCATGCGCCTGGACACCGAGACGCTGTGCGCGGCGCTGCTGCACGACACCGTCGAGGACACCTCGGCCTCGATCGAGGAGGTGTCCGAGCGCTTCGGCGAGGAGATCTCGCAGATCGTCGACGGCGTCACGAAGCTGACCGGGATCACCTTCCAGTCGCGCGACGAGGCTCAGGCCGAGAACTACCGCAAGATGATGGTCGCGATGGCCACGGACGCGCGGGTCATCCTGATCAAGCTCGCCGACCGCCTGCACAACATGCGCACGATCGACGCGATGCCCAAGCAGAAGCAGATGGAGAAGGCCCGCGAGACGCTCGAGATATACGCGCCGCTGGCCCACCGGCTCGGCATCCACGCGATCAAGTGGGAGCTCGAGGACCTTGCGTTCGCGACGCTGCACCCGCGCAAGTACCAGGAGATCAAGGGGCTGGTCGCGCAGCAGCGTGAGGAGCGCGAGCGCTACGTGGGCGAGGCCGGCGAGTATCTCGGGCGCGAGCTGACCGAGCTCGGGATCACATCGCAGATCGCCGGGCGCGCCAAGCACTTCTATTCGATCTACTCGAAGATGACCAAGAAGGGACGCGAGTTCAACGAGATCTACGACCTCACCGCGATGCGCGTGATCGTCGAGACCGTGAAGGACTGCTATGGAGCGGTGGGCGTGATCCATTCGCTGTGGAAGCCGCTGCCGGGCCGCTTCAAGGACTTCATCGCGATGCCCAAGTTCAACATGTACCAGTCGCTGCACACGACGGTGATCGGGCCCGAGGGACGGCCGCTGGAGATCCAGATCCGCACACGTGAGATGCACGAGATGGCCGAGTTCGGCGTCGCCGCGCACTGGACGTACAAGCGGCGTCCCGGCGCCGAGCGGGCCGGGCGTGCGAGCGACGGCGAGAGCTCGGGCGAGAACGCCAAGCTGCAGTGGCTGCGCTCGATGCTCGACTGGCAGAAGGACCTGTCCGACCCGCAGGAATTCATGGACACGTTCCGCGCCGACCTGTTCGAGGACGAGGTCTATGTGTTCACTCCAAAGGGCGAGGTCAAGTCGCTGGCCGCCGGCGCGACGCCGCTGGACTTCGCCTACGAGGTGCACACCGAGATCGGCCACCGCTGCGTGGGGGCGCGCGTGAACGGCAAGATCGTGCCGCTGCACTACGAGATGCGCAGCGGCGACATCGTCGAGATCCTCACCTCAAAGCGCGAGCGCGGACCGTCGCGCGACTGGCTTGCGACGGTCAAGACCACACGGGCGCGCAACAAGATCAAGCAGTGGTTCAAGGCCGAGTCGCGCCAGGACACCGAGCACACGGGGCGCGATCTGCTGCAGGAACATTTGCGCAAACAGGGCCTGCCGGCGCAGAAGATCACCGGCTCGCCGCTGCTTGCCGACGTGATCCGCGAAGTCGGCTATCGCAAGGCCGACGACTTCTACATCGCCCTGGGCGCCGCCAAGGTCTCGCCCAAGCTGGTCGTCAACAAGGTGATGCAGCGCCTGAAGCAGGGCGAGGCCGCCGACGACCACGACAGCGCCGAGCTGTTCCGCGTCGGCCGTCCGCGCCGGCGCCCGACCAAGTCATCCGATCAGTACGGCATCAAGGTGCAGGGCGTCGAGGACGTGATGTTGCGCCTGGCCAAGTGCTGCAGGCCGGTGCCCGGCGACGCGATCGTGGGCTACATCTCGCTCGGGCGAGGCATCACGATCCACCGCCAGGACTGCCCCAACGTGGCAACGCTGCGCCGTAACTCGGAGCGCTTCACGAGCGTCTCCTGGGACGGCGACCTGAGCAGCGCGTTCGTCGTCGAGATCCAGATCGATGCGTGGGATCGACACCGGCTGCTCGAGGACCTCTCGCGAGTGTTCTCCGAGTCCGGCGCGAACATCCTCGAGGCGCGCTGCCTGTCGAGCCCGCCGATGGTCAAGAACCGGTTCGTGGTCGAGATCGCAGACACGCACGCCCTCAAAGCGGCGATCACGCGGCTGCGCAACGTCGAGTCGGTGTTCGACGCCTACCGCGTAACCCCGGGCGGCTCAGCCGCGTAGACGCTCGGGGAGAGTGAAAGCGGCATCACAGCCTGCGGGCTCAGACTGCCCGCAGGGTCAGGCGACCACGTGCAGTGCGCGCGCCAGGATCGAGTAGCTCACCTGCGCGACCTCTCCGAGATAGTCGCCGTCGACCTGCAATGGCAGCGCACGCCCGTCGCTCGAGCGGACCGTCAGCTCGGTCAGCTCCGGCAGGCCCGTGACCTGGCGGTGGCGGCTGACGCGGGCGCGGCGCGAGAGCACGCGCAGGCCGAGCCCAGGGGCCGAGAGGGGAGAGGCGCGGCGCAGGACACAGGCGCACAGCGTGCCGGAGTCGAGGCTCGTGCCGTCGGCGACCTCGATCGGATGGTCGTTGAAGTACGTGAACGGAGAGCCGTTCTGCACGATCGTCGTGATCCCCGGCAGCACCTGCTCGCCCGCCAGCGCTTCCATCCGCGGCGGGCGCAGCAGATAGCGGCGCGCGAAGGTACCGAGCGCCACCCACGTGAAGTAGTAGGCCCCGAAACGCGCCTTGCGGCGCGGGTTGGCATCGACTCGCTCGACGACGCTGGCATCGACCCCGAGCCCGGACGCGAAGGTGAAGCAGCGGCTCTCGGCGGGCGCGCCATCGCTGCGCGAGACGTTGACCATGCCGAGGTCCACGCGCCGCGGGCGCCAGTCATCGGCCAGCGCGAGCAGGTGCTCGGTGGCGTCGACCAGCTCGCCCGGGATGCCGAGCATCTTGCCGAACACGTTTGCCGAGCCGCCCGGCAGGCAGCTCAACGGGGTCTGCGATCCGAGCAGGCCGTTGGCGGCTTCGTTGACCGTGCCGTCGCCGCCGAAGGCGACGACCACGTCATAGCCCTCGTGTGCGGCCTCGCGACAGAGCACGGTGGCGTGGCCGCGCGCCTCGGTGTCGATCGCATCGACGTGGAAGCCGCCTTGGAGCGCATAGACGACGAGGTTGCGCAGCCGGTCGGAGACCGTCGAGGCGTAGGGGTTGACGATGATCAGCATGCGGCGCTTGGCCGTGGAGAGACCTGCTGCGGGGGCGCTGCGCGGGGCGGGCGCCGGCTGGGGGGCGCTGCGCGGGGCGGGCGCCGGCGCGGGGGCGCGCGAAGTGCGCGACGTCCCGGGCGCCTGTGGCGCGCTCGCGATGCCCGCTGGGCCATCGGTGCTCATATGCAGCGCCTACACCGTTGTTGCGCACGTGTTACCGCCGGTGCATCCGTGCCACGGCCGGCGCCGTTCGCCCGCCGCGCGCCCAGCTCGCCCAGCAGGCCCCGGCGTGCCGCGGCTCGCACGCGCGTCACCGGTCGCGCTCGGCCGCCCGTCCGGCTCTGCTTTGATTCCATCCGCCCGCTTGCTAGACTGCCGCGCTACATAGCAGGACACATCAAGAGGGGTGGAGGGACTGGCCCGATGAAGCCCCGGCAACCACCGTCTTAGCGCGGGAAGGTGCCAATTCCAGAAGATGTGTGGCGGGCTTCGCGCTCTTCGCCACACCGTGTATTACCGGCGAAGGGTCTTCAAAGGAGTCCGAGACATGGCTGTAAGTCATCTGCAGTGCAAGGAGTGCAAGGCCGAGTATCCGCTGCAGGCGCTGTACGTCTGCGAGCAGTGCTTCGGCCCGCTCGAGGCCGCTTACGATCACAGCCGGCTGGTGGATGGGGGCCGGGACGAGCTGAGGAGGCGGATCCAGGCGGGTCCGCAGAACATCTGGCGATACGCCCACTTCCTGCCGACCACGGCTTACGGCCGCGGTGCGCCGTCGGGATCGCCTGGGCCTTCGCAACGGTTCGCCTCGCGCGTCGGACTGCCGGCGGGGTGCACGCCGCTGATCCGCGCCGATCGCCTGGCGGGTGCGCTCGGGCTGCGCGAGGTTTGGGTCAAGAACGATGCGGCCAACCCGACTCACTCGTTCAAGGACCGGGTCGTCTCGGTCGCGTCCGCCCGCGCCCGCGAGCTCGGCTTCCAGACGCTCGCATGCGCCTCGACCGGCAACCTCGCCGGCTCGGTGGCGGCGCACGGGGCGGCGCTGGGGATGGAGTCCTACGTGTTCATCCCCGCCGACCTCGAGGAGCAGAAGGTGCTGGCGACCGGGGTCTACGGAACCAAGCTGGTGGCCGTCGAGGGCAACTACGACGACGTCAACCGGCTATGCACCGAGCTGTGTGCCGAACGCGAGTGGGCGTTCGTGAACGTCAACCTGCGGCCGTACTACGCCGAGGGCTCGAAGACGCTCGCGTTCGAGATCGCCGAGCAGCTCGGCTTCGAGCTGCCCGACCGGGTGGTCGCGCCGATCGCCTCGGGCTCGCTGTTCACGAAGCTCGGCAAGGGTTTCGAGGAATGGCGTGAGCTCGGGTTGGTGGCCGGCGGGCTGCCGCGTATGAACGGCGCCCAGGCCGAGGGCTGCTCGCCCGTGGCGAGCGCGTTTGCCGCTGGCCGCGACGTCTGCCGTCCCGTCAAGCCCGAGACGATCGCCAAGTCGCTCGCGATCGGCAACCCGGCCGACGGACCGTACGCGCTCGAGCTGGCACGCGACAGTGACGGCGGCGTGGACGCGGTCAGCGACGAGGAGATCCGCGAGGGGATTGCGCTGCTCGCGCAGACCACGGGCGTGTTCACCGAGACCGCCGGCGGCGTCACCACCGCCGTGCTGGCCAAGCTGGCGCGGCGCGGGGACATCGACCCCGACGAGCGTGTCGTGCTGGTGATCACCGGCGAGGGCCTGAAGACGCTCGACGCCGTGCGCGGCACGTTCACGACGCACACGATTGTGCCCACCGTCGAGGACTTCGAGGCGCGCGTGCCCGCGCAGGCGGGCGCAGGGTCCTCGCGCGAAGTCGCGGTCTGATGGCCGCCACAGTCAAGATCCCGACGCAGCTGCGCGCTGCGGCGGGCGGCGAGGCCGAAGCAACGCTCGAGGGCGGCACCGTCGCCGAGGTCCTGGAGGCGCTGTATGAGCGCCACGGCGAGCTGCGCGAGCGGCTCAGCTCCGAGGACGGCTCGCTGCGCCGGTTCGTGAACGTGTATGTGTCCGGCGAAGACATCCGCTTCCTGGACGGCCTGCAGACGCCGGTCGCCGATGGCGCGGAGCTGACGATCCTGCCGGCGGTCGCGGGAGGCTAGACCCGCGCCGGGGACGCGTCAGGACGTCCCCGAGCGCTCGCAGGCTCCGCGAGCAACCCGACGGCTGAGGCTACTTGTCAGCCCGAACAGCGGTCGCCGAGTGCGCGTGGTGCGCGGGCGGAGGTGTGGCGCCGCTGACGCCGACCGTGCAGACGAGCCCGGCGGCGCACATCGCGCCGACTGTCAGCGCGCGCATGCGTCGCGGCGTGAGCCAGCTGATCTCGTGGGTCTGGAGCCAGGCCCTGAAGCCGCTGGCGGCCGAGCCCGCCGCCATCGCGCAACCGACGCACATGCGGGTCAGGATAGCTGACGCTCGGACGCCGAATGGTCAGTTCGCTGACCTTGCGGCTCCAGCTCGGGGTCGGCGTCCGGCTGGCGCGTTGCCGTCCGGCGTGCGCCGCCGCCGGCGAGGGCTTCGAGGCGCTCGCGCAGCTCGGCGCCGCGCCCGGCCGAGACGGCGCGCGCCGCACGCTTGTCGGTCAGCTCGATGCCGTGAGCCTGGGCGTAATCGAGCAGCTCTTGGCGTTCCTCGCTCTCGCGCGCCGCGCGCATGAACAGCCAGCAGAACAGGCCGATCGTGAGCAGCGACTCCTCGACCATCATCACGGCTCCCGCGATGTTCTGGTCGGCGATCGGCGAGATGTGGTAGCTGATGTCGCCCTTGATGTAGTACGGGTAGAACACGGTGCCGGACCACAGGAAGATGTTGCCGAGCACCGTGCCCGCCAGGCGCACGGCGACGATGTAGATGAGCTTGCCGAGGTTGCCGAACCAGCTGGGCATCGGCAGCGGCCCGAACAGGCACATCCACATGTTGATGCCGAAGCCGAGGAACGCCGCGTGCTCCAGGGCGTGCACGCCGGCGTGACGGAGGGCCGCTTCATAGAGCGAGGGCAGATGCCAGGCGTAGAGGTTGATCGCCCAGAGCGGAAACGCGATCAGCGGGTTGGCGAGGACGCGCAGCCTGTCGAAGAAGCGGATGCGGAGGATCGGCGCGATCAGTGGACCGGTGAGGCCGAGCACGATCAGCAGCGCCGCGACGTCGCCGAGCAGCAGGTGCTCGATCATGTGCATGAACAGCAGTTCCTGGCTGATCCGCCCGAGCGACGTGAGCGCCGCAGCGATCACCACGAACCCCGAGTAGAAGCAGGCCTGGCGCCAGCCGGGGACCGGATTGCGTCCCTCGAAAGCGAGCGTGCGCACGCGCCGCGCGTAGAGCAGGCCGGCGATCACGAGCGGCCCGATCTGGAACACCGCCTCGAGGTCGGTCGAGGTGGCCAGCGGCAACGGCGTCGTGTCGAATCCCGGCAACGTCATCGTGCTGGAGAGTAAGACTTGTGGGTCGAATCGAACAGCCGCATGCGCTCATCCGCACTTGGTGCCGCAGCCGCGCTGGGTCTGTGAACGAGACTGCCCACGTAGACTGCGGCAGGAATGAGGCTCGAGGCGCGCCGCAGGCTGCTGTTCGCGCTTGGTGGCGCGGGCGCGGCGGCGCTGGCGGCGCCGGCGAGTGCGCAGGCGCACGGGATCGTGGGGCGGGCCGACCTGCCGATCCCGGTGTGGCTGTTCAGCTGGGCGGCGGCGATCGTGTTGGTGGTGTCGTTCGTGGCGCTGTCGACGATGTGGACGAGCCCGCGGTTGCAACGCGAGCACCGGCGTCGGCTGATGCGCCTGCCGCGGGCGCTCGAATGGCTGGCGAGCGCGGTCGGCGTGGGACTGTTCGCGCTGGTCGTGTACAGCGGCTTCGCTGGAGCGCAGGTCACTCAGGCGAACTTCTCGGTGACGTTCATCTACGTGGTGTTCTGGGTGTGCGTGCCGCTCGCGAGCGTGCTGTTCGGCGATATCTTCCGCGCGTTCAGCCCGTGGCGCACCTGTGCGCGCGTGCTCACGGCGCTCGCCAACGGCGCGCGACGCGGCCTGTCGCGCTCCGGTCGGCACGTGCCGCCGCTGCGCTATCCGCAGTGGCTGGGAATGTGGCCGTCGGTGGCCACGATCGTGGGGTTCGCGTGGCTCGAGCTGATCTACGTCGAACGCGACAGGCCCTCGACGCTGGCGGCGCTTTCGCTGGGGTACTTCGCGCTGAGCGTGCTGGGCATGATGCTGTTCGGCGTCGAGGAGTGGGGCGAGCAGGCGGACGGGTTCGCCGCCTACTTCCACCTGATGTCGATGCTCTCGCCGCTGTGCCGCGACGAGCAGGGTTATGTATGCCTGCGCAGGCCGCTGAGCGGGATCACGGGCCTGCGCGTCCAGTCCGGCACCGTCGCGCTGATCTGCACGATCATCGGCACGACCACCTTCGACGGCTTCAGCAACGGCGGCGTCTGGCGCAACGCCGAGCCGAGCCTGCAGAGCCTGGTGGCGGACGTCGGCTTCAACCCGACTCCATCGCTCGAGCTCACTTACACGCTGGGGCTGCTGTTCTGCCTGGCGCTGATCCCGCTGATCTACCGGCTCGGGATCACGGGGGTGCGCACCGTCAGCCCACGCTACGGGACGCCGCAGCTGACGCGCGCGTTTGCCCATACGCTGGTGCCGATCGCGTTCGCCTACATCCTGGCCCACTACTTCTCGCTGGTGATCTGGCAGGGCCAGGCGGTCGGCTACCTGGCATCGGACCCGCTCGGCAACGGCGCGAACATCTTCGGCACGAGCAGCTATCAGATCGACTACAACATCATCTCGTTCGCGGCGATCTGGTACGTCCAGGTCGTGGCCCTGCTGACCGGCCATGTCGGCGGTCTGGCGCTGGCGCACGACAAGGCGCTGGTCCTCTACAGCGACGTCGAAGAGGCCGTGCGCTCGCAATACTGGATGCTGGCGGTGATGGTGGCGTTCACGAGCTTCGGTCTGTGGCTGCTCTCGGCGGTGGGCACTTGAGACGCCTGCCGCTCGCGTTGATCGTGTCGCTGTCGATCGCGGCGATCGTCGTGGCCGGCGCCGGGGGGGCAGGCGCGCCGGCCGGCGCTTCGCAGTCCGGCGCCCGGTACAGCGCCGTGCAGCCGCCGGTCGCCGAGACGGGCAACCCGATCGAAGACCAGGGCAGCAACTACGACTATCGCTCGTACATCACGAGCGTCACGCCCGACGCGTCCGGTCTGAGCCTGCAGGTGCTGGAGTTCGCCGACCGTCTGCTGCTGACCAACCACACCGGCAAGACGGTCACGATCTACGGCTATGACGGCGAGCCTTACGCGCGCGTGCTCGCGAACGGCACCGCCGAGCAGAACGAGCGCTCCCCGGCCACCTACCTGAACACCAACTTCTACGGCCAGGTGAGCGTGCCGCCGTATGCCGACGCGGGCGCTGCGCCGCACTGGCAGGTGATCGACCGCACCGGCCAGTTCGAATGGCACGACCACCGGATCCACTGGATGTCGCCCGTCGCGCCGGCGTGGGTCAAGGGTTCGAGCAGGCGCACGCTGATCTTCGACTGGCACGTTCCGATCGCCGTCGGAGCCCAGAAGGGCTACATCAGCGGCCAGCTGTTCTGGACTCCGGAGACCTCCAAGGCCTCGCCTGCGGTGATCGTGCTGGGGGTCGCGATCGCGCTGCTGGGGCTCGCGTTCGCGTTGTTCGTGCGCAGGCGCCGCACACGCGCAGCGGCCGGTGCGGCGAGCGGGCCCGGCGGCGGCGGGCGAGGCGGCGGCGCCGGCGATGACGCCTGGTGAGGCCGGCGCCGGAGCACCTCGCCCGGCGGTGGCGGGGGAGGCCGCCGCGCCGGCGATGACGCCCGGTGAGGCCGGCGCCGGAGCACCTCGCCCGGCGGTGGCGGGGGAGGCCGCGGCGCCGGCGATGACGCCCGGTGTGGCCCGCGCCGGAACTCCTATCGGGATCGAGGCCGGCACCGGATGGCGTGGACGTGATTCACGGGCGAGGCTTCTACGGGCCCGGCTCCTCGACCGACCACAGATTGGGCGCGGGCCCGCGTGATAACGTCCCAGGGTGATGGTCCCGGTTGCGTGCCTCTATCACTGGTACATCTCGATGATGTACGTGGTTCCGGTTCTGTGCGTCGGCGGCTGGGGCTGGTGGAGCTCCAGGCGGATGGCGCGCCGCGCCCAGCAGCGCAAGGGCCCAGGTACGCCGGGCGGGCTGTCGACGCCCTGACCGGTGTCAGGCTTCGGTTTTCTTTACGAATTATTGAGCTGTTCCTGGGTAGCATGAGCTTGACTGGCTGTAACCCCTGAAGGTCACCTCGTATGTCCTCCCTGGAAGCCACCGCCATCGCTAGACCCGTCGACGCCGGGCTGACCGAGCGGATCGACGCGATCGCCCGCCTGGACGAGCGCAACCGCCAGCGCGCGACGGCGCCTACCGGCGCCGCGCCGGGCCGCTATCTGGAGGTGCAGGGAGCGGGTGAGACGCTGTTGGTTCCGCTGGGCCGCGGCGTGACGCACATCGGCCGCGGGCTGTCGGCCGATCTGCACCTCGACGAGGGCTCGGTCTCGCGTCGCCACGCGATCCTCGTGAATCGCGCCGCCAGCGCGAGGATCCTCGACGACCGCAGCGCCAACGGGACGCTCGTGAACGGCAGACGCGTGACCCAGGCAGAACTGCGCAGCGGCGACGTGATCGTGCTCGGGCGCGTCGTGTTGCGCTACCTCGAGCTCTAGACCCGCCTCGCTCGAGCGGGGCGGGCCGACCCGGCGAGCAGCGCGCTGCCGCGGGACTGCGCGTTAGAGTGCGCCACCGGTTTGGGTCGAGCCTCCGCAAGCCTGGCGCGGCACGCGTCCTCACCGCGCGCCTGGGTGCTGGCGGTTATCGTCGTGGGCGTGGCGCTCGGCTCGTTCGTGGGTGTGCGCGCCAGCCAGGGCAGGACGGTGGCGCCGAGCTGTGTGCCGGCGCGGCTCGGTGTCTCCCAGGCGCTGGCCGGGGGCGCCGTGACGGTGACGCCGGCGCCGGACTCGATGGACGCCTCGCACCTCGCCCAGATCAGCTTCCTCGGCGTTCCCGCCGGCGAGATCGCCGACGTGAGCGTGAGCGGGTCGCGCAGCGGCGCGCACGCCGGGCGGCTCGAGGCCTATTCGCAGGGAGACGGCGCGAGCTTCCTGCCGAGCGCGCCGTTCACCGAGGGCGAGGTCGTGAGCGTGCGCGCCGTGCTGCGCCAAGGCGCCGTTGCGAGGCGCTTCTCGTGGCATTTCACGGTCGCCGAGGTCGACTCGGTCAGCCGCTCGCTGGAGACGCCGCCGCCTCCGCCTCCTCCGCCAAGGGCAAGCGAACTGCAGCACTTCGTTTCGCGCCCGGACCTGCAGCCGCCGACCGTCGATGTCGACGCCGACAGCGGCGCGCCCGAAGCGGGCGACATCTTCCTCGCGCCGTACGCCGGCCCCGGGCAGTACGGGCCGATGATCCTCGACGGCCACGGCGGCCTGGTGTGGTTCAAGCCGATCCCGAAGGGCGAGCGCGCTGCCGATCTGCGAGTCCAGCGCTACGAAGGCAGGCCGGTCCTGACCTGGTGGCAGGATCCGCTGGTCGCGGGCGGTCGCCGCGACGCGGGCGTCGTGATCGCCAACAGCGCGTACAGGGACATCGAGATCGTGCGTGCCGGCAACGGCTACCAGCCAGATCTGCATGCCTTTGAAATCACCCCGAAGGGGACCGCTCTGTTCACGGTCTACGACGCGATCCGCTGCAATCTCAGCGCATACGGTGGACCCAGCAACGGCGCGGTCGCCGACACGCTGTTCCAGGAGATCGACCTGCACACCGGGCTCGTGCGCTACGAATGGCACGCGCTCGACCATGTCGCGCTGGGCGACTCCTACGAGCCGCTCGGCAGCGGCGGCACAGACGTGTCGCCGTGGGACTACTTCCACATCAACGCCATCTCCGAACACGGCGAGGACCTGCTCGTCGACTCGCGCAACACCTGGGCCGCATACGACGTCTCCGCCAGGACCGGCCAGATCGTGTGGCGGCTGGGGGGCAAGCAGTCGAGCTTTCGGATGGGCCGGGGCGCAAGGCCGGCGTGGCAGCACGACGCGCGCGAAGAGCCCGACGGGACGATCTCGTTCTTCGACAACGGCGGCACGCCGAAGGTCCACTCGCAGTCGCGCGTGATCGTGCTGTCGCTCGACAGGCAGACGATGACCGCGACGCTGCTGTCGAGCTTCGTGCATCCGACCCCACTGCTGGCGGCCAGCCAGGGCGACTTCCAGCCGCTCGCGGACGGCGATTGGTTCGTCGGCTGGGGACAGGAACCGTACCTGTCGGAATACTCGGCCGCGGGGCGTCTGCTGTTCGACGCGCATCTGCCGGCGCGTTACCAGTCGTTCACCGTCCTGCGCTTCCCCTGGATCGGCGAGCCGAGCAATCCGCCGGCCGCGGCCGTGCGCAGGAGCAGCACGGGCGGGCTCGAGGTGTACGCCAGTTGGAACGGCGCAACTGAGGTGGCGAGCTGGCGGGTGCTCGAGGGCGCCAGCGCCGCGAAGCTCACGTCCGTCGCGCAGGCGCCGCGCGAAGGCTTCGAGACGGCGATCGCGGCGCCCGCCGCAGGCACCTACCTCGCCATACAGGCGCTCGGCGCCGAAGGCCAGGTGCTGGGAACGACTCCCGTGAGCACGCCCGCGGCGGACCTTTCAAAGCCGTGAGGGGCAGGCGTTGCCCGCGCGAGGCCTGGGCCGCGAGCTTGTTGCAAGGGCAGCGCTATCGAACACGGACACGGCAGCCGATACAGGGGTCGTGCCATCCGAGCTCAATCGCGCATGAACCCACGCGGCGCATCGCGCGAGCAGTATCTCGTGATGAAGGAGCGGGCCACCAAAGCAGCCTGGAGTCTCGTCAGGATCGAGGATCCGCAGATGCGCTCGAACGTCAACGAGATCGGCCGGTGGGCGTCGGGCTGGGTGCAGGAGTGGGAGGACGCCCATCCCGGACAGGCCGAGCCCTCCACGTAGGCCAGGCCGTGTGCCCTCGCGCGGCGCCGTCGCATCCGGGCGAACGACCATCCTGGTAGATCGGTGAAAGAGGACCCAACAACCGCAGAGACGACCGACCCCGAGGGCAGACAGGTGGTGTTGGTGGATGCGGTGTGGCGCGCAAAGATCGTCCGCGACCACCCGGAGATCGACAGGCACATGTCCGACGTCCTTCGGGCTGTGACGAAACACGATCATGTTGCTGCCGACCCGATCTTCGCTGAGCGGACCCGCTACTACGCACGGGGTGTTGGTCCAAGTCGATGGCTGCTGGTCGTCGTAAGCTATGAGCAGGTGGCGGCGCCGGATCGTCTCCGCGTTCGCCAACCGGAAGGATCCAAGATCATGGAGCGCGTGAGCATCACGATCGGGCCGCTGAGCTTTGATCACGCCGACTACGACGCCGGCAACGACGTGCTGTATCTGCATATCGGCGAGCCGCAGGCGGGCGAGGGTGAGGAGACGCCAGAGGGCCACGTCGTCCGCTACGCGCCCGGAACCACTCGGATCGTAGGTCTGACGGTGCTCGGAGCACGGCGCGTCTTGGAGCGCGACAGGCGCCTTTCGGTCACCGTCCCGGACACCGTTGAGACAACCGCCGACGAGCTGGCACCGGCGCTCGCGGCGGTCTAGCTCGCAGCACCTCGAAGGGATCGACTCAGAGCCACGATCCGCATACCACCACGGCATCTGGGGACCAACCTCGCCTGACCCCCGAATCCGCGCCGCCCAGCGGATTCCAAGACACGCGCCCGGCAAGATTCGAACTTGCGACCTCTCGCTCCGGAGGCGAGCGCTCTATCCACTGAGCTACGGGCGCTTGCGCCCATGATCGGCGCTTTCCGTGCCCGACACAGGCTGGCCAGACTCTACCTCAGCCGCGCCTACTCGCCCCGGTTTCGTGATCGAGGGCTGTACAGACGCTATTGAAGGGCGTAGACTCGGGCGCGATCGAGCAGGGGAGGTTGGCGATGCGGTTTCTGAGCAGGCATGCGACCGCGCTGGTGGCGCTGGTCGCGCTGGTGTTCGCGATGACCGGAACCGGCATCGCCGCGTCGCGCTATCTGATCACGAATACGTCGCAGATCAAGCCGAGCGTGCTCACGCAGCTTCGCACCGAAGTGACAGCTGCAGCCGCAAAAGCAGCCAAAAAGGGAGCCAAGGGGGTGGTCGCTCGTGTCCGCGGCACGGCTTCCGAAGAACAGACGGGCGAATACGAAATACCGCTGACAGACGCCACGTGGACCCAGGGCGCCGAAGAACTCGACGAGATTCCCTTCGGCCTCGTGACCGGTAACTCAGGCCATGGTTGCCACGCGGCACCGACCGTGTCGATCCTGCTCGACGGCGAACAGATCGGCTGGCTGACGCTTGGTGGGACGACACTTCGCGCCCATGAACTCGAATGGGATGAACCCGAATCGGGCCGCTTCTCGTACTGGCTGCCAGAACCTGGCCACACGGTCACGCACACGCTCACTGCCAAAGTCACGGCCACTTGTGGCGTGATCGAATCGGTCTCGATCGACGTGGTCGGCTTGCGCTAGCGTCGTCCTGAGCTAGTCAGTAGGGCAGCGTCACGTAGGGCGTGTCGTTGTTGCCCACCGACAGGGTGAAGGGGTCGACGAAGAACTCCGTATCCCCTTCCGGCACGTCGATCGTGCCTTTGCCTTTGCCGATGCCCTTGCTGTTCGTGGTCAGTTCGAACGCCGTGGCGAGGTAGTCGCATTCATTGCCCCACACCTCGACTTCGTATGTCGAGTTGGGTACGCCATGTTTGAGCGTCGCCGAGACGGTCAGCTCGTTGCCGAGCCGGCTGAGAGCAGCGGTGCCCACGACCGGGAGTTCCGCGTCGTTCGCGCCGCAGTAGCTGTTGCCTTCTTGGAACGGCGCCTTGGCTTTGTGGGCGACCGGCTTCTTGACCTTGACCTGCATCAGGACGGGGTAGGAGGTGGAGTCGGCGGCATTCCAATATTCTCCGCAGTTCCGCACCTCTTCGAAGCTGGCGACGATGTCGTACGTGCCCGCTTTCGGCGCCGGGCCCAGGTCGACTTCCCCGTTGCCGTCTTGTTCATAAATGCCGAAGTCCTCGATGCAGCCGGCGGCCGGCTGTCCGGCGAAAGCCACCGCCACGTAGTCCTTGCACGACGGGCATCCTGCGTTTCCGTCAGACCAGTCGGCGCTGACCTTCAGGGGTTCGCCTTCGGTGACGGTGAACTTCGTGCCGACTTTGCCGTCGAGCGCGATGGTGCTGAGCGTGGTGGCGCCCACGGTGTGGGGGTCGGGTGGAGCTTTTGCGGCGAAGGCGACCCCGTCCGTAGCGAGCACGAGCGAGGCGACCGCAAGGGCCAGGATCGCGATTCTTGACGCTTTCATCGGTCTGCCTTTCTCGCGCTGGAGCAGGTCGCTGGGATCGTCCCGCTTGCAACCCGCAGCCGCCACCCTGCGACCCCTACTGCGGGGGTAGGGAGAACCCGACGGCCGCCGCCGCATCGCGAGCGCGCCTCGCGCGCGCCGCCCGGGGGCCCGAGCGCGCGCTCTGACCCGCGCCGCGCCGCCCTCGCTACCGTGCAGCCATGGACCTGTCGATCTTCTTCGTGGGCACCGGCGGCTCGGTCCCGAGCGCCCGGCGCGGGCTGCCGGCGTTGCTGATCCGCCGCGGCGGCGAGCAGCTCCTGTTCGACTGCGGCGAGGGCACCCAGCGCCAGCTGATCCGCTCGGTCGGCCTGGGCGATCTGGACTGCGTGTTCATCACCCACTTCCATGCCGACCACTGGCTCGGGCTGCCGGGAATGCTGAAGTCGTTTGCGCTGCGCGAACGCGAGGCGCCGCTGCGCATCTACGGCCCTCCGGGCCTGCACGACCTGATGGAGCGCATGCGGTTCGTGTACGGGCGGCGCCTGCCGTACGAGCTGAGCGTCGCCGAGCTCGCGCCGACCGAGACCGTCGCCGGCGACGGCTACCTGATCAGGGCAATTCCCGTCCGGCACAAAGGCGAGGCCTGCTACGGGTACGCGCTCCTCGAGCAGGCGCGGCCCGGTCAGCTCGACCCCGAGCTGGCCGAGCGGCTGGGCGTCACGCCCGGTCCGGACTTCGGGCGCTTGCAGCGCGGCGAGACGGTCGACGGCGTTTCGGCCGATCAGGTGCTCGGGCCGTCCCGTGCTGGACGGAAGATCGTGATCTCCGGTGACACCGCACCGTGCGAGGCGCTCGTCGTCGCCTCCCACGAATCCGACGTGCTCGTGCACGAGGCGACGTTCGCCGAGGAGGAGACCGAACGCGCCGGCCAGACGCTCCACAGCACGGCTCGCCAGGCGGCCGAGCTGGCGCGCGACGCGCACGTGCGCGTGCTCGCTCTGACGCACATCTCCAGCCGTTACCCCGGCGGCGAGCTGCGCGAGCAGGCGCGCGCGGTGTTCGCGAGCACCGAGGCGCCCAGGGACTTCGACACGATCGAGGTCCCGTTTCCCGAGCGCGGAGCCCCGCGGCTCGTGCGCTGGTCAGAGCGTCGCGAACGCGAAGCCCCCGCGCCCGAACCTGCCGCGGCGCCGTGACCGCCGGCCCGTCGGGCTGTGTTGGTACAGTCACGGCGATCCTTTAACCCGGTCCAGAGAGGCCAGGAAGGAGCGACAGATGGACAACGAGAAGACGGTCCTCGGTGAGGACGAGCTGCAGCGGGCGCTAACGCGGATCGCTCACGAGATCGTAGAGCGCAATCCCGTGCCTCCGGCTCCGGCGCTCGTCGGGATCCATCGCCGCGGCGCGTTCCTCGCGAGCCGTTTGCGGCGGTTGCTCCAGGAGCTGCTCGACATCGACGTTCCGCTCGGGGACCTCGACATCGGCTTCTACCGCGACGACGTGTCACGCCGCGACGACGCGCCGGTGCTGCATGCGTCGCACATCGACTTCGACGTGGCCGACCGCACGGTGGTGATCGTGGACGACGTGCTCTACACGGGTCGCACCGCGCGCGCTGCGATCGAGGCGCTGTTCGACTACGGGCGCCCCGCGCGCGTGCAGCTGGCGGTGCTCGCCGACCGCGGCCATCGCGAGCTGCCGATCCGGCCCGACTATGTCGGCAAGAACCTGCCGACCTCGCGCGCCGAGCACGTGCACGTGCGCGTGCACGAGCTCGACGGGGTGGACGAGATCGCAATAGCTCCAGCTCGAGTGGAGGCGGCGCTGTGAACCACCTGCTGACGATGGAAGACCTCGACCGCGAGGCGATCGAGCGGATCGTCGGCCAGGCGGAGCGCTTCGCCGAGGTGTCCGATCGCGAGATCAAGAAGGTTCCCGCGCTGCGCGGGCGGATGGTGCTGAACCTGTTCTACGAGGCATCGACGCGCACGCGCAGCTCGTTCGAGCTGGCAGCCAAGCGCCTGTCCGCCGATGTCGTCAACTTCGCCGCGAGCGGCTCGAGCGTCGAGAAGGGGGAGTCGCTGAAGGACACAGTGCTGACGCTCAGCGCGCACAGGCCCGACGCGATCGTGCTGCGCACGCCATGGGCCGGCGCAGCCGAGCTCGTGTCCCGCTGGTGCGGCGCCGCGATCGTCAACGCCGGCGACGGCAAGCACGAGCACCCGACGCAGGCGCTGCTCGACGTGTACACGCTGCGCCAGCGCCTGGGCGAGATCGACGACGCCTCGATCTGGATCGTCGGCGATGTGGCGCACTCGCGGGTGGCGCGCTCGAACATCATCGCCTTCCAGCGCATGGGCGCGCGCGTCACGGTCGCCGGGCCGCCGACGCTGATCCCGCGCGGGATCGAGACGCTCGGCTGCGACGTGCGCTACACGCTCGACGAGCTCGAGTCCGCCGACGTCGTGTACGCACTGCGGATGCAGCGCGAGCGCATGAACGAGACGTGGGTGCCCTCGCTGCGCGAGTACGCCGCCTGGTATCAGATCAACGGCCGGCGGCTGCAGCCGCAGCAGGTGCTGATGCATCCCGGTCCGGTGAATCGCGGTATCGAGCTCTCCGGTGAGGCGGTCGACTCGCCGCAGGCCGTGATCGCCGCTCAGGTCGAGGCCGGGGTGGTGGTGCGCATGGCGGTGCTGTACGAGCTGCTGGCCGGCTCGGCCGGCTCGGGGACGGGGTCGACGGCGGCGCCCGCCGATCCGATGGCTGCCCGCGTCGAGGGAGCGCCGGCCGACGATCCCCTGCCCGAGCCGCAGCCCGCGTGATGGCTGGTCAGCTGCTCTCGCACGGGCCGGTCGAGCCGGCCCAGCTGCTGCTGCGGGACGTGCGCGTGCTCGACCCGCGCATGGGACTCGACGCGCGCCGCGACGTGCTGGTGCGCGACGGCAAGATCGCGGCGCTGGCCGAGGCCGGCTCGCTCGGAGAGCCGCTGCAGGAGATCGAGCTGGTCGATGGGCGGGGACGGCTGCTGGCGCCCGCCTTCTTCGACCCGCACGTGCACCTGCGCAGCCCCGGTCAGGAGCACAAGGAGGATCTGCGCAGCGGCACGCGAGCCGCCGCGGCGGGGGGATTCGGCGGCGTGATCGCGATGCCGAACACCGACCCCGTGATCGACTCCGCGCCGCTGCTGGGGTCATTGCGCGAGGCGGCTGCACGGGAGGCCTGCGTTCCCGTCGGGTTCATGGCGGCGATCACCCGTGGGCAGCGCGGCGAGGAGCTGACCGAGATGGCGCATCTGCGCGCCGAGGGCGCGGTCGGCTTCAGCGACGACGGCCTGCCCGTCGCGAGCGCCGGGATGCTGCGCAAGGCGATGCAGTACCAGCGCCTGTGCGGCGGCGTGCTCAGCCTGCACGAGGAGGATCCGACGCTCTCGCGCGACGGTTGCATGCGCGAGGGGGCCGTCAGCGCGGCGCTCGGCATCGGCGGGATCCCGAGCGTGAGCGAGTCCACGATGGTGGCGCGCGACGCCGAGCTGGCGCTGTACGAGTCGGCGCGCGCGCACTTCCAGCACCTCAGCTGCGCCGCCTCGGTGGCGTCTGTCGAACGGGCCAAGGCGGACGGAGCGCGGGTCAGTTGCGAGGTGACTCCACACCATCTGCTGCTCACCGACGAGAGCGTGCGCGAGCTCGATACGCGCATGAAGATGAACCCGCCGCTTGCGGGCGAGCAGGATCGCCGCGCGCTCGTGCAGGCGCTGCGCAGCGGCGCGATCGACTGCGTCGCGAGCGACCACGCGCCCCATGCGCGCGAGGAGAAGGAGGTGCCCTTCGAGCAGGCGCCGATGGGGACCACGGGGCTGGAGACGGCTTTCCCGGCGCTGTACACGGGCCTGGTCCTGAATGGCGAGCTCGCGCTCGACACGCTGATCGAACGGATGACCGCGGGCGCCGCGCTGTTCGAGCTGCCGACGGCCACGATCGCGCCGGGCGAGCCGGCGAACCTGACGTTGATCGATCTCGACGCGGAGCTGATCGCGGGCGAGCACGGCTGGGAGAGCCGCTCCGAGAACTGCTGCTTCGCCGGCCGGCGCCTGCGCGGGCGCGTGCTGCTGACGCTGGCCGCCGGCGGCGTGGTCTATCGCGAGCCCGTGTTCTCAGTGGTCGCCGCATGAGCGGCGGGGGAGGGAGATGTCGATGAGCCTGCTCGAGCGAGACCGCGCCGCGCTGGTGGTGGTCGATGTCCAGGAGGGGTTTCGTCCGTATGCCTCGTTCGAGGGCGTCGTGGACGGGGCCGGCAAGCTCGTGCAGGCGGCGCGCATTCTCAGGCTGCCGCTGATCGTCAGCGAGCAGTACCCGAAAGGGCTCGGCCACACCGCGCCCGAGGTGGGCCTCGCCACGGTGACCGATGAGCCTGCGGCGGGCGAGAGCCGCGAGCGGCTGATCGAGAAGACCGTGTTCTCGGCCGCGCGCGCAGACGGCTTCGACCTGCAGGGGCGCACCCAGGCGGTCGTGTGCGGAATCGAGACGCACGTGTGCGTCAGCCAGACCGTGCACGACCTGCTCGCCGAGGGCGTTGAAGTGCACGTGCCCGCCGACGCCGTCGGGTCACGCCATCAGATCGACTACGAGCGCGGCCTCGAGCGTCTGCAGCGGGCCGGCGCCGAGGTGAGCACGGTCGAGGCGGTCGTGTTCGAGCTGCTCGAGCGTGCCGGCACGCCGGAGTTCAAGGCCGTCCAAAAGCTGATCATCTGAGCGCGGACGTGAACGACGCCAACGCCTACGTGCTGCTCGACGACGGCACGCGGTTTGACGGCACGGCCTGCGCGGCCGACGGACACGCGGTCGGCGAGGTCGTGTTCACCACCGGGATGAGCGGCTACCAGGAGTCGATGACCGACCCCTCGTTCGCCGGGCAGCTGATCACGTTCACCTATCCGCACATCGGCAACTACGGGGTCAGCGCGCAGGCGATGGAGTCCGAGCGGCCGTGGGCGCGCGCGGCGATCATGCGCGAGGCCTGCGACCGCGAGGATGCGCCCGGCGCCGAGGGAGGCTGGCTGCAGTGGCTGCGAGACTGCGGCGTCGTGGCGATCAGCGGCGTCGACACGCGCGCCCTGGTCAAGCACATCCGCGATCGCGGCGCCATGCGCGGAGGCGTGTTCGGAGCGTCGCTGTCGGAGCGCGAGGCGCGGGCGCTGGTCGAGGCCGAGCCGCCGATGGCCGGACAGGATCTCGCGCGGCAGGTGACGCCCGCGGCGATCAGTCGCCACGGCGCCCCCGGCCGGGGTCCGCACATCGCAGTGCTCGACACGGGCATCAAGGCCTCGATGGTGCGCGAGCTGCTGGCGCGTGGCGCATCCGTGACGCTGCATCCGTGCACCAGCTCGGCGGGCGAGCTGCTGGCCGAGGATCCCGATGCCGTGTTCCTGGCCAACGGGCCCGGCGATCCCGCGGCGCTCCAGTACGTCGTTGAGACCGTGCGCGAGATAGTCGGGCGCAAGCCGGTGTGGGGTATCTGTCTCGGACACCAGCTGCTGTGCCGGGCCGTCGGTCTGGAGACGTTCAAGCTCCCGTTCGGCCATCGCGGCGCCAACCATCCGGTCAAGGACCTCGAGAGCGGGCGCATCGAGATCACCTCGCAGAACCACGGCTTTGCCGCCCTGGGACCGAACGGGGCGCGCACGATCGACGACGACGCGCCCGTGCGCTGGCAGACGGACTTCGGCGAGGCCCAGCTCTCGCACGTGAATCTGTACGACCGGACCGTCGAGGGACTGGAGCTGCTCGACGTGCCCGGCGGCACGGTCCAGTATCACCCCGAGGCCGGGCCGGGTCCGCACGACAGCAAGTACCTGTTCGACCGTTTCCTCGCGCGGATCATGGCCGTCACAGAGGGCCGGCTCGACCGGCCCGCTCGAGGACGGCGTGAGGCCGTTCCCTCGGATCGGCAGGACGGTCTGGATGCCGGGCGGGGCTATGCCTAGACGGGATGACATCCGCAAGATCCTGATCCTCGGGTCGGGGCCGATCGTGATCGGGCAGGCGGCCGAGTTCGATTACTCCGGCGTGCAGGCGTGCAAGGTGCTGCGCCAGGAGGGCTACGAGATCGTGCTCGTGAACTCGAATCCGGCGACGATCATGACCGACCCGGAGCTGGCCGACGCGACGTATGTGGAGCCGCTGCTGCCGGGTCCGGTGGCGCAGGTGATCGCGCGCGAGCGACCGGACGCGCTGCTGCCGACGCTCGGCGGCCAGACGGCGCTGAACCTTGCCAAGGCGCTCCAGGACGACGGCACGCTGGAGCGTCACGGCGTCGAGCTGATCGGCGCCAGCTACGAGGCGATCGCGTGTGCCGAGGACCGCGAGCTGTTCGGGGCGGCGATGCGCAGCGCGGGCCTGAAGATGCCCGACAGCGCGATCGCGACGACGCTCGAGCAGGCAAGACAGGCGCTTGCCCGTCTGGGGCTGCCCTGCATCGTGCGGCCGGCTTTCACGCTTGGCGGGCGCGGCGGCGGGATCGCGCGCAGCGAGCGGGAGTTCGAGCAGATCGTCGCGCGTGGGCTCGAGGTCTCGCCGATCGGTCAGGTGCTGCTCGACCAGTCGGTGCTGGGCTGGGGCGAGTTCGAGCTGGAGGTGATGCGCGACGGCGCCGACAACGTCGTGATCGTCTGCTCGATCGAGAACATCGACCCGATGGGGGTGCACACCGGCGACTCCGTCACCGTGGCGCCCCAGCAGACCTTGACCGACAACCTCTATCAGCGCCTGCGCGATCAGGCGATCGCGGTGATCCGCGCGGTCGGCGTCGAAACCGGCGGCTCGAACGTCCAGTTCGCCGTGGATCCGGGCAGCGAAGAGATCCTCGTGATCGAGATGAACCCGCGCGTGTCGCGCAGCTCGGCGCTCGCTTCGAAGGCGACCGGCTTCCCGATCGCGAAGATCGCCGCGCGCCTGGCCGTCGGCTACCGACTGGATGAGATCAGCAACGACATCACCGGCGTCACCCCGGCGTGCTTCGAGCCGACGATCGATTACGTGGTCGTGAAGTGGCCGCGGTTCGCGTTCGAGAAGTTCCCGGGCACCGAAGCCAGGCTCTCGACGCACATGCAGTCGGTCGGCGAGGCGATGGCGATCGGGCGCACGTTCGGCCAGGCGTTCGCCAAGGCGTTGCGCTCGCGCGAGCTCGACAAGACTCCGCGACTCGATCAGGTGAGTGAGCAGACCCTGCTGGACGGGCTAGCGATCCCGGCTCCCGACCGCTTCGAGGCGATTCTTGAGCTGCTGCGCCGAGGCGTGAGCGTCGAGGAGCTTCACGAGCTCACGCGCATCGACCCATGGTTCCTGCGCGAGCTGTGCAGGCTCGCACAGGAACCGCGGGCGCCGTTCGCGGGTGAGCGCTCGTTTCGCTCGGTCGACACCTGCGCGGCCGAGTTCCCCGCGCGCACGCCCTACTACTACTCGGGCTGGGAGCGCCCGCAGCCCGGGCGCGGAGCGGTGCACGAGATAACGCGCGGCGAGCGCCCCTCGGTCGTGATCCTCGGCGCCGGGCCCAACCGCATCGGTCAGGGCATCGAGTTCGACTACTGCTGCGTCCACGCCGCCGCCACGGTGCGCGAGGCCGGGCGCGACGCCGTCATGATCAACTGCAATCCCGAGACCGTCTCGACCGACTACGACACCTCCGATCGCCTGTACTTCGAGCCGCTCACGCTCGAGGACGTGCTCGGCGTGGTCGCGGTCGAGCGACCCGAGGGCGTGGTGGTGCAGTTCGGCGGACAGACCCCGCTGAAGCTCGCCGCCGGACTGGCCGCGGCGGGCGTGAGGCTGTTGGGCACGAGCGTCGAGGCGATCGACCTGGCCGAGGACCGCGGGCGCTTCGGCGCGCTGCTCACCCGCCTCGGCTACAAGGCGCCGCCGTATGGCACGGCGCGCTCGGTGCAGGAGGCGCTGGCCCAGGCAGACCAGGTCGGCTATCCGCTGCTGGTGCGCCCCTCCTACGTGCTCGGCGGACGCGCGATGGAGCTGGTGTACTCGCGCGAGGCGCTCGCCGACTACCTCAATCGAGAGGCTCTGCCGAACCTCGGCGGCGAGCTGGAGCCGTCGCAGACGCCCCCAACGGCGGCCCCGCACGGGAGCCCGGAAGGCTCACGTCCGGATCAGACCGCTGGGCCGGACGCCCGGCCCAGCACGATCTTCTTGGACCGCTTCCTCGAGAACGCGACCGAGGTGGACGTGGATGCGATCTGCGATGGCAGCGATGTCTGGATCGGGGGCATCATGCAGCACGTCGAGGAGGCGGGAGTGCACTCGGGTGACAGCGCCTGCGTGCTGCCGCCGCACTCGCTGGGCGAGGAGATGCTGGGCCAGATCCGCGCGGCCACGCGCGAGATCGCATTGGCGCTCGGAGTGGTCGGCCTGCTGAACGTCCAGTATGCCGTGTACAACGGCGAGCTGTACGTGATCGAGGCCAACCCGCGAGCCTCGCGCACCGTGCCGTTCGTGTCCAAGGCGGTGGGCGTGCCGCTGGCCAAGCTCGCCTGCCGGATCCTGCTGGGCGAGAAGCTGGCCGAGCTGAAGCTGCCACAGGGGCGGGAGGGGCTCGGCTACGGCGACCACGTCTCGGTCAAGGAGGCGGTGCTGCCATTCGACCGCTTCGAGGGCGCCGACGCCGTGCTCGGGCCCGAGATGCGCTCGACCGGCGAGGTGATGGGGATCGCGCGCGACTTTCCGACCGCGTTCGCGAAGGCGCAGGCCGCCGCCGGAGTGCCGCTGCCGCGCGAGGGCACGGCGTTCATCTCGGTGACCGACTCCGACAAGGCAGGCGCGTTCGCGGTCGCCCAGACGCTGCACGACTGCGGCTTTCAGATCGTCGCGACGCGCGGCACCGCCGAGGCGATCGCGCGGATGGGCGTGCCCGCGAAGCGGCTGAACAAGATCGGCGAGGGCTCGCCGCACGTAGTCGACTGGATCGAGCGAGGAGACGTCGACATGGTGGTGAACACGCCCACCGGCTCGGGCGCCCGGACGGATGGATGGGAGATCAGGCGCGCTGCGGTGATGCACGGGATCCCATGCCTGACCACGCTCGCCGCCGGGGTCAGCGCGGCCCGCGCGATCGCACGGGCGCGCGCGGGCGGTGAGCCACAAGTGCTGTGCTTGCAAGAGCTGCATCGATGAACGAGACCGCCGGTGAGCCACGCTAGCCTGCGCCGCCGCCTGCTGACCGTGACCGCCAACCACGGGCTCGGCGCGTACGTCGTGCTGCGCATGGCCGACCCGGACGGGCCGGCTCCAGACGCGGGCCAGTTCACGATGCTGGCCGCCGCCGAGCACTGGGGCGGAGGGGAGGACGAGCGTCCCTACCTGGCGCGCGCGTTCTCCGTGGCCCGCTTCCAGGATGGCGAGACGCAGTACCTGCTCGAGGACGTTGGGCCTGCGAGCAGACGGCTGTGCGAGCTGGGCACGGGCGAGCGGGTGTGGGCCTTGGGGCCGCTCGGTCGCGGTTTCACGCCCCCGCCGGCGGGACGGCGAGCCCTGCTCGTCGGCGGGGGGATCGGGATCGCGCCGCTGCTGATCTGGCAGGACGCCCTGCGGACGCCAGCTGCGAACGGCGCCGTGCAGCTCGATTGTCGGGACGCCTCTGATGACCGGCCGCGGCCGACCGTCCTGCTGGGCTTTCGCGATCAGGAGCGCGCGCGGAGCGCGACCCTGTTTGCCGATCCTCAGGTGGCGGTGGACGACGGTTCGGTCGGCCATCGCGGCTTCGTCACCGAGCTGCTCGAGGCCGAGCTGCGCCGCGATCCGCGCGCCGTCGTCTATGCGTGCGGGCCCGCCGCGATGCTCGAGGCTGTCCGGGCGATCTGCGAGCGCGAGCACGTGCCCGCGCAGCTCGCGCTCGAGGCGGGCATGGCCTGTGGCTTCGGCGCTTGCTACGGCTGCGCGGTGCCGCGCCGCCGCGGGGGCTACCTGCGCGTGTGCATCGACGGCCCCGTGATCGACGCCGCCGAGCTGTCGCATGTCGAGGAGTACGCGGGAGCGCTCGAATGAGCGCCGCCGGGCGCGGTTACGGTCATCCGGATGATGACCATCGTTCTCAGCATGGCCGGCCGGATGCCGGCCAGAGCGCCGCCGGGCGCGGTCACGGTCATCCGGATGATGACCATCGTTCTCAGCATGGCCGGCCGGATGCCGGCCAGAGCACTTCCTTCTGCGGCCTGGAGCTTGCGCACCCGATCATCAACGGCTCGGGGACGTTCGACGCGATCGCGGCGCGGCGCGCGTTCGGCGCCGAGCTCGACGCGGCCTTCCCGTTCGCGGCGTTCGTCTCGAAGACGATCACGCTGCGCCCGCGTGCGGGCAATCCACCGCCGCGCTTGTGGGAGGCGCCCGCGGGCCTGATCAACTCGATCGGACTGCCGAACAAGGGGCTCGAGCGCTACATCGCCGAGGATCTTCCCGAGCTGGCGCGATTGCCCGTGCCGCTGATCACGAACGTGATGGGCGCGAGCGCCGCGGAGCTCGTCGAGCTCGTGACCGCCTGCGACGAGCCCTCACAGATCGCCGCGATCGAGCTGAACGTGTCCTGCCCGAACGTGCAGACGGGCCTCGACATCGGCTCGGATCCCCGCCTGCTCGGCGAGGTCGTGGACGCGGTTCGCGCGCACACGGTCAAGCCGTTGATAGTGAAGCTGACACCGAACACCGACGACGTGGCGGGCTGCGCTGCAGCGGCCGAGCAGGCCGGAGCAGACGCGGTGTCGCTGATCAACACCCTGCGAGCGCTGGCGCTCGCGCCGCGCGCGGACGGTGGCAGATCGCGCCGGTGGCTGGGGGCCGGCACGGGCGGCCTGTCCGGTCCGGCGATCCGCGCGATCGCGCTCGCGCAGGTGGCGATCGTCGCCGAGCATGTTGCGATTCCGGTGATCGGAATGGGCGGCGTCCAAAATGCCGGGCATGCGAGGGACCTGCTCGACGCCGGAGCCAAGCTGGTGGCCGTCGGCACCGAGAGCTTCAGAAATCCTGCGGTAGGAGCGGAGATCGCCCAGGGCCTGTGCGCTGATCGTGATTCGGGACAGACGGACCGCGCGGCTTACCCGTCTCTTCGCTCGAATTAAAAACCCCTGCAAAAGCCCCATGCCACCGTCCAGGAGCCTCGATACGCCTGAACCTCGAGTTGAGCTAGAGCTGAATTGGGTACTTGCCCTTGATCGAGGCGTCCCGCCGTGTAGACTCGCCGCCCATGGCGCTGGCGACCGAGACAACTCCCGCCAAACAGCTCGTCGCTCCTGAGCGGTCGCTCAACCAACGCATGGACGCGCTCGCGCGCGCCAACCTGATCCGCACCAAGCGCGCCCAGCTGAAGCGCGATCTGAAGGCCGGCCGGCGTTCGATCCACGCGCTGTTGCTCAACCCGCCGGAGTATCTGGAGACGGCGAAGGTCTTCGACATGCTGCTTGCCGTGCCCAAGTACGGACGCGTCAAGGTCAACAAGATCCTCGCTCACTGCCGGATCTCCCCGAGCAAGACGATCGGCGGCCTGTCCGAGCGCCAGCGCTCTGAGCTCGTCAGCCTGCTGCGTCGCTGACGCACGACCCGATGGACTGCAAGGGCGGGGCGGGCCTGGCTCGCGGCCGGCCGGCGGTCGGATGCGTGCGGTCAGTCGGCAAACGCCCGCCCGAGCCTCGGGCGGCTCCGGCCCGCCGAGCCCTCGGGCGGCTCCGCCGCGCGCGCGACTAACTTCCGTGGCGTGGCTCGAGTATTCGTGATCACCGGCCCTTCGGGAGTCGGCAAGGGGACGCTGATCAGGGGGCTGATGGAGCAGTTGCCGCAGCTCGCGCTGTCCGTCTCGGCCACCACGCGCGCCCCTCGTCCAGGCGAGCAGGACGGCGTCGACTACCACTTCCTCACCCGCGAGGCGTTCGATCGCAGCGTGCGCTGCGGCGAGTTCGTCGAGCACGCCGACTACGCGGGGCGCAGCTACGGGACGCTGCGCAGCGAGCTGCAGGAGCGCATCGAGCGGGGCATCCCCGTGGTGCTCGAGATCGAGGTTCAGGGCGCCAGGCAGGTACGCGCAGCGATGCCGGACGCCGTGCAGGTATTCATCGCGCCACCCTCGCTCGAGGCCCTGCGCACACGCCTCGTGGGCCGCGGGACCGACGACAGCGACGAGGTCCAGCGCCGGCTCAGTGTCGCCGAGCAGGAGCTGCAAGCGCAGCCCGAGTTCGAGCATGTGGTGGTCAACGATCGTCTCGACGATGCGTTGCAGGAGTTGGCCGGGATCGTACGGGGCGAGCTGGACTGACCGACGGGCCCCGGCCACAGCAGGCGAGGCTCGGCCGCAGGCTGGACTGACGGATGAGGCCCGGCCACAGGAGGCGACGCGTGGCCGCAGGCTGGACTAACCGACGGGCCCCGGCCACCGGAGGCGAGGCTGGGCCGCAGGCCGGACCGACGGATTCAGACCCCCCGGGTACAGAGCTCGGCCACCGAGCTACGTGCGTACGCGCGCACGCGCGCGTACGCACGGCGCGAGACTTGGGCGCTCGCGAGAGCGGGTGGGGGCCGAGGTCGTCAGCCGACTACAATCGCTGGACACCCAAGAAAGGCACCACACAAGTGATCTCTCCCCGCATCGACAGGCTGCTGCAGAACGTCGACTCCAACTACGCCAGCGTGCTGGTGGCGGCCAAGCGCGCGCGCCAGATCAACAGCTACTACCACAACCTCGGAGAGGGGGCGTTCGACGAGTTTCCGCCGCCGATGGTCGATACGGCGTCCAAGAACTACCTCACGATTGCCCTCGAGGAGGTAGCCGCCGGGAAGCTGAAGTACCACTACCGCTGAGCCGGTCGGCGGCGCGCAACTGCGCGCGCGCGACTTGCCAGCCGTCGCGGCGGGCTCTAAACCTGTAGGCCATGTCCCGAATCCTGCTCGGCGTGAGCGGCGGCGTCGCCGCTTACAAGGCACTCGAGCTCGTACGCTTGGCGAGCGCTGCCGGACACTCGCTGCGGGTCGTGCAGACGCCAACGAGCCGGCGATTCGTGGGCCCGGCTTCGTTCGCCGCGCTCACCGGCGCCCCCGTCCTGGCCAGCGAGTTCGAACGCGACCCCGCGCGCGGCGCGTTCCCCGGCCAGCGCCCGCCCGAGCACGAACCGCTCGGTCATTTGGAGCTGGTGGCGAACGCCGATGTTTACGTGATCGCGCCGGCGACCGCCAACACGATCGCCAAGCTGGCGCACGGCCTGGCCGACAACCTGCTCGGCAGCTGTGCGCTGGCCGCCACCTGCCCGCTGGTGCTGGCGCCTGCGATGAACAACCGTATGTACGAGCATCCCGCCACGCAGGCGAATCTGCGCGCGCTCGCCGAGCGGGGCGTGGTGGTGGTCGAGCCGGACACCGGCCGGCTGGCCTCGCACGGTGAGCAGGGCGTTGGCCGCCTGGCCGAGCCCGCGCGCATCCTGGCCGTCTGCGAGGCGACGTTGGCGGGAGCAGGCGGCGAGGTCGCCGCGTCCGACGGCTCAGCCGCTGTCGCGAGCGGAGCCGATCGTCGCTGGGGCGACCTGAAGGTGCTGGTCACCGCGGGCGGGACCCGCGAGCCGATCGACAGTGTCAGGTTCCTCGGCAACAGCTCGTCGGGACGCATGGGCCTGGCGCTGGCGAGCGCGGCGATGGCGCGGGGGGCGCAGGTCACGGTGGTCGCCGCCAACGTCGCGCTGGCGCCCGTCCCGGGGGCTGTGTGGTGCGAGGTCGCCACGGCCGCCGAGCTGCAGCAGGCGTGCGAGCGCGAGTTTCCCGCCTGCGATGTCCTGCTGATGGCGGCGGCCGTCGCCGACTTTCGACCCAAGGCGGCGCGCGAGGGCAAGATCAAGAAGCACGAGCACGCCCGCCTCGAGCTCGAGCTCGAACCGACCGCCGATGTGCTGGCCGGGCTGTCCGGGCGCCGGCGCAACGGCCAGACGCTCGTCGGCTTCGCCGCCGAGCACGGCCCGGACGGACTCGCGCAGGCCGAGCGCAAGCTCCGCGACAAGCGACTGGACGCGCTCGTGGTCAACGACATCTCACGCGCGGACATCGGCTTTGGCGCCGAGCACAACGAGGTCGCGATCCTGACGGCGCGCGGGCGCGATCAGATTCCGCGCGCTGCCAAGCACGTCATCGCCGAGGCGATTCTCGACACGGTTGCGCGCCTGCGCGCCGAGCACTGAGCCCCGGTCGGGCGCAGCGCACCGCCAACGGCCGCCCTAAAGTAGGCACAGCATGGAAAGCGTGTACGACCTCTACCGCAGGGGCTGTGAGCTGCTCGAGCACGGCGATCACCAGGCCGCGATCGTGCCCTTGAGCAGGGCTCGCAACCTCGAGCCGGACAAGGCGTCGATCCGCGAGGCGCTCGGCCGGGCGCTGTTTCACGCCAGGCTGTACGAGAGCGCGGCCGCCGAGTTCGAGGCCGTGGCGGCGGGCGCTCCGACCAACGACTACGCGCTCTTCTGCCTGGGCCGCTCGATGCAGCTGCTCGGCCGCCACCGCGAGGCCTGTCAGCCGCTGGCGCTGGCGTGCTCGCTGCGTCCCGACCGCGAGGACTACAGGCGCTACCGCGATCGTGCGCGGCGCGCCGCGCACGGCGACTGACGCGGGCGCCGATCGGCTGCCTGCCCGGCCAGTCCGAACCGGCGCTGCACCCTGTGACCCTCGCGCAGGCCGGTTGCGCTCCGCGGTGAAGCTCGGCAAGGGTCCGTTGGGCCGTCTCGTGCAGCGCTCGTGACGCTCGCCACCATGCCGCCCTGCCGCTGCTATCCTCGCAGGAGAGCTTTCGTGCCGGTGTGAAGGATGCCGGCTGCAGTGCCGAGAGTGGGCGCCGGCCCGCTTTTTTTACGCCAGGACCAGGCTCGCAAGGACTCAGGGAGACCGCCCAGGCACCACCACGAAGGAGTAAGCACGACCCGATGACAACGCTGCAGGCGGATATCGAAGGACGGCTCGCCGCGAGCGAGCCCGAGGTCGAGGTGCTGCTCGCCGAGGTGGTCGGCGGGCGCCGGCTGCGAGTGTTCATCGATCATCCCGAGGGGGTCACGCTCGGCCTGTGTGAACGCGTGAGCGGCGCTCTGAACGAGCTGCGCGAGCGCTACTCACTCGAGGTCTCCTCGCCGGGCGCGGAACGGCCGCTGACCAAGCCCGCGCACTTCCGCCGCTTCGTCGGGCGCCGCGTGAGGGTGCGCACCCGCACGCCCGTCACGGGCCCGGCGCGGCGACAGGCGCCCGCGGGTTCGCGCCCCCGGCGGAGGGTCGCGGCCGCGGAGGCCGTGCTCGGCAGCGCGCGGACCACACCGGCCGAAACCGTCGCCGAACGTCTCGCCGAACCCGCGAGCGCTGGCGCGCGGGCCACCAAGAGCTTCACCGGCGAGCTGGTGGGAGCCTCCGAGCGCGAGGTCACCTTGGCCGCCGACGAGGGGGTCGTGACGATCCCCTACACCGAGATACGTCGTTCGAACCTCGTCGAGGAGTAGATAGATATGTCACGCGAGATTCTGGAGGCGATGCACGCGCTGGCGCGTGAGAAGGGCATCGAGCCCGAGAAGCTGATGGTCGCGCTCGAGGACGCGCTGCTGTCCGCGTACAAGAAGCAGCCCGGCTCGGCCAAGTACGCGCGCGTGGAGATGGATCGCGAGACGGCCGACTTCCGCGTGATCGAACTGATCATCCCCGAGCGCCTGGAGGCACATCTGATCGTCGAGACGATCGACGAGGAAACCACGATCGATCCCGAGACCGGCGAGATGCGCGAACCCGAGGAACCGGAAATCGACCCCGCCAAGTTCGCGGAATACCGCGACCAGATCGACGAGCGCGACGTCACCCCCGACGACTTCGGCAGGATCGCGGCGCAGACGGCCAAGCAGGTGATCCTGCAGCGCATTCGCGAGGCCGAGCGCGACATGATGTACGAGGAATACCGCGATCGCGTGGGCGAGCTGATCACCGGCATCGTGCAGCAGTCGGACTCGCGCTACACGCTCGTGCAGCTGCGCGAACGCGTCGAGGCGCTGCTGCCGAAGTCCGAGCAGGTGGACGGCGAGCGCTACGACCACTCGCAGCGGATCAAGGCCGTCATCAAGGAGGTCTCGCCCTCGACCAAGGGCCCGTCGATCATCGTCTCGCGACGCGATCCCGAGCTGATCAAGAAGCTGTTCGAGCTCGAGGTGCCCGAGATCGCGGACGGGCTCGTCGAGATCGCCAACGTCGCACGCGAGCCCGGATATCGCTCGAAGATCGCGGTCGTGTCGCACACCGACGGCGTGGACCCGGTCGGCGCGTGTGTCGGGCCGCGCGGCTCGCGTGTGCGCATGGTCGTCTCCGAGCTGCGCGGCGAGAAGATCGACATCATCCCGCACAACGACGAGCCGGCGCGGTTCGTCGCCAAGGCGCTGTCGCCCGCGCGCGTGCGCGAGGTGCTGGTCGACGACGAGGCCAAGCAGGCGACCGTGATCGTTCCCGACGATCAGCTGTCGCTGGCGATCGGGCGCGAAGGACAGAATGCCCGCCTGGCGGCGCGCCTGACCGGCTGGCGCGTGGACATCCGCTCGGAGACCGAGTTCGCCGCCGAGGAGGCCGAGCACGCCTACGAGGAGGAGGATCTCGGAGGCCGCTGCGCGGCGATCCTGTCAAACGGCAGGCGCTGCCCCAATGCCGCGCTGGCGGGATCGCGCTACTGCGGTCTGGAGACCCATCAGGCGCTGGCCGCGATCGGCAGCGACAAGGTCGCCGACCTCAACGCGCCCGGCGCTGCGGACAGCGCGCCGGAGGGTGCCTCTGCGGCAGCGGAAGACGAACAACAGGTCGTCGAGCGCGTGCGCGACGGCGAGCCCGACGAGGCTCCGCCGGCGGGGGAGCCGGATGCGGCGGCCCCGGACGGCGAGCGGGCACAGCCCGCGACGGACAACGGCATCGACGATGGCTTGCAGCCCGGTGAGCCCGCGATCCATCTGGCAGACGACGGCGAGGCGAGCGTCGCCCCCGGGGCGGCTCCTGCTGAGCTGCAGGACGGCCCGTAGAATCGGTGAGCGTATGAGCAAGAAGCGCGTTCACGAGATCGCCAGGGAGCACGGACTAGCCAGCAAGGAGCTGTTGGAAAGGCTGAAGGCCGCCGGTGTCGAGGCCAAGACCGCCTCGTCCTCGGTCGAGGAGGCCCTCGCGCTGAAGGCGCTCGGCAACGGCGGGTCGGCTGTGGCCGTGGCCGGCGAGGCTGCCCGATCGAGCTCCAACGGCGCCGACCGAGGCGCCGCCCAGGCCACCGCAGGTCGCGACCGAGGCACGGGTCCCGGCGCCCGCGCCGACGGCAACGCGCAGGCGCAGACAACCGCGCCCGGGTCTGCCGCCGCGCCCCAGTCTGCCGCCGCGCCCACGGGTTCGCGGGCACCAAGCGCTGAGACGCAGGCACACCCCGGCGCCGAGACGGCGGCGCAGCCGAATGCTGAGACGGACGCGCGAACCAGCGCAGCCGCCGGCGCGGCTCTCGGACAGGCCACGACCGCCGCGAGCCCGATGCCGAGCGCGACGACGGCCGCGCCGCCGGCGCCGTCCGCACCACAACAGCCACCGGCCGCGACGCCGGGACAACCGGCCGCCGGTGCCGCCGGTCCCGAGCGCGTACGCCCGACGCGCGACTCGCGCACCGGCGAGCGCGCGCCCGGAGGCACGCCGGGCGGGCGCCGGCGCGTGGTGATCGACTCGCAGGCGTCGCGTCGCCAGCAGGGCGGGCCGGCCAATCAGCCCCAGCGCCGGCCACGGCGCGGCCGGCGCCGGCGCGGCACCTACGACGAGACGATCGCCCCGATCGACACGGCGGCGATGGAGGCCACCGACCTGATCCGCGTCAACTCGGGCTCGACAGTGAAGGACGTGGCCGAGTATCTGGGCACGCCCGTGCCGGAGGTGATCAAGAAGCTGATGGGCCTCGGCGAGATGGCGACGCTCACGCAGACGCTGTCCGATGAGGCGATTCAGGTGCTGGCCGAGGAGTTCGACAAGCAGATCGAGATCGTGCACGCCGCCGACGACGTCGAGGTCGAGCAGACGTTCGAGGACGCCGAGACGGATCTCGTCGAACGCCCGCCCGTGGTGACGATCATGGGCCACGTCGACCACGGCAAGACCTCGCTGCTGGATGCGATCCGCGAGACCGAGGTGGCCGCGGGCGAGGCGGGCGGGATCACACAGCACATCGGCGCCTATCAGGTGCATCACGGCGGCAAGGAGGTCACGTTCCTCGACACGCCCGGCCACGAGGCGTTCACCGCGATGCGCGCCCGCGGCGCGCGCGTCACCGACCTGGCGGTGATCGTGGTGGCGGCTGACGACGGGGTCAAGCCGCAGACCGAGGAGGCGATCGACCACGCCAAGGCGGCCGATGTCCCGATCGTGGTGGCTGTCAACAAGATCGACAAGGAGGGCGCCCAGCCCGAGCGCGTGCGCACCGAGATGACCCAGCACGGTCTGCAGCCCTCGGAGTGGGGCGGAGAGATCGAGTTCGTCGACGTCAGCGCCAAGACCCGGCAGGGCCTCGACTCGTTGCTGGACACGATCCAGGTGGTGACCGACCTCGAGGAGCTGCGCGCCAACAGCGACGCGCCGGCATCGGGAACCGTGATCGAGTCGAAGCTCGACCCGGGCCGCGGGCCGGTCGTGAGCGTGCTGATCCAGCGCGGGACGCTGCACGTCGGCGATGCGCTCGTCGCCGGGGCGAGCTTCGGGCGCGTGCGCGCGATGAGCGACTTCACCGGGGCGCGCGTCAAGCGCGCGACGCCGGGTCAGCCGGTCGAGGTGCTCGGCTTCGACGGGGTGCCCGAGGCCGGCGAGCTGGTGCGGGCGGTCGAGAACGAGCGGCGCGCGCGTCAGCTGGCGGGAGAGCGCGCCAACCGTCTGAAGACCGAGGCGCTGGCACGGCGCTCGGGGCGCAAGATCTCGCTCGAAGACGTCTTCAAGCTGGCCCAGGAGGGCGCCGTCAAGGAGCTCGGCCTGGTCGTCAAGGCCGACGTCGCGGGCTCGCTCGAGGCGATCGAGGACGAGATCGCCAAGCTGCCTCAGGAGGAGGTCAAGGTCAACCTGATCCACCGCGGCGTCGGCGGCATCAACGAGTCCGACGTGATGCTGGCGGCCGCCTCGCAGGGGCTGATCCTGGCGTTCAACGTGCGCCCGGTCGGCGAAGCGCGCCAGGCCGCCGAACGCGAGGGCGTCGAGATTCGCTCGTACTCGGTGATCTATCGCGCGATCGAGGAGCTGCGCGCCGCGATGCAGGGCATGCTCGAGCCGACCGAGGTCGAGACGCCGCTCGGCCAGGCCGAGGTGCGCCAGCTGTTCCGAGCCTCGCGGATCGGCACGATCGCCGGCTCGTACGTGACCGAGGGCAAGATCGTGCGCGGTGCCAAGACGCGCGTGGTGCGCGACGGCACGGTGATCCAGGACACGACGATCGGGAGCCTGCGTCGCTTCAACGAGGATGTACGCGAAGTGGCCGCCGGATACGAGTGCGGAATCGTGCTCGCCAACTTCCAGGACCTGCGTGAGGGCGACATCCTCGAGGCGTACGAGACGCGCCTGCAAGAGCGCGAACTGTCCTGAGATCGATGACTTTGCAGGCACCTGTCCGTCGCCGGATCGCGACCGGATAGGATGGGCTCGTCGGGACGCATGCGTCGCGTCGATGAGGGGGTCCGCCAGGTGCTTGCGGATGCGCTCGCGATCGAGCTCAAGGACCCGCGGGTTGGATTTGTGACCGTTACGGATGTCAGAACAAGCGCCGATCTCCGCCACGCGCGCGTGTACGTGAGTGTGCTCGGCGATGCTGCTCAGCGCGAGGCGACGCTCGCCGGGCTGCGCAGCGCACACGGATATCTGCAGGGGCGCATCGCGGGCGAGCTGCGACTCAAGCGCACCCCTACGCTCGAGTTCGTCTACGACGACACCACCGACCGAGCGATGCGCGTGCAGGCGCTGCTCGACGAGGGCGCCGGCTCGTGAGCGAGCGCACCGCGGGGGCCGCGCCGACGCCCGGTCAGGACGGCCGGCTCGTGCAGGCCTCCGAAGAGCACGACGGCCCGGCGGGCGCCTTGTGCGAGGAGAGCCTCGCACAGGCCCGCGAGGAGGTGCTCGAGCGACTGCGCAGCGACCGGCGCTTCGTGCTGGCCGCGCACGAGAGCCCCGACGGAGACGCGCTCGGATCGCTGGTGGCGATGCACGGCCTGCTGGGTGCGATCGGCAAGGACGCGGTGATGTTCGTCGCTGCCGGCGACCTGCCGCTGCCGTACGAGTATCGCGACTTCTTCGACCTCGAGGGCGTGATCGAACAACCGCCCAGCGACATCGCCGAGCGTACTGTCGTGTTCTTGGACTGCGGCAACATCGACCGCAATTCGGCGCCGGCGCTGCAGCGTGCGCGCCACGTGCTGAACATCGACCACCATCACGACAACACGCGCTTCGGCACGCTCAACTACGTGGTGCCGAGCGCCTCTTGCACGGCGGAGATCGTCTGGGAGTTGATGCACGGGCTCGAGCTCGAGGCCAGCCCGCCGATCGCGCAGGCTCTGTACATCGCCTTGATCACCGACACCGGCCGCTTCATGTACGAGAACACGGGACCGCGCGCGCATCTGATGGCCGCCGAGCTGATCGAGGCCGGCGTGGACGTGCAGGAGGTCTACCGGCGCCTGTACGAGGAGATGCCCGAGGCCAAGGTCCTGCTTCTCGCGCTCGCGCTCGGGCGCATGCAGCGTTTCGATGCGGGCGAGCTGACCCTGGCGGCGCTGAGCGCCGAGGACTTCCGCAAGCTCGACGCCCAGGACAGCTTCGCCGAGGGCATCGTCGATCATCTGCGCGCCGTGCACGGCACCAAGGTGGCGGCGCTTGTGCGCGAGCTCGGCTCGGGCCCGCGCGGCGGCCAGCACAAAGTGTCGCTGCGCGCGAGCGACGACGACGTGGATGTCTCGGCGATCGCTCGCAGCCAGGCCGGCGGCGGGCATCGTCGCGCGGCAGGCTTCTCCACGACGCTCGAGCTCAGCGAGCTGATCGCGTTCTTGCGCGGCGCGATCGCCGAGCAGCTGCATCCCGCGCCGGCGCCCGCGTGACGGGGTCGAGCCCCAGCGCGAGCACGAGCTCCAGCGCCGGCGCACCGGGACCCGATCGAGGCGCACATGCGCCCGCGGCGCCCGAGGGAGTGCTGCTGATCGACAAGCCTGCGGGCATGAGCTCACACGACGTGGTCGCGTCCGTCAAGCGAGCACTGTCCGGCGTGAAGGTGGGCCACGCAGGCACACTCGATCCCTTCGCGACCGGGCTGTTGATCGTGCTCGTGGGACGCGCGACCAAGATGCAGCAGGCGCTGATGGCGCTGCCCAAGCGCTACGAGACGGTCGCTCGCCTCGGCGCCACCTCGAGCACCGGCGATCCCGAGGGAGAGATCACCGACACGGGCAGGCTGCCGCCGGATCCGCTCGTGCTGCCCACGGGCCAGCTCGCGCAGCGGGCGCCGCGCTATTCGGCGGTCAAGATCCGCGGCGAGCGCGCCTATCGTCGCGCGCGGCGCGGCGAGCAGTTCGAGCCCCCGCAGCGGATCGTCACCGTCTACCGCTTCGAGCAGCTGTGGCGAGATCGGGACCCCGCCCACCCGCGGGCGGGCTTTGCGATCGAATGCTCGGCCGGGACCTATGTGCGCTCGCTGATCGCCGATCTGGGCGACGCCTACTGCGAGCAGCTGCGGCGCACCGCGATCGGACCGTTCGAGGTCGGCGAGGCGAGCGCGCCGCCGGTTCGCGGCGAGCGCTGGCCCGACCCGCCGCTGCTCGCACCGGAGCGCGTGCTCGTCGCGGTCCGCGAGCCCGCAGCCGCGCAATAGAGCTACAGCCTGCCTGCGCAACGGCCCCGCGAACCGATGGACGGCGGGATCGCCCAATAGGCTTCGGTCCGTGAAGCTGACGCGCCTGCCCGACGTACAGCCGAGCGAGGGGGGCGGGCGCAGCGTGGCGATCGGGACGTTCGACGGAGTGCACCTCGGCCATCGCGCGGTGATCGCCGGGTCCCAGAGCGTGCTCACGTTCGATCCGCACCCGGTCTCCGTGGTGGCGCCGCAGCACACGCCGAAGCTGCTGACGACACTCGAGGTCAAGGCCGAGCTGATCGCCGGGCTCGGCGTGCAGGAGCTGATCGTGATCCCGTTCGACCCGGCGCTGGCGGCGCACTCGGCAGAGCAGTTCGTAGACGAGGTGATCGTCCAGCGGCTCGGGGCCAGGCGCGTGGCGGTCGGTGAGAACTTCCGCTTCGGACACCGCGCGCAGGGCGATGCCCGCATGCTGGCGGCCGACCCTCGGTTCGAGACGGTCGTGCGCCCGCTGCTTGAAATCGACGGGGAGGTCGTGTCCTCGAGCCACATCCGCGGGCTGGTGCTCGCCGGCGAGGTCGAACACGCCACCCGCTTTCTCGGAGCTCCCTTTCGGCTGCGCGGCGAGGTCGTGCACGGCGACGAGCGCGGACGCGAGCTCGGATTTCCGACCGCCAACCTGGTGCCCGACGAGGCGCTCGCCTGCCCGGGCCACGGCGTGTACGCATGCATCGCGAGCGGCGGCACCGCAGGCGAGGGCGTCGCGGCCGCCGTCAGCATCGGCGTGCGGCCCACCTTCGCGACCGGTCGCGGTGAGCTGATCGAGGCCTACCTGATCGACTTCGACGACGATCTGTACGGCAGCACGCTCGAGCTGCAATTCATCGCGCGCCTGCGCGGCGAGCGGCGCTTCGACACCTCCGAGTCGCTGATCGCGCAGATGCACGAGGACGTGGCGCGCACGCGCGAGATCCTCGCGGCGCGCTGACCGGCGGGGGCTCACGCTCTGCTACCGTGCCCGCAATGCCAGCACTAACCAGTGAGCGTAAGCGTGAGCTTGCTGCCCAGTTCGGGTCGAGCGAGCGTGACGTCGGCTCAACCAAGGTCCAGATCGCCCTGTTGACCGAGCGGATCAACCATCTGACCGAGCATCTGCGCGAGCAGAAGAAAGACCACCACTCGCGCCGTGGTCTGCTGATGCTGGTGGGCCGACGCCGTCGCTTCCTGGACTATCTGCAGCGCCACGATCTCGAGGGCTACCGGGCGCTGATCAAAGAGCTCGGGCTGCGTAAGTGAGCTGAGGCGATCGTGGGCACGTCGCGGATGCTTTGTCCTCGGTCGCTCGCGTGTTGGCCGGTTCGGGGATGCGAGCGCGTAAGCGCGAGTGTCTCCCGGTTCGGTCGCCACGCTCCCTGCGTCCGCGCCCCGCTCGACCCACGACCGCCTCGGGAGGCGGGTTGTCTGTAGTCGAGCCCGGAACGCCCGCGCCCGCGTTCAGGCTGGCGCGCGAGAATGGTGAGGGCTTCAGCGAGCAGGACCTGCTGGGCCATACGACGATTCTGGTGTTCTATCCGTTCGCGTTCAGCCCGGTGTGCACCGATCAGCTGCAGCTGTACGAGCAGGCCCTCGGCGAGCTGACCGGCGGTGGCGAGCGGATCTACGGAGTGTCGTGCGACAGCTCGTACGCGCAGAGCGCGTTTCGCGAGAAGCTCGCTGTGAGCATTCCCCAGCTATCGGACTTCGAGCCCAAGGGCGCAGCCTGCAAGGCCTTCGGTGTCCTGCACGACGGCGGCTTCCCGCAACGGGCGCTGGTGATCCTCGGTCCCGACGGCGTCGTGCGCTGGAGCTATCAGGCGCCGACGCCGGCCGAGCTTCCTGCGGTCGAGCGGCTGCGCGAAGGGCTGGCGGCCGCCGCGGTCACCTGAGCCGGGTCGCGGGCTGCGGGTCCGCTAAGCTCCGGACGTTCGGGAACAGAGAAAAAGAAACGATCCGCCAGGCGCCATCCGGCGCCCTCTCCGACGGGCGGAACAGGAAGGCAGAGCATATGAGCAGTAGTGACGCCGTTACGCGGGTCTCCGTGGAGATCGCGGGTAGCGAGATCTCGTTCGAGACGGGCAGGATGGCCAAGCAGGCCTCCGGTGCGGTGGTGGTTCGTCAGGGCGACACGATGGTGCTGGCGACGGCGACGGCCGGCGCCCAGCGCGACGTCGATTTCCTGCCCCTCACGGTCGACGTCGAGGAGCGCATGTACGCGGCCGGCAAGATACCCGGCTCGTTCTTCAAGCGCGAGGGCCGTTCGGGTGAAAAGGCGACGCTGACGGCGCGCATGATCGACCGCCCGCTGCGCCCCCTGTTCTCCAAGGGCTGGAGCTACGACACGCAGCTGGTCGCGATCCCGATCTCGGTCGATCACGTGCACCCCTACGACATCCTTGCGATGAACGGCGCCTCTGCGGCGCTGATGATCTCCAACGTGCCGTTCGCGGGGCCGGTCGGCGCCGTCAGGATCGGCAAGGTCGACGGCAACTTCGTGGTGAACCCGCGCGAGCAGGACCTCGCCGGCGCCGAAAGCGCTGCCGGCGAGACGAGCGGCGAGAACGGAGACGGCGGCGAGGCCCGGGCGGGCGGCTCGGATCTCGATCTGGTGGTGGCCGGCTCGGAGGACGCGATCCTGATGGTCGAGGCCGGCGCGAACGAGATCTCCGAGGCCGAGATCCTCGACGCGCTCGACATCGCGCACGTCGAGATCAAGAAGCTCTGCGCACTGCAGCGCGACCTCGCCGCGAAGGTCGGCCGCGAGAAGACCGCGGTGCAGGCGCCCGAGGTCGACGAGCAGCTGCTCGAGCAGGTGCGCGCGTCACACGGCCAGGCGATCGACCAGGCCACGCAGGTGGAGGACAAGCTCGAGCGCCAGGAGGCCACCGAGGCCGCGGCGCAGGCGGTGCTCGCGCAGTATGCGCCCGCGCCCGGCGAGGGCGCGAGCGAGGAGCAGCTGGAAGAGGCCAAGGCGCGTGCCGCGGCGGTTCAGCTGGTTTTCGACAGGCTCGAGAAGTCGATCATCCGTGAGCGCATCGCGGTGCACAAGAAGCGTCCCGACGGACGTGCCGAGCACGAGATCAGGGACATCACGATCGAAGTTGGCGTGGCGCCGCGCACGCACGGGTCGGCGCTGTTCACGCGCGGTCAGACGCAGGCTCTGAGCGTGGCCTCGCTGGGCACGCTCAAGGAGGAGATGCGCCTCGACACGCTCGGCCTGCAGACGAAAAAGTATTACTTCCACCATTACAACTTCCCGCCGTTCTCGGTCGGCGAGGCGGGTCGCCTCGGGCCCAAGCGGCGCGACGTCGGCCACGGCGCGCTGGCCGAGCGCGCGCTCGTGCCGATGGTGCCTTCGATCGAGCAGTTCCCGTACACGATCAGGGTGGTCTCGGACATCTTCGAGTCCAACGGCTCGTCCTCGATGGCGTCGGTGTGCGGCTCCTCGCTGTCGCTGATGGACGCGGGCGTCCCGCTCAAGCGTCCGGTCGCGGGGATCGCGATGGGCCTGATCAAGGAGGGCGACGACTACATCGTGCTGACCGACATCGCCGGGGTCGAGGACCACCTCGGTGACATGGACTTCAAGGTGGCGGGCACCGAGCGCGGGATCACGGCGCTGCAGATGGACATCAAGATCGCCGGCGTCACGTTCGACATCCTGCGCGACGCGTTGACCCAGGCACGCCGCGCGCGTGACGTGATCCTCGGCAAGATGGCCGACGTGATCCAGGGGCCGCGCGAGCAGCTCAGCCAGTTCGCGCCACGCATCCAGACGATCCAGATCGATCCGTCGCAGATCGGCATGCTGATCGGCAAGGGCGGCGAAACGATCAGGGGCCTGTCAGAGGAGTTCGAGTCGCAGATCGACGTCAGCGACGACGGACAGGTGCTGATCTACTCGGCCAACGGCGACCTCGCCGACGCGCTGCTCGAGCGGATCCGGTTGATGATGAAGGAGGTCGAGGTCGGCGACGAGTATCTCGGCAAAGTCGTCAAGACCACCACGTTCGGCGCGTTCGTCGAGCTCACCAAGGGCACCGACGGGCTGCTGCACATCTCCAACGTCTCGCCGGGCGAGCGCGTGGAGAGCGTCGAGGACGTGCTCAGCAAGGGCGATGAGATCAACGTGCGCGTGGTCGAGGTCGACCGCGAGCGCGGACGGATCGGTCTGCGCCTGACCGGGGATCCCGAGATCGCCGGCATGTCTGTCGAGGAGCTCGAGCGGGTGAGCGCCGGCGGCGGCGGCGGGCGGCCCCCGCGCGACGGGGCGGGCGCAGGCAGGCCGGCCAGCAACGGCCGTGGCGGACGCGGTCGCCGGCAGGATGGCGAGCGCGGCTCCGGCCGTCCCCGCCACGGATCCGGACGCGACCGGGATCGAGATCGTTACTAGCCCGCTCGGGCTGACCCGCGAACGCGCGAGGGGCGGGCGCATAGGACCGATAGTCGAGACCGAAGCATGAGCGAGCAGCGCGCGAGCGTGAACGAGCATCGCGTGAGCACGTTGGCGGACGGCGTGCGCGTGGTGTCCGAGCGCGTCGAGAACGTGCGCTCGGCCGCGCTCGGCATCTGGATCGGCACCGGCTCGGCGATGGAGAGCGACGCTCAGGCGGGCATCACCCATCTGCTCGAGCACATGCTGTTTCGCGGCACCGATCGCTATCGCTCGCGCGAGATCGACGAGATCTTTGACGCGCTCGGCGCCGAGATCAACGCCGGCACCGACCGCGAGAGCACGTCGCTGTACACGCGCGTGCTCGACCGCCATCTCGAGCGGGCCTTCGACGTGGCCGCCGAGATGGTCTGGCGGCCGCGCTTCGAAGATCTCGAGGCCGAGCGCGAGGTGGTGCTCGAGGAGATCGCGATGTACGAAGACGACCCCCAGGATCGCGTGTTCGACCTGCTCGGCGGGGCGGTGTTCGGGGAGCACCCGCTCGGACGCGCGACTATCGGCACGGCCGACGTGGTGGGTGGCGTGACGCTCGAGCAGCTGCGCGAGTTTCACGCCGAGCGCTACACGCCCCCGAGGATCGTGATCGCGGCCGCGGGCTCGGTCGAGCACGATGCGCTGCTCGAGCTCGCGCGCGCCCATCCGCTCTCGGCAGGCGCGCCCGGCAGGCGGTCCGGCGCGTTGAATGGCGCGAGCGTCGGCCGCGAAGGGACCGAGGCCGACGCCGGCGCGAAGATGGCCGCGGATGGGCACCCCGACGCCGAGCCCGGTCCGGCCCGCGACCCCACCACCGACCTGCCCGGACCGCGGTTCGAGCGGCGGGTGCGATTTGCCGGCAAGGACACCGAGCAGTACCACGTGTGCCTCGGCGGCCGTGGCATCTCGCGTCACGACGAGCGGCGCTTCGCATTGCGCGTGCTCGAGGGCGTGCTGGGCGGGACGTCTTCGTCGCGGCTCTTTCAGGAGGTGCGCGAGCGCCGGGGCCTGGCCTACTCGGTGTTCACGTTCTCGAGCCAGTTCGCGAGCACCGGCGAGGTCGGCCTTTACGTCGGCACGCGCCCCGACAACCTGCAGGAGGCGCTCGCGACGGTGGCCGGCGAGCTCGAGCGACTGCTCGAGGATCCGGCCAGTCCCGCCGAGCTGGAGCGTTCGCGCGAGAATCTCAAGGGGCGCGTGGCGCTCTCGCTGGAGTCCACGGCCGCGCGTATGAGCCGCCTCGGCGGCGCGCTGCTCGGCGACATGCCGATCCTCTCGATCGACGAGATCGTCGATCGGATCGATGCGGTCACGGTCGCGGATCTGCGCGAGCTCGCGCGCGAGCTGTACGCGCCCGCAAACCTGTCGGCGGCGGGGATCGGACCTGACGAGGAGGCCTTTCGCCGCGCGCTGCGGCCGCTGGAGAAGGTGGCAGTGTGATACGCGTCGCCGTCGCCGGCGCGGCGGGGCGCATGGGGACGACGGTTTGTGCCGCGGTCGAAGGCGCCGAGGACATGGAGTTGGTCGGGCGCGCCGACCCGCTGCTCGGGACGACGCTGCAGGATGTGCTGCCCGCCGCACAGGTGGTCGTGGACTTCACCCGGCCCGACACCGCGCTCGCCAACGCGCTCGCCTGCGTGCAGGCCGGCGTGCACGCCGTGGTCGGCACGACCGGGTTCGACATCGAGCCGCTGCGTCGCGCGCGTACGCCGGCCGGACTCACGCCGGCGAACGTGATCGTGGCGCCGAACTTCGCGATCGGGGCGATCCTGATGATGCGCTTCGCCGCCGAGGCCGCCCGGTACATGGCGAGCGCCGAGATCATCGAGCTGCATCACGACGCCAAGCTCGACGCGCCGAGCGGGACGGCAAAGCTGACCGCCGAGCTGATCGCGGGCGCGCGCGGCGGACGGCAGCCGCCGGTTCACTCGGTGCGGCTGCCGGGGCTGGTCGCACACCAGGAGGTGATCCTCGGCGACCTCGGTCAGACGCTGTCGATACGCCACGACACGATCGGGCGCGAGGCATTCATGCCGGGCGTGCTGCTGGCCGTGCGTCGCGTCGGCGGGCTCGCGGAATCGCCGCTCGTCGGCCTTGGCGAGCTGTTGTCCTGAGTGGTTGTCGCCGACCGGCAGCGGGCGGCCGGCGTGAAATACTGCGGACATGCCGGATCTGGGGCTTGGCGAGGTGTTGACCGCGATCGTGACGCCGTTCGACGCACAGGGGCGGGTCAACGAGGAGGCGTTCGTTGCGCTGATGGCCCATCTGGCGGCACACGGCTCCGACGGGTTCGTGGTGGCTGCGACGACGGGCGAGGCGGCGACGCTCAGCGACGATGAGCAGCTCGGCCTGATCGAGCTCGCGATCGCCGAGCGCCCGGCGGGGAAGTCGATCGTCGCGGGCGTCGGCACCAACGACACGCGCCACACGATCTTTCTCACCGAACGCGCCACCGAGCTCGGCCCGGACGCGCTGATCTCGGTGACCCCCTACTACAACCGTCCCAGCCCGTTGGGGCTGCGCCGCCACTACGAAGCTGTCGCGGCAGCCACCGACAGGCCGACCCTGCTGTACAACATCCCGGCTCGCACCGGCACGAACATCGGGCCGGAGCTGCTGGCCGAGCTGGCGCAGATCGAGCACATCGATGGCGTCAAGCAGGCCAACGCGCAGGAGCTGCAGACGATCGACGGACTCGCGATATATGCCGGCGATGACGGTTCGTTCGCACGGACGCTGGACATCGGCGGAGCCGGCGGGGTGCTCGTGTCCAGCCATGTGGTCGGCCGCGAGATGCGCCGCATGGTCGACGAGCCCGAGCAGCGCCACGCGATCGACGCGTCCCTGCGCGACGTGTACGAGACATTGTTCCTGACGTCCAGCCCGACGTGCACGAAGGCCGCGCTGAACATGCTCGGACTGAACGCGGGGACCACGCGCCTGCCGATCGTGGACGCCACCGAGCACGAGCTCGCCCAGGTGCGCGCGATGCTGGTGCGCCATCGGCTGCTCGACGCCGGCGATCCCGCCGCGCCCGCCGGAGCCTCCACCGCGTGAGCGCGTCGTTGCGCGTCCTGCCGCTCGGCGGGCTGGGCGAGATCGGCAAGAACATGACGGTCGTCGAGCAGGACGGGCGGATCGTCGTGATCGACGTCGGCCTGCGCTTCCCGACCCCGGAGATGGTCGGCATCGATCTGGTGCTGCCGGACTTCTCCTATCTGCGCGAGCGCGCACGCGAGATCGAGGCGATCGTCGTTACGCATGGTCACGAGGACCATCTCGGCGCGCTGCCGTGGGTGCTGCGCGAGCTGGGCGAACACGGGGCCGAGCCGCCGGTGTACGGCGGGCCGCTGACGCTCGCGATGGCGCGCTCCAAGCTCGAGGAGCACAAGCTCAAGGATGTCGAGCTCAGCGATCTGCAGACGGGCGAGGTGCTCGAGCTCGGGCCGTTCGAGGTCGAGCTCGTGCACATGACCCACTCGATTCCCGACTCGGGCGCCGTGGCGCTCGGCACGGAGCTCGGCACGGTCCTGGTCACGGGCGACTACAAGTTCGATCAGACGCCCGTCGACGGGCCGCCGGCCGACGTTTCGCGCCTGGCCGAGCTCGGCCGCGAGGGCGTGCTGCTGCTGTGCGGCGACTCCACGAACGTCGACCGCGCCGGCTTCTCGCCGTCGGAGTCAGTCGTCGGGCCGCATCTGGAGGAAGTGTTCGCGCGCTGCGAGGGGCGGATCGTGGTGACGAGCTTCGCCTCGAACATCCATCGCGTGCAGCAGGTCGTCGACGCCGCGCAGGCGCTCGACCGCAAGGTCGCGCTGGTGGGGCGCTCGATGCGCAAGAACGTCGCGATCGGGCGTTCGCTCGGCCACATCGAGCTGCCCGAGGGCCTGCTGGTGGGGCTGCGCGAGCTCGAAGACTTCGCCGACGAGCGCATCGTGATCGTCTCGACCGGGTCCCAGGGCGAGCCGCTCAGCGCGCTGCGGCGCATGGCCTATCGCGACCATCCGCAGGTGCAGCTGCACGAGGGCGACACGGTCGTGTTCTCGGCCACGCCGGTGCCGGGCAACGAGCGCGCGGTCAACGAGACGATCGACCGGCTCTACCACATCGGCTGCGACGTCGTCACGACCGCCGAGGCGCCGGTGCACGCATCTGGGCACGGCTACGCCGAGGAGCTGAAGCTGATGCTCAACCTCGTCAAGCCGCGTTACGTGATGCCGTTTCACGGCGACTTCAAGCGCCTGCGTTTGCACGCCCGGCTCGCCGAGGCAGTGGGCGTCGCGCCGGAGGACGTCTTCCAGGCCGACAACGGCGTACCGCTCGAGATCGCCGCGAACGGCCGGGCACGGTTGGGCGCGCGCGAGCAGGCCGGGATGGTGTTCGTCGATGGCGTCGAGATCGGCGACATGGCGGACGTCGCGCTGCGCGACCGGCGCATGCTCTCAGCCGATGGGATCTTCATCGTCGTGGCCACGATCGCCGAGCAGGACGGGCGCTCGGTGGCCGATCCGGAGGTGATCTTCCGGGGCGTGCCGTTCCGCGATCAGGCTGACGAGCTGATCGGCGAGATCAAGGCGACGGTCGAGGGCTCGCTGATCCGCGCCGCCGGCGAGGAAATTCGCGAGATCGACCTGCTGCAGCAGCTGCTGCACGATGACCTCGCGCAGCTGGTTTACGACCGTCTCAAGCGACGCCCGATGGTGCTGCCCGTGGTCGTCGAGGTGTAGGCAGGCGGGAGGGCAGGCCTGCCCTCCGCGCAGGCTCGTGGTCGATCAGCGCCGGGCCGGCAAAGCTGGGCGTCGTGGCAGCGCAGACTCGCCATCGCCCACCGTTGGCACGAGCGCCTGAACGGAGGCCGGGAGTCGCACGACGAAGCGCGCGCCGTGGGGCGCGTGGTTCACCACCGTGGCGCTGCCGCCGTGAGACTCGGCCACGGCCTTGACGATCGCGAGCCCGAGTCCGAACGAGCCGCCGCGATCGCCGGCGCCGCGCACGAAGCGCTCGAACAGGGTCGGCAGCAGCTCGTCCGGCACGCCGGGCCCGTCGTCCTCGACGATCAGCTCGACCGAGCCATCCTGGACGCGGGTCGATACGCGGATCTCGGTTCCCGGAGGCGTGTGGCGCAGCGCGTTCTCGAGCAGGTTGATCGTCAGCCGGTGCAGCTCGTCGCGCGCGCCCTGAAGCGGCGCGGGCGACACGTCGAGGACGATCTCGTGGGCGGCGCTGACCGGACCGAGCTCGCCGGCGGCCTCGACCACGATCTGGGCGAGGTCGCAGGGCTCGTGCGCCACCACGCGGCCGACGTCGGTGCGCGCCAGCAGCAGCAGATCGGCGACGAGGCGGCGCATCCGTTGCGAGGAGCGCAGCGCCGAGCGGGCGGCATCGCCCTCCTCGCCGTGCAGGGCGTCGGCCAGCAGCTCGAGGTTCGCGAGCACGCTCGTGAGCGGCGTGCGCAGCTCGTGCGAGGCGTCGGCGACGAAGCGGCGCTGACGGGCGAGCATCGCCTCGGTCTCCGAGCGGGCGGCGTCGAGCTCGCGCAGCATGCCCTGCAGGGTGTGTGCGAGTTCGCCAACCTCGTCGTGAGCGGCGGGCTCGGGAACGGTGCGCGAAGGGTCGCGGGTGCGCGCGATCTCCTCGGCCGTCGAGGTCAGCTGCGCGATCGGCGCCATCGCCCGGCGCGCGATCATCGTCCCGGCGAGCAGCGCGAAGCCCGCGCCGGCGAGCACGCCGAGCAGCAGGAACAGCTCGACGCGCGCGACCGTCGAATTGGTGTCGGCCAGGGAACGACCGTACTGGATGATGACGCGACCGATCGGTTCGTCGCTCGAGGCGATGCTGACCGTGGCGGGCCTGCTGATCACGCGATAGCCGTTGACGGTGCTGACGCCGATCGTGGGCGATCCGAGCGACGGAGCGCCGCTGGGCGCCTGTTCGATCAGGTCGCCGCCTTCGGTGTAGACGCGGATGATCGAGTCGTGCTCGGGATACACCAGCGCGGCCAGCGGCGGCTGGATTTTTTCGATTTCGTAGGTGTCCGGGTTGACTCTGATCGTGAGCTGCGAGGAGAGCCCGCGCGCCGTCTGTTCGACCTGACGATCGAAGTCGGAGCGGATGCGGTCGATCGTGAGCGAGCCGATCGCGATCGCGAACGCGCACAGGATCAGAAAGGTCAGCAGCGCCGAGACGCCGGCCAGCCGCACGCGGATCGGCAGGCGGTCGAACGCTGCCGAAGCGCGCCTGCCCGCGCGGCGGGCGCCGGCCAAAAGGCCCGGGTCGGGCTGCGGGCGAGGGCCGGGTTCAGGCTCGGAGGACGTAGCCCGCCCCCCGGATCGTGTGCAGCAGGCGCGGCTCGCCCTCGGCCTCGAGCTTGCGGCGCAGGTTCGAGACGAACACCTCGATCGTGTTGGTCGTCGAGAACGGGTCATAGCCCCAGACCTCGTCGAGCAGACGCTGGCGCGAGATGACGATGCGCTCGTTGCGCATCAGGTACTCGAGCAGCTCGAACTCGCGCTGGGTCAGATCGATCTCGCGTTCGCCCCTGACCACCTCGTGCGTGTCGACGTTCAGCGACAGGTCGGCGACGCGCAGCGGGGCCGAGCCGCGCGGAGGCCTGCGGCGCAGCAGCGCGCGCATGCGAGCGAGCAGCTCCTGGCGCTCGAACGGCTTGACGAGGTAGTCGTCGGCTCCGGCGTCGAGACCCTCGACGCGCGACTCGAGCGCGTCGCGTGCGGTCAGGATCAGGATCGGGACGTCGTCGTCGGCGCGCAGCGCGCGCGCCACCTCGATCCCGTCGAGGCCGGGCAGCCCCAGGTCGAGGATCACCAGGTCGGGGGCGAACGCGCGGCCGTGCTCGAGCGCGGCGGGGCCGTCGCCCGCGGCGCGAACCTCATAGCCCTCCATCCGCAACGACCGTTGCAGCGCCTGCGCGATGTCCTCGTCGTCCTCGACGACCAGCACGCGCGGGGCGCGGGAGAAATCGGTGCTCATGCTGAGAATCTCATGATCGTGACCTGCATCTTTAAGTATCGACCTGCAAGTAAAGCGTGCGTAAGGCAGGTTCCGAAGGCCGAGCGTCGAAGCTGCCCACGATGCCTGCACACAGGAAACGGTCGCCTGCCCGGCGGACGACCAAAAAGCGCCCGGCGCGCAGGCCGGCGCGCCGAAACCGGGTGGGTCTCAGCCTGCGCGGGCTGGTGCGGGCACCGTTCTCGCTGCGCCTGCCGCAGCTCGAGCAGCGCCAGCGCGACGTGCTCGGGTTCGCGGCGATCGCGCTCGGGGTGTACATGTGCTTCGTGCTGTACAGCGTGGGCGGCTCGCCGAGCGCGGGCGGGTTGGGAGGTGGGCTGTCCGAAGCGCTCGGCTGGTGCGTGGGCAAAGCCAGGGTGCTTGCCCCGCTGGCGCTGATCGCCGCTGGCGGTGTGTTGCTGGCGCGCCCGCTGTGGCCGCGCCCGCTGCGGGCGGGCCTGATGTGTGTCGCGGCGGCGATCACCACGGCGCTCGCGGCGGGCACGTTCGGCGCCGGGCCGGGACCGAATCCAAAGACCGGCGAATCGTCCTGGTCGGGCGTGTTCCTGCAGGCGCACGGGGGCGTGATCGGCGAGGCGATCTACCAGGTTTCGCGCCGGCTCGTGCAGAACGTCGGGGTGGACATCCTCGTGCTGTTCCTGGCGCTGGCGGGCATCAGCCTGCTGACCGCGATCTCGCCGGCGCGCGTCGTGCGCGCGGCGGCGGCGCGCACGAGTGCGATCGCGGCGCTGGCAGGCCGTCGTCTGGCGCGCGCGCGTTCGTCGCGCGGACGTGCACCGGCCCAGGCGCGAGCCTCCTCGGCGCGGGCGCACGAGCCGCTCGACGCGCTCGCGCTGGATGCGCTCGCGAGCACCGGTGGCTCAGCCATGCAGCTCGAGCCCCCCGACCCGGAGCCGTCCCAGCTGGTCGTGCGGGCCACACACGTCGAGGCGCCCTCACAGGACCGCCCGGAGCCGGCGGGCGCGGACGCAGCCACGAGCGAGTCGGCGCCTGGCGATGGCGACGAGCACGACCCGGGCGCCGGCGCGCACGAGCCGGCGGCGGCTGCCGGGCGTCAGGCAGGCGGCGTCGCCGCCGCAGCGGACGACTCACAGGAACGGCCGGCGGAGGCGATCGCCGGCGTCGCTGCGACCGACCCGGAGGATGATCTGACTCCACGCGGGCGCTACCGCGACGCGCGCATCGCCGATCCGGACTTCGTCTGGAAGCTGCCCGAGGCGGCGCGCCTGCTGACGCGCTCGACCGGTGAGCAGGCGCGACCGGACACCGCCGGAGCGGAGCGAATCGCCGCGAGCCTGACCGAGGCGCTCGGTCACTTCGGCGTCGAGGCGAAGGTGATCGGCACGGTGGCCGGCCCGCACATCACCAGGTACGAGCTGCGGCTCGCGCCGGGCACGAAGGTGGCCAAGGTGGCGCAGCTCAAGGACGACCTCGCGTACGCGCTGGCGGCCACCGAGATCCGCATCCTGGCGCCGATTCCGGGCAAGCAGGCGGTCGGCGTCGAGGTCCCGAACCTGCGCCGACGGATCGTGCGCCTGGGCGATGTGTTCCAGCAGCCGCCGCCGGACTGGTCGCCGCTGACGGTCTGGCTCGGCAAGGACGTCGCGGGCAAGGCGATCGGCGCCGATCTCTCGAAGATGCCGCATTTGCTGGTCGCGGGCACGACCGGCGCCGGCAAGTCCGGTGCGATCAACGCGATGCTGTGCAGCGTGCTGCTGCGCGCGACGCCGCACGACGTGCGGCTCGTGCTGGTCGATCCCAAGCAGGTGGAGCTCAACCACTACGAGTCGATCCCGCACCTGCTCACGCCGGTGATCACCAGCCCGCGGATGGCCGCGAACGCCCTGCAGAACCTGGTCAAGGAGATGGAGCAGCGCTACGGCACGATGTCGCTGGCGCGCACGCGCAGCCTGGTCGAGCTGAACAAGGCGCGCGCCCGCCGCGGCGAAGCGCCGCTGCCGTACATCCTGTGCGTGATCGACGAGCTCGCGGACTTGATGATGGTTGCGCCCGCCGATGTCGAGGACTCGATCATCCGCCTGGCCCAGAAGGCGCGCGCGGTCGGCATCCATCTGGTGCTCGCCACGCAGAGCCCGCGCGTGGACGTGATCACGGGCATGATCAAGGCCAACGTGCCTTCGCGGATCGCGTTCGCCGTCTCCAGCCAGACGGACTCGCGCGTGATCCTCGACCAGAATGGCGCCGAGTCGCTGCTCGGCCAGGGCGACATGCTGTTCAGCCCAGTGGGAAGCTCGCGGCTGCAGCGGATTCAGGGCGCGTACATCGACGAGCAGCAGATCGCCAAGCTGACCGAGCTGTGGCGCAGACAGGGCGAGCCGGAGCTGCGCGAGGAGCTGCTGGAGCAGGTCGAGCCGAGTGAGCCGGAGGGGGAGGGCGGCGACGAGCTGGACCCCGACGAGGATCCGCTGCTGGCCGACGCGATCACGTTGGTTGCCGAAATGGGAACGGCGTCGACCTCGATGCTGCAGCGTCGTCTGCGGCTCGGCTATACGCGCGCGGGCCGCCTGATCGACATGCTCGAGCGCAGGGGCGTGATCTCCGGCTACGAAGGCTCAAAGCCGCGACAGGTGCTGGTGAGCGAGGCCGACCTGCCGCGCGTGTTGGCGTCACTGACCGAGCCGCCCGCGAGGGCCGCCGCGAGCGTCGCCGACGGGCGGCCGGACGACTCCTGAGTGGAAACGGCGGGCTCGTGTGTCGAGCTGGCTCGCTCGCACCTTTGCGCGATCGGCGCCGAGACGACAGCCGCCTGCGGGTCGCCGGCGTGGCGCCTGCCCTGCTCAGCGCGAGCGACTAGCCTCTTAGGTGCATATGCCTGAGATCGGCGAGACGCTCCGCGAGGCGCGCATGCGCGGGCGCATCGATGTGTCTGAGATCGAGGCCGAGACGAAGATCCGCGCCAAGTACCTGCGGGCGCTCGAGAACGAAGAGTGGGATCTGCTGCCTGGGCCGACGTTTGTCAAGACGTTCCTGCGCACCTACGCGGACGCGCTTGGCCTCGACGGCAAGGCGCTGGTCGAGGAGTATCGCAAGTCAGCCGAGCCTCCGAGTGATCCGATCGAGCCGATCGCACGCCCCTCGCGGCGCGTTCGGGGCTCCTCTGAGGGAGGCCCGTCGCGCGGGTACCTGGCGCTGGTGGCGGTCGTGTCGGTCGTGATCGTGCTGCTGATCGTGGGGCTCGTTTCGCGCGGCGGAAACGGCTCGACGAGCACGGGTACGACCGGTGCCGGCGCGGGCAAGCCGGCCGGCCGCCACGGGCATCGCACGCTCGCGGCAAGCCCGCCCGCGTCGCGGATCGTGACGGTCTCGATGCAGGCGACGGGCACTGTGTACGTGTGCCTGCTGGGCGAAGGTGGTCGTGTGCTCGTTCCGGGACGTACGTTGACGGCGGGCGAGAAGACCCCCACCTTCTCCGCCAAGCACTTCGAATTGACGCTCGGCAACAACGCCGTCACGCTGCTGATCGACGGGACGCCGCGCCTGATACACGCGAGCCCCCAGGCGATCGGCTACTCGATCACCAAGGCCGGGCGCCGCACCCTCGAAGCGGGCCACCTGCCCACCTGCGCATGACCGAGCCGGGCGCTCAGCTGGACGAGCACGGCGCCCCGCGGGCCGGCCCGTCGGTCTCGGCGCACGACGGCCGGCCACACCGCGCCAGACCGCGCGCCGGCATCATCGTCACCGGCAACGAGGTGCTCAGCGGGCGCGTTTCGGATCGCAACGGTCCGTGGCTGGCCGACCGCCTCGCCGAGCTGGGAGTGGATCTGGCGCACACGGCGATCGTCGGAGACCGTCCGGCAGACATCGCTGCGACGCTCGAGTTCATGCGCGCCGAGGGATTCGCCCTGGTGCTGACGAGCGGCGGGTTGGGTCCGACGGCGGATGACCTGACCGCCGAAGCGGTCGCTCGCTTTCAGGGTCGGGAGCTCGAACTCGACGAGGCGCTCGAGCGTCAGATCGCGGAGATCGTGCGCCCTCTGTCCGAACGCTGGCCGAACCTCGACCGCGACGCGATCGCGGCTGCGACGCGCAAGCAGGCGTTCGTGCCGCGCGGGGCGACGGTGCTCGCGCCGGTCGGTACGGCGCCCGGACTGGTGGTCGCTCCGGCTGCGCCCCAGACCGGGCCGACGGTCGTCGTGCTGCCGGGGCCGCCACGTGAGCTGCAGCCGATGTGGAGCACGGCGCTCGCGTCGGACGCGTTGCGAGCGGCGATCGCGAACGCGGGCACGTATGCGACCCGCACGTTGAGACTGTTCGGGATCCCGGAGTCGGAGATCGCGCAGACATTGCGCGAGGCGCAGGCGCAGGGCGTCGAACTGGAGCGGCTCGAGATCACCACCTGCCTGAAACGGGGCGAGGTCGAGATCGTCACGCGCTATGAACCGCGACAGGCGCCGGTCTACGAGGCGTTCGAGCGGGTGGTCAGGGAACGCCATCCGGACACGCTGTTCTCGCAGGATGGAAGCACGGTCGATCAGCAGGTCGCGGAGTCGCTGCGCGCGAAGAGCTGGACGGTGGCCGTCGCCGAGTCCTGTACCGGCGGCGAGCTCGCGGCTCGCCTCAGCGCTCCGGCGGGCGCTTCGGAGTACCTGGTGGGCGCGGTGGTCGCCTACTCGAACGAGGTCAAGGTCAGCGCCGTGGGCGTCGACGCGGCGCTGATCGAGCGCCACGGCGCGGTATCCGAGCAGGTGGCGCGAGCGCTCGCGCAGGGGGCGCGTGAGCGCCTTGGAGCCGAGGTCGGGGTCGGCGTCACCGGCGTCGCCGGTCCGGGCGGCGGCACCGAGCTGAAGCCCGTGGGCCTCGTGTGGCTGAGCGTCGCCGCGCCGGAGGGGCGCGGGCTGACGCGCTCGGTGAACCTTCCCGGCGGCAGGGCCGACGTCCGTGATCGCGCCACGACGGTCGCGATGCACCTGATCAGGCGCCTGCTGCGGGGCGAGTCCGACGCGTGAGCGCTCGGCCAGCGCCCGTCTGTTCGTAGCGGTCGATCCGCCGCTCGACGTGCGCGAACAGCTCGCCGCGTGGGCGAGAGCATCGCTGCGCGGTCTCGGTGCACGCGCGGGCGCTCCCGCCTCCTCGCGCGTGCTCGATCCCGAGCTGCTCCACATCACGCTCTGCTTCCTCGGCAGCCGGCCGCTGGTCGAGCTCGAGGCGATCGGCGAGGCGCTCGCGAGCTGCACCGAAGCGGTCGGCGCGCTGTCGCTCGGCGCGCCGCTGTGGCTGCCTGCCCGCCGCCCGCGCTCGCTCGCGGTCGAGGTTCACGACGACGAGGACGGCGGTCTGCGCGCCCTGCAGCACCGGCTGGTGGGAGCGCTCGAGCGTGCATGCGGCTTTCGCGAGGAGCGCCGACGCTTTCGCCCGCACGTGACCGTGGCGAGGATCCGCGACCATCCTGAACGCCGCGCGCGCGCAACGAGCGCGCGCCGAGGCGCAGGCGAGGAGCCGGCTGGCAAGCCGACGCTGCCACCTACGCCCGCGCTCTCGTTCGTCGCCGCGGAGCTCGTCCTGTATCGCTCATGGCTTTCGCCGGACGGCGCCAGCTACGAGGCGCTCGTCACGCAGGCGCTGTGAGCGCGATCGATACTCGCCAGGGCGCCGCCGGGGACTCTCCCAGCCGGCTCGCGCCAGGCCGTGGGCCCGGCGGTTCACACAAAACTATGAGCTACATCTATGCGGACTCCCACCGCCGCGTAGGACCGTCCTTAGGGGTCGCCTGCACGCTTTCAGTGCACCCGAAGCCGAGATCGGATTCGGGCGCGACACACGTAAACGACCCAGGAGAAACGATCGAAATGAAGATCTCGAGAATGCTCGGAGCAACGATGGTCGCGGGCGCACTCGCCAGCGGCGGCGCGGCCGCCGGGATCGCCGGCGCCTCGGCCTCGACCGGTTCGAGCGACGGCGCGACGTCGAACGCGGCGACGCCCACCACGACGTCGTCCACGAGCACGAGCGCCACGCCGTCCACCACCCAAACCACGACGACACCGACCACCACGACGCCGACCACGACGACCCCATCGACGACCACGCCCCCGTCGGATCCGAAATCGGGTACCCAGTCGAAATCGGGCTCGCACCCGTGCCCGAACATGGGCTCGAGCTCGGGCAGCTCGGGTTCGTCCGGATCGAGCTCGGGCGCCAGTGGCCCTCCAGGCCCACCGCCCGGAGTCTCGTATCAGTGACGATGACCCGCCGGAGCACCAGATCTGCCCGCGGGGCCGGCCGTACAGCCGGCGGGTAGACCGCGTCAGATGGTCGACTGGTCTCAGCCGGCCCCTGCCGGCCGATCGGAGATCACATTCGATCTCCGATCGGTAGGCGTTCTCCGCCGGAGAGCGTCTGGCTGGTGGCGGCCGCGATCTCCACAGCCGCAAGCTCGCCGGGCGCCGCGAGGCCGCTGAAGTTGACGACCTTGTTGTGGCGCGTGCGCCCGCGCAGCAGCTCGGGGTCCGTGCGCGAGGGACCTTCGACAAGCACCTCGAGCGTGCGCCCGACGAAACGCTGCGCGCGCGCGTGCGCGTGCCGCTGCACAGCCTCGACCAGGCGCTGCATCCGCTCGACCTTGACCGGCCTGGGCACGACTCCCTCGGTTATGCCGGCGGCCTCGGTTCCGCGGCGCGGTGAGAACAGGAAGGTGAACGCGCTGTCATAGCCGACGCGCTCGACCACGTCGAGCGTCTGCTCGAAGTCCTCGTCGGTCTCACCCGGAAAGCCGACGATGATGTCGGTGCTGAGCGCGGCGTCGGGAACGTGCTCGCGAATCTGGGCGACGCGGTCGAGGTAGCGCTCGCGATCGTAGGTGCGGCGCATCGCCTTGAGGATGCGGGTCGAGCCCGACTGCAGCGGCAGGTGGATGTGCTCACAGACGCTTGCCAGCTCGGCGTGCGCTCGGATCACATCCTCGCGCATGTCCTTCGGATGGGGACTGGTGTAGCGGATGCGATCGATTCCGTCGATCGCATCGATCGCCCGCAGCAGTTCGGCGAAGGTCGGCTTGCTCGCGCTCGCGCGCACGCCGGTCAGGGCCGCATCGATGGGCCGCGGGTCGGGCGTCGCCGCGATGGCCGGCAGGTCGCGCCCATACGAGTTGACGTTCTGGCCGAGCAGGGTCACCTCGCGCACGCCGTCGGCCGCCATCGCGCGGACCTCGTCGACGAGCTCGTCGAGCGGTCGCGAGACCTCGCGCCCGCGCGTCGAGGGCACGATGCAGTAGGAGCAGACACAGTTGCAGCCGACGCTGATCTGAAGCCAGCCCTGGAATGGGCGCTCGCGGCGCGCCGGCAAATGGCCGGTGAAGCCCTCGAACTCGAAGTATCCCTGCGCGCTGAGCGAGTCGCTCACGAGGAAGTCGGCAAGCCTGTGCACCTGGCCCGGCCCGAAGGCGACGTCGACGAACGGGAAGCGCTCGAACACCTCGTCCTTGACCGACTGCGCCCAACAGCCACCCACGCCTACGACCCGCTCGGGCCGTTCGCGCTTCAGCCGCTTGGCTTCGCCGAGGTGGGCGAGAAATCGGCTGTCGGCGGTCTCGCGGATCGAGCAGGTGTTGAACAGGATCACATCGGCGTCGCCGCGCGTCGGCGCCTCGCCGTAGCCGAGCGCCTCGAGCATGCCCTTCATCCGCTCGCTGTCGTGCTCGTTCATCTGACAGCCGAAGGTCGTCAGGTGATATCTCAGGCGTTGACCGACGGGCATGGCTCGTTCAGAGAGTAGCCCGTCGAGCAACGCCGAGAACGACCGCGCGAGCGCGTCGCCCTGGGTGTTTCCAGCTCAGGCGGCGCGCACAGCCGCGGCGGTGGGGGCGCCGCTCTCCTCGCGTCCGGTCTTGGGGGACGTTCCCGAGCTCCCGGCTCCGTTGGGCGTATCCGCGGCTTTGGCCTTGTCCGCGACCGGCACCGGCCCGCTCCCGTGTCGGCGGATCGGCGTTACGTGATCGTCGCCGATGCCGAGCGCCTTGTAGATCTTGCCTTGGATCTCGTGGACGATCGCCGGGTTGGCGTCGAGATGTGCCTTTGCTGCCGCGCGACCCTGACCGATGCGATCGCCGCCATAGGAGATGAACGCACCGGACTTGGAGAGGATGCCGTGCTCGAGCCCGAGATCGATCAGGCAGCCGGAGGTCGAGATGCCCTTGCCGAACTCGATGTCGAACTCGGCCTGGCGGAACGGGGCAGCGACCTTGTTCTTGACGATCTTCACGCGCACGCGGTTGCCGACCGCTTCGGCCCCGTCCTTGAGCGTCTCGATGCGGCGGATGTCGAGGCGCTGGGAGGCCGAGAACTTCAGCGCCCGCCCGCCCGGCTGCGTCTCGGGCGAGCCGAACATGACCCCGACCTTTTCGCGGATCTGGTTGGTGAACAGGCACAGCGTCTGCGTGCGGTTGAGGTTGCCTGCGAGCTTGCGCATCGCCTTGGACATCATCCGTGCCTGCTCGCCGACGGTGGAGTCGTCCATCTGGCCCTCGAGCTCCTTGCGCGGCGTGAGCGCCGCGACCGAGTCGACCGCGACCACGTCGACCGCGCCGGAGCGCACCAGCATGTCGACGATCTCGAGCGCCTGCTCGCCGTAGTCGGGCTGGGACACGAGCAGCTCGTCGATGTCCACGCCGATCTCCTTCGCGTACAGCGGGTCCATCGCGTGCTCGGCGTCGATGAAGGCGCAGACCCCGCCGAGCCGCTGGGCTTCGGCGAGCACGTGGTAGACGAGCGTGGTCTTGCCCGAGGACTCGGGGCCGAAGATCTCGATTATGCGCCCGCGCGGCACTCCGCCGATGCCGAGCGCCAGATCCAAGGAGATCGCGCCAGTGGGGATCGCCTCCACGCGCACCTGCGCCCCCTCGTCGCCCATGCGCATGACCGTGCCCTTGCCGAACTCCCGCTCGATCTGCGTCAGCGCCCCCTGCAGGGCGACGTCGCGTGCCTTGGCGGCCTTCTCCTCATCGTTCACGGGCATGGTCTGACTCCTCTGGGTCGAGTTGGCGCAACTGAAGTTGGGCCGACAATGAAATCGACCGCTCCGGACGGAACACTTGTTCGTATCGGGCCTCGGGCATCAGCTGGGTGTGCAGCAGGCCGCACACCGGCAGGCGATGCCGCGTAGGCACGCGCGCGCATGGCCTCCAACGAAAGACATCTTGGTCGTATCGGGCCTCGTGCGCAGCAGGCCGCACACCGGCAGGCCATGCGCATACGCACGCGCGCGCATGGCCTCCGACGAAAGACATACGGGCAGACCGCCCCTCTCGCACCGCTTGCGCGCGCTGCTGCCAGCGTGCTCAGCGCTTGTCGCGCAGAGCACGCTCCATCTGCTGCCCGATCTCGAGCGCGCCGAGCCGGCGCACGACCCTGGTGGACAGGTCGGGGGCGAGCTGGGCGACGATGGCGCCGCCACGCTGGAGCAGCGGGGCGACGTCGACCTCGCCGCGGTCGTGCTCGATCGCGTCCACGACGCCGCGGGCGACGTCCTGCGGAGAGCGCGTGCCCGCTCCGGGCGGCAGCTCGACGCCGGACTCGGCGAAGATGCCGGCGTCGCGGATGAAGCCGGGAAAGACGCAGGAGACGCCGACGCCGCTGCCGAGCAGGTCGCTGCGCAGGCCGGCCGCGAAGCCGCGCAGGCCGAACTTGGTGGCGTGATAGAGCGGGTTGCCCGGCACGACGGTCTTGCCTGCGATCGAGGAGACGAACAGCAGGTGCCCGCGGCCGCGCGCGAGCATGCCCGGGAGCAGGCCGTGCGCGAGCGCGATCGGGGCGCGCAGGTTGACATCGAGGGTTCGGTCGAGCTCGGCGACGGTGAACGACTCGAGCCGCCCGGCGGCCGGGATGCCGGCGTTGGCGATCAGGACGTCGACCTCGCCGGCATCGGCCACGACCCGCTCGACCGCTGCGGCATCGTCCAGGCTCGCTGCGAGCGTGCGTGCGCCCGCGAGCTCGTCCGCGAGCGCCTGAAGCAGGTCGGTGCGCCGCCCGGTGAGGATCAGCTCGGCGTCGCGCGCGTACAGCGCACGCGCGATCGCCTGGCCGAGTCCTCCGGTGGCGCCGGTGACGAGCACCGTAGAGCCGGCGATCTGCATCAGCCGTGAGCCTATCCGCATGCAGGTCGCTACATCTATCCCCATGCAGAGCGTTACGCCCATCCGCGTGCAGGGCGTTACCCCTATCCCCGTGCAGGGCGCTACACCTATCCCCATGCAGGTCGTCGCGCTGTTCGGTCCCACCGGCGTTGGCAAGACCGCGATCGCGGTGGCGCTGGCGAGCCGGCTGCGCGCGCGCGGCGAGGATCCGGTGGCGGTGTCGGCGGACGCGATGCAGGTGTACGCGGGCCTCGAGACGCTGACCGGCGTGGCGAGCACCGAGCAGCAGGCGCAGCTCGAGCATCGCCTGGTGTCGTTCGTGGCGCTGACCTCGACGTTCAGCGCGGGGCGGTACGCGCAGCTGGCGCATGCTGAGATCGACGGCTTGCTGGGGGCCGGTCGGCGACCGCTCGTGGTCGGCGGCACCGGCCTGTACCTGCGAGCGGCGCTCACCGACCTGGACATGCAGCCGCCGCCGGCGCACGGTGTGCGCGAGCGCTGGCGCGCCCGGCTTGACGCGCACGGCGCACCCGCCATGCACAGCGTCCTGGCCGAAGACGCGCCGGACGTGGCGGCGGGCATCGACCCGCATGACCGCCAACGGATCGCGCGCGCTCTCGAGCTGGTCGAGCGGGGCGTGCGCGCGCGAGCGGATGGCGAGTCGCAGCTGTGGAGCGAGCAGATGCGCCGGCCGACGCAGCTGATCGGGCTGACGATGGACCGCGCGGCGCTTTACGCGCTGATCGACGCGCGCGTCGAGGCGATGGTCGCGGCGGGCGTCGAGGACGAGGTCAGACGTGCCAACGCGGCCGGCGCTTCGGCCACCGCGCGCAAGGCGGTCGGGTTCGACGATCTGCTGGGGGGCGACCTCGACGCGATGAAGCGACACACGCGCAACTACGCCAAGCGCCAGCTGACGTGGATGCGCAAGCTCGGCGGGGTGCGCACGATCGAGGTGACAGGACGCGATCCCGATCACGTCGCGGGCGAGATCCTGGGCCTCGCCGACGACTGAGTCTCCGAGGCATTGACCGAGCGAGCCAGGGCCCCACGACTCCCTCGGGAGGCGGGCGATCAGAGCAGAGCCTTGCGCGCGATCGATGGAGCGAGGCCGATCCGGACGACCTGACACGCGAGATCCTTAGACTCCGCCGCCGGATGAGATTCGAGAAGTGGCAGGCGCTGGGCAACGACTACCTGATCTTCGAGCGGGACGGTCTGCCCTTCGAGCTCACGCCCGCGCGCGTGCGCCGGCTGTGCGAGAGCCACTTCGGCGTCGGCGCCGACGGCGTGCTGCTGCTGGCGCGTGCCGCGGACCCGTCGCGTGTGGCCGATCTGCGCATCTTCAACCCCGACGGCTCGGAGGCCGAGCTGTCGGGCAACGGCGCGCGCGAGGCGGTTCTGTACCTGCGCCGCAACGGCTGGACCGAGCTCGACGAGTTCGCGATCGGCACGATCGCCGGCGAGCTGCGCCCGACGATCACCGGTCGCGACACCTGCACGGTCGCGATGGGCAGGGCGAGCACGAGCTCGAAGGACTACCCGGGCGGCTCACCCGACGGTCGCGGCGAGCTGCGCGCAGGCGGCGTGACATGGCGCTTTCAGCACGTGTCGATCGGCAACCCGCAGTGCGCCATCCACGTCGACGGCGAGCGTGAGCTCGAGGCGCTCGACCTCGCGGCGCTCGGGCCGTCGATCGAAGGGTCCGAGCAGTTCCCGAACCGCACGAACGTGTCGTTCTATACGCCGATCTTCTCGGTGCAGGCCGCCTCGCAAGACCAGCCGCGCATCCGCGCGCGGATCTTCGAGCGCGGGGTGGGGGAGACGCTCGCGTCGGGCACGGGCGCCAGCGGCGCGGCGATCGCGCACGTGCTCGATCGCCGCCGGCAGGCGGGCTCTTCGGATGGCGGCGCGAGCCAGGTCGGCGGCGCCGGCGAGGGCGCGGGCGCGGCCGCCGAGTCGGTGACCGTGGCGCTCGACGGCGGTGAGCTCGAGGTAGGGGTGGGCGAGGACCTGAGCGTGCAACTGACGGGCTGGGCGCGTCCGGTGTTCGCGGGCGAGCTCAGCGAGGACTTCGAGAAGGAGCTGCATGAAACCGAGTAAGCGCCTCGAGCGCATTCCCCCATATGCGTTCGCCGAGCTCGAGCGCAAGATCGCGGCCAAGCGCGCAGCAGGAGTGGACGTGATCAGCCTCGGGATCGGGGACCCGGACCGCCCGACGCCGCCGCTGATAGTGGCGGCGATGCAGGAGGCCGTGAGCGAGCCGGAGACCCACAAATACCCGAGCAACCGGGGCCGCGAGGACTTTCGCGCCGCGGTGCGCGACTTCTACGAGCGGCGCTTCGACGTGGTGCTCGATCCAGAGCGCGAGATCATCCCGGCGCTGGGCGCAAAGGAGGCGATCTTCAACCTCAACCTCGCGTTCCTCGATCCGGGCGACTACGCGCTGGCGGCCGACCCCGGCTATCCCGTCTACACGGGCGGACCCTGGCTGGCGGGCGCCGAGCCGGTGCTGATGGCGCTTGAGCCGGAGCTGGGCTTCGTGCCCGACCTGGGCGCGATCGAGGAGGACGTCGCCCGCAGGGCCAAGCTCATGTACCTGAGCTATCCGAACAACCCGACCGGGGCTGTCGTGCCGGAGGGCTTCTTCGAGCGCGTCGTCGAGTTCGCGCGCGCCTACAAGATCCTCGTGGTGCACGACAACGCCTACTCGGAGATCTCCTACGACGGCTATCGGGCCCCGTCGTTCCTGGCGACGAAGGGCGCGCGCGAGGTGGGGCTCGAGGTCTTCTCGCTGTCGAAGGGCTACAACATGACCGGCTGGCGCTGCGCCGTCGTGGTCGGCAACGGCGACGCCCTGCAGACCTACTGGCGGTTGAAGACCAACATCGACTCCGGCATGTTCGAGGCGGTCCAGCTGGCCGGCGTCGCGGCGCTCTCGCCCGAGGCCGACGCCGAGGTGGACGCGATGAGCGAGCTGTACGTGCGCAGGCGCGACCTGGTGTGCTCGGCGCTGCAGGGGATCGGCGTACAGGTGCGGCCGCCGCACAGCACGATCTACGTGTGGGCGCCGGTGCCGGACGGATTCGCGAGCTCGGTCGCCTATTGCGAGCACGTGCTCGAGCGGGCCGCCGTCGTGCTCTCGCCGGGCTCGATCTACGGCCCCGCCGGCGAGGGCTGGTTTCGGATCTCGCTGACCACCCCCGACGAGCGGCTGCTGGAGGCGGTGCGCAGGCTGGGCGAGCTGCGGCCGGGATAGCTTGCCCCGAGAGGCTTGGGCCGCGGCCAGATGGATCTGCCTCCAGCGCCTGGGCGGGCTGCAGCCACACGGATCTGTCTCCAGCGGCTCGGCGCGCTGCGGCCAGACGGATTTGTCTCCTTCTTCCTTGCCCGCGGCGCACGCGCCGCGGGCCGGGCGCGCACATGTGCGCGCCCGCGGGTCGGCACATGTGCCGACCCGTCCCAAATATTTACGAACCGATCGGCCCGCGCTCTAGAATCGAGCTCGCATGGAAAGGAGCAGCAACGGCGATCGAGGCGCCGTGAGGGGACCGCGCTCGGATGCGCACATAGCGGTGCAGGCGGGCAACGGCTCGCAGCGCCCGGGACGGGCCCGTCAACGCGCGCTGTGCATCGCTGCGCAGCCACACGACAGCGAGCTCGCGGAGCTGGGCGAGCTGCTGCGCACTGCCGGCGTGGCCGTCGTCGGCGAGCTCGTGCAACGGCGCGAGCATCCTCATCCGGACAGCTATCTCGGACCCGGCAAGGTGCGTGAGGCGCGCGAGCTGGCGCACGCGCTCGACGCCAACCTGATCGCCTGCGACGATGAGCTCAGCGCCCGCCAGGAGCGCAACCTCGAAGAGGCGGTCGGCCTGGCGGTCGTCGACCGCACGGCGATCATCCTCGACATCTTCGCCGACCACGCCGCCAGCGCCGAGGGCAAGCTGCAGGTCGAGCTGGCCCAGCTCGAGTACAACCTCGCGCGCATGCGCGGCCTGTGGAGCCACCTCGAGCGCCTCGGCGGCGGGATCGGCACGAGGGGCCCCGGCGAGAGCCAGATCGAGACCGACCGGCGCCTGGCGCGCGACCGCATCGCGGCATTGCGCCGCCGGCTCGAGCACGTCAAGCGCACGCGCGCCGTGATGCGCGCCGAGCGCGAGCGCGCGGCCCTGCCGACCGTGGCGCTCGTCGGCTACACCAACGCCGGCAAGTCGACGCTGCTGAACGCGCTGACCCGCGAGTACGGCTCCGGTGAGGCCGCGGCCGTGCGGGTGCGAGACAGGCTGTTCGAGACGCTCGACCCGACCGTGCGCACGGTCAAGCTCGGCAACCGCCGCTATCTCGTGAGCGACACCGTCGGCTTCATCCGCAAGCTGCCCCACCAGCTGGTCGATGCGTTCGGCGCCACGCTCGAGGAGACCAGGCGCGCCGACGTGCTCGCCCACGTGCTCGACGCCAGCGTCCCGGAGGCCGAGATGCTCGAGATGAGGCGCTCGGTCGAGCAGACGCTGCAGGAGATCGGCGTCCCCGACACCCAGCCGCATGTGCTGGTGCTGAACAAGATCGACCTGCGCGACGCGCAGGGTCGCGATCAGCTGCGCACGCACTACCCCGAGGCCGTGCTCGTCAGCGGTGAGCACGCCAGCGGCCTCGGCCAGCTGGGGGAGCACATCGAGCGCGAGCTCGCGCACACGCTGCGCGCGCTCGAGCTGCTCGTCCCCTACGACCACGGCGGCTCGCTCGCCGAGCTGCACGAGCTCGCGGGCGAGCTCACAAGGCTGAACACGCCCGACGGCGTGCGTGTGCGAGCGCTCGTGCCCGCGCGCCTGGCCGGCCGCTGGGAGCGTTTCGCGGTGGCGTCCTAGCTGCCCGCCCGGCACGGGGGCTGAGCGGGTCGGCGAGCCGTTCAGCGGTTGTCGCCGCTCCCCGACAGCACCCCGCGCTGCTGGCGCGAGCGCAGCTTGGCGAGATTCGCCTGCGCGATCTGCTCGAGCTCGAGCTCGAGCTCGCTCGCCAGCTGCGCCACGTACCAGAGCACGTCGCCGAGCTCGGCCGCCATCGCCGCGCGCCGCTCGTCGCTGATCCGTCCCTGATCGTCGCGGATCGCCTTCTTGGCGTGCTCGGCGACCTCGCCGGCCTCGCCGCACAGGCCCAGCGCCGGGTACGCCAGCCATGCCTCGCGCGGATACTCGGCGGTGTGTCGCGAAAGCGCCTGGTATTCGGCCAGCTCCATCGCGCGATCGTAGGCGCTCCGCCGGACGCGCGCGCGTGCGTTCGCGCAGTTTGCGACGACGCGCCTGCCGGGCCTCGCGGGAACGGCTGTCGCAAACCGCTTATCGAAATCGTTCGAGCACCGGGACGCCGTTTGCAATACGATCTATTGGGAGATGGCCAGCACTGTGCAACAGTCGGCGATGTCCGGCGGAGAGATTGTGCTGGGCCTGCTGGTCGAGGCGCCCGGCACCTGCTATCAGCTCGACAAGCGTCTCGCCGAACGGCTCGGCTCGGCGCAATTCGCCCGCGGAACGGCCGCCAGGGCGGTGCAGCGACTGCTCGAACGCGACCTGATCCGGCCCGCCGGCGACAACGCCGACGCGAGCCTGCGTGCGCTCGAGGGACGGCGCAAGCGCCGCTACGAAGCCACGCCCGCCGGAATCGAGCATTTCCGGCGCTGGTTGCGCGCCTCGACCCAGACACCGCCGGTGCGCGAGGAGCTGCACGCCAAGATCGCCCTGTGGGGGGCCGAAGACCTGCCCCGTCTGATCGAGATCGTGCGCGAGGCCGAGATCGCCTGTACGCAGCAGCTGCAGGAGCTCAACCGCCGCACCCGGCGCGAACACGAGCTGAGCGGCACGACCGAGTGGTCGCGCGTCAAGCAGCTGATCGTCACGACCGGCGAGCTCGCCTGGTGGGACGCGAGGATCCGCTGGTTGCAAGACGTGCGCCTGTATCTGGAGCGTGAGACGCGGCTGCCGTCGCACGCCGAGGCGGGCGGCTGGCCGCAGCGTGAGCCGCCCACCGCCGGGACGTCGCCGACGCGCGGGCGCTGATGGACAGCCTGCTCGAGCTGCGCGACGTGTCGTTGAGCTTTCGGCGCGGGCGCCGCCACGTCGTGCTCGTGCTGCGCGACGTCTCGCTGCAGCTCGACGCGGGCGAAACCGTGACGGTGGTCGCCAAACGCGCACAGGGCAAGACAGCGCTGCTGCGCGTCGCCGCGGGCATGCAGCGGCCCGACCGCGGCAGCGTCGCGTTCGCGGGAGAGAACGTCTGGCGCCACGGCGATCGTCGCCGCGTACGACTCCTGCGCAGCCAGATCGCGCTCGTCGAGCGCGCCGGCCCGCTGCTCGACGTGCCCGTGATGGTCGGTATCGCGCTGCCGTTGCTCGATGCGCACGGACGTCGCGAGGCCTATGCGCGTGCGCGCAGCGCGCTCGCGCGGGTCGGCGCGGACGACTGCGCCCGCCAGCACTGGAGCGAGCTCGCCGACTCCGAGCGTGCCTTGGTCGCGCTGGCCTACGGGGTGGCCCGGCAGCCTCGGCTGCTGCTCGTCGACGACATCGCGCCGACGCTTGGCATCGGCGAGACCGACCGGCTCGCCGGGCTGTTGGGCGCGCTCGCCGAGGAGGATGGGATCGGCGTCCTGATCTGCGACGGAGACTCCCGTCTGACCAGTCGCGCCAGGCGGATCGGGACGCTCGCCGGCGGCAGCCTGCTGATGTCGCAGCCGCTCGTCGAGCCACCGGGTGCGGATGTCATCGACTTCCCCGGTGGCGCGTCGAAGCGCGCGCGCTTCGATGCTTGAGCTGCGCGACCTCGTCAAGCACTACCACGTCGGCGACGCCGAGCCGGTGCGCGCTGTGGACGGCGTCTCGCTGACCGTCGAGGCGGGCGAGCTGCTCGCCCTGTACGGGCCGAGCGGCTCGGGTAAGACGACCCTGCTGACGCTGATCGCGGCGCTGTCCCAACCCGACAGCGGCTCGGTGCTCGTCGACGGCCGCGACGTCTGCGCCCTGAGCGACGGCGCCAGCGCGCGCTACCGGCTGTGCGAGCTGGGGTTCGTCGATCAGTCCTCGGACCTGCTGCCGGGCGCCAACGTCGTCCAGAACGCGGCCATGAAGCTGTGGCTGCTGGAACATACGCGCCAGGCCGAGCGCCGGATCGAACCGCTGCTCGTGCGCCTCGGCCTCGGTGAGCGACTCAGCCACCGCGCCGACCAGCTCTCGCTCGGCGAGCGCCAGCGCGTGATGATCGCGCGCGCCCTCTCGACCGAACCGAAGCTCGTGCTCGCCGACGAGCCGACCGGCAACCTCGACACCTACCGCAGCCGTGAGGTGCTGAGCCTGGTCGCAGAGGTCTGCCGCGAGCGGCGCGTCGCCGTGCTGCTGGCCACGCACGATCCGCTTGCCGCGTCGTTCGCCGACCGCGTGTACACGCTGCGCGACGGGCGTCTGTTCGATTTCGAGCCCGAGTACTTCGCCGTCGAGCCGCCGTAGGCCGGCACCTGACGATGCGCCTGTCGAACATCGCCCACCTCTATCACGTGCGTCTGAAAGCGCGCGTCGTGCTGATTCAAGAGCTGCTGGCGGTCGCCGGGATCGCGGTCGGCGTGGCGCTGCTGTTCGCGTCGCAGGTCGCGAGCGCCAGCCTCGATGGCTCGGTGGCCCAGATAACCAACGGCGTGGTCGGCGCCTCGCAGTACCAGCTCAGGGCACGCGGGCCGAACGGCTTCAGCGAAGCTCTGTTCAGCGAGGTTCGCCGCCTGTCCGGAGTGCGCGCGGCCGTACCGGTGCTCGAGTTGCAGGCGGAGGTCACCGGTCCGGCGGGCACTCGCCCCGTCGACGTGATCGCCTCCGACGCGCGCTACATCCCGCTGGCCGGCTCATTGCTGCGCCATTTCACCGACAACCAGCTCACGCACGCGCGGGCGCTCGCACTACCCGTGCCGCTCGCCGCTGCGATCGGCACGAACCCGTTCGAAACCGTCACGCTCCAGGTCGGAGCCAGACGTGCCCCGGTGACCGTCGCGGCCGAACTGAGCGCCCGCGACATCGGACCGCTGGCAGACAGCCCGGTCGCGCTCGCACCGCTGCTCCCGACCCAGCGCCTGGCCGGTCTGCCCAGGCGCATCAATCATATTTTCGTACAGGTCGATCGCGGTAGGCAGCGCCGGGTGTTGGCCGAGCTGCGCCGCATCGCGGGCGGGCGCATCAACGTCGAGCCCGCCGACTTCGAGTCCACGCTCTTCAGCCAGGCTGCGGGGCCGGTCGACCAGTCCACGAAGGCGTTCGCCGGGATCTGCGCGCTGGTCGGCTTCATGTTCGCCTACTGCGCGATGCTGCTGACGATCGAGCTGCGCCGCAATCTGATCCAGGAACTGCGCCGCAGCGGCGCCACGCGCTGGGAGACCGTCAAGACGCTGCTGTTCGACGCGCTCGTGCTCGCGGCCGTGGCGTCCGTCGTGGGAATCGCGCTCGGCGACATCCTTTCGATAGCGGCCTTCAGTGCGCCTCCGGGCTTCCTCGCGTTCGCATTCCCGGTCGGCTCGGCGCGGATCGTCACGTGGGAGAGCGTCGCGATCGCCGTCGCCGCCGGGTTTGCGGCGACGTGCGTCGGCGTGCTCACGCCGGCCCTGAGCCTATGGGCGCGCGCGCGACCGTCTGCGCCCAGGCGCGCGCACGGCGTCTGGACACGCGCAAACGCGCTGCTGCTGGCGGGCGCGTGCGTCTGTCTCGCGATCACGACGGCGATCCTCTTGTTTGCGCCACAGTCGGCGATCCTCGGCGTCGCGGCCCTGCTCGCAGCCATCGGCCTGCTGCTGGCGCCCCTGCTCGACGCGATCCTGGCCGGGTTCGAGCGGCTGCAGGGCTCATTCGGGATCGGCGCCGCGTCGCTCGCCGCCGCCGAACTGCGGGCCCCCGATACGCGCCTGCCCTCGCTGGCGATCGCCGCAACCGCCGCCGTCGCGGTGTTCGGCAGCGTCACGATTCAGGGCTCCCACACCAACCTGCAAGAGGGGCTCGACCGCTCGTTCAGCGGTCTGACCTCGGTCGCGGACGTCTGGGTGGCTCCATCCGGATCGCAGAGCCTGTTCACGACCGTCCCGTTCAACAGCTCGCGCGCCCCGCAGCTCGCGCGGCTCCCCGGCGTGCGTTCGGTCGGCCTCTACCGCGGCGGGTTTCTCGAATTCGACGCGCGCCGCGTCTGGGTGCTGGCCCCACCGACCAGCATCGCCATGCCGATCCCGCCGAACCAGGTGCTCGAAGGAAGCCTGCCACAGGCGACCGCGCGTCTGCGCGCGGGCGGCTGGGCCGCGATCTCGCAGACGCTCGCGGCCCAGGAGCACCTGCGGGTCGGCGACACCTTCGCGCTGCCGGCGCCCCGCACCGCGTCGTTTCGCGTCGCCGCGCTCACGACGAATCTCGGGTGGCCTCCGGGCGCGATCATTCTCAACGCCGCGGACTACGCGCGCGCGTGGGAAAGCGCCGATCCCAGCGCCTACGCGATCGGCCTGGCTCCCGGAGCCTCGCCGGCGCGCGTCAGCGCCGAGATCCGCCGGACATTGGGACCGGGGTCCGGACTCGACGTCCAGACCGCCGCCCAGCGCGAACAGAGCCAGCGCGCGGCGAGCCGCCAGGGCCTCAGCCAGCTGACTCAGATCACCGTGCTCGCGCTGGTCGGCGGGGTGCTGGCCACGGCGACGGTGATGGGCGCGATGATCTGGCAGCGCCGGCGCCGCTTCGCGCGCCTGAAGGTCCAGGGCTATCAACGCAGGATCCTCTGGCAGGCGCTGGTGTGGGAGAGCACGCTGCTGATCGGCACAGGCTGCATCGTCGGAGCCAGCCTGGGGGTGTGCGGCCAGCTGCTGCTGAGCCGCGCCCTGGTTGTCGTGACCGGGTTCCCGGTCGTGCTGGGCGCCAACGCCCTGGTCGCTCTCGGCAGCTTCGCCCTGGTGACGGTCGCCGCCGGCGCCTGCATCGCCGTCGCGGGCTATCGCGCCGCCGGCGTGGCGCCGTATCCGTGGCCGAGCACCTGACGCGCATCAGTAGATCCCCGCAACGAGCGCGATCGCGGGCGACGGCGCGCCTACCCGCGGCGCACACTGACTATATTTTCACTTTGCGATTATTGGTATCGTTAGAGCTGTTGATATTACGGGACTGTCGCTCACGCAGATATCAACGCTGGTCGGGGTCGTCGCGCGCGGGGTGTTGTGGATCCGGGGAGAGACCGCAAGCGAGCTCACCGGTTGGCGTCAGCGCGCCGGTGCGATCCCGGACGCGCCGATTCGCGCCGACGCGCTCGACGCGCTCGCGCGCAAGCGCGACAACGTCGAAGGCGCTGCGCTGTTCGCGATCCTGCCGCGGCGCCGTCATCCCGGGCTCGTGCGCCTGCTCGTCGCCTATCAGACGATGTGGGACTTTCTCGACAGCGCCAGCGAGCGCGGCGCGCAGGCGGGGCAGGCAAACGCCCAGCAGCTCCATCTCGCACTGGTGGAGGCTCTCGATCCGCAGTCACCGCTCTCGGACTACTACCGTTATCACCCCTGGAAGGACGATGGCGGCTACCTGAGCGCGCTCGTGCGGACCTGTCAGAGCGCATGCCAAACGCTGCCGTGTTACCGACACGTGCGCGACCTGGTGCTCGACGGGGTCGAGGGCTGCGCGATCCAGAGTCTCAACCACCTGCCCGACGCGATCGCGCGTGACGCGGCTCTGCGGGCGTGGGCCGAGCGTGAGCACCCCGGCGAGCGCGTCCTCAGCTGGTTCGAGCTGGCCGCTGCCGCAGGCGCCTTCATGCCCCACGTGCTGCTCGCTCTCGCCGCCGAGCCGGCCTGCGCCGAACGGGACGTCGCCGCCGTTCATGCCGCCTACTTTCCGTGGGTCGCGCTCCTGATCTCGATGCTCGACAGCTACGTCGATCGCGAGCACGACGAAGCAGAGGCGAGCCACAGCTATCTCGCTCACTACCCCAGCGACGCGGCCGCGATCGGGCGCCTCAGCACAATCGCCAGGCAGAGCGTTCGTCAGACCGGGCGCCTCCCCGGAGGCACACGCCACGCCGTCCTGACCGCGGGCATCCTCGCCATGTACCTGTCGAGCGTGAGCGCCGACAGCGAGGGCCTGCGCGCCCAGACGCGCACGCTCGCAGAGGCCGGGGGACCGCTCACCAGGATCCTGCTGCCGGTCGCGCGGGGCTGGCGCGCCACCAGGGGCCGACTTCCACCGTCGGGAGTCGAGGCCGGCCGGCATCCAGCCCGGGCTCGTCGGATGACGCCGTCGACCGGTCGGCGCGCGGCCGTAAAGCGCCCAAGCGCGATCCCGGCGCGCCGGCACACGGCCAGGCTGCCGCGGGGCGTGCCGCTGCCGGCGGCGATCCTGACCTACCTCTACTGGCGCTGGCCGTTCGCGTACCTGGAGCGCTGCGAAGCCCGTTACGGCAAGCGCTTCACGCATCGGATGACGAGCTTCCCCGAGCTCGTGTTCCTGTCCGATCCGTCCGAGGTCAGGCAGATGATGAGCGCGCCCGCCGATGTGCTGCACCCCGGCGAGGGCGGCTCGGTGGTCGCCCCGATCGTCGGCGACTGGTCGTTCATGCTGCTCGACGAGAACCCGCATCTGGCGGGACGTCGCGCAATGCTGCCGGCGTTTCACCAACGCGTCGTCCTCGAGGAGGCCGATCGCGTGCACCAAATCGCACAACGCACGGTCACGTCCTGGCCGCGCGGCGTGCCCCTGGCGCTGCATCCGCGACTGCGCTCGCTCACGCTCGAGGTGATCCTCCGTCGCGTGTTCGGCCGCGGGCGGGACGGCTCGCAGGAGCTCCTGCAAAGGCTCCACGAGCGCGTGCTCGCGATGCTTTCCGTGACCGGCAGCCCGGTGTTTCCGGTGCCCGCCCTGCGCCACGGTCCGGGTCGCAGTCGATGGAAGCGATTCCTGCGTGACCGCGCTCGCACCGACGAGCTGCTGTACGCGCTGATCGAGGAGCGTTGCAGCTGCAGCGACCCAAGCCCGCAAGACGCGCTGGCAACGCTGCTGGCGGCGCACGGCGCCGAGGACTCGCAGTCCTCGCGCATGCGCCTGCGCGACGACGTGATGTCGCTGATCCTCGCCGGCCACGAGACGACCGCGTCGCAGCTGGCGTGGGCCTTTCAGCTGCTCGCGCACAACCCGGCGACCCAGCAGCGGCTGATCGAGGAGATCGATCGCGACGCCGGCGACGAGTACCTGACCGCGACGATCCAGGAGGTCCTGCGTCACCGGCCGGTGTTCCTGTTCGCCATCCCGCGCGCCGTCAAGCGCCCGATCGAGATCGGCGGCCTCACATATCGGCCGCCCGCGCAGCTGCTCGCGTGCATCTACCTCCTGCACCACGACCCGCGGGTGTACCCCGAACCGGACCGGTTCCGCCCCGAGCGCTTTCTGGAAGGTCAGCCCAGCCCGCGCGAGTGGATGCCGTGGGGAGGTGGTCGCAAGCGCTGTCCCGGTGCGCACATGGCGATCCTCGAGATGAAGACGGTCCTGCGAACCGTGCTCGCGAGCGCGGTCGTGCGCCCCGCCAGCCGGCGCATGGAGCGCCCTCGCTGGCGTAGCGTGATCGTCACGCCGCATGCCGGCGGACGCGTGGTGCTGCGCCGGCGCGACCGAGCTCTGCGGCCGCCACCGTCCCGGCATCGCGCGCACGACCGTCAAAGCCCGCAAACAGCGATCTGGAAAGCTCGAATCTGACCCTATATCGAAATAACTGGCGACGTGTCGCTATGCAGAAGGACGGCGACCCGTCACTATCGCGAGTGCAACATGGCCAAGAAACCTGATTCTCAGAACCCGTCCCGGGACCGTCGCAAGGCCGCGGGGCGAGAGGACAGCCCGAATGGGAGCGCGCGAGGCGCCAACGCGAACGACTCGTCGCGTTCGGCTGCCAAGGGCAAGAGCGGATCGCAACCGTCCGCCGGCGCACGCGCGGCAAGCGCCGGGCGCAAGGCCAACGGTGCCAGTGCCGGCGGCACGGCCAAGAGCACGCGCAGGGACCGGACCGCGAATGGCAAGAGCAGAGCTCCGACAGCAAACGGCTCGAGCAGAGCTCCGGCAGCCAACGGCAAGAGCAGGGCTCCGACAGCCAAAGGCAAGAAGAGCAAAGCTCCGACAGCGAAGGGCGCGAGCGTCGCGCGCGGCGCCAACGGCTCGCGCCGGGGCGACTCGGCCAACGGCAACGGCGCGTCACACGCGGGCGTCGACAGGACGATCGCGCTGACGTTGACCTCTGCCCAGATCCGCCAGATCCTGCACGCGGCCGGAGGAGTCGAGACCGAGCTGGCATCGCTGCTCGACGGCTCGGTGATCACGGCGGATGCACTCTCGCTGGAGACCTGGGAAGGCCGTTACCGGCAGGAGCTCGACGCCGGCAGCGCCTCGTCGTCGCTGCTGCGCGGCCTGCTGATCCTGGCGTGCTTCCCGCGGGACGGGACCCGCCGCAGCGTGCACTGGGTGGCCGAGCACACGGGTATGGAGATGAGCACCACGCATCGATACATTCGCACGCTGCTGCTGCTCGGCTTCCTCGAACAGGACCCCAAGACGCGAGCCTATAGCCGCGTCGCCGTCTAGCAGCTGTCGCGGGCTGTGCGAGCGCGGCTCTGGGGCCGCGATTCCTGCGACTGCGGGTCCGGCAGCCGCGGCCCAGACCGGGCGCGGGCGCATCGATCGCACGTTTCTCCATTGCCAGCGGCCGTCTTGCGCAGCCATGGCGACGCGTCGCTAGACACGGCCTGACGCGCCGGAGATGATCCCTCGCGGTGGCAAGGAACGACCGGTCGGCCGGGTTCCGCTCCCGGGGAGGGAGGAGCAGGGGCGCGCGGCGACGCCGAGTGCAGGCGCGGCAGGCTCGTCGGAGATCCACGCCTTGCCTCCGTCTCTGCCAGTGCCGGGCCGGACGCAACCCCACAGCGTCCGGCCCGCGAAGCTAGCCCGGCGGGGCTGACGCCGCCGAGCGCATCGCACAGCCGCCCGCCATGACCCCGGACCTAACCGAGCGCTACGCCGACATCTGGAAGATTCCAGACCTGGCCGAGCCGCGCTACTCGCAGTCGCTCGAGCGCGGCCTTGCGATTCTCGAGTGCTTCACGCCCGAGCAGCCGCTGAAGGGCATCGCCGACATCGCCGACGAGCTGGGCATGAGCCGCGCCAGCACCCACCGCTACATGAGCACGCTGCTGGCGCTCGGATACCTCGAGCAGGGTCGGCGACGCAAGTACCAGCTGACGTTACGCGTCACCCGCCTCGGTCTGTCGACGCTGAGCGCGACCGGGCTGGTCGAGCAGGCCCGTCCCGAGCTGGTCGAGCTTTCGCGTCGCGCCGGCTTCGCCGCGGGCCTGGTGGTGCTCGACGGCGACGAGGCGCTTTACCTGGAGCGTGTTCACGGGTTGCGCCGCCCAACTGCCACCGGCGGCGACGCGCCCATGCTGGGCGAGAGCCTGCCGGCCTATTGCCTGGCTGCCGGCAAGGCCCTGCTCGCCTGGGCGCCGGCACCCGAGCGCCGCGAGCTGCTGGCGCAGGCCTCGTTGGCGCGCCGCGGTCCGAACACGATCACCTCGAAAGCGGCGCTGCGCAGCGAGCTCGACGCGATCCGCGAGCACGGGTTCGCCGTTGAGGACGAGGAGCTCGTCCAGGGCCGTGTCGCGATCGCCGTGCCGCTGCACGATCACACCAGCGATCCACCGGCCGCGATCGACATGAGCGCGGGCACGGGCGCGATCGGGATCGAGGAGCTGGCCGACGCGCTCGGACCCCACCTGGTTGCGACTGCCGATCGCATCTCCGCGCGCCTGGGCTACCGTCGCGAGACGAACAGCAGGGCCTAGCGCCGCCAGACAAACAGCAAGGCCTGAGCGCCGCCAGACAAACCGCGGGGCCTGGCCGCCGACGGCGGGCCTGACCGGCGGCGAGGATCGGCGCTCAGACCCCGGCGGCCCTGCGCGCGCTGAGGTGCGCCTCACGCTCGAGCGCGTCATCGAGCGGCGCGAGCTCGCCGGGGTCGAGCCCGATCGCGGTCGCGATCAGCCAGTCGGCGAACCAGGAGTTCTTGGGCAGCAGCGGACCGTGCATGTACGTCCCGAGTGTGTTGCCCTGCCTGGCGCCCTCCCAACCCGAGCGACCGTCGTTGCCGCGTCCGCGCAGCACTCTGCCCAGGGGCCGCGCGCACGCGCCGAGGTATGTGCGCCCCCCGTGGTTCTCGAACCCGGCCAGCACCCGCGCACGGGCGGCGGCTCGTTGCTCGGGAGCGTGCTGCGGCTCGGGTGTCCGAGCACGCGAGCCGCCTGGGTCACCGGGGGGCTCCCGTGGGCCTGGCGCGCCACGCGAGGCCGTGGCGCCGGCGACGTCCGGCGAGACCTCGATCGCGATGTTGCCGATCAGGCGAGCTCCGGGCTCGCGCACGGTGCGCACGTCCAGCAGCCCGACGCCCTCGATCTCCTCGTCCTGCAGCGCGTACGAGTGTCCAAGCAGCTGATAGCCGCCGCACACACCGACCACGAGCGCTCCCGCCGCGGCGGCCGCGTGCAGGGCCTCGCGCTTGGTCTCCAGCAGGTCGGCCGCACACAGACGCTGGTCGCGGTCCTGACCGCCGCCGATGTAGAAGAGGTCGTGGGCGTCGGCGCGCAACGGCTGCCCGAGCGAGCTGCCGGCCAGCTCGAACCCGATCCCGCGCCACGCGCAGCGACGTGCGAGCACCAGCAGGTTGCCGCGATCGGCGTAGATGTTGAGCAGCTCGGGATATAGCGCGCACACGCGCAGGGTCGGCGACGGCCCGCGCTGCGGCGTGAGCGATGGAGCGATCATGACCAGGCCGCCAGCTCGTGCCCGCGCGCGACCAGCAGCTCGCGCAGCGCGAGCATCGCGGTGTAGGTGGGCAGCGCGTACAGCGGAGCCGGCACGCCGGCGGGCAGGTCGGCGCTCGCCGAGTCGAGCGCGCGCGCCAGGTCCTGCTGCAGCGCGATTCGGCCCGGCTCGACGCCGGCGTACTTCAGCCGCAGCGCCAGCTCGGGGGCGCGCGTGCCAGAGCAGGTGACGCGCCGCACGCGACCGGCGAGCTGCTCGAAGTCGGCGTCCCACACCCACGAGACGTCCTGGCCGTCGGCGATGTTGTCGTTGAGGACACCCAGCAGGTCGTGCTCGCCCGGCTCGAGCGCGAGCGTGCGCAGCACCTCGTTTGCCCCGGCGGGGTTCTTGACGAGCAGGATGCGCAGCTCGCGGCTGCCCACGAGCACGGTCTCGGCGCGCCCGAAGGCGGGGCGCACCGTCTCGAGTCCCCGCGCGATGCTCGCCAGCGGCAGCTCGAGCGCGCTCGCCAGCGCGGCTGCGGCGAGCGCGTTGTAGACGTTGTAGAGCCCCGGGAGCTGCAGCGCGATCGTCGCCTGCCCGGCCGGCGTCTGCAGCCGAAAGCGGCTCGAGCGCACGCCTGCGAGCGCCACCTCGTGCGCGCTGACGAGCGGGTGCGGCCGCGCCTGCCCACAGCCGGGACAGTGGTAGTGACCGAGATGGCCGAGGTAGACCGCGTCGAACACGTATGGCGTGCCGCAACGGCGGCAGTGCTTGGCGTCGGCCGCGTGCGCCATGCTCGCCAGCGCCAGCGACTCGTCCTCGACGCCGAAGTACAGGGCTCGCTCGCCGTGCTCGCGGCCGAGGTCGGCGACGAGCGGGTCGTCGGCGTTCAGCACCAGCCTGCAGTGGCCGTGCGCGCGTGCCCGCACGGCGCTCGCCCAGCTGTCGGCCACCGCCTCGAGCTCGCCGTAGCGGTCGAGCTGGTCGCGGAACAGGTTCGACAGGACGATCGCGCGCGGACGTCCGAGCTGGGCGGCGACGGGGGCGAGCCACAGCTCGTCGACCTCGAACAGGCCCAGCTCGCCGGCGATCCCGTCGTGTCGGCGTGCCGCGGCGAGCAGCGTCGAGGCGATGCCGCCCGCCATGTTCGCGCCCGCCTGGTTGTGCACGAGCGCGATCCCCGCCGCGCGCAGGATCGAGGCGGCCATCGCGGTGGTCGTGGTCTTGCCGTTGGTCGCCGACACGAGCACACTGCCGCGCGGCAGGCGGGCCGACAGCTGTGCGATCGCGTCCGGCCGCAACCGCAGCAGAGCCTTGCCGGGGGCGCTGGTCGCGCCGCCTCCGCGCAGCCGCGAAAGCGTGCCCACGCCGCGCGCGAGCGCGAGCTCGACGTCCAGCGCCAGCGTCATCGGCTGTCCGCCATCACTCGGCCCGTCGGCTTCGCGCCATCAGCTGTCCGACACGGGCTCGCGCGAGGGCGCGGCCGCGCGGGCTGCAGCCTCGCCGAAGGCGGAGCCGGCCGCGGGACCGGGGGGGACCAGCACGGTGACGGCGCCCGGCAGCGCGCGCACGCGCACGGGCAGCTCGCCGATCGGATCGCCGTCGGCGTACATCGTGAACGGCCGGTCCGCGTCGATCTCGAGCTCGGCGGCGCGAAACGAATGCACGCACGACAGCTGCACGTGAGTGCCCTTGAACACGCGCGGAAGCAACTTGGTGACGAACGCCAGCTTGCCGACGTCCTCGAGCGCGATCACGTCGAGCAGCCCGTCGTCGAGCAGCGCGTCCGGCGCCGCGCGCATGCCGCCGCCGTAGCTTCTCGAGTTGCAGGCGCCGACGGTGTAGGCGCTGAACACGCGCCGCTCGCCGGGAGGGTCGAGCTCGATCGTGAAGCGCGCCGGCCGCCAGCCGATCAGCGCGCGCAGCGCGGCGTACACATAGACGAGGCCGCCGAGCCAGGAGGGGGCTTCGTTGGCGATGCGGTTGGCGTCGCTGTCGAAGCCGACGGAGGCGATCCCGACGAAAGCGCACGCGCGCGCGCGCGCGTGCGCGCGTGCGTCGCTGCTGACGACGAGGCCGAGGTCGAGCGGCCGCGCAACCCCGTGTGCGATCGTGGCGCAGGCCGCCACCGGGTCCGCCGGAATCGCCAGGACCCGTGCCAGGTCGTTGCCGCGCCCGCCGGGCAGGATCGCGAGCACCGCGCCGGGCTGCTCGCGCAGGACGTCGGCGACGGCGCCGATCATGCCGTCGCCGCTGAGCACCGCGATCGTCTCACCGGCGCTCGCCGCTGCGCGCGCGAGCTCGCGGGCATGCTCGAGATCGCGGGTGTCCTCGCGGCGGACCTGCAGGCCGAGCTCGCGCAGCGCCAGCTCGACGCGCGGCGCGGCGCGCCGCGCGCGCCCGCCTCCGGCGGCGGGATTGACGAGCAGGCAGACGGGCGCTGGCACGGCCCAAGCGTATTCAGGCGCGCCGCGTCAGTCGTTGGCGGTCAGCGCGCCCAGCAGGTCGGCGAAGCGCTCGCGCGCTTTCTCGCGCCGCGCGGGCAGGTATTCGCTGGGAACTTCGCCGACCGGCGCGCGGTACTCGTGCAGGATGCGGCGGGCGACGGTCTGGCGGTGAACCTCGTCGGGACCGTCGTAGATGCGGGCGGCGCGCGCATAGCGGTACATCTGCTCCAGCGGCAGATCGGTCGAGTAGCCGAGCGAGCCGTGCAGCTGCAGCGCACGGTCGATCACGTCGTGCAGGACGCGGGCGCCGAAGAACTTGATCAGCGCCACGTCGACCATCGCGGCGCGTGCTCCCTGCGTGTCCATCACCCAGGCCGCGTGCAGGGTCATCAGGCGGGCCGCCTGCATCTCGGCGGCGCTGTCGGCGATCCAGTTCTGGACCGTCTGCTTGTCAGCCAGCACCGAGCCGTGCGCGCGCCGGTAGGTGGCGCGCTCGCACATCATGTCGAACGCCCGCCGCGCGACGCCCAGCCAGCGCATGCAGTGGTGAATGCGCCCGGGGCCGAGCCGTTGCTGGGCCAGCGCGAAGCCCTGTCCCTCGAGACCGAGCAGCGCCTCGGCGGGGACGCGCACGCCGCTGTAGAGGATTTCCGAGTGCCCGCCGTAGTTGCCGAACTGCTCCCACGGGTGCTCCATCGTGGGAACGTCGCGCACGATCTCGACGCCGGGCGTGTCGACCGGCACGATGAACATCGAGGCGCGCTTGGACGCGCGCGCATCGGGGTCGGTGACCGCCATCACGATCAGGAAGTCGGCGATCGACCCGTTCGAGGAGAACCACTTGTGCCCGTCGATCACCCACCCGTCGCCGTCGCGCTCGGCGCGTGTCTTCAGCTGGGTCGGGTCCGATCCGGGGGTGTGCGGCTCGGTCATGCTGAACGCGCTGCGCAGGTCGCCGGCGAGCAGCGGATGCAGCCAGTGCTCCTTCTGTTCGGCCGTGCCGGCGAGCGCGAGGATCTCGGAGTTGCCGGAGTCCGGCGCGGCGTTGCCGAAGGCCAGCGGCGCGAGCGGCGAGGTGCCGAGGATCTCGTGCATCAGCCCCAGCTTGACCTGGCCCATGCCCTGGCCGCCCAGCTCGGGCGGCAGGTGTGTGGCCCACAGGTTGCGGGCCTTGACTTCGACCTGCAGCGGCGCGATCGCCTCGCGCAGCCCATCCGGACCGAGCTGCTGCCAAATCGTCTCGAGCGGCCAGATCTCACGGCGAACGAACTCCGCCATCCAGTCGAGCTGCTCCTGATACTCCGGGTCGGTGGAGAAGTCCCAGGACATGGGGCCTCCTTTCGGTCAGGCCAGGCGCCAGTCGTGTAAGACCCCGTCATGCTACACGGCGGTACGGTTTTCGCCGTGTGGGCACAGCGCGCGATCCAGTTGGAGTCGCGGGGGAGGGGATTCCACCTGGTCACCGCGGAGGTGCTGGCGGCGGTGCCGGAGATCGCGCAGATACGGGTCGGCATCCTGCACCTGTTCCTACGCCACACCTCAGCGGCGCTGACGCTCGGTGAGAACTTCAGCCCCGACGTGCGGCGCGACTTCGCCGCCTACTTCGACCGGGCCGTGCCCGAAGATGCGCGCTACTGGACGCACACGCTCGAGGGCGCCGACGACATGCCGGCGCACATCAAGTCGGCGCTGCTCGGCGTTGCGCTGTCGCTGCCGATCGCGAGCGGAAGCCTGGCGCTCGGCAGCTGGCAGGGCGTCTACCTGTGCGAGCTTCGCGATGCCGGCGGACCCCGTTCGCTGGTCGCGACGATCTGGGGCGAGCCCTAGCCGCTCGACGCGGCGCGCTCGGCCTGGGCGCGGTCGCGGCGGCGGCGCCCGATCGCGGCGATGACACCGAGCACGGCCAGCACGAGGAAGAAGCCGAGCAGCACCCCGGGCGCGAGCCCGATTCCGCCGAAGGGCAGCGAGATCAGCTCGACCAGGCCGAGCCCGATCGCCAGCAGCGCGACTATCAGCAGGATGATCAGCAGGATCCCGCGCACGCGCGCGAGGATGCCGGCGGAGGAGGGGGGGACGAGCAGTCCCATCGCCCGCAGCGCGAACATCTGACGTCCCGTCGGCGGCGTCTGGCCGAGGCGCTCGACGGCGTCCTTGAGGTCGCCGGCACGCCGTTCGGCCAGCGCGAGTGACGCGTCGGCCATGCGCCGCAGCTGCATCCGTTCCTGTGGGCGCGCGGCCGCGATCGCGCGTTGAAAGTAGTTGCGCGCCTTGTCGGCCTCGAAGCGCTCGGACGCGCGTGCTCCGAGGATCGCGAGAGCCGCGGCCTTGAACTTGGTCTCGCCTTCGAGCTCCTCGTCGGAGCGCTGCTCGAGCTGCTGCATCGCAGCCAGCGCACCGCGCTGCTCGATCCGCATCTGTCGTTGCTTGGGGGGCATTGCGCGGCCATTCTACGGCGTTGCACCCGTTATGCTCGACAGCGTGCGGGATCTGGACAAACGAGCAGCGCGGCTGGCGTGCGCCTGGGCGCTCGCGCTGGCGCTGCTCGCTTACACCGCGGCGCCGGCGGCGCTGGCCGCGGGCGCGAGCGGTGAAAACGCCTTCAACGAACTCGCCGGGGGAGGCGCGGCGGAAGAACAGACGACGACCAACACGACCACGTCGACGACCGCGAGCTCGTCGTCGAGCAGCAGCTCCGGGACGAGCACGGGCACCGTGCTGGTGCTCGGCGTGGGCGCTGCGGTGCTGTTGCTTGGCGGGATCGCCTTCGTGATCATGCGCGACGCACGGAGCGTCGCACCGGTTGGCGACGGACCCGTGACGGGGCGCCCCGCCCGTGACCCCGCCGTGACGATGCGCAAGCGCCGCGCGAAAGCGAAGGCCGCCCGCCGCCAGCGCAAGCGGAATCGCTGACCGACGGACACGGCGAGGGCCGCCGAGGTGGGCGCGGAGGCATGCCGCGCCAGCGGATCTTGCTGCCACCTTCGCCATCTGAGCCCTCTGTCTGGTCGGAGTCGTCGTCCGCGTCGGCGCTGGCCTGCATGTTCATCGCGTGGTCTTCGCGAAACGGGATCCACAGCATCAGACCAGCGATCGGAAGCTTGAGCAAGCCGAGCAGAATGATCACGATCCAGATCGACACGACCCGACCGATGCTACTACTGGCGGATGCCGACGACGAGCGAGCCTGGGCGGTTGGACAGATTGGCGACGCAGCTCGAGCGCTGCCGGCGCTGCCCGCGTCTGGTCGCCTGGCGGGAGCAGGCTGCGCGCGAGCCGAAAGCCGCGTTCGCGGGCCAGCGCTACTGGGCCAGACCGGTGCCGGGTTTCGGCGACCCCGCGGCGCCGATGCTGGTCTATGGGCTGGCCCCGGCGGCCCACGGCGCGAACCGCACGGGACGGATGTTCACGGGCGATCGCTCGGGCGAGTTCCTGTACGCGGCGATGTGGCGCGCAGGGCTCGCCAGCCAGCCGACTGCGCTGGCTCGGGGCGACGGCCTGGAGCTGCACGGCGCGCGGGTGAGCGCGGCGGTGAGGTGCGCTCCGCCGCAGAACAAGCCGACCCCGGCAGAGCGTGACACCTGTCTACCGTGGAGCGTGAGCGAACTCGAGCTGCTGGTGCACGTGCGCGTGATCGTGTGCCTCGGCGCGTTCGCCTGGGATGCCGCGTTGCGTCTGGACGCGGCCCTGGCAAGCCAAGGCGACCTGCAGCGCGCCGTGCTGCCGAGACCGCGGCCGCGCTTCGGTCACGGCGCGCAGCACGACGGCGAGCGCTTGACGCTGCTGGGCTGTTATCACCCGAGCCAGCAGAACACGTTCACCGGGCGCCTGACCGAGCCGATGATCGACGCGGTCTTCTCCCGGGCGTGTGCTATGGCATGGGAGCAGCGCTCACGGGAGCCCCGTTCGCGTTGAGCTCGACCTCGATGTTTCCGCGCGTGGCGTTCGAGTAGGGGCATACCTGATGGGCGGCTTCGACGAGCTCGACGGCCTGGTCGCGGTCGGAGATGCCCGGAAGCCTCACGTCGAGCTTTGCGCCGAGCACAAAGCCGCCCTTGCCGTCCGGCGAGAGCGACACCTCGCAGTCGACGGCGACGTCACCGGGCTCGACCTTGGCCCGGCGCGCGACGACGCCGAGAGCGCTCTCGAAGCAGGCCGCGTATCCGACCGCGAACAGCTCCTCCGGGTTGGTGCCGCCGCCGGAGCCGCCCATCTCTTCGGGAAGTCGCAGCTCGACCTCGAGCTCGCCGTCGCTGCTCCGGCCATGCCCATTCGCGCGCCCGCCGGTGACGTGCGCCTTGGCTGTGTACAGCGAGCGTGGCATCGGATCCTCCTTCGCGGTGGCCGGACGACCTTGCATGCTAGAGCGCACAGCGGGCCGGCGGCTGTGCATGGCAAGCGCTCAACCAGCGAGCGTCAAATTCCGATAGTCAGGCATGCCGACGCATCGGGACTCGCCGTGGGTGCACGATCATCGCATCGCACGCGAACGCCGGCAGGCAAACCGGCGCAAACGCCTCTGGTACCGGGCTTGGCGGTCGCGGGTCGTCCGGGCAGCCATGATCTCCCTGGCGGTGCTGGCGGCGCTACATCACGTCTATTCGTGAGCCCTCAGCCCATCTGGTTGACATAACATCGATTATCGAGCGTCGGCGGCAAGCTGAGATCGAGCCGCGTCAGGCGCTGCGGGTCGAGCAGCACGTCGATTCGCGCGATCTGTCCGGCGGAGACGGTGAAGGCCATCACCGAGAAGACGCGGCCGTCGGGCGCCACCACGGCCCCCGCGCCACCGTTTACGAGCGCGGGTCGCACGGCCGGGTAGAGCTTCGAGTAGGTCGCCGTGTGCGCGGCCACGGCCTCGGCGCCGCGCAGTGCGAGTGAGGCGTCTGCGCGCAGGACGCCCCCGTCGATCCTCAGCTCGACGTCGGGGTCGAGCAGCTCGAGGAGAGCATCGAAGTCGCCGTCGCGCGAGGCGGCGAAGAACGCGTCGACGACAGACCGCTGCCGCGCGAGGTCACGGTCCGGCTCGGGCGAGCTGCGCACGCGCCGGCGGGCGCGGCTGGCGAGCTGCTGGGCGGCCGCTTCGGAGCGCTCGAGCGCGACGGCGATGTCGGCGAACGGTACCCCGAAGACGTCGTGGAGCACGAACGCGAGTCGTTCGGCCGGCGTGAGGCCGTCGAGCACGACGAGCAGCGCCAGACCGACGGACTCGGCCAGGAGCGTCTCCTGTTCGCCGTCGCCCTGCTCGAAGCTGACGACCGGATCTGGGACGCGCGCCGACAGCTGCTCGTGTCGCCCGGTTCGCGAGCGCAGCATGTTCAGACAGACCCGGCCCACGACGGTGGTGAGCCATGCGCGCATGTTGTCCACGCTCGCGGGGTCGTGGTCGCGAACCCGCAGCCACGCCTCCTGCAGCGCGTCGTCGGATTCGCTGGCCGACCCGAGCATCCGATGGGCGACCGCGCGCAGATGCGGTCTGTGCTGCTCGAAGCGCTCGGTCAGCCACGTGCGCTCGTCCATGCTTCGCTCCTCTCGGGCGGTCAACCGCTCACCAACCGTTGTGCCAGGCGAGGTGGGTGATCAGCGCCGCGGCCGCGAGGAGCAGGAAGAACAGGGCTCCCCCGATCTGGCGGTCGCGGACGCGAAGATGGGCGCTCACGGCGCAGGCGAAGTACAGGATCAGGCCCGCCGCTGCAGCGAGCCCGAGCGCCGGCACGGCGAACCCCGCCAGCAGTCCGACGGCGCCCGAGGCCAGCAGCATCCCGAGCGGGATCATCCATCGTTGCGACACCTGCACCCGGTCGGCGACCAGCCTGACCGACTCGGCGCCGGTGAGGTCCAGGGCGGCGGCGTAGCCGTTTGCCAGCGCCGCCAGGATCGTGACGAGGAGATATGCGATGTGCATCCCTCATAGACACGCGCCGCCCGCAGAACCTGACATCCGCGGTTCCACGGCCCCGTGATCTACGAGTGAGACGCCGGCGGCGTCGTGATCGTGCACCGCACTCCGGGCGCGCCCGCGATGCGCCCGTCGAGCGTCACGAGCATCGCGCCGATCAGCTCGGCCAGCGCGACATAGCTCGCGTCGTAGCTGGATAGGTTGTGGCGCAGCTCCCAGGCTCTGGCGGCCAACAGCTCGTGCGGCCAGGGTTCGATCATTGCCGCCCGCGACATAGGCGTAGTGCGGTGCCGCCGCCACGGGCCTCACCTCGACCTCGGACACGGCACCATGTCGGTGACCGCGGTCGTTTCGCCGCTCAGGAACTTCAGTTCCATCTTCACGGGAGCGCCGCCTCGCGAGCAGTGCTTGGGCAGGGTGATGTAGGAGTCCGTCTTCCCGCCACGCCGGCGTGCGGCGCCGATCGTGACTTTGAAGGAGATCGCCGAGGCATCGTCGGCGCCAGGCACGGTTTCGATCAGCGGCACGTCGGCGATGAACCTTGCGTCGAACGGATCGCTGGCCGCGGCCCAATAGCCCCGTTCGAGGATCTGGAGCGAGACCGGCGTGCTGCCGTCGACGTAGAAGTCCAGGCCTTCTGGAGCGAAGAACGCCTGGATCGACACCGTCTCCTGGACGCGTTCGCCCGCGAAGCTGACGACCCCGACCCCTTCGCCCGGTGGACCGGCGGCCGACCGCTTCGGACAGGCTTCGGGACCATCCTGTTCGAGCGCCGACGGTGCGCACGTCGCAAAGCCTTTCGAGTTGATCGTGACTCCGGCGGGCACGTACACGGTGATCTCGGTGAGCGGCGAGGGAAAGCCTCCGTATTCGGTGCCGCTGATCGTGACCTGAGATTCCACCTCGGCGCCGGCCCCGAGGATGTCCCCGGTCCCTTGGTATCCCGGGATCGGCAGAGGTTTCACCTTGAGCGTCACGACCGGAGCAGCCGCTGCGGTGCCCGATGCCACTTGGAGCAACAGACCGAAGAGGCACAGCACAATCGCTCGTGGAATGCGGTTGCGCCGGAAGACACGCCCCACCCGCGACGGACACCCCGACCCCAGCTCGGTCGGGCGTTGTAGACACTCCGGCCCTCGCCGCCCCAGGCGCGCCGGACACCCCGGCCCTCGCTCTGCCACGGGCGCTGCAAGCATCTGTCCCCACTCCGGCAGGCGCGCTCCCCCCTTTGCTCTGGCTGTGGTCATCTAAGCTCGCCTCCTCCGCCGGCCGTTTCCTTACACGCTCCGAAACATACCATCCGAACCGGATCATACGTGGCATACGCATGACCGACGAGATCGAGCTCACACCCACGTCGCACATCGTGCTCGGCCTGCTGTCGCTTTCAGGCCAGGCCACCCCATACGACCTCAAGCAGATGGTCTCGGCCTCGGTCGGGCACTTCTGGTCCCTCCCCCACTCCCAGCTCTACGCCGAGCCGGCACGTCTCGCACGCGCCGGATATGTGACCGAGCAACAGGAGCCCGACGGCAGGCGCCGCAAGCTC